>CAJTUV010000035.1 GCA_910579515.1 uncultured Hungatella sp.
TGCGGCATCAAAAATCTGTATGAAAAGAGTTGCCAATGATTACTTGACAGTAACGAAAAGACATAAAAATGTATAAAAACATGGAAATTTTATAAATTTTATTGTATAATTAGACTAATCATAAAATAGCAGAGAGGAGGTTTTTCTTTGGACAGCAAAATTTCCCAGTTAAAAAAGATGTTGGACCAGAGTAAGTATGTCGTGGCGTTATGTGGTTCTGGCATGATGGAGGAAGGCGACTCTCTGGGAATTAAAAAACAGGAACGTGCCTATGAGATAGAAGAAACCTATGGATATTCCGCAGATGAACTTTTCACCAGCGCTTTTTATAATACCAGGCCGGAGTTATTTTTTAAATTCTACAGACAAGAGATTCTTCTTGGCAAACCAAAGGACACAGAGTCTGGTCACGTATTGGCAGCCATGGAAAAGGCCGGAAAGCTTCAATGTGTGATTACCAGTAACGTATATGAGATGTCCCAGAGAGCAGGATGTAAAAATGTGATTAATCTTCATGGCAGCATTTATGATAACAAATGTCCCAGATGTGGGAGAAAATATCCTGTAGAATACATTCTAAATGCTAAAAGAGTGCCTATCTGTGAAACGTGTAATATCCCAGTGCGTCCTCAGATTTCTCTGTTTGGAGAGATGATAGATTCTCAGAGAATGACAAAAGCTACGGTAGAAATTGACAGAGCAGACGTACTTCTTTTATTAGGGACCAATGTAGACTCCGAAGTGTTTGGACAGTATATTAAGTATTTTAAGGGGAATTGGATGATTATTATCCACCAGAGACCCCATTTTAAGGATCGGGTGGCGGATTTAGTGATTATTGATCAGCCCAGGAATGTTTTGCCGGAATTGGGATATCGTTAACATTATTTCCAGTAGTTTCCGCTGGAATTTCCAATCCCTGTATGTTACTATTGTTTTGTAACAGAAATGTAAAATATTTGTAACATATAAGGAGGTAACCCATGAAAAAGTTAGCATTATACGCAGCTGCGGCTGCAATCACAATGTCCGTATCAGCGCCAATTTCCGCACAGGCAGCAGTAAGAATGTATGTGATGAATGGAAACGGATGCGGTGGTCAGGGAATGAATTGGTCAGATATTTTTTCTACATTCTGTCAGACGGAACCCTCATGTGGAAACTCATTGCCGACTGTGGATATTTTACAGCCAAATCTTCCTAGCCAGGGATGGCAGAATCCAGATGTACTTTATCCAAATCTGAATCAGGATTGCTGGAATCAGGGAAGCTGCCCTGATTGGATTCTAAATTGTCCGGGGCAGAATAATCCGGGAGATATTCCAGATTGTCCAGTGGAGACTCCAGATTGCCCAGGGCAGAACTGGCCGGGAGATATTCCAAGCATCCCAGGTGTTCCTGATACTCCAACGATTCCCGGCACTCCGGACCAGGATCGGCCTTCTCAGGGCGGAACAACCGATAATTCTTATGTTCAGGAAGTGATTTCTCTGGTAAACGAAGAGCGTGCGAAAGCAGGACTTGGACCGCTGACAGAGTCAGGAAATCTGGCACAGGCTGCTAATGTACGTGCTCAGGAGATTGTAAACAGCTTTTCTCACACAAGACCAGATGGCAGCAGCTTTAGTACTGTTCTTTCACAAAATGGAGTGAGCTACCGTGGTTCAGGAGAGAATATTGCATATGGGCAGAGAACGGCCGCAGAAGTGATGGATGGGTGGATGAATAGTTCAGGACATCGGGCTAATATTTTAAATGGAAATTACACAAATATCGGCGTAGGATTTTATGAGAGCAACGGCGTGAAATATTGGGTACAATTATTTACATATTAAGATTCAGGAAAAAGCATTAGAGCGCATGTCTTTAATGCTTTTTCCGATAAATAATAAGAGGTTTTAAGATGAGAATCATTGGCTATGTACGAACCGATTTTCCAAGTAAATTTGGGATTCCCAGACAAAGCGGCCTGGTAGAGGCCATAAAAGGAAAAGTTGTATTTGAACCAGAATTTCATAATCCAGAGGCTTTTCGTGGTCTGGACGGTTTTTCCCATATCTGGATTTTATGGAAATTTTCAGAGTCTCATAAAAAGAATTGGTCCGCTACGGTAAAGCCGCCGAGGCTTGGCGGAAAGAAGCGAATGGGGGTGTTTGCCACAAGGTCCCCTTTTCGCCCTAATGATATCGGACTTTCCTGTGTGAGATTAGAACACATCGAATTTGATGAACGGGAGGGTCCCGTTTTATGGGTAGCCGGTGTGGATCTCCTTGATAAAACGCCGGTATACGATATTAAACCATATGTCCCGCTGACGGATTGCCGTCCTGAAGCTTCAGAAGGATATACGAAAGAGACAAAGCTGCATGAACTTCAAGTTGTGTTTCCATGGAAGCTTCTGGAGATTTATCCAATAGATAAGCGGGAAGCCGTTTTAGGGATGTTGGCTCAAGACCCTCGTCCTACCTACTTTCAGGATCCCAAAAGGATTTATGGGGTAAGTTATGCAGGATATGACATAAAATTCCAGGTAAAAGGAAATACCTTAACAGTACATGACGTGGTAAAGCTCTAGCCAAGTTCTGCTATCTATGATATAATGGCTCCATTATGAAGAACTTTATTATATTTGACTTGGAATGGAACCAGAGTTTTGAGGGAAAAGAAACTTCTATTGAACATTTTCCCTTTGAAATTATTGAAATCGGAGCTATAAAGACAGATGAGAATTTCCAGATAGTCTCCCAGTTTCATAAGTTGATTTCTCCTCAAGTGTATACTCGCCTTCATTATAAGATTTCAGAAGTCACCCATATGAGTATAGAGCAGCTGGAGCAGGAAGGGCAGCCTTTTCAGGACGTGATCAAAGAATTTATTCATTGGTGTGGAAACGAGTATTTGTTCTGTACCTGGGGGTCCATGGATTTGACTGAATTGCAGAGAAATATGGATTTTTATCAAATTCCTATACCGTTTCAGAAACCTCTGATGTACTATGATGTGCAGAAACTATATGCCCTTCAAAGAGGAGACATAAAATCAAAGCCGTCGTTGGACCATGCTGTAGAAGAATTGGGGGTTTTGGAGGAACGCCCGTTTCATCGTGCCTTAGACGATGCCTACTATACAGGGAAGGTTTTGAGTTTCCTTAACTTTTCTAAGTGGAAACCGTATCTGTCTGTTGACTATTATCGGGCTCCTCAAAGTAAGATGGAAGAGATTTACATGGAATTTCCTACTTATTCTAAGTATGTGTCACGCCAGTTTGACACAAAAGAGGAGGCGCTTGCAGATAAAGTTGTGACAGATATGATATGCAAGGACTGCAGACGGATGTTAAGGAAAAAGATGAAGTGGTTTTCTTTAAATCAGAAGCAGTACTACTGTCTGGCCGTATGCCCTGCACATGGATTTGTTCAGGGAAAAATCCGAATGAAAAAATCTGAGCAAGGCGGCATTTTTGTAGTAAAAACTATGAAACATGTAGACCAGACAGGGGCAGATAATGTGTTTCACAAAAAGGAGGAACAACGCCAGAGAAGGCGAGAAAAGAGATTGAAGTAGGAGCGAATTAATCCTCCCTCATTCGGTATCCTACTCCGATCTCTGTAAAAATATATTCCGGCTCTGCCGGATTTTTTTCTAATTTTCTTCTAATATGGGCCATATTTACTCGAAGGATCTGGTTATTGTTGTCGCTGTATGGCCCCCATATCTGACGAATCAGGTAATCGTAAGTCAGCACCTTTCCGGCCTGACGTGCCAAAAGAGAGACCAGCTTATACTCTATCTGAGTTAAATGGATCTCTTCGTCCCCACATGTAATCAGCCGTTTTTCAAAATTAATGGTTAAATCTCCACAATGATATACGCTTTCAGAATCTTCTGTCCGGTGGCTGTGGCGTAAGGCGGTGCGAATCCTTGCCATCATTTCTGAAGTGCCAAAGGGTTTTGTAATGTAGTCATCTGCACCACAATCCAAAGCATTTACCTTTTCCTCTTCCTGAATGCGGGCAGAAATAACGATGATAGGAGTCTTGGTGAATGTACGAATTTTCTCAATCACCTGGATTCCATCTATGTCAGGAAGGCCCAAATCCAGAAGTATCATATCTGGACATTGGGAAGCAATCAGGGACAGGCCATCTTTTCCAGTAGAGGCAGTCAGAACTTTGTAGGACTCATTGATTAATATGGATTGAATAAAATTTGTGATGTTGCGTTCATCTTCAATGAGAACGACAGTTAGCTTTTGACTCATAGTTGTTTTCTCCTAGAGGTAATGTAAAAATAAACTCAGCGCCATCCGAATGATTTTTTGCGATAATAGAGCCATGGTGTGCATGAATAATGGTTTTGCAGATAGACAAACCAATTCCCATACCTTTATGGGAGTCGCTGCTGTGGCTTTCGTCCGGCGTATACCCGTCAAATATAGTGTCTAAATTTTGAGCGGCAATTCCTTTGCCGTAATCCCGCACATGAAAGGTAGCAAAGGCTGGGTCTACAGTTATTATGAGCTCCACAGGTTTGTCTGAGCCGCTGTGATAAAAGGCGTTTTCCAACAGATTGATTAAAACTTGCTGAATCAAAGTAGCATCCATAGGAACCATAATAAATTCATCAGGAATCAGCAACTTAACCTGAGCCTCTGGAAGCCGCTTATGGAAACGTTGAAGCGTGGCAGGAATCACTTCTTCTAAAGGTTCCAGAGTGGTTTTCACACTGGCGGTAGTATTGTTAATGCGGGTAATGGATAACAGATTTTCTACCATATGAAGCAGCCAGACTGCATCCTCTGAGATGCCATGAACCAATTTTGTTTTTTCTGCTTCATCCATAGAAAAATTATGTTCCAGATAATTGGAGCTGGCTCCGATAATACCAGTTAAGGGGGTCCGCAAATCATGAGAGACGGCCCGAAGAAGATTTGCGCGAACCTTTTCCTTCTCTGCCTCCATCAACATCTGCTCACGCTCTTTTAAAATTCGGGTCTGCTCTTTTAAATGAGTCGTCAATGTGCTGGTAATACAGGAGATTAGAAGAGTACCTAAGAACGTAATAGGATATCCGTCTAAACCAAACTCCAGAGCCATGTAGGGATAGGTAAAGACAAAATTAATACAGATAACGCTAAATAAGGAGGCAATGATTCCGGGAACGTAGCCTTCCGTGTTTCTTGCCACCATTACAGTGGCAAGGATATAGAAAATGGCCACATTGGTCGTGTTTTTGGAGAGCAAAAAAAATCCATAAGACACCAAAGTGGCCACAACCAGATAAAAGCAGGTAATGGCTGTGTTTTTGTATAGCGACTGCTTAGACATCCAAGGCCTCCTTTTGGATAAAACTATAAACGGAAAGAGCTGCGACGGCTTTTTCGCTTTGGAGGACGTTTAGTTGTATAAGAGGAACGACGACGCTCCAGCAAAAGATCAAATTCAACAGGAGAGATTCCTACATCTTCTAAGCGGGCCAAACGCTTTTGACGACGAAGCATGCGGGCTTCTTCTTCCTTCTTATCCAAATATTTTTTTACCAGGATGCACAGGCAAGCAAGAAGAACCAGGGCAGTCATGGTACCTAGACCGACCCAGATATAAGAAGGAATACGTAAGGAAAAGGAGGAACGAGCCTCTGGTTCTAAAGCCTCGGCGTCTGACTGCTTATCGGAATAGCTCTCTTCCAAACTTAAAGCACGGGCCTCAGAAACATTAGGCGTCTGTTCATTTGCAGAATCAAACAGCCCTGAAAAAGAAGAAGCAGGCGACATGTTGAGAGTTCGCAGCTTCAGATAAGACATTCCAATCGGCCGCTCCCCCCACCAGTAATCAATTCGTGCTATGGCATCGGAAGGGGCCTCGCTTGTCAGTTCATAGGAGAGGCGTGACTCTACCGATGTAAAATCCGCAGATTTTGGAAGAGTAACTTTTCCATTTGGATCAAGTTGAAGTCCATACAATTCTGTTGTGGTTAAGCCGCCGATAGTTAAATCATTTTCTACAGAGGGATAAGAAGTATCATAATCGGCTGCAGACACGGTCTGAAAATTACGGAATCCAAAATCCAGCATTGTTTTTGTGTCAGAATACTGAGTTTGATGACCGTTTAAGACAACAGAAACAAGGGTCATACCGTTTCGAGTGGCAAAGGTGACCAGTGTGTTTCCAGCCAAAGACGTATAGCCAGTCTTTCCACCTAGACATCCTTCATAATATTCTGGAAGGTTTTTCTTTATCATTTTATGTCCAGGGTAAATTCGTGCGCCTTCTGGATTTCGTTTTGTAATGGGAAGGTCATAGTAGAGAGAAGAATCGATTTCCATAAAGGTATCGTTGTGTACGGCTGCTTGTCCGATCAAAGCCATATCATAGGCAGAAACATAATGCTCTGGATCATTCAATCCGCTGGGATTGGCAAAATGGGAGTCCTGACAGCCTAAAGCGGCGGCACGCTGATTCATCATATCTGCAAAAGCCTCTGTACTGCCAGCCACATGTTCTGCCAAAGCGTTGCCTGCTTCGTTTGCAGATTTTAGCAAAAGGGCATAAAGACAATCATGGACGCTTAGGACATCGCCTTCATCTAATCCAGCACTGCTGCTCCCTGCCTCTACATTATATACAGCGTTATGAGAGAAGGTAACCATCTCATTTAAATCGCATTGTTCAATCACAATTAAGGCGGTCAGAATCTTCGTAATACTGGCTGGAAAATACGTATTATGGATATTTTTACCATATAATACAGTGCCAGTGTCCGCATCAATGACAATACCGCCTTCTGCCTGAATGGATATATTTTCCGGCCAGACAGACTGCGCTCTGGCTGGGAGTGGACATAAACATAAGAGTATGGCCATACACAAAAACAAGGATAAACTTTTATTGATATATTTTCCCATAAATATCCCCATACTTTTAAAATATTCCCTTATAGTATAGGACATTTTAAAAAGTAAGTAAAGGAGGAAAAATCATTTTTTCTGGAAACTATGGCATTTTTTTGCGTAAATCCATAAGCTGCATAGTAAAAATAAGACAGAGACGCTGATACCAAAGGTCCATGCGATTCTTGCAGCAGTATCCACAAAGAAGGGTTCAGGAACAATGTTTATCAGTAAATCTGTGGCAGGGTCCAGAATCCATAAGTCGTTGTCAAAAAAGATTTGGTGAAAAATTACAAAATACTTTGTAAAATCGGAGGCGATGATAGCAGCCAATCCACAGATAACAGCAAAAAACAGACCTGTGCCCAGACAGATGGAGGCAGGGAGAACCTGACTTACAGGAGCCTTTAAAACAGCCAGAAGTATCAGACAGGCAAGGGCTGTAAAGATACAAATTCTCCGCAGTACGAGACCGCCTAAAAACAAATTTCGCACATCCTCCATATGGGAAATTTCGCGTTCGTTGAAAAATTCTCTGGATCGTCCGTCCACAATCGCGGGAACATGTAAATCTTCTCTGTTTCCACGAAGGTATGCCATCATTTCTTCGGTTACACGCAGCAATTCTGCCATCTCCATATGGACACTGTCGAGAACATGGTATTTTTCATATTCTTTTTCATAATAACCAGGAGTCCAATAGGTAACCGCCTCTATGGAAGTAATCAAAAGCATAATAACCAGGCAGAAACTAAATAAGATTCCGATAATATAATGAATCCATTTCATAATAAAATCCCCATAGTTTAATCGTGAACTAAATATTGACTGGATACGTAAGCTTCTCTCCCCTCATACAGAATTACGGCCCATTCGTCGTCGTGATCTTCGATATATTCCACCGTGGTGCCTGGAGACAAGAGCCCCAGCTTTTCGGAATCCACGGAAGGAGCGGAACGAACATTTAAGTGGTCAGACGTCTTGTAAACAGGAGCTGGAGTGGTAGGAGCCATCGTCTCTGGTGCAGTGGTAGTTTCTGGCTCGGGAAGCGTTTCTGTAATAGAAGCAGACGATGAGGGCTGCGTAGCATCATCAGATTCCTTTTCCTTTTTAGGCTTTAAAACATTGATCAGAACCACAATCAATATAATAACCAAAACGGCAAATACGATACGGACAACATCATAGGAGGAAAAGGCATATCCGCTTTGCTTCGCCCTTCTTCTGCTTTTGGCAGATTTGGAAGAACTCCGCCTTCTGGGCTGAGACTGAGAAGGGGCAGGGCCTCGCTTTCCATTATTGTATTCATGAAAAAAGGTGTAAGCCTCCTGAGAAAGCAGATGATACGCCTGATTGGCTTCGTAGGCGTCGTCGCTGCCTTCATGGACTGCTTTATTTCCCAGCATACGAATTTTATGATAATGTTCACAAGTGGTTTTACTAATCCAACGTGAACTGTATAATGCATCGATGGAGGAGGCTAAATCCATATCTCCAATGGAAGCGTTCTCGCATAAAGTGCGAATCATACTCTCTAATGCCTGACGGGATTTCACCATAGATAGATTATATTTTTTTTGACTGATTAAAACTTCTGCATCTTTGACATTACGGCGGATTTTTTCCCAACTATTGTTTGTATCTGAGCCTGCCATGATATCCTCCTTTGTTCATAAGCCGTGATGGATACGTTTATTATACTATTTTATGACAATTTATGCACGCATATTTTGTGCTTGTAAGAGAAATTTAAATTTTATGTTGTGAAAGAGGGGAAAATGTGATAAAAATAGAAACAATGAGTGAAAAACCGGAGGTGCGATGATGAGATTACGCCATATTCCAGGTTCGGAAGAGCAGATAGCAGAAAGTATTTATGTTGTTCAGGCGCCAGAGGAGAAAAAAGGGCGCTGGGCTCAGGTATTTGAGAACGAAAATCCGATTCAGGTAGAAGTGGGAATGGGAAAGGGAAAATTTCTTCTGGAGTTGGCAAAAAAAAATCCAGATAGGAATTTTGTTGGTGTGGAGCGGTATTCCACAGTACTTTTAAAAGCGATACAGAAACAAGAGGATTTACAGCTGCCTAATATTTGCTTTTTACGGGTGGATGCAGAACAGCTTGGAGACATTTTTGAGAAAGGGGAAGTGGAAAAAATCTATTTGAATTTTTCTGATCCGTGGCCCAAGGACAGGCATGCGAAGCGGCGCCTTACGTCTTCACGATTTATGGCAGTGTATGATCAGATTTTAAAATCAGACGGCACAGTGGAATTTAAGACAGATAATCGAGAACTATTCGACTTTTCCCTTCAGTCCATTCCGGAAGCAGGATGGAACATAGAGTTACATACGTTTGACTTACATCACAGCGAATATGCCCAGGATAATGTAATGACAGAATATGAGACAAAGTTTTCAGGAGAAGGGAAACCGATATGTAAACTGGTTGCGTCAAGAGGACGGACGGTGTAAAATAGATTTGGAAAAGTTTTAACTGTTAACGCATAAAATATCGTAAACTTGGAAAAACTGGTGGTAAGAATGTCAGTGCGGGATACGATTGTAAAGAAACTTCAACAGGCGACCTGCGATAAGACAGAATTGAACAAACAGGTTTTGCGGTGGCAGAAGAGTTTGAAAGAAATAGGAAAAGTTATTGACGGAAGTAACAAGACAAAAAAATGATTCGCAAAGGAGGATATGATATGGCGGTTGTGTTGACAACAGGTAATTTTGAGGAGGAAGTGTATCAGGCAGATATGCCGGTCCTGGTGGATTTCTATGCGGATTGGTGCGGCCCGTGTAAAGCCATGGGGCCTGTGGTGGAAACACTGGCACAGGAATATGAGGGAAGAGTCAAGGTAGGAAAAGTCAATGTAGATGAGAATCAGGAGTTGGCTGCCAAATATAACGTAATGTCGATTCCTACTTTTCTTGTCTTGAAGGGCCAGGATGTGATTGCAAGAACCATGGGGGTTCAGGACAAATCCTCTTTAGTTACCGCAATCGAAAGTGCATTTTAAAGGGAGAGCTTTGGGCGTTTAACGAACGCTTACTTACAGTTCGCTAGGTAGTTGAGAGACTGTCTAGTGAACTGTAGCAAATCTTAAAAAATCTTAAAAAAATGGTAAAAATATTGTAGAAAAGGGTTGACTTTTTTACAACTATGCAATATAATAAGCTTCGTGTTCAAGAGAAGTATGAATTAAATAAAGATATGCGCCTTTAGCTCAGTTGGTAGAGCAGTAGACTCTTAATCTATTTGTCCAGGGTTCGAGTCCCTGAAGGCGCATTGAAAGTACTGGTTTTGCGGCTGAGGCCCGCGGGGCTGGTGCTTTTTTCTTTTTAAATTCAGGAGGCCCAAATGGAAGAAGAGACAAGGATCGCTGTAATTGGCATCATTGTAGAAGATAAAGGAGCTATTGGACAGGTAAATCATTTGCTCCATGAATATGGAGAATATATTATTGGGCGAATGGGGCTTCCTTATGAAAAAAAGGAAGTAAATATTATCAGCGTGGTAGTGGATGCACCAGTGGATAAAATCAGCGCATTGTCTGGAAAATTGGGAAAACTGCCAGGAATCAGCGCAAAATCGTTATATTCGAAACGCAGTGAAAAGAAAACGCCCCCTTGTGATTAAAACAAAGGGGCACCGCCATATTGTAACGGTTCAGAGGGCTTATCTTCTTTCAGGAAAAAGCGCCTGCAAGAAGCATCGGATGTTCATCCGATGTGGAATTTGACAGGAATTTGGACATACAAGCAAGCTTGACGTTCCAAATTTCTGTCAAATTCCCCGCCGTCTGAACTGTTACGCCATATTAAATTCGATGTTTGATCCAGCTAAGGACGTCTCCGATAACCTCATCCCTGCAATATTCATTGAAAATTTCATGGAACAGGTTTCCGTAAATTTTTATCTGTTTATCTGTGGAAGCAGCTTCCTCAAAAAATTCATAGGTATCTTTTACGCTTACCAACCCATCCTTTTGTCCGTGAAGCATGAAAACCGGATAGGCAAACTCTGTCACATGCTCTTTAAACCAATTAAGACCGCTGCTCAAAGCATAGCAAAGACCGGTGGTGAAGGTAGGCGTGTTGTACGGATCTTTCCCGTACCATTCGACGACCTCGGCCACAGAGCATACCGCAGATCCAAGCTGATTTGGAAGCTTCTCATGAGGATCCAGGCCCTGAGGAGCACCAGAGATCGTTCCAGCATGGTCCTTTGTCAAAGCTCCGCTTGTGATGATTCCTTTGAGACGTTTATTCTGATACTTTGCGCCGTACAAAGACACAGTAAAGCCGCCCATGCTGTGGCCAATTAAGAATACAGGCAGATCTGGATTTTCAGAGATCGCCATATCAACAACAACATTGGTGTCGTCCAGTAATTCGTTAAAATCACCATAATAAGTGCGCTCTCCATCAGATCTTCCATGGCCTCTGTGGTCAAAGCGGTAAGTACTGACCCCTGCTTTGTGGAATAGCTGAGCCATATAATCATAACGGCCCTGATGCTCGCATAAACCATGGACAATCACTGCCACGGCTTTGGCAGAGTCTGCCAATTCTTTGTTTAAAAATAACCTGGTTCCGTCAAAAGAAGTAATCATTTCACTCATGACGCATTTCCCCTTTCTATACTGTTTTTGCACACAAACTGTACTGGTAATATTATCATATAACAGACCGTCTGATTTGAAAAGAAATTTTTGACACTTTTCTTAGGTTTTAAAATATGTTAGAATATACAAGATTCGACAAAGACTGTTTACAAATGGAAAGGACTGAATAATCCATGAGTTTGTATAAAAGAAGCGTAATGATTTCTTTTCTTACTCTGTTTTTTGCAGGTTTGGTTACTGGCTGTGGAAATTACAAAGTACAGGAGGTAGAACAGAAGGCGACAAAGGGAAGCATCGAAGCGGAGATAATTCCAGAAGAAGAGCCGTTAATAGACGGGCTGGATCAATTAAGCATGGAGGGACCTGATTATGAGATGTTAAAGGATCTTCCTGTGCCAGAAACCCAGGCTGCGCCGGAGTACTTGAGAGTCGGGGTGGAGCATGAAAACATAGCTGAACTCCAAAACCGCCTGATGACATTAGGGTTTATGGATAATGACGAACCAACAGAATATTTTGGCGAGGTAACGAAATCGGCTGTAAAGACCTTCCAGAGACAAAATGATCTGGTTCAGGACGGAGTGGTAGGCCCTTCTACCTGGGAAGCCATTATGTCTTCTTCTGCAAAGCATTATGCAGCAGAAAACGGAGATCAGGGAGAGGATATCCAGCGAATCCAGGGCCGTCTTTATGAACTGGGCTATTTAGCCACAGAAGATTTAGTCACAGGAAATTTTGGGGATAAGACTGAGGAGGCTGTGAAAAAGCTTCAGGAGGTCAATGGGATTTCTATGGACGGCAAGGTAGGAAGACAGACAATGAATTTGCTGTACAGTGAGGAGATCAAGCCGAACCTGCTTATGTACGGCGATAAAAGCGAGGTCGTTGAGGCTGCCCAGAAACGGTTAAAGGAATTGGGATATTTAACGACCACTCCTGACGGAGCTTATGGACAGGATACCGCGGTGGCGCTGAAACACTTCCAATCAAGAAATGATTTGGTAGTTGACGGTTATCTTGGTCCGTCTACCAGAGCGGTACTTAACAGTAATGAGGCGGTGCCAAACGGATTGGCGTTAGGAGACCAGGGAGACAGCGTACAGCAGATTCAGAAACTTTTGAATAAATACGGCTATCTTTCATCTGCCAACATAACAGGATACTTTGGTGAAGTTACAGAAGGCGCAGTCAAGCGGTTTCAGAAGGATAACGGCTTAAGCAGTGACGGATCTGTGGGAGTAATGACCATGGCCAAGCTGACAGGAAGCAGCGCAAAGAGCGCTACAGGCTCCTCTGGATCTTCTGGAAGCGGAGTCAATGCTCTTATTTCCATTGCCAAGTCAAAGCTGGGCAGCCGGTATGTATACGGGGCGAAAGGCGCTAATTCGTTTGACTGTTCCGGTTTTGTCTATTGGTGTCTGAACCAGGCAGGCGTAAAGCAGAGCTACACAACTTCGGCTGGATGGAGAAACATAGGAAGATATACAAAGATAACCAAGTTTAATGATTTAAAGGCAGGAGATATTATTGTAGTGAATGGTCATGTTGGAATTGTAGCCGGAGGAGGCACAGTTATCGATGCCTCATCCAGCCATGGAAAGGTGGTACACCGTTCTTTAAGCTCCTGGTGGAGAAATAATTTCATCTGTGGATGGAGAATCTTTGGATAACAGTGGAAAGCTTATTTGTGCTTTAAATAAATCTCCATCAATATAAACATCAAAACTTCCTCCTTGGAGATGTGTCAGATCTTTGGCGATGGAGAGCCCCAGTCCGCTGCCTTCCGTGGTTCTGGCCACATCTCCGCGGACAAACCGCTCTGTCAGCTCGTCAGCATGAATGTTTAATGGGTTGGCAGAGACATTTTTTATTGTGAAAACAGCCTTGCCATCCTGTACAGAGACATCCACGTAGATGCGGCTGTTTTCCATGGCGTATTTAAAGGCATTATTATACAAGTTTTCAAGAATCCGCCATAGCCGCCGCCCATCCGCAGCGATCAGGGCGCTTTGAGATGGAGCAGAAGAAACTAACTCCAGATGGCGAATTTGGAATTTATCTTCAAACTCTCCATTCACCTGATAAATCATCTCTACCAGGTCAATATTGGCAATTTCTAATTTTAAATTTCCAGAGCTGGCTTTGGAGGCTTCTACTAAATCCTCAGTCAAAGTTTTTAATCGCTGAGACTTTTGCTCAAGAATTTCCAAGTAGCGCTGGATTTTTTCGTTCTGAATTTTTTCCCGCTTTAATAAATCTACATAATTGATGATAGAAGTCAAAGGTGTTTTGATATCGTGAGACACATTGGTGATCAGATCGGCTTTTAAACGTTCACTTTTTACCTGTTCCTTAAGCGCAGTCTCCATTCCATCCCCAAGATTATTCAGGGCTTCTGCCAGGTTTCCGCCTTTTCCTGAAAAGCCAGCTGTATCAATTTTATAGCTGGTTTCTCCTTCAGCCATTCGAAAAATGCATTGAGCGATTTTTTCGGTTTCTACTTCGTTGCGGAAGAGAAGCAGGAAGGACCAAACCTGAAAAAGAAAGAAAATAGCAGCAGGAAGCAAATATAAATAAGGGGTGGATAACTGGGCTTTTTTGTTGTAAAGATACAAAAAAGCGCTTAACAGAACGGCATCTCCAAACAGATAACCGGAAAAACAGAGCGCAAGCCGAATGGGAAACGAACTGTCTACCAAAATTTTGGTACACCTCTGGAATATACGGTATGTGACACTGTTTCGGAGTAAAGTTCCAGCCTTATAATTCCGCAAAAAGCAAAATCCGATACCCAACAAAATAAAATAGGAGGTTACAAGATTGAGAATGCGGGCTGCATAACTCCAGTAGCTTTCTCCTACGATCAAATGGGAAAGAGGAACCAGGTATTGATTCGTCAAAAGCTTACCTAGCTGGTAGAAGCCATAAAGTAAAAGGAATCCACATTCCAATGGGATATAATCAAAACGCTGTAGAACAATCTCTGAGTCACAAGTCTCGCCATGGCCAGACAATTTGACAAGAATTAGGAGCGTGATTAAAAATCCAATTCCGCCTAAAGCAACCAGAATAATTCCGGTGATAAAGTCAACACGCACTTTTTCGTATTGGTCATGAGCTGCGGAATAGGGATCTGTATTTGGATAATTCGTATCAAGCCCTAAAATAATGTAATAATTATTGTTCCCATATAAATTATAGGTTTCTAATTCCGCAGTAATATTTTTCGGAACATATTTTAAATTAGAATCCATTAAAATCGAATCACCGGAAATATACAAATATCTGCCAAATTCCTTGATTTCTTCGTTGGTCAAGGTTCCTGCATTCGTATACAAAAGCTCGTTATCATTTTCATCCATGTAGGACACGCGAAAATACAAGTTTGACGGCTGTTCGATATAATTATACTGAATCTGATAGTATTCTCCCAACAGGGTAAGGACCTGAAGGGATAAATCTTCTAAAGTAGAATACTGGTCAGAGGGATCATGGTAAACTTCATTTGGATCATAGGCTTTCCATTCGATGAGGGGCTTTGCAGCATTGGGAGACTCTTTTTCCGGTATCGAAGGGCCTCCGGCTACCTCATAATTCTCGGTCAGATAATATCCACGAGTTTTTGCATAGCGAATCATTTCGTCCAGAGTATAGATAACGGTTCTTCCTGAAGTAAAAGTAACGCATACCATATCTGTGTCATAGTTGATTTCATTATCAACAACCATCAGATCTCTGTATTTGACATACTTGAAAATTGTATCCACATCTGATTCCAACTGTTCTGTAAAGGAAAAAGTGTCTGCGTAAGATTCTTCATGAACCCAACTCAGACCTCTTCCATAATTTTCATTAAAATAAATAAATGTAATTCCTGCCAGTAACAGACAGAGAAACAGTGCATGAATCAGAAGCGTGGTCTGCTTTTTTAAGCTTATGGGCCATGTTCCTTTTTTCATCAGGTTCTCCTATTGCTTTTCAATTTTGTAGCCAACTCCCCAGACGACTTTTAGATACCTGGGTTCTCTTGGGTTGATCTCGATTTTTTCCCGAATATGACGAATATGTACGGCTACGGTGTTATCGGCTCCTATGGCCTCTTCATTCCAGATTTGTTCATAGATCTCGTCAATGGAAAATACCTTTCCAGCATTTTTTACCAGAAGCAGTAAGATGTTGTATTCAATGGGGGTCAATTTAATCAACTCTCCATCTACAAATACCTCTTTGTTGTCATCATTAATCTGAAGACCTCCGCACTTAAAAACATTTTCTGCCGCCTGCTGAGTCAAATTGCCAAGCTGGGTATAGCGGCGGATGTGAGATTTTACTCTTGCCACCAGTTCCAGAGGATTGAATGGTTTAGCAATATAGTCGTCGGCTCCTATATTCAGACCTAAAATCTTGTCGTTATCTTCGGATTTTGCAGACAGAATAATAATGGGGATACTGCTGGTTTCCCGCACTTTTAAGGTGGTGCGTATTCCGTCCAGACCAGGCATCATCACATCTACAATCATCAGATCTATGCTATGAGACTCTAAAAGTTCTAAAGCCTCATATCCGTCATATGCTTTGATTACCTGGAATCCCTCGCCGGTTAAGTAGATGTCAATAGCTTCCACGATCTGTCTGTCATCATCACAGACAAGTATGGTTTGCATATAAGAATTCCTCCTTTTCCATCATGGTTTTCCAGTAAAGGTTAGAACCGGAAAACCGCAGTTCCATATGCAGGAAGTGGATATGCAAAGGAATAGGGCTGGCCGTCGCATTCTTCCTTTACAGAGCGATAGGTCACTTTCTGATCTCCGGTTTTATAGGAACCATGAGTTTCATCTAAAATCAAGGTAAAGGTTCCCCGCTTTGGCACTCCCACCCGATAATCCGGCCTGGCCATAGGGGTAAAGTTACAGATAAATAAAAGGTTCTGTTTGCCAGTGCTGCTGCGCCGGATAAAACTAAAGATACTTCGGTCCTGGTCGTTGGCATTAATCCACTGGAAACCATTCCAATCATAATCCTGGCTGTAGAGAGCAGGATATTTTTTGTATAAATGAAGCAGGTCTTTAAAATAATTCTGAAGCTCTTTATGAAGAGGCTCTTCAGCTAGATACCAGTCTAAGGCAACCTTCTCGTCCCACTCATGGAACTGACCAAAGTCCTGACCCATGAATAACAACTTTTTGCCTGGGTGTCCAATCATAAAAGTATAACCTACTTTCAGGTTGGCAAATTTATCTTCATAGATGCCTGGCATTTTATTGATCATGGAACATTTCAAATGGACCACTTCGTCATGAGAAAGCACGAGAATAAAATTCTCGCTGGTTGCGTATGTCATGCCAAAGGTCATCTTATTGTGATTATATTTACGGAAATAGGGATCTAACTTCATATACTCTAAAAAGTCATGCATCCAGCCCATATTCCATTTGAATTTGAAACCAAGTCCGTCGTCCTCAGGCTTTTTCGTCACATTAGGCCAGGCCGTGGATTCTTCCGCAATGATCATGGCTCCGTTGCCTCTGCCACTGATTACGCTGTTTAAATGTTTGAAAAATTCAATGGCTTCCAGATTTTTGTTATCGCCATATTTATTTGGGACCCAGTTTCCTGCGCTGCGGCCATAGTCCAGATACAACATGGAAGCCACGGCATCTACCCGCAGGCCGTCTACATGATATTTTTCAATCCAGTAAATAGCATTGGCGATAAGAAAATTGGAAACCTCATGTTTGCTGTAATCAAACACTTTAGTTCCCCAGTCAGGATGCTCGCCTTTTCTGGAATCTGCATATTCATATAAAGGCTCCCCGTCAAAGTCAGCCAATCCATGAGCATCTCTCGGAAAATGGGCCGGAACCCAGTCTAAAATTACGCCGATTCCGTGTTTGTGAAGATAATTCACAAAATACATAAATTCTGCAGCCGTGCCGTAGCGTGATGTGGGTGCATAGTATCCAGTTACCTGATATCCCCATGAACCGTCAAAGGGGTGTTCTGCGATGCCCATCAATTCCACATGGGTGTACCCCATTTCTTTTACATATGCAGTCAGTTCATGAGCCGCTTCTATGTAGGTATAGTAGCCATCTTTCTCTTCTCTGTTCTGCTTTCTCCAAGAACCAAGGTGGACTTCATAGATGGAAAGCGGACTGGATAGGATATCCTGTTCTTTTCGCTTACTCATCCAGGCCTCATCCTTCCATTTGAATCCTGAAATGTCGCGGGTCACGGATGCGGTTCCCGGACGGTATTCAGCTCCGAAAGCATAGGGATCGCATTTAAACAGAACCTTGCCGCTGGCTGTAGTAATAGCATATTTATAAAGCTGTCCTGAACCAAGACCAGGAATAAAAGTTTCATAGAAACCAGAAGCTTCCAGATTTTCCATAGGATTTGCTTCTGGATCCCAATTATTGAAGTCGCCTACCAAAGAGACAGAGGCGGCATGAGGAGCCCACATGGCAAAGTACATACCATCTTTTCCCTTATAATTTTTAGGATGGGCTCCCAGCTTTTCATAAATCTCGTAATGTGTTCCTTCACCATAGAGATAACGATCCATCTTTGTAATAAACCCTGTCCCTGCTTCTTTTTTGCGACGTGCCATAATATCCCCTCCTGATTTTCAGACAGCCCCCGGTTGTCTTAACTTAGAATTGTACCCCATTTATCTGTAAAAATCTTCTTTTGTGCAGCAAAACGTTTAAGATAATGCCTCTACTTCCAGGTTCTTAAACCTGCGGAGTAAGAACTGATACCGTAGCTGCGCTGCATTCAGCTCATAGATATAGCAGTCAATCAAGGTTGGATCCACCACCTGCTCAAAGTGATTCCTGGCAGAATCAATGGTGTTGCGGGTCTTTTCAATTTCCTGCCTGAGAGCTTGACGCTCCAGATATAAAGTGAATGCGTTTTTCTTTTTCTTTCTGCGTTTCATCATATTTTCATCTCCCAGATTTTGATAATTACAGTATTTCTGGAAAAGTGTGAGAATATACATGAAACCACATATATTTTACCATTTTTGGGCTTTTCGGTCAACGCATAATGTTTTAAGAATCTGTGGAAATTTGTGCTTGACATTTCCTATGAATGTGTGCATAATAGATTTACAGTCAGCACAGTTCTTTCTAACACGTGCTCATATATGTACCGCTCAGATCGAGCATTGATTCCATAGGAGATGAAAAAAGAATACAGGAGGTGGTATCGGATTTTTGTAGCTATGTGGCTTGTGTTTGTGATTTTATTTGGTGGAGCCTTTTATGATTTAAAAGAAAGAAGGATTCCTAACTGGTGGGTGGCAAGTGCTGTTTTGTGTGGTCTTGGACTTGTTGTTCTGACAGCTTCTGAAGGAGACAGCTTTGTAATGATATTTAGTTTTTTTCTTCGGATTGGAGCAGTGATTTTAGTGTTCTTCCCATTTTTTCTGCTTCGTATGATGGGGGCAGGCGATATTAAGATGATGGCAGTGATATTAGGCTGCCTGGGTCTGAAAGCCGGCAGTCTGGCGGTCGGTTATGGTTTTCTTGTAGGAGCGGTTCTCGCTCTTGTGAAAATGCTTTTGCAGAGAAATCTGCTTAAGCGTCTGAGCACTCTCTTCGTCTATCTCAGACGATTATTCCTTACAAAAGAGATTGTTCCATATTACATAGCTCAAAGGGATGGAGGCAGTGTGGTGATTCCATTTACTGCATGCTTATTTTTGGGGTATCTGTGGTTCCTTTGCATGACGTTCTTTATCTAAAACAGAAGAAGGGAATTGGTTTAATGGAAAAGATTATGGCAGTGTATGATGTGGATTCTGTCTATGCGCAGCGCTTTGCAGATGTGGTGAATCAAAAGGAGAAAACGCCTTTTACCGTGATTCCTTTTACAAATTTGGAAACTTTGAGAGAATATGCTCAAAAACATCAGGTGGAAATTTTGCTAGTCAGCGTTTCTGTTCCGAAAGAACAGGTGGAGGGAATCCATATAAATTCTGTAGTGACATTAGCAGAGGGAGAGGTGGTAAGCGCTTATGACGCATATCCCAGCGTCTATAAATATCAGGCTGTAGACAGTGTGATTCGGGAGGTAATGTCCTGCTATTGTGAGCGTTCAGACGAGATGCCCTTTGTGGTAATGGGAAAGAGAGCCAGGATTTTAGGCGTATATTCTCCTGTTGGAAGGTGTTTAAAAACATCGCTGGCTCTGACTATAGGGCAACAGCTGGTGAAGGAGGGAAAAACACTTTACATCGGCCTGGAAGAATTTTCAGGGTTTTCCATTCTTCTGGAAGAGTCCTGTAAAAGTGATTTCTCGGATGTGCTTTATTTTTATCGTCAAGGGAACTTAGATGCATTGAGACTGAGAAGCCTCGCCTATACATGGAAAGAGTTAGACTACCTTCCGCCGGTTCGTTATCCAGAAGACTTAGAGCAGATGACAGGAGAAGAGGCCGCTGGATTAGTGGAGAAACTGGGGGCCGAGATGGGGTATCAGTATGTGGTTTTGGATGCAGGACGTTTGGCCAGAAATCTGATTCCGGTTTTACAACGCTGTGATGTGATTTACATGCCTGTGAAAGAGGACGGGATTTCATCTGCAAAATTAGAGGAGTTTGAAGAATATCTGGAAAGGTCAGGGAATTTAGAGTTGAAAGAACGGATTCGGAGAATAAAGCTTCCCTATCACAGCAGTCTGGGACGAAGAGAGTCGTATATGGAACAACTCCTCTGGGGAGAATTGGGAGATTATACGAGACAGCTATTGAAGGGAGTACCATGGAGATAGGAGAGTTAAAAAGCCGGAAGGAGCGGTTAAGGCAGTCTGTCAGAGAGGAGATCAGCGGTTTTCGTCAGATTGACGATTTAAAACTGTATGAGGTAATTGACCGCCACATTTTGGAGCTGGGAAATCAGGAATATATCCCATTGAAGGAACGGCTTCAACTGAGAATGAATCTATTTAATTCGTTTCGAAAGTTAGATATTTTGCAGCAGATTATGGACAATTCCCAGATTACAGAAGTTATGATAAACGGGAAAGACCATATTTTTGTAGAAGAAAACGGAATCATGCATCCATGGGATTATGAGTTTGAATCAGAGGAACAGTTAGAGGATATGATTCAGCAGGTGGTTAGCAGGGTAAACCGAATGGTGAATGTGGCGTCTCCGATTGCAGATGCCAGGCTGCCAGATGGATCCAGAGTCCATGTGGTCTTGCCTCCAATTTCTTTAGATGGCCCTATTATGACCATTCGAAAGTTTCCCAGAACGATAACCATGGACATGCTGGTTGAATTTGGGACCATCAGCAAGGACGCGGCTTTATTTTTGGGAAAGCTGGTTCGGTCTGGCTATAATATTTTTATCAGCGGCGGAACCAACTCTGGGAAAACTACATTTTTAAACGCATTATCTGTGTTTATTCCACAGGATGAGCGGGTGATTACCATTGAAGATTCGGCAGAGCTTCAGATTCAGCATGTAAAAAATCTGGTGCGTCTGGAGACCAGAGCAGCCAATGCTCAGGGAGAAGGAGCCATCGGAATCGGAGATTTAATCAGAGCATCTTTGAGAATGAATCCCAGCCGGATTATTGTGGGAGAAGTTCGCGGAAAAGAGGCGCTGGAACTATTAAACAGCTATAATACCGGCCATGACGGTGGAATGAGCAGCGGCCACGGAAACAGCCCGAAGGATATGCTGGCCCGTTTGGAGACCATGGTTTTGATGGGGGCGGATTTGCCTCTTCCAGCTATTCGAAGCCAGATTGCTTCAGCGCTGGACATTTTGATTCATGTGGGAAGAATGCGAGATAAAAGTAGAAAGGTATTTTGGATTGAGGAGGTGGAAGGATATGAGGAAGGGCAGATTCGCCTTCATACCTTGTATCAGCTGGAGAAGGGGAAGCTTACAAAAAAGGGGGAGCTTAAAAACCGAAGAAAACTTCAGGCAGCAGGAGAGGAGATATGAAAAATATGACCTAAACTTAAGGGAGTGGATAGCTGCGTTAAGCGGAGGAGTCTGTCTGGCAGCAGCGGCATCTTATACCTGTTATCGAAATTGGGCGGCATTTTTAATTTTTCTGATTCCGGCAGGTTTTTTCCCACAGTATTGCCGTGAGTACTGGAGAAAGGAACGCTTAAGAAAGCTGGAACTTCAGTTTAAAGAGACCATACAGATTCTGTCGTCCTCTTTAAGTGCCGGATATTCTGTGGAAAATGCGATTGTCTCCTGTCAGAAAGAACTGGAGATGATGTATGGACCAGATGGACTGATGGCCAGGGAAATTGCCTATATGACTGGACAGATGAGGATGAATCGTCCTATTGAAACTCTTATGAATGAGTTTGCCGACCGAAGCGGGCTGGAGGATGTGGAGAATTTTTCCAGAATCTTTACGATAGCAAAGCGCAGTGGAGGACAGCTGGTCCCCATTATCAGTCATACTGTCCAGATCATGGACGACAGATTTCAGGTTAAGGAGGAGCTTCGCACTTTGACAGCTTCCCGAAAATTTGAACAAAAAGTTATGAGTCTTATGCCATTTCTGATTATTCTATATATCGACACCTCTTCCCCAGGATTTTTTACGGTAATGTATACCACATTCATGGGACGATTCATTATGACAATCTGTTTTATGGTATATCTTTTGTCCTGTTATTTATCCAGGAAAATTTTAAATATCCAGGTGGGGTAAGACAAAATGGAACGAAAACAAAGAACTTACCAGATCGTTTGTGTTATTGCAGGCTTTTTTCTATATGGCGTGGCTGCGTTGACGGGGCAATCAGAAGATATAGTTTCTAACGGCTATCTGGAACGAGGTGATTATGGGGAAGATCCGAGAATCTATGATTTATTAGTGGAAGGGATTTTAGAGGAACCTATTGATTATCAGGCACAAGTAAGACCTATTCAGTACAAGAAAGAAAAAGCAGACCAGGTTTTTGACAAGGTGGCAGAAGAACTTGAGGATCAAATGAGAGGAAAAAATCCCTCTCTTTCGGAAATACGGTTTGACTTAGAGTTGCCAGACAAAGTTTCTCAATATGGTGTGTCAATTTTATGGGAAAGTGAAAACCCAGATATTTTAGACTCCTTTGGCCGGATTCAGATAGAAGACTGTCCTGAAAAAGGAGTGGAAACGGCTATCAATGCGGTCCTCACAACCGGCAACTACAAAAGAAACGTGGTGTTTCCCTTACGAATTTATCCCAGAAGTTTTACACCAGAAGAGAAGCTTACAGCATTTTTGCAAAAACAGATTGAACTGGAGGATTCTCAAAATCCTACAGAAAAGAAAGTCGCTCTTCCAACGGAATATAAAGGGAAAATTTTACATTACAAAGAGAAAAAGGACAAGGATTACAGATTGTTTCCTGTGTTTGGCTGCTTGGCAGCATTTCTTCTTTATGCCAGAGAGAAAAAGAGAGAAGAGGATGTAAAAAAGGAGAGGAAGCAAAAATTGCTTCTTGATTATGCAGATGTTGTCTATCAACTGATGGTTTTTACCAGAGCGGGTCTGACTGTAGGAAGGGCCTGGGAGAGGATCGTGTTAAACTATGAGACCAGACGAAAGTCCAAACGATATGAAAGCCGTCCGGTTTATGAAGAGATGGTCAAAACTTTTCAGGAGATGCAGTGCGGACAGCCAGAAGGAAAAGCGATTATGGAGTTTGGAAAACGGTGTCAGCTTCAATCCTATTTGAAACTCACAACTCTTTTAGAACAAAACAGGCGGACAGGAGCCAAAAATTTGCAGCAGGTATTGGAACAGGAAATGATTTCTGCATGGGAACAGCAAAAGAATGTTGCCAGGCGTATGGGAGAAGAGGCAGGAACAAAATTGCTTTTACCGTTATTTCTCATGTTGTTCGTGGTAATGGTTCTTGTTATGACTCCTGCAATGATGGCTATGGCGTAGAAAAATTTGGAGGATGGTGGAATGGAGGAAGGAAGGGAACGTGAAAGGAGAATTTACAAGATGAATTTGAGGAAGGAATGGATGGCTTTTTGGAAAAACGAAGATGGACTGGGGGTTATTGAGGTCGTTTTGATTTTGGTGGTGGTCATTGGTTTGGTTATCATTTTTAAGAAACAGATTACCACACTTTTGCAGTCCATTTTTAAAGAAATTGAGTCAAAATCAAAAGAGGTGTATTAGATTGAAGCGGGGAGAAATTACCGTATTTCTCAGCATGTGCCTGATGTGTGTATTCGCCCTGATTTGCGTCATGATTGAGGGTGCAAGGACCGCAGGTTCCAGATTTTATTTTCAGGTAGCAGTGAATGGTTCTCTGGATACGCTGTTTAGTCAGTATCACAGAGAATTATGGAAACAATACAGAATTCTGGGACTTTACTATGAATCTGAGATGGATTTGACAGAGCGTTTGGAAACCTATGTAGAAAAGTATCTGTCTGTGGAAAATTGGTATCCGATCCAACTGGGATCTGTAGATATAGAGGACTGCATCACATTGACAGATCAGGGCGGCGATTTTTTAACACAGGAGATTTTGGATTATATGAGATATGGGATTTGGGACAGCTTGGACTTAAAGCCAGAGGAAGGAGAACAATTTTTTAAAGATGTGAGGGAGGCTGCGAAAGCAGGTGTACTAACAGGGAGATATAGTGGCCACGAAAAAGAAGTCCAAAGTTTGGAAAAGGCTGTGGAGGACATTCTGAATTGCGTGAAAAACCAGGAAAGCTGTGAAGAGCATATCCGGCAGGCATTGGAAGATGACGATATAAGAGGATTTTTTCGGGAAGCAAAAGGGTTTCGAAAGGAAGCTAAAAGGATGGATAGCCTGTTAACGAAGTATGAAAACCGAGCGGCGAAACTAAAGAATGCTCTGTCCGATTCTAAATCTTATTTGTCTCAGATTCAGGAGAATTTTCAGGAAGATAGAAGACAGCTGTTGGAAGAGCAGATGAATCCTTATATGACTTATGTAGAAGAGGATGGAAGGCGGTATCAGGAGCTCCTTTGCCAAAAAACATATAGCCTGCAGAATTTAGAACTTCTTGAAAGAACAGAGGAGATGGCAAAAGAACTGGAAGAGTCCAGAGATGAGGAAGAGGAAGATCGGGAAGAATTTTCCTTAGAACCAGCAGTGCAGATTTGGGAAGAATTTTGCCACACCAAGTTAGATTTGACTTATGGAAAAGGGGATAAAGAAAAACAGGGATTTTTAGAGCAGGTTCGGAATCTGGCAGAAGGAAACCTTCTTGCGTTCGTATTGCCTGAGGGGATGGAGGTATCCAAAGCTTCTCTCCCTGCCAGGCTGCCCTCCAGCTTACCTATGGAGGATA
This sequence comes from uncultured Hungatella sp., assembly GCA_910579515.1. Taxonomy (GTDB): domain Bacteria; phylum Bacillota; class Clostridia; order Lachnospirales; family Lachnospiraceae; genus UBA3402. Next base: position 24,843 of record CAJTUV010000035.1, read on the forward strand.
GTAAACAGACCAGAAGTTTTGTAGACCAGATTTTAATAAACCAGTATTGCGGAGAGTTTTTTCTCCATGCTTTGAGTCAGGAGAAAAGGGAAGTACAGTATGAAATCGAATATCTTTTACAAGGGCATTCCACAGATAAAAGGAACCTGGAAGAAACCATAGGAGAGATTTTTCTTATAAGACAGGGGCTCAATCTGATTCATATTCTGTCTGATACCGGAAAGCGGGAGGAGGCTAAAGCGCTGGCGGCCGTAATCACCGGTGCTGTGGGACTTGCGCCGCTTTTAGAGGTAATGGCCTGTTTTATTATGGTTGTCTGGGCTATGGGAGAGGCTGTGATGGACATTCGTTCCTTGCTGTCTGGCGGGAAAGTTCCTCTGTGGAAGAACACTGAAGATTGGAAACTGGGGTTAGAGGGACTGCTTTCCATGGGAAAAGAAAAACGATGTCCGGATTCCGGCCAGGAAGGAAAGGGATTTTCCTATGAGACGTATTTAAAACTGCTGCTTTTGGTGCTGCCATCAGCACAGAAACAAAAACGCAAGTTAGATGTAATACAGATGAATCTGCAAAGAAAAGAGCCGGAATTTTCTTTGGATTCTTGTGCCTATCAGGTGGATATTCATGGAAAAGCTTGTGGAAGACATGTGTTTTTTGCCTTGCCTTTGGTGGAAAACTTTGTCAATGGAGAACAGGGGTATCCGCTGGAAGCATTGTCCCAAAAAGCATATTGAGTGAGGAGGTGGAGAAGGATGCCCTTTTTCTGTGGGAAGGGAAAAGAAACTGAATTTTCTTTTGAAATGATAAATCAGATAATCAGACAATTCATAAATGTGAATAAAACTAAAAAACAAAAAGTCGTAACTCTCCAAGTACGAATCCCCAGAAATAAAAATCTCAGAAGCAGAAAAAGGGCGTCCTTCTCTGCCTCCGCCAGTATGACTGTAGAAGCAGCTTTCGTCTTGCCTTTGTTTTTATTTGCAGGGATTGTGCTGTTAATGCCGTTTCAAATCCTGGATATGGAAAGGCAGATTCAGGCTCATATTGAAACGGTGGGAGAAGACATCAGCCAGTCTGCATATTTTTCTTTGGGGGAGATACCAGGGAAGGAAGTTTTAACTGTGGCGGCAGCATATGGATACGCAGAGGCGGCGGTACGAATAAAGCTGAGAGATCTTCCTGTCAAAAATATTTCTTTACATTCCTCCAGCCTGTTGGAGGACGGAGAAACGGTTGATTTAGTGGTGAATTATGAATTCAGGCTTCCATTTTCTGTGTTTGGCTTAAAAAACGTGAAACGGATCAGCCGATGCTATCGGAGAGCCTGGATTGGAAAAGATGGAAGTAAAAAAGACGGACAAGGAAACGTAGAAAAGGAAGAAGATCTCGTGTATATTGGGAAAAACAGTACCAGATATCATGAGAGCAGGACCTGCCACTATTTGTATAATGATTTGAAAACGGTTCCTCTGTCACGAATAGACGGTTATAGAAATGAGGTAGGAAAAAAATATACGCCTTGCAGCAGATGTGGAGCTTTGGCTGGCGGGAATGTTTACATAACACCGTCAGGAAATCATTATCACAGTAGTGGTTTTTGTACAGCGATTCAGGCATATGTTTCTTCTGTGTCAAAATCTCAGGTAGAGCATCTTGGACCTTGTTCTTATTGTTCGGGAGGAAAGTAGGATAAAATGGATGATTTTTTAAAATGGTGTTGGCTTTTATGTTTAACAGTGGCAGCCTGGGAGGATTTGAGAACCAGGCAGATTTCGAGTGTAATTCTTATTATAGGATTTGCCGCCGGAATTGTCAGCCTGTGCTCATCCGGTATAGGGGAACATTTATTGGCTGGTTTCATTGGATTAACGATGTTAGGGATTTCTAAAATTACAGGAGGAGCACTGGGAGAGGGGGACGGCTGGTTTTACCTTTTCAGCGCTTGCTACTGGAACATCTGGGAGATAGGAGGGCTATTCCTTGGCGCGTTAGGCGTAGGGTTTGTATGGGCTACAATTCTTTTGATAGGTAAAAAATATACTACAATCCCATTTTTAGTTTGTACCTGGCCGATTGGAGCGTGGATGGTATGCAGATAAAGAGATACTATCAGGCCAGCTATACGGTAGAAGCCACCTATATTATGGCGATTACTTTTTTGGCATTATCTGTTTTAATCAGAACTGCATATATGCAGTATGAAAAGGAGACAGGAATTATGCGGCTCCACCATATCGTAGAGCAGCTTCGGGGACAAGAGAAGGAGGAGAATAGAAGCCTTTCCCTGGGAAGGTGGAGACTTCAGGCGACCAGATATGAAGAGGAAGCAGAAGGAAGCCTGGAAGGTGATCATGGTGGAAGGGAGATAAGCACAAAGATTCATGATCCTGAAAATATGATGCGAAAGATGATAATATTACAGCCATAAAATTTCCGAAGGGCAGACTGACAGGAAGGAGAGGACCATGGAGATTAGCTATCATCGAGAAATGAAAAATAACTATTTGATGATCGAAGTGGAGGAGTCCAGAGAGCAAGGATTTGAGACAAAGATGCTAGTTGGTAATACGATTGAGGGGCTGCTGAAATTTCGGGTCCGAAAGACAGATAATCATTGCCGATTTTGCTATGAGATCACATCAAAACAGCCACTAAAACGGTTTTTAGAAACACGAGAACTTGGGGCAGTTCAGATTCGCAGCCTGCTGTTGGGGATCGTTCAGACATTGACTCGGATGGAAGAATATTTGCTTTGCGAAGAGCAGATTCTTTTAGAACCGGATTTGGTCTATGTGGATTTGGAGAATTTTCAGCCAGGTTTATGTCTTTTACCAGGAAAAGAGGGGGATTTTCCCAGAGAAATGAGCGAATTTTTACAATTTCTTCTTGATAAGGTCGATCATCAGGATAAAGAAGCGGTAGTGCTGATATATGGGCTATACAGAGAAAGCCTGAAAGAAAATTATGGATTAAACAATCTTATGCAATGGCTGATTAAAGAAGAGTGCCCAAATGCGGATAATGATGGTAAACATAAAATATCTCAAGCGATGCAGCAGGAGGAAACGCCCGTTTCTGAATTGACATATACAGAGAAAGAGCCCACACCATTTCCTTTCATCAAAATTATTTTTTGTGGGATGTTGATGCCTGTGCTTTGTGGAGTTTTTTGGCTATGGAAAGGCGATTCAGGACTTCAGAGGCTATTTTTACAGAGAAGTTGGATGATAACAGGCGGTGCTTTTGCTTCCTTGGCGGGAATTGTGTTTTTTATTTGGGAATGGAGACAGGATAACACCTATGCCAAGGCAAAAGAATCCAAACAAACAGACGATCTGGCACAGCAATTTTCCAAACAGCCTGTTGTTGACAATCCCTGGCAGATGGTGTTTTGCGAGGAGGAGCCAGAGATAAAAACTTTACCAGAGGAACCGGAGGAAGATTGCCATACGGTACTCCTGTGGAGCAGGCAAACAGAGAATACGCGGCAGTTGATAAGCTCAAACGGTAAAAGAGAGTCTATATCGCTTGCATATTTTCCATTTCTCATTGGCAAGCAGGAAAACCTTACCGATTATACCATTTCTGATGAGACCGTGAGTCGATTGCATGTGCGTTTTGATAAAAAAGAAGATACATATTTTTTAACAGACCTAAATTCCACGAATGGAACATTTGTAAATGGGAGAAAGCTGGATAATAATGAAACCACAGAGTTAAGTCTGGGAGACCAGATAGGGATTGCAGATTTACAATTTACGTTTCAATAAAAGCCTTAACAAATTGAAAAAGCTATGCTAAAATGAGGTTACATAAAGGAGTAACCCATGATATTTGAAAAAAATCCCAGAGAGGCTTATGTAAACTATGCACTGATAGCAATTAATGTGGTATATTTTCTCTTTTTAGAAATTGTTGGTTCTTCAGAAGATACAAAAATAATGATTCAATACGGTGCTGTCTTTTTGCCGGAAGTATTGGGGAAAAAGGAATACTGGAGGCTTTTGACAGCTATGTTCATGCACTTTGGAATACAGCACATTAGTAATAATATGCTGATTCTGTTTGTACTGGGAGGTTATTTGGAACGTGCATTGGGCAGAATCCGATATTTGATTTTTTATATCGTTTGTGGAGTTGGAGCAAATATCATTTGTCTCGTGAAAGACTTGTCGAAAAGGGAACTTGTGGTGTCAGCAGGTGCATCGGGGGCCATCTTTGGTGTTATTGGCGGACTTTTGTATGTGGTTATGGTAAATCGTGGTAAATTAGAAGACCTGAGCTCTACCCAGTTAATCATAATTATTCTGTTTTCTTTATACTTTGGTTTTACAACCGCCGATGTGAGTAATGTAGCTCATATAGCAGGATTGCTGGTTGGAGTTTTAATGGCGATGGTTTTCTATCGAAAGCCAAAGCCACATTCCAATTTGATGAAGGAGGATTTTATATGAAAGAAGATTGTATTTTTTGCAAGATTGCCAATGGTTTGATACCAGCCAGAAAACTCTATGAAGATGATGATTTTTGTGTTATTTTGGATCTGGGGCCGGCTACCAAAGGACATGCTTTGATTCTGCCAAAAGAACATTACAGAGACATTTGTGAATTGGAAGAAACTGTGGCAGCAAAGGTACTTCCACTGGCTGGGAAGATAGGGAAAGCCATGAAAAAAGGCTTAGGGTGTCACGGGTTTAATTTGGTACAAAATAACGGAGAAGCGGCAGGTCAAACGGTATTGCATTTTCATATGCATGTGATTCCACGCTATGAAAACGGTCCAAGAATCGTGGCATGGGAACCTGGAACCGTCAGTGAAAAAGAGGCAGAAAAGATAGTGGAAGCAGTGAGGGCAGAGCTATAGTCAAAAAGGTGTTACGTATATGAGTCATCCGTTTTGAAAGGAATCGGTGACAAATTTTAACTTAGGAGAACATAATGCAACAAGAGCAAAACGAGTTGTTGCAGGCACTGTACGAGGGATATCAAGGAGCGCTTCGGTATGTAGCATCTAATATTGGAATACCTTATGGAGAAATTGACGATATTATCCAGGACACATTTTGCGCGTATATTCGTGCTTATGGGGATAAGCTTTTAGAGTGGAATGAGGCACAGAGAAAAAGCGTATTGATGAGGATTCTAAAAAACCGTTGTGCGGACTATTTTAGAGATAAAAGTCGAAATCAGAATATCAGCATGGATACTGGAAATTTTGGCGAGGAGTATCAGATTCCTGATCAATACATATTGAAAGATGTGCTTGAGCATGTAGAAGATCGGGAAGATTTAAGAACAATTCAAAAATGTATCAAAGAAATGAGACCAGTCTGGCGTGAAGTGGCCATCCTTCATTTTGTAGAAGGACGGCCAGTAACAGAGATTTGTCAAATTTTGAAGATTAATAGTGCAACTTGTAGAATGCGAATTTCCAGAATCAGAAAGTATTTGAGAGAACAAATAGGAAAAAAGTAGTAGCTGTATGAAACAAAGCCCCATTAATGGGCGATACATTCTTCAATTAAACGAATGACTGTGTCTACTGCGTTACTTAAGTGACTTTGCTCCATTTGATGAATAAAGGCGTCCCGATTCTCATAAGTACTTGAAATGGCTTGATAAAGCGTATCGTCTGTCAAGGCTTCTTCCTCCAACATGGTACTGAAGCCTTGTTTTGCAAAGGAAGATGCGTTAAGAATCTGATCCCCGCGGCTGGCTGCAGCAGATAATGGAATCAGAATATTGGGCTTGCGTAAGGCCAGTATCTCGCAGATGGAATTAGCGCCCGCTCTGGATATTACCAGATCAGCGATGGCAAATAGATGCTTTAAGGGTGCATCAACATACTCAAACTGTACATATCCTGAAGTGCCAATCAGGGATTCATCCAGATGGTCCTTTCCGCAGATATGTACTACCTGAAAGTGAGGCAGCAATCGGGGAAGAAGAGTACGGACAGCCTGGTTGACAGTTACAGAACCAAGGCTTCCTCCAATTACCAATATTACTGGTTTCTCGGCAGAAAGATGGGCATATTGAAGTCCGGCTAAACGGTCGCCTTTTAACAACTCAGCACGAATAGGAGATCCGGTTAAAACCGCTTTTTCTTCAGGGAGATATTGTAGAGTTTCTGGAAAATTGCAGCAAACCTTTTGTGCAGAGGGAATACAAAGTTTGTTAGCCAGTCCTGGCGTCATATCTGACTCATGAATAATAGCAGGGATATGACGATGTCTGGCCGCCATGACAACGGGAACTGCAACAAATCCGCCTTTTGAGAAGACAACATCAGGTTTTAATTCTTTTAGCAATTTGCATGCTTCTTCATAACCTTTTATCACGCGAAAAGGATCAGAGAAATTCCTCAGATCAAAGTATCTGCGGAGCTTTCCAGAGGAGATGCCACTATAGGGAATATTGGCGTCTTCTATCAGCTTTTTTTCAATACCCTGATAGGAACCAATATAATGAATGTCATATCCTCGTTCTTTTAAAGACGGAATCAAAGCCAGATTTGGTGTCACATGGCCGGCAGTACCGCCGCCAGTTAAAACAATTTTTTTCATATATGAGCCTCCATCATGAAAACCACTTACTCTATTATTATACTAAACAATCATTCTAAAAAGTCAACCCTAAAACAATAGGAAATCAAAGGAATTGAAGAGGTAGTTAAGTGAGAAAAGAAGACTTAGACCAGACAAAAGATAACTGGACAGATGATAATTTCATAACACAAAAGCTGGAAGAAGCCTTCGGATACAGTGATGAACAGCTTGTCAAAGAGTTTGACGAAGCCGCCGCTCAAGCCGCTCAACAACCTAATCCCAAACTAATACCACCGGAGGATGAATTTCAAAAGATTATGGAGCGGGTAGAGCTGGAGAAGAGGAAAGAACGGAAAACGGCTCGCATAAAGCGGATTTGGAGGCCTTTGCTGGTGGCGGCGCTGCTTGGCGGGGTGGTTTTAGGGAGCGGGATTGGGGTTAGTGGGAATCGGGAGTTGGAGTATTGGATTCGGGAGAGAGATGATGATAGTATTGTATTTAATAATGTAGAGAATATAAATAGACAAAGTGATATCGAGTCTGTGTATGATACAATAGGAGAGAAGTTGGGGATTCCTGTAATAGAACTTTTTTATGTACCAAAGGGAATGTTATATAAAAATGCTAGTTTAAGTGAAGATAGGGTAAAGTTGGAGTTTGTATACAAAGAAAATAGTTTTTATTTTTATCAAATTTTATGGAATGTAGGGAATTCTACGGATTATATTTCTGATAGAAAATTATATAAGGAAGTGCATAATAAGTATCTTGACTGCTGTATTTCTATTTATAAAGGGGAGTTAGGGGAAGAAGGGATAGAATTTGGGGCACAGTTTGTTAATGAAAATTCATGCTACTTTTTACTTGGGATTATAGAGGAAGAAGAATTTTTGAAAATCGTAGAACATTTGAAATATTATGAAAATTAGTTACAAATATCCTTTTTTTACGTTATATAAAAAAGGAGGTAATTCTACTATGAAACGAATTTTAAAAAAGTCTGTTATGTTGTCACTTGTTTTAGCGTGCTTATTTAGCGAAAATGTTTTAGCCCGGGATATGGAAAAATATAATGTGGCAAAAAACACCTATGTGAATACGGGATTGTTACCTAAAACAGAAAAGACAGCATATGATAGGATTCAAGGTATTGAAAAAAGTACTGCTATGGGAGCTGCTATTAGCTCAATTACAAACGAACCTAAAGGAGTAATCAGAGTTTTTGCAGAGACTGCAATGTTTAAACCTGTAGACTGGGCATGCTTAACGATTTATTTAGAACGTTGGTATGAAGAGGAAAAATGCTGGCAAATAGAAGCCGAATTTGAAAAAGAGTTTTTGCCAGAAGAGCAGAGCGATGGAGAACTGACTACAGCAACATTATCCGTATCGATTTCAAATCAGCCGATGGGATATTATTATCGTGTAAGAGCGATGCATGAACTTGAATTTGATGGAGATTGGTATGAAGCTAGGGTTACAAAGACAGATGGTGTGTTCATGGAATATATACCATAGTTTTTGTGTTAGAAATCTATTTTGAATTATAAAATAAGGCTCTCAAAATCAATAAATGTGATGGGAGCCTTTTTATAATATAAAAAGACGGAACTAGTGTACTGGCGGTTTGGCATTTGGCACAATTAATCTGATTTTCAAGTGGTCGGCTTACTGGGAATAAAAAACTGTTTCATACTATATAATAAAAACGGGTGCCTGTACGAAAGCAAGTAACTTTAAGGCTTTTGTCAATAGAGACCTTTACAAGAATTAAAGCCCGTGAATATATTCTCGCCATAAAAAGTTAAACGGCAATAAAAAACGGAATGTATTTTCTATAGAGTAAGCGCCAAATATTCCTGCGGATTTTCTAATCTCATGAATTCCTCTATGATTG
>CAJTUV010000036.1 GCA_910579515.1 uncultured Hungatella sp.
GGAAGAGGTTTCGCTCTCTTCCCTTTATTTCTGCCAATGATAATTATACTCTAAGTGTCTTTTCTGATTCCCAGTTAAAAAATAGATTTCCCCATTCCATGCAGGCATCATGCCACTCTAAAAAGCAGTGTTCCAGTTCTTCTTGAACCTCCAAAAATTCCTTCTCGGCTATGCCTTCCTGTTCCCAAAAAAGGCGTTCTTTCGTTTCTTCTAAAAACTCCACACGCTTTCTGGCCTTTTCCATACTTTCAGTTGCCAAACGGATTTTCCAATCCAGATAAGCTTCTTCTGTGGGCAGCTCTTTAAGCTGATGACGTTCTGCTTTTGGCACTGACCGCAATCCTATAATTAAAGCCTGCTCTTCTGCCTTTACCTGGGCACAATGGCTCTGCTTTTCCAGATAGTGCTCATAGCCGAAGGGATAGTATAACACTGACTGATTTTCAATAATCATGATCGCATCCGCTACCTGCTTGATAAAGTACCGGTCATGGGACACAAATAACATCGTGCCTGTGTATGCCTGAAAAATTGCCTCTAAAGCTTCTTTTGCCTGAACATCCATATGATTAGTAGGCTCGTCCAAAATTAAAAAATTTGGTCTGCTCTGGAGAAGTTCTGCCAGGACCAATCTGGATTTTTCTCCCCCTGACAAATCTTTGACTCGTTTCGCGCCATCTTTTCCCTTAAATAAATACGATCCCAGAATGGAGCGGACCTCCTTCTCAGTCAGAGAAGGAAACAAGTCATGAAAATGTTCCACTATCGTTTTCTCGGATTCTATCTGTCCAGAATGCTGATCAAAATATCCAACTACAACGCGATTTCCTAAAGTATAAGTTCCCTTTACAGGAGCACACAGTCCTGAAACAGTCTTTAATAGAGTGGTTTTTCCCACACCATTGGCCCCCAAAATCCCGATTTTCTGTCCTCTTTTTATTCGCATCGTGATTTCAAACAACGGTTTGCCATACCCAATTTCCAAATGTTCCGATTCAAACACCCACTTACTTCCCAAAACAAGAGGGGTGATCTCCTGGGCAAAAACCGTAACCTCTTCTTTTGGCTGTTCTACCCGTTCCATTCTTTCCAGAGTTTTTTTCTTTGCCCTGGCAAACGCCGCCTTCCTTGGCTTGTGTTTAAAGCGTTCAACCAATCCTTCCAGACGTTTGATTTCCTCCTGCTGCCTCTCATATGCTTTTTGTTGAAGTCTGTAATTTTTTCTTTTTTCCTCTCGAAAATGAGTATAGTTTCCAGGATAGCGCACCAGCGTCCCTTCTGTTAATTCATAAACCACATCCACGGTTTTATCCAGAAAAAAGCGGTCATGAGACACCATGACCACTGCTTTTTCATATTGTTTCAAATATTGTTCCAGCCATTCCACCGTCTCTATGTCCAGATGGTTTGTCGGCTCGTCCAAAATCAAAATATCCGGTTTTTCAAGAAGAAGGCGAATCAAAGCAATCTTTGTCTGTTCTCCCCCTGAAAAGGAAGACAGTGCCCTTTTTTTATCCTGTCTTTTAAATCCAAATTTGGTAAACAGACAGTCATACTCTGTCTCTTGTTCCAAAGGACAGACCTTTTTAAACTCCTCCTCAACGGTAAGAGAATCATCTAAAAACACCTGCTGCTTCAACATTCCCACAGTTACTTTTCTGGAAATGAAAATCCCGGGACCTTTTCTCTTGTCGTCGGAGTCCAGATCCAATTCTCCTGCCAGCAAGCGTAAAAGAGTGGTCTTTCCAGCGCCGTTTTTCCCTGTTATGGCAATCTTTTCTGATCCTTTGATTTCAAAGTTCACATGGCTTAATATCACATTTCCACCCAGTGAGACCGTTCCATTCCTTATTTGGTATAACATCTTTTAGCCTTTCTCTTATGGACACAAAAACTTTTGAGCAATCTCTTCCAAATACTCAGGATTCTCTTCCTTCCAGGAAATAAAATCCTTTCCGGACTCTGCCACTGTTTTTCCTAATTCCACCAAAAAAGAAGGAATCTCTGTTTCCAATATAGTTCCCAGTTCCCGCCCCATGGCTTCCTCCCCTTGACGATCATTTCCATCGACAAAAAGAACAAATGCAGGCTCTGGTTTTTTATTGATGGATTTTACCCCGCCGCGAAATCCTAAAACCCCAATCTGGTGGGTTCCGCAAGAGGAAGGGCAACCAGAAATATGAATCTGTGGTAATGCTTTATCTGGGATTTTGGCCTCTCGTACAGCCTTCACGCAGGCAGTCAAAAGAGCCTGAGAGTCCCGAACTCCAACCTGACAGATGCTTGCGCCAATACAGCTTACAGAAGTTTCAAATAAGGTATCAGCCCCATCTTTGGTCAATTCCACCACTCGCTTTGCCTCATCTCCAGTCAGGTTAATGATATAAGCGGTCTCATCTGGCGAGAGACGAATCTCTGCATCAGGTATCTTCATCAAAACATCACTTAATTCGCAAAACTTTTCTGGCGTTGGCTGTCCACCCAGAGGATGCCATACCACAGTATATAATCCCGGCTGTTTCTGTTCGATGATGCGGCTGCCTTCTGCAATAGAATCGTCGCCCTGCTTCTGAAACACAACCGGATCTGCCTGTATAGTTAAATCTTCCCTGCTGTTAAATACCTCCAAAAGCTTCTCATTAAACGCCTTGGCATAATTTTCAGCACCACCTAATGAATCCTGCATATAGCGTGTACGGGCTTTTCCCCTGTTTTCATAATTTCCATACGCCCTGAATGTGAGCCACATTGCTTTGATATAATATAAAATCTTCTCTGGTTCTACTGCTTCTGATACTTTTACACCAAATTTTGGATGATTCCCCAATCCGCCTGCACTGTACACGTCAAAGGTTTTATCCGCTCTAGCCACAAATCCCAAATCCCGAAACGTAGCATGAGTTTCATTTTTAGAAGAATTAGAAAACCCTACTTTCAGCTTCCGCGGCATCTTTTCCGCCTTAATAAAATTCATCAAATACTCGCCTGCAGCCATTGCCCATGGAAGAACGTCAAAATATTCCTCCTTCTCCACTCCTGAAAGAGGAGGGCACATCACATTGCGAGGGTAATCTCCTCCCCCGCCTAAAGTGATAATTCCTGCCTCCAGAGCCTCTTCCATAATTCCGTACACTTCTTCTGCCCCAAGATTGTGAAGCTGAATTGTCTGGCATGTGGTAAAATGCAGTTTTGTCACATGATATTTTCTGATAGCTTCTGCGGTAAACGCCATCTTTTCCTTTGTCAAACGCCCTGCTGTAATGCGAAGCCGCAGCATACTAGATTTACCGCCTCTTTGGGCATAACTTCCATAATAACCAGAAAAGCCTTTATAGGAGCCTTTATCCATCTCTCCTGCATAAAAGGCTTTTGTCTTTTCCTTAAATTCCGAAAGTTCTTGCTTCCACGTTTCAGTGTCAATGGTCTTCATATTTTTCTCCGTTTTTCAGTAATCTTTTATTGAAAGTTATGATAGCATATGGCTATATGATTGTCAATCTGGCCCATTTTATGCAGTTTTCTGCTATTCCCTCATGGCACAGTAACTATTTTATTCCAATATGTCAGAATCTTTTCCCTTACCGCATGATAACGCGGTCTGCTTACAGGCAGAATCTCTCCGTTTCTCATGCGCAGTTCACCCCGTTTACAGGATAAAATATGCTGTACATTCACAATATAACTTTTGTCTACATAGAAAAATTCTTCTGCAACAATCTCATCATACATATTCTGCAATGTTTTCCTCTGTCTGCTCACTCCGTTTCTATGATATATGGTGACATACTTTCCTTCTTTTCGAATGTAAAAAATATCCTGATATAATATTTTCTCAATTTTGTTATCTTTCTCCATGATATAACTGCGCTTATCCAGTTGTTCCACCTGCGGCAAGAGGACGTCAAAAGCTTTGGGCAGTTTTACTTTCATATCTTTTTTAAGAATAAAACGAAAGGCATTCACCTCAAATGCCTCCAAAACATGTTCCATATCGGCCGCCAGATAAACGATCATTGGCTCTTGATAATATTCTCTGATTTCTCTGGCAACTTGTAAGCCTGTTCTGTCTCCTAATTCCATGTCCAGAAGAAAAATATCAAAGTACTTTTTTTCTGCCAACTCCGCAACCAGACTTCCTCCTAAAGAAAACACCCTGATCTCACAGGGAACATGTTTTTCAAAAAAATAATTTCGCGTCAGTTTTTCCATCAATACCCGCTCAGATTCATCATCGTCAAGAATGGCGATTCTTATCATTTGTCTCTTCCCCCATTTATAAGCAAATAATCAAATATGGTACGCATATTTTCCATTTCACATTCAAAAAATAACCTGATACACTTAAATGGAAGGGAGCGTACAAAAGGTGGACAATATTGATAAATTGATTGGAAAACGCATATCCGAAGCCAGAGTCAGCAGAGGTTTTACACAAGAAGAATTGGCTGAACGTTGCTGTATCTCTATCAGTGCTTTAAGCCGAATTGAAACTGGACGTAACTCCACTTCTATCAAAACATTAATGTCTATTGGAGATTCCCTGGGTGTTGGTTTAGATTATATTCTGTATGATTTATTCCCTTCTCAGGATATTTCGATACTTTCTCCTGAAATGCAGGAAATTCTTTTTCTCCTAAAACCCCTGGCTAAACACGATCTTTCATTTATTCAAAAATTTTTAGAATTATATCTCTCCAAATAAAAACCGCGTGCCCAAACAGATTCCCTTCCAGTTGGTGACATTATATCACAGATACTATACTATGTCCTGTTTGTCCCCTAATTGCCTATATTTGTCCTTTATTTGTAAAATTATCCATAGAATCACAATAAAACTTTTTTCTATCTTAAGAAATATTATTTTGCGCCGATATAGTTTATAACAACAGTCAGGGGTAAGCAAGTCACCCCCCCGAAGTGGGGATTAGACTTGCTTTTATTTTCATATACAAAAGTTTTTTGATATTATTTCAAGGGAGGTGAATGTGTGTGAAAATTCAGCACAACATTTCCGCTATTAATTCCCAGAGAAACATCTCGACAACAAGTGGAACCATGTCCAAAAATCTGGAAAAACTCAGTTCAGGTTATAAGATTAACCGAGCTGGAGACAATGCCGCTGGTCTTGCTATATCTGAAGGAATGCGGGCGCAGATTACAAGTTTGAATCAGGCAAAGAGAAACACACTGGATGGTATTTCTCTGGTGCAGACAGTAGAAGGCGCTTTGACAGAGGTACATTCCATGCTGAACCGCATGAAAGGAATGGCTGTCCAGGCTGCCAACGGGACCTATGAAGATTCTCAACGGGCGATGATGAATTCTGAAATGGAAGCCTTAAAAGAGGAGATGGGCCGCATCGGAACATCGACCACCTTTAGTGGTGTTCCTCTTTTTACCAATGGCGGAACTAAAAGAGATGTAACGGTAACTGCGTTTTATGGCTGTACATTGGATTTAAACAATCAGACCGTAAGCGTAAACTATATGGGAAATACTGGCAGAGCAGCGACGGCTGCTTCCAGCGGCGGTTATGACATTCTGGCTGAAACGATTGCGACAGAATTAATTCCTAATGCTGCCAGTCAGATCCTTGATGCATTTCCTTCTTTAAAAGCAGACATTGGTTCTGATAAGATTGATTTGGAACTCCGTGTTGAGTATGTTGATGGTTCCAGTGGAATGCTGGCTTATGCTTCTGCTTCCTTTTGGGCCAACGGCAGACCGTTTAACATGAAAATCACGGTAGACACCGGTGATTTTTCCGATGAGTCCCTTCAAAGTGGCAGTTCTATGGAAGCAGAGCTGAAATCTACCATTGCTCATGAGCTTATGCATTCTGTCATGCAGTATACGCTGACAGATGGTATGTTTGGACGAAATGGTCAGTCCAAATATCCAGAATGGTTCGTTGAGGGAACGGCCCAGCTTGCAGGCGGCGGCTTTCCTACAGGATGGAACAACAGCTTGCAGTCCATTGCCGGTCAGCTTGCCGATGGAAACGATTCGTCCAAAGATGGAGCTATTGCCAACTATTTAAAGTCCTATAATGTAAAGGATCGGCCTTATGGACACGGATATCTTGCCTGTGCCTATATCGGATGGCTGGCTAATGGAAAAGGTGCGGTTGATGCCAATTCTATTTCCGGTGGAATGGATGGTATCTTTAGCGAGCTTCTTCAGGGTAAATCTTTATACAGTGTTTTAAGCGCGAAAACCGGCGGCCTTGTAAAAGATCAGGCCAGTTTAGAGAGCCTGTTTGATAATCCGTCGTCTGATATGGTTTCCTTTATTCGACAGCTTTCCTTTGCTTCCAAAGGCGGCGCTGGTTCCGTTGTTGCTACTGGAGGCTTGAGTACAGGCGGCTCCTCTATGATTGGTAATTCTGTTGGTCCTGATGGCGCCGCGTTTCAAGTGGATAAATGGTCTGTAGGACCCACCGGAAAAATTTCCCTTTTGGTTGGAGGCTATGATAATTTTGTAGATGTAAATCTATTCCGTCTTGATAGTACAGGACTTCGGCTCACAGATACAAATATTGCAACTCTGGATGATGCGAACAAGGCCATCGCCAATATTGACTCCGCCATTGACCGTGTCAGTGAAATGCGAAGCCATTATGGTGCGATTCAAAACCGTTTGGAGCATACACTGGCTAATATTGACAATACGACAGAAAATTTAACAGCCGCAGAATCTCAGATTCGTGATACGGATATGGCCGCTGCCATCACAGAACATGTCCGCAATCAGATTATTCTTCAGAGTGGCCAGAGTATGCTTGCGCAGGCAAACCAGATCCCTCAGAATATCCTTAGTCTGCTTGGCGCATAGGAGAGTTAGAAATGGGACGTATTCAAGAATATCAGTGTCCTTCCTGCCATGGAACATGGAAGTTGTTTCTTGGTCATGGCAGGAAGCATAGCTCTATTAAGCAAGTATTAAAGTTTTTTTCACCCGAACTGCAAAATAAAATTATTACAGAGGCCAAAGGGAATCCGGATCCCCTTTTTCTCTTCAATTATCAGGCTGCTCTGTGCAAAGACTGCCACACGCTTGTTGCCGTTCCGGTTATTCAGTTTCTTGAAACGAAAAAAACTTATGTGTCAAAATGTCCTAATTGCGGCGGTGATGCAGAAATTTTAGCAGAAGATTCTGATGTGATCTGTCCGCAATGCAAAAAAGAAACTCTGTGTATACAAGAAGTTGGAAATTGGGATTGAATTTCAAAAAACGGGCTGTTATCGCCCGTTTTTTGTCATTGATAAATATTATCTTTCAAATCACAATTAAGAAGGCGTCTTCCCCCTAAATAATACGCCAGAGCAACAAATCCGGCAATCATCAGTGCAAAGAGAAGAATCGGTATCACAGGAGCTTCCTTCCAGAATACCACAGGTTCTAAGTAACTTACAGACGTAGCAAACTGCACAAACAAAACTGTAAGGAGAAATGTAATAAGAAGCGGCCTTCCCGCAATCACAAACGCTTCTATACAGAACATGTGCTTCATCTGCTCTGGCGTCAGTCCAACAGACAGATATTGGGCAAATTCCTGTTTCCTCTGATAAAGAAATCCTAATGTATTGGAAAATACATTTGCAATTCCAATGATAGCAAGGAGCAGGCACAAAGCCCCCAAAATGACCACCATGCCTCTAATCATTGCATCATTGTCCAGCCTTTCCTTCAGTCTGTTTTCACTCTCTATCTGATAACCTGACTCCAAAGCCTCCACTGCTCTGTTCTCAATATCCGTCAATTCTTCCAATGTAACGCCGTTCCTGGCAAAAATTCGGATGCAGCTGTCTGTTTCTCCTATATGGGAAGTTTTATGCAAATTTTTCCACATGGAGGCAGGAATCACATGAACCAGTCCATAATTATCATACTCTTCTCTTAATACAGGGAGCTTTTGTGCATAGGATAAAATGGGAACTTCCATCTCCTGCCCACTTTGTTCTCTGTCAGACAAAACTGTAGTTTTTATGTCCTCCTTTAAAAAAGGAATGTATTCTTTCTTCCTGAAATTGCTGTTTAAGCTATCCCAAATCTGATTGTACACAATCGCTCCGTCAAGACTTTGAGAGCTCCCAATTTGAGAGCTATATCTTAAAAAGCTGTTATCGTCCAGCACCACAACAGGAGCTTTTACCCAAAATCCCCCCTCACTGCCAGATACTTTGCTCACAGCCCCAAAGCCTCCCAGAGCAAGCAGGTTTTGACTCTGCCAATAATTCGGAACAAATATAGTCGTCATTTCCTTTTGATAGACTGTAACTTCTCTGATTCCAGAAATCTTCTGTAATTCTTCTGTCAATGCAAAATCCGTCCCTCCCCCATTTTTTATTGTAAGCATAATATCCCATGCTCCCTGGTATCGCTCAAAATAGGTCTCTCTTGTACTGATCTGGGAAAGAGTGGTAAAGCAAAGCATGGTGGAAAATCCAAGAAACGACAAAATCAGGGAAACTGTAGATATTCGCAACGATTTCTTTTGTACTCTCAGAGCATTTCCCGCAAGCTCTCCCTCAATTCCAAACAGTATGGATAAAACTGGGGAATGTTTCCGTTTTCCTGATTGTGATCCCCTCGAATTTCGAATCGCTTCCAGAGCTGTCAGCCTGCTTAACTTCCTTGCCGGAATCCATGCGGAAAAAAGCATAGTTATACCAGAAGATAACAGGGTGACTGCAAATACCATAGGATGGTATTGAAAAACTGCCTTATGGCGTCCAGATAAATCTGCGCTCAAAAAATTGACTGCCTCTGTAAAGCACAAGCTTACCCCAATTCCAAGCAATGTCCCTAAAATGATGGGCAGAACGCTTAAATATACCGCTTCCTGCAAAAGGCAAATCCGAATCTGCCTTGGCGTGGCTCCTATGCTGGACAGAATGCCAAACTGATGAACTCTGGCATTCATTGACAGCTGGAAGGAGTTTTCAATCAGCAAAATCAGCGACACAATCATGAGAATTAATATACTTAAATAAAACGTCAGCAAAAGCGGTGTTCTCTCGGCCTTGGGGTCATGGATCAAATATCTGGATAACAATAAAGAATGATACGATACAGCTTCCTCCTCCAGTCCAAGTTGTTCTGAAATCACAGACATATCCTCATAAATGGATCTGGGATTTTCAAAATATAAGTCAAGTACTTGCCTGTCTTTTGTAGATAAGTCTTCATTTACCACCACTTTCTCTACATTTTTAAAGCTCTGTATCATAGATAACGGATTATTCTCCATATGACAGACAATACGCCCCTGCCAGCTGCCCTCCTCTATGGTGATTTTCTCCACCTCATAGGCCCATAAATTATAGGCAATACTGCATAACAGGGACAAAAACATGGCTGCAAGAAAAGCGGCTATCATTATGGACAAACTGGAAGCACGATTGTTTTTCAGATAACTCTTGGAATAACTCTCCCACATACGTCTCACCTCCGCTTCTGATCACTGACAATTCTGCCGTCTTCTATGGTCACAATGCGGTCTGCTTCCAGAGCAATCCTCTCATCATGGGTGACAAGAAGAAGAGTCTGATTCAGATTACGGTTAGACAGTTTTAGCAGATCTAAAATTTCTTTTGTATTTTTCTGGTCAAGATTTCCGGTGGGTTCATCTGCTAATAAAATAGCTGGTCGATATATCAGAGACCTTGCTATAGCGGCTCTCTGCTGCTGCCCGCCGGACAACTGGTTTGGTAAAGCGCTTAACTTGTCTTTGATTCCCAATGTATTAATAATCGTTTCAAAATACTCCGTATCCGGCTTCCTTCTGTCTAAAAGCAGAGGCAGCAAAATATTTTTCTCCACCGTTAATGTAGGAATCAGATTGTAAAACTGATAAACCAGCCCTACCTTTCTTCTCCTGAAAATTGCACCATCCCTTGCATTCAGTTTTCCAAGATCAACACTGTCCACAGTTACAGTTCCCTTTGTGGCCTTATCCACGCTTCCCAGAATATGCAGGAGGGTTGATTTTCCTGACCCTGACGCGCCTGTAAGCGCAACAAATTCTCCCTTCTCAACACATAAATCAATTCCGTTTAAAGCTGTGACCCGATTCTCTCCCTTTCCATATACCTTCGTAACGCCGCTGCATTTCAATAATTCCATAGTCTCCTCCTGTAAAAAATGCCTATTTACCAGCCCAAACACTATGATACCAGGAAAAAGTGACATTTCAGTGACAATAGAAACGAATTTCAAAGCATGCGCCGCCGTCAGAGTGGTTAAAAGCACGAAGAACCCCATTCTGCATTTCAATAATTGATTTTGCCATGGAAAGTCCGATTCCAATTCCAGAATCCGCTCCATGTTTTCCACGATAAAATCGTTCAAACAGATGAGGTAATTCTTCTTTCTCAAAGCCCTGTCCCTCATCCCATATCTGAATCTGCACATATAAGGGGTTTTCTTCATAATAACAATGAACTGTGGTCTTGGGCGGAGAGGCTTCCATACAGTTTTTCATCAGATTCATGACCGCTTCCATGGTCCAATCTAAATCTACGGTCACACATACGCTTCCCATCTCTGGAATATCTATGGAAACATTGGCCTCAATAACTAGTTCCTGTAAATTGTCAGAAGCCAGGGTGAGGATTGTAAATACATCTTCTGGCTTCCTCTTCAATTTCAAAGTTCCTGCATCAATGCGGGATAAAAGCAGCAATGCCTCCTCCAGCTGAGTGAGCCTGTGTATTTGCCTCTCAATCCGTTCCAGATAAACCGGGGAAGAGTGTTCCTTCATCATCTGAACAGACAGCGAAATAGCCGTAATAGGCGTCTTCAACTGATGGGCAATGTTTGATAGGTTTTCTGCAAAATTATTTTTTGCCTGCAAAGCAGCGTCTCTTGTCTGGTAGAGAGAGGCCACGGTCTTGTAGATCTCGTCCTGAAGCCTGGAATACTCATCTTCTGAGTTATCCCACAAAGATACCCATCCCCCTGTGTTTATCTTTTCCAAACATGCCGTTATCCTGTTTATTCGGCTCTCTGTTCTTTTGCGCCAGCTCTGGAAAACACAAAGAAACAGCACGACGCAAGCACAAAAGCAAATCATGGCAATCCACAAAACTGCAGGGCGGACAATGCAAAAATCCGATAAATCATATCCCAAGGAGGTCAACAGATTTGTATCTGCAGATCTTGGCGTAAAAAATTTCTGTTCTTTCAGCATCTCTAAAATGGTCTGTTTTGAGTCAGGAAATCTCTTAAGGATTTCTTCACAGGCATTTCCAATCACTTGAAATTGAAGATGGCTGTAATAATAAATCAAAGCAAGGGCAGTCAATGCCGTTGTCATAAAACCAACCGCCAATGCAGGCAGAACAATGGAGTTACTGTCGGATTGTCTTTTCATCCTTCCTCCTCCATACGATATCCAAAGCTTCGAATGGTTTTCAAGCAAGATGGATCATGAAGTTTTTTTCTCAAGCGTTTTACTGTCACTGTCAGGGTGTTATCATTTACATAATTCCCATTACTATCCCATATTAGCGAAAGCAGAGCTTCCCTTGTAACCGTTTTCCCTTTATTCATCATTAATTGCAGTAAAATCTCATATTCCGTCTGGCTGACGGCAATTTCTTCTTTTTGCCAAAAAATCTTCATTCTACTCTTGTCTATGGAAATGGGACCACAAGAAAGATATTGATCTGACAGGTTTCCCATTCTGCGAAGAACAGCCTGAAGCCGGGAGTATAACACCTCCAGCTCAAACGGTTTTACCACATAATCGTCTGCGCCTTCCTCGAATCCAGAAACAATATCACGAGTATCGCTTCTGGCTGTCAGAAAAATAACAGGAAGCTCCCTCCATCTAAAACGTATCCATTTTAAAAGGCTGTCTCCTCCTCCGTCCGGCATGTTCCAGTCAATCAAAACAATGCCCGGAATGTGATGGTTCAGAGCACGTTTTCCTTCTTCCAGCGTCTGAAATACAGAGACTGTATATGATTTCTGTTCTAAATATTCTTTTACAATCATACCAATATGGGGATCGTCTTCCATATAGTAAAGTTCTGTCATAATTCTGCCTCTCTGTCCAATACAAAAATCTTAAATTGAAAAGAGGCATTGCACAAAAGTTTTAAAAACCATTTATGCAACGCCGCTCTGATTTGGGTCAAAATAAGGACCTTAGCCCTTCACTCCAGTAGCCGCAATACCACCAACCACATACTTTTGCAGGAAAGCAAAAATAATCATAATCGGTATGATAGAAATGATGGACGCAGCCAAAATAGACGACCAGTCGATACCATTCGTACCAATAAACGTCTTGATTGCAATCTGGATCGTATACTTCTTCTGATCAGACAATACCATCAATGGCAGAATATAGTCATTCCAGCGCCACATGAAGGAGAAAATCGTCAACGTAATCGTAACAGAAGTTCCCAATGGAAACATGATATCCTTAAAAATCTTAAACTCACTTGCACCGTCGATTCTGGCAGACTCTGCCAGAGACAGAGGGATGGACATATAATGCTGACGATACATGAAAATACCTGTGGTAGTGGTTACAACCGGAAGAATAACACCCCAGATATTGTTGTACAAACCCAGCGCACTGATAACTGCGAACTGAGGAACAGTCAGGATATCGCCTGGAATCAAAGTTCCCAAAAGAAAGATGGCAAACACCTTATTGGTATAGCGAATCTCATTTCTGTAAATCGCCAAAGCATATCCACAGAAAGAGCTGATAACCAGCGTAATGATAGTACCTACCACCGCCAGGAAAAAGCTGTTCTTTACATAGACAAAGAAACCGCCATCCACCACAGACTTATAGGAAGAAAAGTCAAATACGCTTGGAAACAGTTTTAACGGATAAGCAAACATCTCCGCTCTTGGTTTAAAGGAACTGAATAACAGCCATACAACAGGGAATATCATTAGAAACGCTGTCAGCATTCCCAACAGGGTAAAACCGATTACCTGCACCTTTCTATTTGCTGCCGCACTTTTCATATCAGACCTCACCTCCGCCATTACTGAATTTAAACTGAATACCTGCAATGATAATAAAAATAACGCCTACTACAATACCGATTGCAGATGCATAGCCATAACGCATCTGAGTAAAGCCCTGATTGAAAATATACTGAATAATATAGGTTGTGGATGTTCCAGGGCCTCCAGTTGTAATACCTTGAACCAGCGTATACTCTTTTAACAAGTTTACTGTGGAAAGAAGCAATACGATAAACGTAGTCGGAGCCAACAGTGGCAGAGTGATTTTAAAGAATGCGTTTACCTTGTTCGCGCCGTCCACACTGGCTGCTTCATACAGCTCAGGGGAAATATTATTGATGCCGCCGATAAACATAATCATGTAGAAGCCTATCGAAACCCAGTTTGAAGCCACACTTACAACCGTGGTAGCCAGTCCTGCGTTCATTGCCCACTTCAAAGGTGTGCCGCCCATAGACTGAATGATGAAGTTCACAAGACCATATTCCTCACCAAACATCCAGTTAATTGTAATACCAGCTACCAGAGCTGATAACAATACAGGAATATAGATAAAGGTACGAACTAAAGTCTTGCCATACATATATTTGGAACATACCAGGGAAGCTACAAGAAGCGGAAGCGCTACCTTAAACGGCAGGTTCACAATCGCATAGATAAAGGTTCTTTTTAAAGTTGCATAGAAATCTCCGTCTGTAAACAGCTTAATATAATTTTTAACCCCTACAAAGTCCATGGTCTTCCAACCATCGTAATTGGTGAATGAAAATCCGATTGCCAGAGCCAGCGGTACAAGAAAAAATACCGTAAACAAGATTAACGCTGGCGATACAAACATCCAAAATGCCCTGGTGTGGGCAAATGCCTGATTCTTTTTGTGCATGTTACTCCCCCTTCTTTAACCTCGGGCGCAAAAGCGCCCGGGTAAGTTAAAAGCTTCCATTACTGTGCAATTTCCCAGTTAGAAGACTCTGACAATTCTTTTGCAAATGCATCTAAAGCCTCTTTTGCAGTCATTTCGCCTGAAACTGCTCTCTTTAAGTAATCTCTGTACTCATTATCCTTGTAGTTTCTCCATGCAGAGCTCTCATCCACCATGAAGGTATCTGTTACGTAAGCAACCTCACCCTGGATAACGGAGTAATCTGTCTTACCTTCTTCTGTATCAGGCTCATAGATGACACTTTTTAAAGAAGACAGACCCTTGTCAGCCTGAATATAAGTCTTAAAGTTCTCATCTGTATACATCCATTTCAGGAACTCAATACCAAGTGCGCTGTTAGCGGCATTGGCCGGAACTGCCAGAGCAGAACCACCGATAATACAGGACTGTCCTGCGCTTCCTTTAGGAGATGGCATTAAACCAAACTTAAAGGCAGAAATATCGGTCACAAAGCTTGCATAGTTCCAAGAACCGGACAGATAGATACCCACATCGCCATTTTTAAAATAGTCTGCTGGGTTATCAGCCGTTGCACCAGACCAGATAGCCTGTGGCATAACAGCCTGGTTAGCTGCTGCGAAAGCTTCCAGAGTCTTTACATTTGCATCACAGTTTACGTTTACTTTGAAAGCATCACCATCAGCCAAAGTCAGAGAACCGCCGTTTGCATACATTAAGATGTCATATCTTGCTCTGGACACATCAGCCGCGAAACCATACTTCACGCCGCCCTTTTCCATCAAAGTAGCAGCATTGGCATACAGCTCATCCCAGGTCCATGGCTTGTCAGCTGTCGGAGCCTCCAGGCCAGCTGCTTCAAAAGCATCCTTGTTGTAGTATACACAGGTAGCTGTGAACTGCTGTGGAAGTCCGGTAATTTTATCAGAAACATAGTCTTTACCTACAATCTTTAAAGCAGACTCCTCAAACAATCCCATATCAAAAGAGTCTCTCAAATCCACAAACTCTTCTGGATATAACTGATGCAGTCTGGTAGTAGAAATAATGTCTGGAAGGTCCTTGTTCTTTGCCATAGCTGGGAATTTTGTGAGCTGATCATCATATGCGATAATCTGGATATCCAGCTTGTTTCCAGTCTCCTCCGCCCATTTTTCAAACATCATGGACAGCGCATCACCCTCGCCCGGCTCCTCAGATAACAGAATCTTCAATGTCTGTCCGCCTGCTGAAGCCCCAGAATTTCCAGCTGCACCGCCTGCCTTTGTCTCAGATGTTCCACCGCCGCCACAAGCAGCTAACGATAATGCCATTGCGCCTGCCAATACGGCGGCTGTTGCCTTGTTCCATTTCTTCATAGTTTTTCCTCTCTCTCTTCTTATTGAAATAAACATTCTGACTACCCTTTCAGAATGATACTCCCATTTGTTGTACCTGCTGGAATCATCACTTCTAGCGCTCCGTCAGTACGGTTTGAAACCACAATTTCTTTTCCGTTCAGCCACGCCTTGGGACTGCCCTTATGGCTCCCTTTTGTAACTGCCAGAAGGCTTCCATCCCGTTTAGAGTAACTGGTTACTGTCACCATCACCATATCCTCAGTCTCGTCGTAAGACTGTTCTTGAATCCACAGGTCAAATCCACAAGTAACTGTCCCAGGCTTATAATATGCATCTGCCCAGATATTCAGAGGCGCAGACAATCCGCCAAACTGATGGAACCATCCTCCCCTTCCGGTCGCGATATTCAGCATTTCAAATGTATAGTAAGAATGGTCCACTTCTCTTCTCCAGGAATCTAAAGCTGTCCTGGCAATTCTGAAAGCTTCCTCTGTCTTCCCTAAATCAAACATGGTCTTCCAGATAAACCACTGATGAGAAAACCACACATTCCCATTCCAATACCCGTTGGGTTCATAATAACTGGCGGACATATCCACCGCACTGATTCCCACCTTAGAAAACATTTCCTTTTCTGAGAAAATGTGGCCCAGAATTTTTTCCTCCTGCTCCTCTGTACAGATTCCAGCAATTACAGGATAAATTCCATCCATACCTTTGGAAAGATTCTCTCCCTCTTCTGTCTTAAAAATTCCCACAGGTTTTTTTTGTTTATCATGAACCACATATCCGAAATAGCCGCTTTCCTCATCCCAGGCATAAGTCTGCAACGCATTGCTTCTGAGAGCAATGTCCTCGTCAAACATTTGAACATCCTCTAAAAGTCCCTGCTCACAGGCCACCATTTTAAGAATCTTCGCCATACGAATGAGCTGCGAAGTAGTCAAAGCAGGCGCACAGTCAGACTGCTTATTTTGCTTGTACATTGCCACCTGAGGCGGCAAATCATCCATGCCGCTGCAATTATAGAAATAGTCAAACGTCGTCGTCATCCGGCTCTCAAATGGGTCGGTGACAGACCCTTCACTCTTTCCAGCCAGGTAAGAATAATACCGTTTCATTCTTGGATACCAGGAAAATAGTTTCTTCTTGTCCTTACTTCTCTGTAAAAGCTCCAGATACAGATAAGTCTGCACTGGTACTGGAGAACCGTGCATTAAAAATGCAAAATCAGGATTCTTAGAATCACTTAAATACAAATCCAGTATATATTCCGTCAGCCCCTGCTCACATTCCAGAAGTCCCATTCCAATAAATCCAGAATCCCAGGTATACAGACAATCCCACCGTTTTCCAGGCGTGTGGTGCTTGACCCATGTCCCATGTCGGTAAATCGGATAAACCACATTAGTAAGAAGGGTAGCCTGTAAGATTCGGTTGCTCAACTCATATGCAGCGCCATCCTGGTTGTATCCTAAAGGCCGAACCGCCTGACGGGCTGCTCTGTATACGTTTTCCGCTTCCTCTCTCGTCATGGCTCTCTGCTGTCCATCCCCCACCAGAGCGTATTCCACGTGGCGCTGTCCAGATGGGATAAAAATAGAGTGGACAATAAAATTCTGGTAAAATCCATCATCACTGTGCTTTTCCTGAAAAGCAGAAGTGAACGTCTCTGTCACATGGTCAAAAGTAGGGTCTGCCTGAGAAAGCCTGGAGACGAGTCCATCCTCCAAAGTCCCCGTTGGAATTTGGCGGATGCGAACCTGATCTGATATAGGATAAAATCCAAATGTCTCTGGAACCTGTTCATATTGAAGCAGGTATCCCTCTTTCAAGGTTCTGCACTCTGGAACAAACTCCGGCTGCAATGTTTCTGCTTTGACAGGTGTTTTTTGGTATCCCAATGCTACAATATCAAATTCCACACCGCCTTTTCCCTGAGACACCAGTAAAATGCGAATATTTTGATTTCTGCAAATTTTCACAGGAAGCTGGATAAAAGACAGTTCTTTCGTCACAGGAAACTTAATCTCCTCTGACAGATACAAGATCCCTTCCTCCCCCTCAACGGTAAGAGTGAACACCCCTTCTGTTTCTTCTACTGTCCGATACCGGAAAGTCAGACAGTCATACTCTTCCCCTGCCTGAAGAGATACACATACCCGATCCCCCGCTTCCTCGCCAAAAGCGCCATAGACCTGTTTCAGCCGAAAACCACCACTTCTATCTCCCAGGCCATGACCATTTGTAAACAGCGGATCAAAAAACTCTCCCTTGTGAAGTCCGTCAGGCATTAAATGGTCCCATACTCTTGGAGTCTGATACTCTAAAAAGTCATACTCCACCATATTCTTCCATGTAAATCTGCCCTCGCTGGAAATCTTCACATATCTCTTCCATGGATATTCCATAGCCAGATAATAATTCAGCACGCAGTTCTGATCCAGCTCTGTATGATTGACATATTCAGTTCGAATCAGTCTGGTCTGTTCATCAATTTTTGAAAACGAAACATCCGCATATACCTGATCTTTCCACTCCATCTCTACTCTGTAAGCAAAATAGGATAAATCGCTGGCAGCTTCCCACACATGATAGGAAGCTGGAAAGGTCACATTCGGAGCCGGCTGATTGGTATTGGCCAGCATTGGATGCACAACGCAGTCAAACCGTGCACCCGGGATAGGCGCCTGGGAAATAATTTTAGAAACTCCCATATACTTTTTAGAATAGGGCCCCCAGTCAGGCAATAAATCCTTTGGTTCGTAGAACTCTTTCATGATTTTGTCACTCCGTTTTCCGTAATAATTTCAGTGTCTGGTCGATCTGCCAGATTGGGTCAGGTCTGTCTGTATCACCTTGCTCGTCAAAATCTTCTTTTAGTAAAAACTCCTGAGCCATCTGATACCATTCACTGTCAGAAATCTCCCTCATCTCTCTGAAAAATTTCTCCCATCTTGGCCGATAATACTGGCCTAAAAGTCCATCATACTGTCTGTACGCATAATCCGCCAGAGAGCCATATGTCTTCTCTCCTGCCCAGGTCGTGATCAGCATTTTTGCATCCCTGACAAACAACCTCTCTGTCTCTTCTCCGTAGGGCCTGCCTGATTCCTTTGCATAATTCAGCCAGTCGCCAAGAGTGGTATCTTTGCGTATCGACATCAATCCCTCACAGGCATCAAACAGTGTGAAAAACGCTTCTGTCTTTTCCCTGTAATCCGAAATACGTCCCTCTCTCCAGGCGTCTCTGGCCTCAAGAGCCAGGCCGCAGGCACGATTATTTAACACCTGTCTCAACAGATCCTGCATATCGTATTGCCAGCTCTCTTCCTGTCCCAGCTCTTCCCTGGTCTCAGCCAGCAAAAAGACCGCCTCTTCCAGCTTTTCTATGTCATAATACGGCCGCTTAATGACCGAGCTGTTCAACTCATTAAAAATCTCTCCATAATCCATGTCCATTCGGGGGCGGAAGGTAAAAATCTGCGTATAGCCACCATGATGGCTGTACCCGGGATTCTTATAAACCGTGTCAAGAAGTCTCTTCCATGCGTGAAACGCTTTTTCCACAAAACGGCCATATCGTGATGTCAGCCATGTGCGAAGCCACTGCTCGAGATCGAGAGGTTCCTTCTCCCAGGCCATATCAAACAAAAGGTCATAGACAATCGGATTATGTAATGTAGCCTCAGAAGTAAAACCGATTCCTTTCATATGTTTCGAGTTCTTCCTGGCTTTCGGAATCTCTTTTGCCAAAACTTCCGGCTCCCCATGAGTCGCCACTCTTCCGCCATACATATCCAGCATGCAGTAAATCCAGGGCGTACCTTCAAACTCGCTCTTTTCCCACTCTGGATTATCCGTCGCAGATAAATCTAAAATCAGCCCATGTTCCCTTCCCACTCTGCCGATTCCAGAAAGAAGCTCTTTAGTAGGATTTTCTCTCCAGGCCTGAACCACCCATACTGCCTTCTCATCATGTTTCAACATGGTCCGAAGGACCGTCTCCCCAATGGCGTCATCTGTCAGGGTTTTGGGTCTGATTCCTCCTTCATGAAACACATCCGCCGCATAATAATGACTCCCTGAGCCCAGGACCTGCTCCTGAATCTGGTAGAACAGCTCTCCATAACGCTGATATTCCTCTGACTCTGTATCCAGCATAGCCGGACGCACCAGACCATTCCATTCTCCCTGAGGATAAACCACCATGTCCTTAAACTTCTTCCCATGCCAGGAAGGAACCATACCTCCATAGCCTTGGCGCACGGGCATCATGCCCATGGAGATCATCCACTGTTGATTCTCTCTGGCAAGTCCGGCTCTGTCTGCAAAAAACTGTCTGGGCACAGGACCGCCAAATTGCTCCATGTTCTGCATCTGCTGCCAGGCTGTATAACAGGGTCCCACAATCCATCTTTGAATCTCTTCTTCTGAGTAACCCAATCTGCTCAAAAACTGGTACCAGACCTCCTCAATACCTGTAAAATCCAATACCAGATTCACACCGCAAAGAGCCAGCCAGTCCAGCTCTCTCTGCCACCGGTTTCTGTCCCAAAACGGCATAGTATAGGAGAGGGTGCAGTAATTATATGCATAACGGATCGGGCTGAACGCCTTTCTCGTAATTGGTTCCTCTGGCCGAACCGGTTTTTCAGGCATACGATTCTGCATCGTCTGCTGTCCCAGATAAACATGGCAGAAATGCCTCAGATAATAGTTTAAGCCTGCAGCCATAGACACGCCGTTTCTGCCCTGGATCCTGACCTTCCCATCTTCCCAGGAAATGCGGTAGAAATCCTCCTCTCCAGGCGTCTCGCAAAACTCAAACCAGCGACAGTAATTCTCTCTCAGCAACCTCTTAACGATCCCGTTGCATCCCATCTCAGCCGTCATTCTCATTTTCCTATTTCACTTTCTTTATGTTTAGCCTTCCAGTGTCTTTTCCACCTGATATTCAATACACTGTCCTGCAATCCCGGCAATTCCGCAAAACGGGCTTTCCACCTGTACACGAGGATGTTTTCCAAGAGGCATCATCTCCTCCAGATACCGGTTCACAGCTTCCAAAAAAGGCTCTTCCAAGAGCTCGATCACCTGTCCGCAGACCACTAATTCCTTACAATCCATCAAAGTGTTTGCATTGTGGATAGCCACTGCCAGTTCCTTTGCGATATCCTCCACAATCTGAGTGCGGATTCTTGGAGACATTCCCTTGGCGCCTTCCCTGTACTCCATACCATTCTTTTCAAAAACCCGCCACAAAGAAATCTGATTCTCCAATGTATTCTCCGGTCCCAGTTCCCCCATACTGTTCAAAACATTGGGCCAGATCTCTCCGCAGCGCTCATGAAACCCTCTCCTCAGCTTTCCGTCCAGCATAACAGCGGCTCCGATCCCGGTTCCCAGAGAAAACAAAAGCATGTCTCCACCACCGTCAAACAGGTTTCTAGCATTATTTACTCCCAGACATTCCGCGTTGGCATCATTATCAAAAAAGATAGGAACCTGATAAAGAGCCTCCATTTCATCCAGATAATTTCCTATGTAAATCTCTTTCTCAATCTTTACCATTCTGCCATTGGAAATAGTTCTGGACTTCATATCATAACTAACCGGCATAGCGATGCCAATTCCCACCAGTTTCTCTTTGCAAATCCCTGCTTCCCTCAAAAGTTCTGTCACCAGATGTTCCTTAATCTGTGTCTTCACAGTCATCATATCTGGCTCAACCTCCAGAATCTTCTTGTACACAATGGAACCAAAGATATCCACTACACCCATGTAAAGATAAATCCCTTCCAGCAGAAATCCAAGGGAATACATACAATCCTTCTTCACCTTCAACATCTGAGAAGGTCTGCCCACTGACAATACTACTTCTTCTCCAGCCTCTAAAAGCCCTTGCTGCATAAAGAAGTCTGTAATCTTCATCAAAGTTGGATTGCTAATACCAATCTGTTTGGCAATCTCTGCTTTCGACGTATCCTCTCCCGTGCGCAGATACTTGGTTCGCATATAGCGAAAAACTTCCCTGCGATTGGCAATCTTCAGTTGGGTGGCAATCATTCATCTCCTCCGATTTATTTAAGTTGCTTAAATAAGTACTTAGAAATATAACACTTTTTCACAAAAAAGTCAACACTCTCCACGTTATCTCTTGATAAATTTGTAGAAATCAGACAATCATTCCTCTTTTTCTGCTGCTAAAAGGGCCGCGCCGATAATTCCTGCATCATTTCCAAGACTTGCTGAAATCACCTTTGGCTGGCGCTTCGACATCCTGGTGTAACTTTCCCTGGCCATCATTTTTTGTATCGGCCCAGTCAAAAGCTCCCCTGCCTTACTGATACCGCCACCAAGACAAATCGTCTCCGGCTGGAAAATATTAATGAGATCAAGGATTCCCGTTCCCAAATAACTAGTAAACGTATCGAGCACTTCCTTTGCCGCCTTATCTTCTTTTTGCACAGCTTCAAACAACATTTTCCCGTTCACTTTATCCAGGTTCCCGCTGCAAAGCTGCCACAGCAGAGACTCTGGATTCTTTTCCATAGCCTCTCTTGTCTGTTCCACCAGAGCAGTGGCAGAGGCGTATCGTTCAAAACAGCCACGGCGTCCGCAATTACATGGAAGACCATCATATTTGATTGTAAAATGGCCAAACTCTCCTGCAGCATAATTGATTCCCTCAAATAATTTTCCCCCAAAAATCATGCCGCCTCCGATTCCGGTTCCCAAAGTTACCATAATCATGGAGCTGGTTCCCTTTCCTGTACCGAAACGGTATTCCGCATAGGCCGCGGCATTGGCGTCATTTTCAAAAGCCAGTCTGATTCCTGGAAAATGGGGTTTCAGCATCTGAAGAAACGGTTCCTCTTCCATTCCCAGATTATTGGCATACTCTACCAATCCTGTCTCTTGATTGGCTGTTCCGGGCACACCGATGCCGATGGCCTCCACCTCCTCTGCCGTCATCCCTTCATGGGCCAGAAGCTTATTTACCAAAATTACAATTCTCTCTGCGATTGCAGCGCTTTTGCCCGCTCCGGTTGGAACGCTTTCCTGATACACAATATCACCCTTTTCGTTCACAATCCCTGCCGCAATATTGGTTCCCCCCAAATCAACGCCTATATAGTACATATCCCATACCTCTCTATCTTTTCATTTTTACCCTTATTGTCTTGATTTCAAATGGATGGAAGTTTAAAGCAGCCGCTTTGTCTCTCAGAATAAGTTTTTCCGACTCCTGCTCCATCATATTACAGGAAACCGCCTCATACATTTCCATGTTAAAGGCGCTGAAGTCCAGCTTAAGCTCTGCGTCTGTCTCAGCCTTTTTTGCCTCGTATAGACGCAGAATCAAATCTCCGCTTCCATCTTCTGCCAGCTTTACAGACTCTGCAATAATATTGTCTTTATTCACAGAAAAGAGAGAAAACGGCTGGCAGCCGCCTTTTGCTACAATAGGCTTCACATTCAATTCGTATCCCTGTCTCACTACGTCGCTATCATAGAAACTTCCGTTCCATGCAGTAAATCCATAAGTAAACGAATGACGTCCTCTGTCCGTAAAACGGTCAGGAGCCGTAGCTGCGCGAAGCAGAGTCAATTCCAGAGCATTGCCATTCATGCTGATTCCATATTTGCTGTCATTGAGCACCGCTGCTCCATGATTCTCATCACACAGAGCACTGTACCGGTGATTACACACCTCAAACCGGTCCTTTTCATATGGGCGGGAGCGATGTGCAGGACGCTTCACATATCCAAACTGCATCTCATTAATTCCATTGTCCGTATAGATTTGCACCGGAAATGCCACTTTCAGAAGACGGTGCTGTTCGCACCAGTCAATTTCTGTTCGAAACTCCAGCCTGGTACTGTCCGCTTCCAGCACAATATCCTGAGTGTAGACAGAGGAACCAATGGTTCCCTTCACTCTCAAAATTGCTTCTATGCCCTTTTCCCTGAAAATTTCACAGCGATCTACATGGGAAGCCCCTTCAATCTCCTGGTCTATGTAATTGGCGTCAATATCCCATGCATCATATCGTCTGGGAATATCCTTGTACAACAGGAAATGGTTCATTTTATCAGCAGCAAATTCCTTGCTGCTTACTCCTTTCAGCCGGAAGGAAATCACCTCTCCATGATGATTTACCACTGCCCGCAGCTTGGAGTTTTCAAACGCATACCCTTCCGAAATCTTTTCTATACAGGCCACAGGCCCTTCATTATGGACAGCTGAAGGAACCAGGTTCACCGCGCCCAGCGCCGGAAGGCTTACAACTGCCTTCACCTGCCCTTCCTTCACATCCACAGCCGTGGCTTCTCCATTTACTAAAACACCGTCTTTAAACTCCTCAGGAAGAGTCACAACAGCCTTTCTTCCAAATCCCAAAGAGTTAAATACAGAATATCCCTCCCCCTCTGTCAGAGCCTCGAATGCTGTCCTGCCAAGCTTTGCCCCTTGTTCATAGAGACCTTCATACGTCTTTGCCGCCTCTTCATATACCTGTGCGATACATGTGCCTGGAAGAACATCATGGAACTGATACAAAAGAACAGTCTTCCACATCTCTTCCAACTCGCTGGCAGGATAATCCAGTCCCTTTAAGGAAGCCAAAGCGCTCCACAATTCCAGCTCATGCATCAAAAACTCTCCCTGGCGGTTGTTTTTCTTCATCAAGGCCTGGCTTGTGTAGGTCCCTCTGTGACAGGTAAAGTAAAGCTCTCCCACATAGGTATTCTTTGGCCCGCCCAGCTTATCCATATCCTCAAAGAACTGCTGCGGAGAATACATATTCATGCGGACGCTGCCTTCCAGATTCTCATACCGTTTCACATACTCAATGTGATCTCTGCATGGGCCGCCTCCGCCGTCTCCATAGCCAAAGGGATATAAAAACGCTTCCAAATCCCGCATCTGGCCTCTCTTTTTCCACACATTGTTGGCCTCCTCAGGACTTGTCTTATAGGTATAGCTGGTTGGAAGAAACGAAGTAATTTGGGATCCGTCCATTCCCTCCCATGTAAAATAATGATATGGGAAGGGTTCCCCGCCATTATAAGACCAGAATATCTTCTGTGTAACCAGATAACGGACGTCAAAACCTTTTAAAATCTGTGGCAGGGCTCCTGTATATCCAAAGGTATCTGGCAGCCACAAAACCTTGCAATCCACTCCAAAGACCTCTTGGTAATATTTTTTCCCATACAGAAGCTGCCGAATCAAAGACTCGCCGCTTACCATATTGGTGTCCGGCTCCACCCACATGGCTCCGTCCGCAATCCATCTGCCATCCTTCACCGCTTTTACAATTCTCTCAAACAGCTCCGGATAATATTTTCTGCACATCTCATAGGATGCTGGCTGGCTCTGGATAAAACGATACTCTGGGTACTCCTCCAAAAGCCGTAACTGAGCCGCAAATGTCCTGGCTGTCTTTCGATAAGTCTCCGCAAAAGGCCATAGCCACGCCAGATCAATGTGAGCGTTTCCCACAGCATAAAATTGGGGCATAGTAGAACCGTTC
The DNA here is from genome assembly GCA_910579515.1 of uncultured Hungatella sp. Lineage (GTDB taxonomy): Bacteria > Bacillota > Clostridia > Lachnospirales > Lachnospiraceae > UBA3402. The sequence goes on from CAJTUV010000036.1 coordinate 24,783, forward strand.
TTTGCCTCAAGGGCAGGCTTTAACACCTCTCTCGCCTTTTGATAATCGGCAATTCTTCCCTCCAGCGGCTGTTCAAAATCCACTGCCAGCGTAAACTTTTCCAATGCTTCTGCCACCTTCGCAGCCCTCAGACTCGTCTCCTCCAGACATTTCTGCAGGCTTTGCAAGGTCTTCACATCCATGTAAAGCTGATATGCCTCTTCATTCCAAATACCAAAGGTGCTTCTCCCCATCACTCTTCTGGCACCTTCTGTCAAAGAATCTACATAGTCTCCTTCCAGACAGGGACCGGTCGCTCTATTGGCATCCGCGATATCGCAGGTAGGAAAATAATGACCTGCATAGACTTCCATATAAATTTCATATGTCTGTCCCTCTTGTGCACAACGAGTCAGATAGTTGTCCACAAGATAGTGATGCGCATTCTCAATCCAGTCCGCCCGGTATGTTCCAAATGCCTGATTATTTACAAACAGGGTAGCCTCCCCATTTTGCTTCAAATCTAATACAATCCGCTTTCCCTGAGATTCTTTTGGCATCCGAATAACGGTGCGAAACCATCCGTATTCCCATGTATGGCCCCAGGTAAATCCTTCCTCTACCGGCACAAATGCCTGCTTTTTCACCTCTTCTAAAGATAGCTGCTCCATGGTTAAAAAGCCTTCCCAGTGAAGATTTTCAAGAGGCAGATATAAATCCTTTTCCAGGGTATGAACCCAGTGAAGGACTCTGTCTTCCCATTCTGAAGTCTGAATTCCCATATAATCTCCTTCCTGCCAGCACTCCATTAAGCGCTGGATATTTGATTCAGTCTATATCGGATATAGGGAAAAATCAAGCATCTTTTACAGCGTTTTCTCTTGGAGAAATATAAAAATCGGACCAAGCAGCTGGCATCTGCCTGATCCGACTAATGAGCTACAATTTCATTACTGGGCAGCTCTTGATAACGAAACTCCATTTTTTCGCCTACTGCAATAGGAGAATTTGGCATTAAATTTTTTCCTGCGCAGCTTCAAGTCAAGCTTTCTATGGGCGGCAATGTCCTGAAGCACCCCTGCTGCAAAAGCACTTTTCTCTTTGAGCGTTAGAATTTTCAAATTAGGTTTGCTCTCGATTTCCCTGAGCGCCGCAGCAGCCAGGGCAGTTTTTGTTTAAAAACATTGGGCAAAGTCCACAATTCAGACCGCAAAGGGAAAATAATTGATCGTGCTGTTAAATTAACTCCAAAGCTCTTTTATACAATGGGTCGAACTCGCAGCCGCAGCAAATTTTTCCATAATTGTTTTTAATTCTTCCATAATGTCACTCCTCTTTCAAATTGATTACATGGGTTTTAGATTCTTATTGAGTCTGTCCACCATCCAGGCAATTCTTTTTTCCCGTCCAGCGTCTGTCTTTGCATCGAGATATGCCCGTGTATAGGTTTTCTTTACGGATGGGGACATGGCTTGAAAATTTGTATAGGCAGGTTCATGCCCTTCCAACAATGAAGATAGGCGCGCAATCTGTTCATCTGTAATGACTGCCAGAGGGTTTGGAGCGTCCCACTGGCCATTCTTTTTGGCCTCGTCTATTTTCTTCCTGCCAAAATCAGTCATAAGCCCTTGTTCGTCAAGGCTTTTCACCAATGCCTTATTCTTTTCTGACCATTTGCTGTTCTCTCTTCGCAAAGAAAAATACTTCTTATAAGTCTTATCGTCAATCTTCTCCATCTGTCCGTCAATCCATCCAAAGCAAAGAGCTTCCTCCAAGGCTTCTCCTGCTTTGATAGTTTTCGGCCCGCCGGCCTTGCCGAATAAAAGCCAAATACCGTCATTTGACAGACAATGCTCACAGAGCCATTCACGAAATTCTTCTCTGTTGGCAAACTTCAGTAGTTCTCTTATGATAGGTCCCTCCTTATCGCTTGTTTTGCCCCTGGAAAGCGGGGAAAATGCTGATTTATCGTTGTTTCTATTATATCTTACTTTCTCAGTAAATGAAATAGGTATCTAATCTGATGTGCTTGCTGTTCATAGGCTCGCCTTTCCATGAGAAAAGCTCTCATGTTGCTGTTGCACAAAGGCCTATTCTAAAGGATGTTCGGTCTATGCTTAAAATTCTGGAAATTTCCTATGCTGAGGAGCAGGAGAAAGCCATCACACAACTGGAGATGAATCTAACCGCCGCAGAGATGTACCATCTGTGGGACAATACCCTGAATATTATTGGGGGACTACTGGAAACGAAGCTGACATGGAAGTTTTGTGGAAAGAGAGTGGTTTGCGTGAAAGGGAGATTAATTTCTTACTGCCTTTTTCAATCTGTATTCTACAGCAACAGTGATTGTGAAATAACTTTGGCTACCTGCCTATTTTTCTAAAATTTGAGTTCCGTTCAAATAATCTTCTCCCCATTTACATAACTCATCTAATATTGGTGTAAGGCTTTTTCCAAAATCCGTCAATGAATATTCTGTTTTTGGGGGTATTACAGGATATACTTTCCTGTTTATAAGACCATCCTTTTCTAATTCCCGTAATTGTTGTGCTAACATTTTATCTGTTGCCTTTGGCATTTGTTTATGCAGTTCACTATATCTTAAAGTCTTTCCCATCAGGTGCCACAGAATAACAGCCTTATATTTTCCACCGATTAGCTGAATCGTTGCTTCAACCGGACAATTATACCCACTGCAACCTAAGCTCATAATATCACCTTACTTTCTTTTTAGATAGTATATTCCTAAATAGTACGTTCTTGCTTTATTTTTAGATATAGGTATAATTATAATATAGGTTGACCTGAATCACAACACAAAGGAGATTTTGAAAATGGAATTTTTAGAACTTGCAAAAAAGAGATTCTCTGTTAGAGCATATGATAACAGACCCGTTGAAAAAGAAAAACTTGATAAAATTTTAGAAGCTGCTCATGTGGCTCCAACAGCAGCTAATTTTCAGCCAGTAAAATTGATTGCTGTTCAGGAAAAAGAGCAACTAAATAAGCTTGCAAAGGCAGCCAATATTTATCATGCTCCATTGGCAATTATTGTATGTGCTGACCATGAGAAAGCATGGGTGCGTCCATTTGACCAGAAACAGACTACCGATATTGACGCTTCCATTTTGACAGACCATATGATGTTACAGGCTACGGAACTCGGACTTGGTACTGTATGGGTTTGCTATTTTAAGCCAGATATTGTAAAAAAAGAGTTTCATCTTCCTGATAATTTAGAACCAGTCAATATCTTAGTTATTGGATATGGAAAAGAGCCCGAATCCAGCTCAGAACGCCACTCTGCTACCCGTATTGCCATAAATGATTTAGTATCTTATGATTACTTATAATGAAAATATGATAAAAGAGATCCAAAAATACGTTGATGGACATTCCATTTATGTTCCTAAAAAGCCAGATAGTAGAAAAAATTGGGGAGAGAATACCGAAACTTTATCTTTCCTTGGAAGGAGAAATGAACAGATTTATTCTGAATATTTGGAGGGCTGCTCCATTACTCTACTTTCAGAAAAATATTATTCGGCAGAAAAAAGTATACAACGTATTATCCGGCAGAAAAAGAAAAAATAACTTGTATGTGCCATAATGAATTTCTATATTCCCTATGGCACACTTTTATTTCACAAATATTCTTGTGGTTTAACATCCTCCCTATTACTGTTGTAATTTCTCTAAAAGATTGGATGGAGAATATAATATGCCATATTTTATGTATCAGAATAAAAAAATTTTCTTTGAAGAATATGGAACTGGCACCCCACTATTATTACTTCACGGAAATGAAGCACAACAGGCAATCTTACTGATTGATTATCTTGACTATTCACAAATAAACCTGTTAGGAAGTAATGTAGAGTAAACTCTATGTCAAGAGATAAGAGGTGATTTTTTGTGCCAAATCAAAAAAATCAACAACTGTAAGTTCTACAAATTTGGGCTCAAACAGTTTTGTTCTGAGATTTTTCAGTATCTCTTTATTTCCCTTTAATATCGGTACTGGAAACTGTATAATTCCCATGTGGGGATTGCCCTCTAAATCAACCACAATGGCACATTTTTCATTCTCTACATTCGTTTTCACTTTCCTTTTTTCCTAAATTTAGGTTTACTTTCCGAAAGAAACAATCCGATTAAGGTAAAGCCTGTTCCTACCGCAGCCATCCATGTGATTTCTTCCTTTAATACAACAACGGATGTGACGACGGTGATGACAGGGACTATATAGATATACACGCTTGTCTTAACAGCCCCAATCACCTTGACCGCATAATTCCAAGTAACAAAACAAAGAGCTGATGCACCCAGACCTAAGTATATAAGGTTTAGAGCATACTCTGGCTTTACAAACTTCTGTACATCCAAGTTGAAATCAAAAATAAAAAGGAATGGGATCATAAAAAGTATTCCGTATGTAAATATCCTCCTTGTAGTTTGAATAGTGTTATATCCATAGCAGCTGATTTTTCGTGTAAGCAAGGAATAAACTGCCCATACGAATGCCGCAACAATCGCTAAAATATCACCAATAGGATTCAGCTTCAGTTCTGAACTGCTGAAGCTAATAAGACATATTCCTATCATAGCGACAATAAATCCCATAAAAAATTGTACTTTCAGTTTTTCTTCTGTCTTTCGTAATACATGAGATAAAACAGCAGTAAAAAACGGAGCGACTGAAATAATAACGCCGACATTAGAAGCCATCGTATGGGTTAATGCTATGTTTTCAAGCAGGTAGTATAAGCATATCCCACATAGTCCCGCCACAGCGAATGTAAGCTCCTGCTTTTTATCCTTTATTCCTAATCGTTTCGGGTAAACAGTTATCAGCACAAGCAATCCAAACAAAAATCTGAAAAACAGTATCTCTATCGGTGTAAAATCTGCAAGCAGTATTTTGGTGGATATGAAAGTTGTTCCCCATATCACAATCGTAATCAGAGCTGTGATATGCCCTGTGCCAGTTCTTTTATTCATGATTATTCCCGCCCTCCTTGAAAATGCGTCCGTATGCAACAGGCGACAATCCGATAAACATATGAAAAAAATTTGAAAAGTGGCTCTGGTCGGAAAAGCCTGTCTGTATAGCGGCGGAGGCCGCAGATACGCCTTTCTCCAATAGCTCCTTTGCTTTACCTATCCGTATTGTCTGAAGATACCTATATGGCGTAACTCCTTTTGACTTGGTAAACCCACGAAGCAGTGTGGATTTACTAAGACCGCTGCATTTACAAAGGTTTTCCAGTGTGATATGCTCTGTGAAATGTTCTGACATTAATATGCAGGCATTTTCTATTTCTTCGCTACACTCTGGAATACAATTCTGAAAAGGTAGTCCGTATTGCTCTATAAGTGATGTAATTAGGAGCAGGAGCATTTCTTCTTTTTCAAATTTCTCCCCGCCTTCCATAATCATTTGATGCAAAGAACGAAGATAGTGATTCAGTTCATCATTCTTAATGACATTTTCCGAAAAACCAAGCAATGTCCTTTGCCCTGTTATTTCCTCTGCTAATGACAGCATCGTTTCTTTTGGAATATTCAAACCTCTGTAATCAAACGTTCCTCCGTCACATTGCACACAACTGTGATTATCGTTTGGATTAAACAAAAGAATATTTCCCTGTCCTACTGTATATTCTTTATTTTTGCAGGACAAACAGCGTGTCCCTGCTTCCATAAATCCAATCACATAGTAATCATGAAAATGATTCGGAAAGGGCTGTACGATTCCCTCAAAACGATATGCTTCAAGATGTAAATCGTCATCATAGCAAACTGTCCGTATTTCTTTCTGCATGGTAACACCTCCTTACACTCCATATTATACTCGAAATATTTGCCGATTTCTTGTATGATATCTTCATTTTCCAAAAACACAGCTATAAACGAAACAGGCAGAGGAATAAGCCCTTTGCCTGTTCTTTTCATCACAATATTTTGTAGACATCAATCCAATTTATAAAGTCAGAGTATTCTTCCAAAGAAATCTGTATTGCACTATTCATACTACCACACGCTGGAAACACTGTATGGAAGCGTTTAAGCGATACATCTAAGTACGTTTCCACTCCCACATTTACAGTAAAGGGACAAACGCCTCCAATAGCGTGTCCGACTAAAGGCTTTGCTTCTTTAAACGACAACATTTTCGCTTTTGTCCCAAACTGAGCTTTATATTTGGCATTATCAATTTTGGCATCACCCGCCGCAACAATCATTATTACTTTTTCGCCCATATGAAATGATCATGTATTAGCAATTCCGTTTTCTTCACAATACAAAGCCTTAGCAGCAAGGGCGACCATTGCACTTGATACTTCAAATTCCTGTATCCTCTCATCTAGTCTTTTTACTTAGAAATATTCTCTTACTTCTTCAATAGACATATGCTAACCTCCAAATTATAAACTACTCCATATTAGTAAATTATCCTTAAAATCAGCTTTGATTTTCTCATTATCTTTCATCCACGATAGATAGGAACGCACCGTGCTTCCAATCAAAACATATTGTTCAAAATTCATCAATAAACCATATTCATCAAAAATCTGCTTCAAGAGTGCTTCAAAACTCATCGGCGTTGTTAAAATGGATTGTATTTTTTTTGCCACATCCAAAACTTTCTTACGGTTAATCTGTACCAAATCTTTAATATCTTTGGCTGCTTCTGCGTGGGCAGGTACAAATATAGCTACTTTCATGGATTCAACTTTATCCAGTGTATTCAGATATTCAGCCACATCATAAATAAATGAAATCTGATATTTATTCAGTGTATTTTCGCTGCTGACACAATCCGCAAGAAAAACAACATTGTCTGGTGTACGGACGCCAATCATGTCAAAAAAGTGTCCACGCAAGGGGATAACTTCTAATTCTTTTGGAAAGTCAGCTTCTGAAATCTCTTTTACATCACTTTCAGAGGCAAGCAGAAACTTGTGCCTTAAATCTTTACAAGGGTATCCGCCATATAAAAACGATGGTTCCAAAATTGGGTACTTTGTAAATGCCGCTTCAATACCATCTGCAAATATTTTACAACCTGTCTGCTGCTGTAAATATTTATTACCACCTATATGGTCGGCATTAGAATGTGTATTGATGATGCCTTTTAAGCTCCATCCATTTTCGTTTAATATCTTATGGACTTTTCTGCCTGCATCTTTATCATTTCCACTGTCAACCAAATAAACATCTGTATCGTTTAATTTATAGATTCCAATTTTGGCGGGACAATTTATATAATAGGTTTTTTCACCAACTTGATTCAATTCATACATTTTTAATCCTCCCTCATTTTTGATAGAATATCAAATTGTAAACAATGCAAATATCCTCATATGGATTTAGGTAAGAATGAGGAATATTAGCTTCAAAACGAATTGCCTGTGTTTCTTTTAATGATATTTTTGTATCATTCAAAACCATATCCAACTTGCCATGAACAACAAAAATGTATTCTTCAACACCATCGTTATGTTTGTCTAAGTGATGCTGACAGCCAGAGTCAAATTCAATGTAAAAAGCTTCATAACTACGCATAGGGTCAAAAGCAAAAATGGTGTACGCCCTCATTTTACCATTTTCCTCCAGTACCATGTTCTGCTTTTGTAAATCAACTACTGTATATTCCGCTCTCTGTTCTTGAAAAAAAGGTGAAAAGGGTATTTTCATACCTGTTGCAATTTTCCAAAGCGTATTGACCGTTGGCGATGATTGACCTCTTTCGATTTGACCAAGCATGGGTTTACTAACGCCTGTTATCTCTGCAAGCCCATCTAAAGTCATATTTCTATTCTGTCGGGCTGCTTTCAACCGTTGCCCTATATTTAGGTTGTCCATAATATCCTCTCCAAAATATATTATAACATATTTAAACTTATGATAACATATAAAAATGAGAGATACTATACCTGCCCTTTAGAATGTTACTGTCAAGTAATCATTGGCAACTCTTTTCATACAGATTTTTGATGCCGCAC
>CAJTUV010000037.1 GCA_910579515.1 uncultured Hungatella sp.
TTTATGAGGGGTTGTGGCACTTGCTTGATTCTTAAAGTGTCAAAAACGAGATTATGCAGGAAAATGAACAATTCTGCAACCATGAAAAGCGGATTGTAACAAAAATTGAGAAAACGTGTTGAAAAATAGGTTAACAAAGGTTACAATAGGTGAGGAATGGAGGTGCGTTTCATTGGAGGGCCAGAATGTGACAGCGGAAGTCGAGATGTTGGAACAGCAGATTGCACAATTACCGGTAGGCTATATTTCAAAAAAAAATATTCATAATAAGACCCGTTATTACAGGCAGTGGACCGAAAACGGAAAAATAAAGAGTCAGTATATAAAAGAGGGAGATCTGGAGACCGTTCAGGAACAGATTGCCAGACGTAAAGAGTTACAGCAGAGACTAAAGGAGTTAAACGGGGAGAACTCTGGAGGGAAAAAACAAAGGGCGGCAAAGGGGACAAGCTCTTTTTCAGAGGATGGATTTGCGACGAACGTACTCATAGGAGAAGGGCTTCTTGCCATGACTGAAAATATCTGCGCAATAGAGAAACGCAGTGAGTATGAAAAACTAAAAGCGTATTTAGACGGTGAGGGAAACGACAGAGTGTGCCTCGTTATGGGACTTCGCCGGACAGGAAAAACCACCATGATTCGTCAGGCCATGTTGGAATTACTATCTGAAAAAAAGAAGGTGGCCTATATCAAGGTGACGGCCGCAGACTCTATACCGGTTTTAAGCCGTGATTTGAAGCGGCTTTACCAACTGGGTTATCCCTATGTGTTTATTGATGAGGTCACTCTTATGGGAGACTTTATTGACTCTGCGGCTCTGCTTTCGGACATTCATGCCGCTCAGGGGATGCGGCTTGTGCTGACAGGCACAGATTCGCTGGCCTTTTACTTTGCCATGCGTCAGGAATTGTATGACAGGGCGGTTGTTCTTCACACGACGTTTATTCCGTTTCGGGAACACAGCAGGGTTTTGGGAATTGACAGCATCAACGACTATATTCGTTACGGAGGAACCATGCGCGCCGGGGATTTGGAAGCAGAATATACAGGTGTGAACCCAAAGTATGCTTCTTTTCGCAATGAAGATTCTACGAAAGAATATGTTGACAGCGCTATTTTAAGAAACATCGGCCGTTCCCTGGCCTGCAGCAAGGACAAAAATCAATTTGGAAATCTGCGGTTTCTTCGGGAGGAAGGGGACTTAGAGGAGCTTGTAAATCGGACCATTGAAAATATGAATTTAAACTTTCTTTTAGTTGTATTGTCTAAAAACTCTGTGTTTCATGATCTGCGCCTTGCCGTTTGGAATCTGCGCAACGACCACCGCAGAGAGGAGCAGGAATCAGGGGTAAAGAAGGTTTATATTTCTGAAATAAAAGAAGTACTCACCGCCATGGATCTGATCGTAGAGTGTCCGGCGGAGACTGCCCAGTCCGGCGGAGAGGCCATTGAACGGGTTATTTTTACCCAGCCGGGCATGAGATACTGCCAGATCGAGGCGCTGATTCATGAGCTTTTGGCAGGGGAGCGGTTTACTTCTTTAAGCGAAATGGAAAAAGGTGCTTTGGCGGATTTGGCTCTGGAAGAGGTTCGAGGGCGTATGTTAGAGGAGATTGTGTTTTTAGAGACAGAAAAAGCGCTGGGAAGCGATTATAAGGTGTATAAACTTCAGTTTCAGGCAGAAGACTTTGATATGGTGGTTTATGATATGATATCCAATTCCTGTACCGTGTGCGAGCTCAGAGGAAGTGGGAAAAGCGGTCCGGGAATGTACCGGCGTCTTCCGGATGCAGAACGCCGCCGTCAAATTGAACGGCGGTTTGGAACGATCAAGGAGCATTATATTTTAGGAAGGGAGTTGGAAAGCCGAAGAGAGAATGGAAGGCTGTACTGCAGAGTAGAGGATTATTTAAAGAGCCTTTCTTCTTTTCAATAGGTGATTGTGAAAGTCAGAATCTTCTGCTAAATTTTGAGTTTCACAGATGCTTATTTTTATATAGAAGGAGGAATGTAGAATGAATAATAACAGAGATTTGTTTGAGAATGCGCCAGTGCCGAAGGCTGTGGCGGTTATGGCGGTGCCTACCATGATTTCTATGCTGGTGGTAGTGATTTATAATATGGCCGATACCTTTTTTATCGGTCAGACCGGCGATCCTATGCAGGTGGCGGCTGTTTCCCTGGCGACGCCTGTGTTTATGGTGTTTATGGCATTAGGGAATCTGTTTGGAATCGGCGGCAGCTCTGCTATTTCCAGAGCTTTAGGAGAGAAAAAGATGGAGAGAGCCAGGCAGATTTCTTCTTTCTGCTGTTATGGCTCTCTGGGATTAGGAGTAATCATGTCTCTTCTTTTCCTGGTGGGAATGGACGTAATTTTGAAATTGATTGGGGCCAGTGAAAATACGATCGACTATGCCAGAAGTTATTTGAGCTATATTGCGTTGGGCGGTCCTTTTATCATGTTTGGAACAGCTTTTGGCAATATTTTACGAGGAGAGGGCGCATCCAAAGAGTCCATGATTGGAAACATGATCGGAACCATGGTTAATATTATTTTGGATCCTATCATGATTTTAGTGTTGGGCTGGGGCGTGGCAGGCGCGGCTGTAGCTACCGTGATTGGAAATATGGCAGCCAGCGCCTTTTATCTGCAGTATTTTCTGAGAAAGAAATCCAGCCTGTCCATTCGTCTGAAAGATTTTCGGATGGGAGAGAGAATTGCTGTCAGTGTGGCATCCATTGGAATCCCTGCTTCCCTAAATAATATATTGATGAGCTGCGCCAATATTGTGCTCAATCACGTGCTGGCAGGATATGGCGACACACCTGTGGCGGCTATGGGCGTGGCGATGAAGGCCAATATGCTGGTGGTTCTTCTCCAGATCGGCCTCTGCGCCGGTATCCAGCCATTGATCGGCTATAATTATGGAGCCAGGAATAAGAAACGTCTTCTGAAGGTGGTCTGGTTTACAGGCGCCTGCGCTGTGGTTATGGGTACTGTGCTGACTTTGTTTATGGTGGTTGCCAGAGCAAGCATCATCAAGGCGTTTATTAATGACCAGGCAGTGATTGATTACGGTATCCAGATGGTGATTGCGTTACAGATTTCCGGTCCGGTACTTGGCATTTTGTTTTTGTGTATCAATACGATTCAGGGAATGGGAAAGGCTTTGCCTTCCCTGATTCTTACCATTTGCCGTCAGGGACTGGTGTTTATTCCTATGGTGTTTTTGATGAACCAGCTGTGGGGACTGGAAGGGGTGATTTATGCCCAGCCTACGGCGGACTTTTTCTCCATTGTGCTGTCTGTGTTTTTGTGTCTGGGGATTATCCGGAAAATGGGGAATGTAAAGAAGGATCCCCTTGCAGATTCCGTATAGGAGGAAATCATGTTTATTTTCAGTATCTTTATTTTGATTCTGCTGGCAGCTGATCTTAGCCTGTTATTGAAAAGGAATATAGCAGTGACCCTGCCTGTCTCCTGCTTTCTGATTATTCTGGGAATGTATTTGTTTTCTCTGGTGAATCTTCTGGGAGCGGCGGTTTGGGGAGTGGGACTTCTGGTTGTAAGCTTTACCTGTTTGACCGGCTGGAAGACTCTGGGCAGTCAGGGACAGGCCAGGGCGCTTCTTTTGGAATATGTGTGGACGCCGGCGTTTATCGTGTTTCTTGTCTTCACTGTGCTATTGTTCTTTCTCAGCTATGACGTTCATGTGTTTCAGTGGGATGAGTATTCTCATTGGTCAACCACAGTAAAAGACATGTATTTCACAGACAGACTAAGTATCTATAAAGATGTTTCCACAACAGGATTTGTTTCCTACCCTCCGGCTATGGCTTTATGGCAGTATTTTTTTGTGAAACTTTGTGGTCGGTGGACAGACGGAATCATTATTTTCGCTTATAATTTGTATCTGCTTATGATGATGATGCCAGTGGTGGGAAAGCTTAAGTGGAAGCACTGGCCTTTGGTCCTGGTGTTTTTCCTGTTGATGTATGTAATGCCATATTGGTTTTACACCCCTTATGAGGGGAGCGCCTGGAGATGCATATATATTGACAGAGCGATTTCTTTCACCTTTACCTATCTGATGGTTTCCTATTTTACCAGCAATCAGATAGATCCTCTTTCTCTGGGGCTGGGAATGTTTGTGCTTCCGCTGCTAAAATCTATTGGTTTGGCTTTTTGCGCGTTTGCGGCCTTTGCCATTGTGATGGATTTCATGGCGGTAAATAAAGAGAACCGGAAAAGAAATCTTTTTCTGGTTCTTTGCTGCCTGGTTGTCTGTATAGCTGGGTATTATAGCTGGAAAATGAGACTGTGGTTTGCTGGTACAGGAGGGGTATGGAATACCAGCAGGCTTACCTTAAAAAGCGTTGTAAAATTGTTTCTCGGAATGGAAGAGGAATGGAAGTATCATGTTGCAAAGTCTTTCTGGCTGTATCTTTTCAATAATGGATTGCAGCATTTTCATGGGTCTATCATTATTACCATTGCTGGTTTTCCTGCTTTTTGGGCTCTGGCCCTTCTCTTTGGAATGGTGATTTCAAAAAAAGAAAGGCTTCTGAAACGAAACCTATTTTTGGCTGGAGTGTTTGCCGTTGAATTTGTGTTATATGAATTTTCTATTTTACTGACTCAGCTGTATCTCTTGTCTCAGACCGAGGCGGCTGTTTTATCGGGGCTTATGCGGTATTCCTCTAATTTTGCCCTGGGAGCAAGCTGTTTTATTATGATTTACCTCTTTTCCATTGTGGTGGACAATCTAAAGGAACGGGAAATGCCCTATCATGTTGGAATTGTCTCTGGACTGGTTTTGTTTACCATCTGCACCGTGCCAAATACTCAGGTACTATCCGATCTATGGAATCATGACAAAGCAGTGGAAAATTCCTATATGCTCACAGGGTTTACTCCTTATCTGGGTCTGGAGGAGGAATTTTTTCCAATTTTGACAAAGGAAGACAACGTATATCTTGTGGCGAGCGGATACGGGTATCATGTGCTCAGAAAGCTGATGATTCCTGCAAGGTCTGGTCCTTTCTGGGTTGACAGTTTGACACAGGAGGATACGATCGATTCCTGGAGAGAGAAACTGGTCGATGGGAATTACAACTATGTTTATATTGATGAAATCACCGACGGATTTGTGGAGAGATTTCAGTCGTGCTTTGAAAACGGAGTGGTTGAGAGTCAGTCTTTGTATCAGGTGACAGCTAAGGACGGTCTTCATCTGGTGAAAGTATTTGGTAAAGGAGTTTAATGCTTGTGGAAACTTTCGCTGCACAAATACCAGTGGTGATTCCTGCGTATGAGCCGGATGAGCGATTGGTGGAGTTAATCAAAAGGATGGTAAAACAAACCAGCCAGCCTATTGTTGTCGTTGATGACGGCAGCGGTAAAGGATATGAGGACATTTTTCATAAGGTTCAGGAAATGATAGAGGAAAACGGGGGCTGTCTCCTCATCCATGACAGAAACAGGGGCAAAGGCAGAGCGTTAAAGACGGCCTTTGAGTATCTGATTGGTCAATATCCTCAGGCTGTGGGATGTGTGACGGCAGATTCTGACGGACAGCATACGCCGGACTGTATCAGTAAGGTTTCCCAGGCTCTGGCAAAAAGCCCTCAGGCATTCGTTCTGGGAGTCCGCAATTTTCACCAGGAAGAGATTCCGTGGAAGAGCAGATTCGGAAACCGTATTACAGAGAATGTGTTTGCATACGTTACGGGAATGCACATCACCGATACCCAGACTGGGCTTCGGGGAATCTCGACGGCGTTTATGAAACAGCTGTTGGAGGTTCCCGGAGACAGATTTGAGTTTGAGACCCGGATGTTGATGGAAAGCAAGGGAAAGTATCCGATTATAGAGGTGCCCATTGAGACCATCTATGACTCTGTGGAAAACCATCAGACCCATTTCAGGCCAGTTGTAGATTCTATAAAAATATACAGAATTTTGGGAGGAACCTTTCTAAAATATATTTTTGCCTCGCTCTCTTCCTTTGTAGTGGATATTGTGCTTTTTTCTCTTTTTTCCAGCTTCCTAGAAGGCCGTATTCTCTTTTCCATTGCCGTTTCCACGGCGCTGGCAAGAATGATTTCTGCAACCTATAACTATGCTGTAAATTATAAGGTTGTGTTTAAAAGCAGGGAAAAAATCAGCAGCTGCGGAATCCAGTATCTTATTCTGGCAGTTATTCAGATGGGAATGAGCGCCGCCTTAGTCACTGGCGGAGTCTGGCTTTTCATTTTCCCAAAAGAAATGATAAAAGTTTTGGTTGATACCATTCTTTTTCTGGCCAGTTATTACATCCAGCACAAATATATATTCCAAAAGAATTGAATTGGTGTTATAATGGATCAAAATAAGACTAGGAGGATAAGGGAATGTTAGATACAAAAGTGGCAGAGCTGTTGAACGAACAGATTAATAAGGAGTTCTATTCTGCATACTTATATTTAGATTTTTCAAACTATTTTAAGGATCAGGGGCTGGAGGGATTTGCCAACTGGTATTGGGTGCAGGCTCAGGAAGAGAGAGACCATGCCGTGCTGTTTATGCAGTATCTGCAGAATAATGGATGTAAGGTAACATTAGAGGCGATTGATAAACCAGATAAAGTGTTTGCATCTTTCGGAGATCCTCTAAAAGCGGGATATGAGCATGAACAGTATGTGACCGGCCTCATACATACCATTTATGAAGCTGCAAATGTTGTGAAGGATTTCAGAACCATGCAGTTTTTGGATTGGTTTGTAAAAGAGCAGGGAGAAGAGGAGAACAATGCAGAAGGCATGATCAAGAAGTTTGATTTGTTCGGCTCAGACCCCAGGGCTTTGTATATGCTGGACAGTGAATTGGCAGCCAGGGTTTATAGCGCTCCTTCCCTAGTTCTTTAAAGCAGATACATGAAGGATACATATAGATAATGGAGAAAAATGGAATGAACGTTTATTCCCTGTATTTCAGTCCCACAGGCGGAACGAAAAGAGTTATGGATATTCTGGCTGGGGAATGGAAAAATAAGGTGGAACTTGATCTTTCTGTGCCAGATAAAAATTATGGCGTGTACCGTTTTCCGAGAGGAGACGTATGTCTCATTGGAGTCCCCTCGTTTGGAGGGAGAGCGCCAAAGGAAGCCATAGACCGCTTAAAACAGATCAAGGCAGATCACGCCGCGGCGATTCTGGTAGTGGTTTACGGAAATAGAGATTATGACGATACGATACTGGAACTGCGCAAAACGGCAGAGAGCTGCGGGTTTTGCGTGGTGGCCGCGATTGCGGCTGTTGCAGAGCACTCGATTATGCACCAATATGGCGCAGGACGGCCTGACAGCAGAGATGAGAAAGTGCTTCGGGCATATGTGGGAAAGATCAGAAAGAAACTGAACACTCCTAAGGCATGGAAAGACTTTTTTGTTCCCGGAAAGATCCCATACAAAGATTATTCAGGAGTCCCGTTAAAGCCCAAGGCTTCCAAGGCCTGTAATCATTGCGGGATCTGCGCCCAGAAGTGTCCTGTAAAAGCGATTCCGAAAAAAAGGCCTTCCTATACAGACGAGAGCAAGTGTATTTCGTGTATGCGCTGCGTAGGAATATGTCCTCATAAGGCCAGGAAATTGAATCCGGCCATGGTATTTATGGCAACCTGGAAATTTAAGAAGGTTTGCTCAAAAAGGAAAAAGTCAGAGTTATTTATTTAAAAAAGTGCAAAATTTTGCACTTTTTTTCGTGTGGAAAAGACGGTTATTTTTCAGGAAACAGCGCACATTAAGAGAGAAAGGAAAACAGCCTTTCAATGAATCGTAAAGCAGGAACAGAGAGGAGAAACTATGAGCCCAAAAGAATTAAGCTATATTGAAGATGCGTTGTCTCATGAAAAGTTTTTGAAGACTCAGTGTCAGGAAGCGGTCAATCAGCTTCAGTGCAGTGAGCTGAAGAGCTGTGTTCAGCAGTTTCAAGAAAAACACCAGCAGATTTTTGACAACTTTTACAATCTGATGTAAGGAGGAAAACAGCATGGACGACAGATGTATTATGGAAAACCTGCTTCTGACCACCAAAGGAGTGTGTGATTTATATCTTCATGGAACCATAGAATCTTCCACACAAAATGTTCATCAGGCATTTGACAGTGCCTTAGAGGAGAGTTTATGTATCCAGGACAATATCTATAAGAAGATGTCTGCAAAAGGATGGTATTCCAGTGAAACTGCACAGCCAGAGAAAGTGCAGAAGGTGAAAAATCAGTTTGCAGGAATGCAGTAAGCACCTGTTAAGTCAATGGCGGCCAGTCAGAGTCTTCCAGTCGCTTTCGCTGCCCCCTTGCTGGCCATACCTTGTCTTTTCGTAAATTTGGTGAAGCGTCTGGTCTTTAATACCGGACGCTTTTTCCAGTTCCTCAGGAGAAGCCCAGGCAGGTAAAGGGGACTTTTTTCGTGTTCTTCGGGAACTGGAAAGAATTTTATTTCGGTAAAATCTTCGTATTTTTCCACTGTAGGACAAGTAATAGGAAAGTCCCCGGCCTTTTTGAATGGGTTTGTTTTGCGAGTTTAAAAACAGGGTGGGCTTCAGATAGATTTTTTCATCGTCGTCAAAATGTCTTGGCCTGGTAATCCAGCGCCACACATGAACCAGGAGCGTCCTAAGGAGCACAAGGCATAGGAGAAGGATCAGAAGGTAACCGGCAAGGTTTAAAATCCGGTCCACAATCTTCATCCACTCAGGGGGTGGAGCAGCTTCTCCAAAAAGAGCGGCAAAGTCCGGCCCAGGGGCTGAGGCGCTTTGAAACGTTTCTGGCTGTTTCGGCGGCGGAGCTGAGGCGGACAGACTGAGAAACCAGGCTGCGATGGCAGGCCATAAAGGCTCCAGCAAGAAGGAAAGCCCGATCATGGCCATAAGAGTAGCACACAGAAACACCGTGATACAGAAGGAATTTACATGCTGAATTTGTTTTTTAGGGATGTGGGCCTGGTTCTCAAATATTCGCAAAAATTCATGGCCGGCATAAAGATTCATATGAATCAATAAAAAAGTCACTGTGAGGAGAAAGCCAAGAAAGCCTGCGGTTTTCCATTTCCATGCCATAGAGGGTAAGTCGTAGAGATTCATGCCATATCCAGCTGCGTACATACCCATAAAAAGAATTAGGAAAAACAGGTAGAATGAGTCTCGTTTTTTAGAAAACCAATAATTAAGCAGCTTACGAATAATCATAAGGCACCTCCCAGAAAAAAAGATGGATATTAGAGGACAGGCAGGAAATCTGCACACAGTCGTTGGCACGTTTGGGCAGAATCCACTGGGAGTCCGGACTGTTTGAGCAGAACAGGTTGTAAGCCTCTGCAACCGGGTCCTGACACCTTGGGGAAATCAATACATAGATGGAGGCGTCTACGGAGTGAACTTTTTGGCAATGCAGAAACCAGTCAGGATCAGGAGCGGCCTTATGGATCTGGATTCTGGCAAGCAGTTCCATGACAGAGCGCAGATGTTCAGGGCCTGCGCCGCTTTTTAAAAAGCCTGGTTCATTGCTCAGACAGTCAATGCCATTTGTGCAGATGGACACAGGAATCCCTTTTACCAGAAGCTGTTTTGCCATGGAGCCGCACAGCCGGACGGCCTCTTCGATCAGGGGATAATCCTTCCAGATGGTATCAGAGACCACATCCAGAAGAAAGGTAACCTGCCAGGACGCGGCAGGCGCATAGACATTTACCTTGAAACTGCCGGTGCGGGCGGTTGCCTTCCAGTTGATCTCTTTGTAGGAGTCAAAGGACTGATAAGGGCGAATAGACTGGATCTCAAAGGGATCTCTGATAAGTGCGCGCTTTGCCACAATCTGTCCCAGAAGCTCTTTGAGAGGCAGATTTAAGCGAAGCAAATCAACCGGCCCGGGATATACGTACATGGCGGTATCCACTGGGCAGGAGCGGACAAAATGGCGAAACAGGAACAAATCATAGCTGACTAAGTCTGCCTGGCGGATAGAATAGTAACCTCGCTTTTTACAGGTAAACCTAAGAGTACGGCGAATTTCCTGCCAGGGCATACAGGAGAATAAATCGCTTCGGTAGTTCTGGTCTGTGATATTTGAGTTTTTGGAGTTAAGAAACAGAAGCTCACGCCCCATCTGGAATTTTACATGGAGAAAGGGGAGAGGAAGGAGCTTGTTGTTGGTAATGGTTTCCTTGAGGCAAGCTGATTCTCCCTCCACAACGGCTTGCTGGAGAAAGTACAGGGATACCTGCAGCCCCTTTGCCCAGAATTTTTCCAGAAAAACTCCTGATAGAAACCACAAAAGCCAGGCAGTAAAGGCGGCGACGATCAGCTTCATAGGCGTTTTCCCCAATCTTCCGTGGGCAGAGGAACTGTGGAGAGAAGGCGTTCTATGGTCTCGCGATTAGAGGAGGAACGAGTAAAGGAACGGGCCGTGGTCAGGCGGTGTGCCAGAACAGGGACTGCCAGTTCCTTAATATCTTCCGGCACAACGAAATCCCGCCCCTGAAGGAGGGCATAGGCTCTTAAGGCCCGATACAAAGCCAGACTTCCTCTGGGACTGACGCCGTTTAAAATCTGGCTGTCTTGACGGGTTGCAAAAATGAGATCTACCAGATAGGATTTCAGGATCGGGTGTACATAAGTGTGCTGGGCTTCCTGTTTTAACACAGTCAAATCTTTTAAGGTACAGACGGGCTTTAGCGTATCCAGGGGATTTTCTTTTCCGAAACGATCCAGGATTTCCAGCTCCTCTTCTTTGGTGGGATACCCCATGGAAACCTGCATGAGAAAACGGTCAAGCTGCGCCTCTGGCAAGGGGTAGGTGCCTTCTGTCTCAACCGGATTCTGGGTGGCGATGACAAAAAAGGGAGGCTCTAAGACGTAGGTCTCTCCATCAATGGTCACCTGTCGCTCTTCCATAGACTCCAAAAGGCTGGACTGAGTTCTGGGCGTGGCTCGATTGATCTCGTCAGCAAGAAGAATCTGAGTGAAGACAGGACCTTTTTGGAGGACAAATTCACTTTTCTTTTGGTCAAAATAATTCAGCCCTGTCACGTCAGAGGGGAGCAGGTCTGGGGTAAACTGAATTCTTTGAAATGCCAGACTCATGCTTTTTGCCAGGGATTTTGCCAAAAGGGTTTTTCCTGTACCCGGGACGTCCTCTAAAAGTACATGGCCTTCTGCGATCAGGGCTGTCAAAAGCAGGTTGGTGGTTTTTTCTTTTCCCACAATGACGTTTCTGATATTGGTTTTAATGGTTTTGATGATTTCTACAGCGATAGGGTTCATGGGAGGCCTCCTGGTGATTTTACCAATGTTATAAGACTATTGTAGCAGAAAATCAGAAGGTTTCCAAGAAATATTGTGTTGTCAGGGCTTTTAGAAAGTGATAAGATGTTACTGTTTATAGGAGATACATAGGATCAGGAGGAGTTGAGTCGGATGTACGAGATAGTAAAGGCAAAAAAGCTTGCGGATAAGATTTATCTGATGGAAGTGAAAGCTCCCAGAGTGGCAAAATCCTGCCAGCCAGGGGAGTTTGTGATTGTAAAGACGGATGAGACAGGAGAGAGGATTCCTCTTACCATCTGCGATTATGACAGAGACAACGGGACAGTCACCATCGTGTTTCAGATTGTGGGGGCCTCTACCCAGAAGATGGCTCTCTTACAAAAAGGAGACGGATTTCAGGATTTTGTCGGGCCCTTAGGACGGCCCTCTGAGTTTACAGGGGAGGACTTAGAGACCCTGAAACAGAAAAAAATGCTCTTTGTGGCAGGGGGAGTGGGAGCCGCCCCCGTTTACCCTCAGGTGAAATGGCTGAAAAACCACGGCATTGACGCAGACGTGGTTGTGGGCGCTAAAACCAAAGATCTGCTGATTCTGGAAAAGGAGATGGAAGCGGCTGCAGGAAATCTGTATGTGACCACAGACGACGGCTCCTATGGCGGGAAGGGCATGGTGACTGAGGTGGTAAAGGACTTGGTGCAGAATCAGGGAAAATCCTATGACGTATGCGTGGCCATCGGTCCCATGATCATGATGAAGTTTGTCTGCCTTCTCACCAAAGAGCTGAACCTGCCCACCATTGTCAGCATGAACCCGATTATGGTGGACGGGACAGGGATGTGCGGAGCCTGCCGCCTGACGGTAGGGAAAGAGGTGAAATTCGCCTGTGTGGACGGACCGGAGTTTGACGGCCATCTGGTGGATTTTGACGAGGCCATGAAGAGGCAGCAGATGTATAAGACCGAAGAAGGCAGAGCTATGCTGAGGCTGAAAGAGGGAGAGACCCACCACGGCGGGTGCGGATATTGCGGAGGTGACAAATGATGGATGGATTAAAAAAGGTTCCTGTGCGGGAACAAGACCCGAAAAAGAGAGCGAAAAACTTTGAAGAGGTGTGCCTTGGGTATAACCAGGAGGAAGCCATGGCGGAGGCCTCCAGATGCTTGAACTGCAAGAATGCAAAATGTGTCAGCGGCTGTCCGGTGTCCATCAACATCCCTGCATTTGTGAAAAAGGTGGAGGAAGGAGCGTTTGAGGAGGCTGCGAAGGTGATTGCAGAGGCTTCCGCCCTTCCGGCGGTATGCGGCCGCGTGTGCCCGCAGGAAAGCCAGTGTGAGGGAAAATGTATCCGTGGAATCAAGGGGGAGCCGGTGTCCATCGGAAAACTGGAGCGTTTTGTGGCGGACTGGTCAAGGGAGCATGGAATTGTCCCTGCAGGTTCGGGGAGCAGAAACGGAAAGAAGGTGGCGGTGGTAGGTTCTGGTCCTTCTGGCCTGACCTGTGCGGGGGACCTGGCCAAGCTGGGGTATGAGGTGACGATTTTTGAGGCCCTTCATGAGCCTGGGGGAGTATTGTTATACGGGATACCGGAGTTTCGCCTTCCCAAGGATACGGTGGTGAAGACGGAGATCGAGAATGTGAAAAAGCTTGGAGTGAAGATTGAGACGGATGTGGTCATCGGGAAATCAGTGACTGTTGACCAGCTGCTAAAGGAGGAAGGATATGACGCGGTGTTTATCGGCTCAGGGGCAGGTCTTCCAATGTTTATGGGAATCCCCGGAGAGAATGCCAACGGAGTATTCTCCGCCAATGAATACCTGACCAGAAGCAATCTGATGAAGGCATTTCGAGAAGATTATGACACGCCCATTGCAGCAGGAAAGAAGGTGGCGGTGGTAGGCGGAGGGAATGTGGCCATGGATGCGGCCAGGACCGCCCTTCGTCTGGGAGCGGAGGTTCATATTGTGTATCGTAGAAGCGAGGCAGAGCTTCCGGCGAGAGTGGAGGAGGTCCATCATGCAAAGGAAGAGGGGATCGTCTTTAACCTTCTGACCAATCCGGTGGAGATTCTGACGGATGAAAAGGGCTGGGTGAAAGGGATGAGGTGTATCCGAATGGAGCTTGGAGAGCCGGATGCGTCTGGAAGAAGGCGTCCTGTGCCAGTGGAAGGGTCGGAGTTTACCATAGATGTGGACACGGTGATCATGTCTCTGGGGACTTCTCCCAATCCGTTGATCTTTAGCACCACGAAGGGACTTGAGGTGAATAAGAGGAAGTGCATTGTGGCAGAGGAAGCCACAGGAAAGACCAGCCGAGAGGGAGTGTATGCCGGAGGGGATGCGGTGACGGGAGCCGCTACGGTGATTCTGGCTATGGAGGCTGGACGAGCCGGAGCCAGAGGGATTCATGAGTATTTGGAGGGGCGCGCAAAGTAGAGAAGAATCACAAATTTGAGGCGTAAAACTCCTTTAGACTCCAAGTATCGTATTTGAGCGGCCAAAAAGGCAATAGAATGAGGCGTACTAGTGTGCTGGCACATTTACATTTCGCCAAATGACTTGCCTGAATTTCCATCTGCTGCGTTGTTGTCGGTCAACGATGCCACCGCATCGCCTCCCTCCGCCGCCTTGCAGACTGAAAATTCATTCTGCGTCATTTGGCTGAAAGTAAATGTGTCAGCACACTAGCGTATGCCGATTGACGTTAACACCGTTAGCCGCAAAAATACGATACTTGGGGGATGATTCCCTGTCCACAATACACAGACAATATGCAAGCATTCTATCTGTTCTCCTGGGGAGCAAATCCTTGAAAGACATCTAAACCGTTTGTGATGTTTTTTCTCATTGCCTCCTCTTCTTTATAGTACCCCTTTCCGCTTTCCAAAAGGTCAGCAGCTTCATCATAGTGCTGCCTGGCGATTGCGCTGACTACAGGGGCGGGGCAGGGGCGCAATCCCACTGCCCACCGCATGGTGATCTGCCGGGATGAGCTTACTGATACAGGAATACAGGCCATTATGCCCCATTTAAGAATGAATTCGAAAAAGATATTGATTCCAAAACAAGATTTGGAGATTTTCTTAAATCAGCCCGAGATTCCAGAGGCTGTAAAAGAGGTGATAAGAAAAAATGTGGAGGAGGCGCCTTACTGCCTGATACGTGAAGAACACCTGCGCTCCCTGGACAATTATAATATAAGCCGATATATTGCTGAGCTTTGGGAGATTTCTTATTCAAGGAGACATTATAAGGTTGGGAGCGTTGCAGATAAACTGCTGTTTAATACACTATACGAAGAAGAGCATGAGGAGTATTTCAGAGTCTGATGAGATGGTTTGCTAGGAAGTGACTGCAAAACTATTGGAGATTGTTTTTACGCCGGAATTGTAAACCAACAGCAAAGCAGACCGAAAAGAAAAAATTTTTGAGTATTGCAAGTATTAGTGCCATATGCTATACTATATTTGTCTTATTGCTCTATAGTTCTGGTGAGCTCTCACCGAATGTTCCAGGTTTCAGTTTTATTTTTTAGAGGAATTAGCCTATGGCACAAGAAAGAAGTGTATTCATAGCAGGTTTCAGAGGCAAAGGATTCTTGGTTCTGGGAAAAAATGCCAGAAACAGAGGATGAACTACATTTTTGGATTGTTTGTCGCATTTATTGTCTTATTGATCTATGATTCTGGTGAGTTCTCACCAAATATTCCAGATTTAAATTTTAATAGGCTCTCGTAATCCTGAGCTTGCCGACCAGGGCTGGGCAGTTGGCAAAACATGGAAAAGCCTCAGATTATCCTTTATGATGATGCAGGTGACACTGCCCGCCTGTAAAACTGATTTTGGGACGTTTGAATTTGCGTCAGAGCACGGTGCCGGCAGGCGCGCTTCTCTTTAAAAATATCGACCAAAGGAGCAGAGATATGGCTAAAACAGACAGGACTGACATTGGCAACAGACCTGTACAGTGATGATGAAAAAGAGAAAGGAGACTTGTTTATGAAAATGAAATGGAAGGGTATGCTTTCTGTGCTTCTGGCAGAGGTATTAGCTTTGAGCCCAGCAGCCATTGAAAGTAAAGCTGCTGAAGCCCAAGCCCCGTTATTATGGAAAGACGAGTATATTATGGACTATGTGGAGGAGAGTGTGTCAGGAGCGCCAAGTTTTATTTTTGATAGAACACAATCGCCAAGGACGCAAACAGTAGAGGAAATATGGACTCAGAATAAGCCAGATGATTCAGTGTTTCATACGACAGACACTGTCTTATGGGATAGTGGTAAAGATTCTGCAGGCTGTTATGGAAAATATTATGAGAATAAGTGTTTTTACTATAAAGATACTACCTATAGAAGTGCTGGAAGCGGGGCTGCTTTGATTAGGGACAATGCATCTGAAGCTGAGAGTTATGTGTATTCGCTGGGAAATTCATCTGGAGGGACTGTTGTAAGTGTACATAATACAGCTCTTCCGTCAGCGAGTAATGCACCAAACCTAAAGTATGTAAGTGTAATTAATAATTCTGATAAACTATTGAATGTTAACATCAATGGCACTGCAGCCAAGTATATTAAATTAGATGGGAATATTCAGATAAACGGTTCTGCAGACGGCTATATTTTAGTGTTTTCAGCACCAGTATCATTAACAGATGATAGTAAGCTGTCCAACTGTTCGATTATTACATCAGGAGCTAGAGAAGGAATCTTTAAGAATACAGAAAATTCGGATTTGTGGATTGTTGGCAACGGTAATTTCGGTTACGAGGTAAACATAAAAGTTCATAACTTGTATATTGACTCATTGCGGTTTCTGGCTTATGTCGCACGATTTGTAAATAATCAAACGAGCTATTGGGTCACCAGCAATTTTAGGGCCAATTATGTACATATGCTGAATAATTATATACATGTAACCGAATCTTTGTATCCACAGAATGAATATGGCGTAGCTGCAGATATTGCTATGCAGCCTTTTATAGATTCTGTGTTTGATGACGGGAGCTTTGTTGAAATAGATAAATCAAGTTATATTCCTAATTCATACTTTAAGGGCTCTATCAACTTGTCTGCGTCTATTAAAACAGTAGATAAGGCACGGGCGTATGCATTCTATGGTGTTAAGCTGTCAGATACTGAGATTTTACAAGGTAGTGTTATAGAAGATTGGGCTTTTGCTAACACAGGCTTATCACTATCAGAGATCACATTGCCAATGACGATTGGAGATAACGCATTTGCAGAAAATGGAATAGAAGAGTTGACGATACATGGTAATGGTGATTTTAATTCAAGTGCTTTTCCAGAACTTAAAAATTTAATGATAGATGAGGATTTCGTAAATTTTGATTCAGATATCTCCTCCCATAATCATTTAGAGAAAGTGTATCTCTTATCACGTCCAGGTGGAGCTATGACAAAAGCAAAATTACCACAATCAGCGGCTATTTATGTTGAGAAGGATTCACCGGCAGACATTTGGTGTGAAAATAATGATGTGTATCATAATCACTTATCAGAAAAAGAGATTGATGAAATAAAAAATGGATCAGCGCCTTCAATAGTGCAAGATACAAAATTGTTTGAAGGAGATTCACCTGAGGATATTTCATTTGAAGTATCACTTGGAAAGAAGCCGGCAGGGGCAGATGGAATTAAGAGCGTTTATGTGTCTAATGAGAAATTAACAACGGATGATTATTCTTTCAATGGTACAGATACACTTATAATGAAAAGTTCCTATTTAAGTAAGCTGCCAAATGGAATCCATAGCGTTAGCGTATTGTTTGATAATAATAGTTATAAAGGAGGAGGTGCTATTGATATAAAAGGTTCCTCAGTAGGTTCTGGAGATGAAGGAGGAGATCAAAAGCCCCCAGAAGCCTTAGTAACAATTCGGTATGAATTTTATAAGGACTATCCAGACTATGTAATCATACCGGTGAAAATGAACAGTGCTTCAGACATAGTCAGTTTAACGATTGGGGAGGAACTGGTGGATAAACAATACTTTAGACTTCAGGAGGGAGTCATTGTAATTGACAGTGAGTACTTATCAATGTTAGAATCTGCCAAATACAGGGTACTGCCAACATTTGATGACGCAGCGAATACAACCATATCAAACATCCAGTTGATTGTATATGATGCGGCGGCAGACAGGGCGGCTCCGTATTTGTTACAGTCTGTGATTAACTTTACAGGGCAGACATTACGTTTAAGGTATGATCCTGGCTATGGTGATTTGAAAAGCAGCAACGTATTAGCCATGGTTCTTGATGACGACCTCATTCTGCCTGACGGCAAGAAGCTTCCGTTTACAGGCTCAAATGTGAATCAGATTCAGAAAGCAAGGACTTCTATTCTTGAGCAGGAAATTAATACTGCAACGCCAAGTAATGCAACAAGAACTGCGACGCCTTCTATTGTCTTTGCGGGAATGTCTGGGTCAGATGTTGATGCAGATAATGTATTCTATGTTGATGAGGATGAGATTGTTTGGGACGGCGATTATATTACCAGCCTGAATCTAAAAAAAGGCGATCATTTAGTTGGGGCAGTTTTTGACAACACAGAACGTACAACGGACGTAAAGAAAGTAGTTTTAACAATTCCTGGTTCTGATGAAGATAACACAGGAGAAAACAGGCCGTCCGGTGGAGATAACAAGCCTTCTGGTGGAAACAACATTTCCATAACAAAACCATCTGGCGGTTTTAGTGGAGGTTCAGGCGGTGGAAGCAGACGGCCAAGTTCTAATTCGGGTGGAAGCATAACCTATGGTCCTGGCATACCTTTAAATATAAAACCTATCCATACGGATGGCTCCTTTAATTCACAGTACAAGCCGGAAGTGACAGAGACAGGCGGGAAATGGCAGGGAAGCGGCGATGAGTGGTCGTATAGGAAAAACGACAAAACAATGGCAAGGAACGAATGGATTGGGCATGAAGGAGAGAGTTATTATCTCAATGCAGAAGGAGTTATGGAGACAGGCTGGTATCTTGATACGACGGGTAAATGGTACATGCTGAACACAGACCATAACGGGAAATTCGGAGCCTCATTGACAGGCTGGTATCATGAGAAAGCGGATGGAAAATGGTATTTCATGAATCCTGCGGATAAAGCGATGATGACAGGATGGCAGTTTATTGACAGTAAAAACTATTACTTAGCAGAGGTGGTAGCCTCACAGACATATTTTGGGGATAATATAAATGGCTGGTTTTATGATCCGACAAAAGGGAGGCCCTATGGCTCTATGTATGAAAATGAGAGGACGCCAGATAATCATACGGTAGATGCAAGCGGAGCAAGAATAGATTAATATGAGTTAGTTAGGAGTAAAACAGGGGCTTGCGGATATAGATAGGGGTTCTGAAAAGTAGGTAACGAATCGTTATTTAGTTTACCGATTTCAAATCGGGGAACTACTGCTGGTGGGTGGTTAAATTTGACTTTCCTTATTCCAATTTGCTTCCGGAAAGTTTCGGGTACTTGCAGGGGATATTGCAGATTTCTGCAATGGAGGTTCTTTCACGCATGGCAGCAGAAGCCGCAAGCCTTCATGTGTACAGTAAGGAATGTGATAATGAAGAAATTCCCATTCCATCCGTGAATCTGTCCAAAGAAGATACTGAGGGAAATGTCATAATGCCTTCGTTTTGCTTTTTTAGATTCCCGATTTTTAATTTTTCTGATTTGGGGTTAAAATTCTTCCCTTTAATTTCTAAGCCTTTTTCTTGCGATTTCTTTGCACAACCGCACTCTTAAACGCCTTCATCATGGCTGGCGACAATTCCCTACAATCCTCATCAAAGTTAATGGGACTTTTTTTCGACTCTTCAACCTCTTTTAATTGCTCTTCCGTAAGTTTTTGTCCACTCTCAATATATCTATTTGGGATTTCTCATTTTGGCTCGTATTATTTATATTCTAACAGTAAAATCCCGATTGTGGTTTGATGATTTTTAAGAGAATTATTAGCTGTCATAGTTTATTATCAAAACCCTCACTAACCTTTGAAAACACTAAGTTTATCGCAGGTGAGATTTCCCTTATTGTTTCCTTGTATTATATCTTCCCACAAGGCATTACGAAACCTTATAAGGGAAACATTTTTTATTCCAATATTTGTAATAATTCATATAAATCATCAATACTTGCTTTATTCCTCTCTGTATGTTGTACCCAAATAAATTTACAGTTGGCATTCATTGCAGTTCTTCTGTCTTTTTCTTCATCCCCTATAAAAATCAGCTTTGTGATAGGAAAGGAAAATCTTTCAGCAATCATTTGCAAGCCTTTATAGTTCGGTTTCCTATATCCCGCAACAGAAGATGAAACATAATAATCAAAATAGCTCAAAAGTTCTGCGATATCTCGCCTAAAAATTTCATCAGGCATTGCACTGGGTAAATCTGTCAATGCTGCTATTGTATAATCTTTTTCTTTAAGTTTTTGTAACACATTAATTGTCTCTGGATATATTTCCGCTTTTAATCGTAATCCACTCCAAAAAGCTTCTATACAGCTTTGCATAGGAATATCAATATGCCAATGTTCTAATATTTTTGTAAAAATATATTCCGCTGAATATTCAATCTCCCTATAATGAATTCTCGGATTAAATTCTTTTAGCATCTGAACCGATTTTTCAACAACCTCTTGTGAAACTGCATACCTAAATTTCCGTATAATTTCTTCAAGACCCTTATAATAAAAATTTTCCCATGAGTAAGGCATTCCTACATACTGCATTAATGTTCCGCCCAAATCGAAAACTACAACTTTCATAATTATATCGCCTCTCCCATTTCCCAAATTCTTCTGATAAATTTGTTCCTCATTCTTTAATACTGTACCAGTCTATGTTCTATGCTGCATACATGCTTTTCTACAAGGACAAAATCCCCATTGCATAAACACAGTTTGTGCAATGGGTGTATTTCGCTCTCAAACGCCGAAGACTTATTGTTGATGTTCGATAATCCATTGTAAGATTTCCTTTTCGCCAATATTACCGGATGCCAGTGCAAGAATTACATCACTTAACTCCTTTTGGTTGTATGACAATTCATATCCATTCAATGCAAGAAAAACTAACATAACATGCGTACCAAGTCTTTTGTTTCCATCCAGCATCGCATGATTTCTTACCAATCCAAAACAAAGCCGTGCCGCCTTTGCCTGAATGCTTGGATAAAGCTCTTTTCCGCCAAATGACTGAAACGGATTATTTAACGCCAAATCCAGCATTCCCTCATCACGAATACCATCACTTCCCCCAGTGGCTTTGATTAAACTTGTATGAAGTTTTAGTACTTGCTCCTTGCTTAAAATAATCATTTTGCAAGAACCCCATATGCTTCCGCATTCTGTTTTATTAACCGTTCAGATATTGCAAATACATCCTCATTACTGGCAACTTTTTCTTTTTCCGCTTTACTGAAATCAATGACCAGATATCTTGGTACATTATTTTTCAGAATAACCGCTGTTCCATGTTCGTCAACTACTTTGGCTACTTTTGAAAAATTTTGATTCGCTTCTGTAATTGAAATCATTGTGTTTGTATCTATTGTCATTTTATATGCACCTCACTTCTATTTATATTATATGTAAATTCTAGCTAGGAAACAACCTATTTTACATTTTCTATTATCATACAACTGAAATCTGCCCTTGTAAACTGCCTATAAGGACAAAAACAAGGGAAAATATATAACAATTTATGATATGAGGCTCTAAAAACATTGAAAAATAAGAAAAGATTAAGAAATTCATCTGCAAATTCCAGATTTAAATTTTATATTGATGGAGAAATTGGCCTATGGCACAAGAATGAAAAGGATTATATTTACAGGAGCTCTCTCAGTTTTTGGGAAAGTGTGACGAAGATGGGGCTTTTACAAGAATATTATCTGATAGTCCTTGACGTATTCCAGAAATTCCCGTATTCTAAAGACAGAAACGAGCTGACTGCATGGCTGTCTTTGCTGACTATAGAGGAGGCGCTGGGGATGTTTTCGAAAGCGCTGAGAAGACAGTTAAGGAATCAAGCGAATACATAAAATTTTACAAAAGGAGCGTGAATACTATGAAAAAATATAAGCGGATTTTCACAATCGTCATTGATTCCCTTGGAATCGGAGCCATGCCGGATGCGGCAAATTACAAAGATGAACAGACGGACACCTTAGGCCATATTGACGAGCGGATGAAAGAATTTCATCTGCCCAATCTGGCAAAACTCGGTCTTGCCAATCTCCATCCCATGATCCACGTATCGCCAGCAGAGAGCCCTCTCGGATATTATGGCCGGCTTTTGGAAGCAAGTGTGGGCAAGGACACCATGACCGGACATTGGGAGATGATGGGACTTCATATCACATCGCCGTTTAAGACCTTTACGGATACGGGATTTCCAAAGGAGCTTTTAGCGGAGCTGACCAGACGGACAGGGCATAAGATCGTGGGAAATAAGGCGGCCAGCGGCACGGAAATTTTAGAAGAACTGGCAGAGCATGAGATTGCTACAGGAGACATGATCGTGTATACGTCGGCGGACTCTGTTCTTCAGATCTGCGGAAATGAGGAAACCTTTGGGCTCAAGGAGCTGTACCGTTGCT
Organism: uncultured Hungatella sp.; assembly: GCA_910579515.1. Classification (GTDB taxonomy): domain Bacteria; phylum Bacillota; class Clostridia; order Lachnospirales; family Lachnospiraceae; genus UBA3402. The sequence continues at coordinate 21,931 of CAJTUV010000037.1, forward strand.
GCGAGATTGCGCGGGAGCTGACCATGAAGGAAGAGTGGCGGGTAGGAAGAGTCATCGCCAGACCTTATGTGGGAAAGAAGAAAGGTCAGTTTAAGCGAACCTCAAACCGCCATGATTATGCCTTAAAACCATACGGAGAGACCGTGTTGGATGCGCTAAAGACAGCTGGCTATGATGTGATCAGCGTCGGAAAGATCAGGGATATTTTTGATGGGGAAGGAATTACTATGGCCCACAAGTCCAAAAGCAGTGTTCACGGCATGGAGCAGACCATAGAGATTGCAGATACAGATTTTACTGGATTGTGCTTTGTCAATCTGGTAGATTTTGACGCGCTGTGGGGGCACAGAAGAGACCCTATAGGATATGGGCAGGAACTGGAGCGGTTTGACGAGAAGCTGGGACAGTTTCTTCCTAAGTTAAAAGAAGACGACTTACTGATTATCACGGCGGACCATGGCAATGACCCAACGCATACAGGAACAGACCATACCAGAGAGATGACGCCGTTTTTGTCTTATTCCCCCTCTTTTGTAGGCTGTGGGAAGCTTCCTGATAGAGACACATTCGCAGTTATCGGAGCAACCGTCGCCGATAATTTCCAGGTAAAGATGCCAAAGGGGACTATCGGCACGTCGATCCTGGAGGAATTGCGGTAAGATTTGGCATGAAAGAAAAATGGACAAGAAATGAGGCAAAAAACCTGCTTTTGATTCTGGCAGGAAATACCATCTATGCTCTGGCGGTTACCATGTTTATCCTGCCAGACCACTTGATTACTGGCGGCACCACAGGATTGGCATTGTTTTTCTATCATCAGTTTGGACTCCCGATTCAGATTTTTGTGTCAGTGTTTAACCTGATGATGTTTCTTTTGGGAGCTGCGGTTCTGGGAAAGAAATTTGCCGTTACCACAGTGGTCAGCACCTTTTATTACCCGTTTATTTTATCTGTTTTTCAAAGATTTCCCACACTGGGAAGAATGACAGAGGATAAGCTTTTGGCCGTGATTTTTGCAGGTCTTTTTATCGGGGCAGGAATCGGAATTGTCTTGCGGGCAGGAGCTTCTACCGGAGGAATGGATATACCGCCTTTGGTTCTTCAAAAGAAAAAGGGGTTTTCGGTATCCGTGACTATGAACGTTATGGATACGGCGATTTTGTTGCTTCAGATGATGTTTTCCGACAGAGAGGCAATCTTGTATGGTATTTTGCTGGTTCTGATTTATACCTCGGTTTTAAACAAAGTTCTTCTCGTGGGAAATTCCAAGATGCAGGTGAAGGTGGTGACCCAGCATTATGAGGAGCTGAACCAAGCGATTGCCGAGAGGCTGGATCGTGGAGTGACATTTTTTAAATCCAGGACAGGCCATTTAGGAATAGAGGGATACGTGGTCATGTCTGTGGTCAACAGCAGGGAGCTGGCACAGCTGAATCAGCTGATCCAGGAGATAGACCCGCAGGCATTTATTGTGATCAATCAGGTGAACGAGGTTCGGGGGAGAGGGTTTACGCTGAAGAAGAAGTATGACTGAGCAAAGCAGAAGCGGGGGCTGACTGAGATTGTCAGCCCCTTTTCGTCTCTTGGGGTGTTTCCTGGAAAAATTTCCGGTAAGCCCGAAAAAAGGTAGAGTAATTCTTAAATCCACACAGATAGCAGATTTGGGTGATGGAGGGCTCGGTTTTCAGAAGATCCCTGGCCATGAGAAGACGTTTACAATTAATATAATTTCCGATGGTATAGCCGGTTTCTTCTTTAAAGAGCCGCATCAGATGATATTTGCTGATAAAAAACTGACTGGAGAGAAAGTCCACAGTTAAGTCCCAGGACAGATGCTGGTTGATGAAATCCGTTATCTCCAGGATTTTTGGATTGGAGCAGTTGGTGGTTAAGTAATTGATACGGCAGGAGAGAGCTGTGCGGTTTAAAAGGACAAGGAACTCCAAAAACAAAGCCTGACAGTACAGATCATTGGCATAGGTGTCTTCCAAGCTGGCTGTTTCCAGACGTTTTATGATGTCTAAAAGGCAGCCGGCATCGGATCCGGCTTTTCCCACACGCAGAACATGGGAGTGAGCTTTGGCACAGTGCAGAAAGCATTCTCTCAGATCATAGTCCTTTGTTTTGTAGACAGAGAGAAAGTCAGGAGACAAATATACCACAATCCGATCATAGGGGAAATTTGGATCTATAGAGGGTCGATGGATCTCTGCGTGGTTTACTAAAACAATATCATAGGGATTTAAGCTATAAGTCCTGCCTTCTATGGTATAGGATACCTGACCTGACAAAAAGATGATGATCTTGTCAAAATCATGGTAATGAAATTCAAATTCCTGAGCCGGAATATCGGTGAGATGGAATAACTTAAAATCACAGTTTAAATATCCCCGCTTTTCGTATCCAGATTCCTTTTTGGCAAGAGGAAGAAGGTCTTGAAGTGGTTCTGTATTTTTCATAGGTTTCCTTTTTCAATCGTTTTTTGTAGTATACAGCAGGATTTGCAATAAAGAAAGCATAAAATGGATAGAAAAGAAAAATCATGCGGAATATACTGGTAAGTAAAGAGAAAAAGCGTATTTTTGGAATAGAATGGAGGAGCGTATGAAGATTGTACTTGAGAAATATCACGGGCTGGGCAATGATTATCTGGTGTTTGATCCCAACAAAAATTCCCTGAAGCTGACGCCAGAGAATGTGAAATTAATCTGTGACAGACATTTTGGGGTTGGTTCTGACGGAATTTTGGAAGGGCCTGTTTTAGAAAAGGAGCTTATGGAAGTAAGAATCTGGAATCCAGATGGCAGCATTGCGAAAAAGAGCGGAAACGGGGTTCGGATTTTTGCTAAGTATTTAAAGGATGCAGGGTATGTTCAGAAACAGCATGTGGTTTTAGAAACAAAGAGCGGGGAAGTAGAGGTATGGTACTTAAATGAAGAGGGGACCAGGCTGAAGGCTTCTATGGGCAAGGTCTCCTTCTGGAGCAATGAGATTCCAGTGACTGGTCCGGTTCGGGAAGTGGTGAATGAGACTCTGATTTTTGGAAAGATTCCTTATAGGGCTACCTGTGTCACCATTGGAAACCCCCATGTAGTCATTTTCCTGGATGAAATATCCAAGGATATAGTGTGCAGGATTGGAAAAAATTCGGAGAATGCAGAATATTTTCCTGATCGGGTCAATACCCAGATTATGAAAGTGATTGACAGGAATAATATTGAGATTGAGATTTATGAGAGAGGGGCCGGATATACGTTGGCTTCTGGAAGCAGCGGCTGCGCGGCAGCGGCAGCGGCTTACCGCCAGGGGTTGACAGATTCTAAAATGTACGTCCGTATGCCGGGGGGAACGCTGGAGATTGAGATTTTAGAGGACTGGAATGTGCTGATGACCGGAGACGTGGGATATGTGGGAAGGATTTCCCTGGGAAATTCTCTGGTTGAGGAGCTGAGGGCCTTATAGTAGGATTGGTGCAGAAGAACGCGGGAGAACGAAAGAAACAAGAAAAAAGTTCTCCCGTTTTTCTTGACAAATCTAAAATTATGCCACATACTTACTAATAATAATTACTAATAGTAAGTATATGAGAAAGGGCGATTTTTCGGCAGGTGAAGGATTATGGATACCACCAGTTTAAAGCAGCTTTTGGATGCATGTTTTACAGCGAAACATATTGTTGAGACATTGCCCCAGCTTCCTAAAGGGATGAAACCCCGCCATATTCATGTGCTGGACAGTGTAAGTCGGGTGTGCACAGAGCAGGGAGAGTGCAGAGTCAGTGATGTGAGTACGAGGCTGAATATTACCATGCCCAGTATCACAAAGCTGGTGCAGGAGCTGGAGAATTTAGGATTGTTGGAAAAGTATGCAGACAGAGAAGACAAGAGGGTAATCTTATTGGCATTGACCAAGGAGGGGAAGGCACATGTGAAAAAGCATGTTGAGGATTTCCAGAGAACTTGGACAGAAAGGCTAGGCCATGTGTCTGATAAACAGGCCAGAGATGCCATCTGGGTTATTGAGCAGCTTTCCGACACAATGCCGGGAAAATAAGGAGAATCTATATGACAGAACAGACTAAAAAAGAAATTTCATTTTTGGAAGGCTCCGTGTTTGGGGCCCTGATCCGTTTTGCGGTTCCGGTGCTGGGAGCTTTGATTTTACAGGCTGCATATGGAGCAGTAGACCTGATTGTGGTAGGGCAGTTTGGAGATGCAGCCAGCATTTCCGCCGTAGGAACTGGCAGCTCTTTTATGCAGATGGTGACTTTTATCATCACCAGTCTAGCCATGGGTTCTACAGTGGTCATAGGACAGCATATCGGGGAGAAGAAGCCGACAGAAGCCGGAAATACAGTAGGAACTACGATGATCCTGTTTGCGGCCATCGGGATTATGCTGACGGTTTTTCTGGAATTGTTTGCAGGCCAGATTGTGGAAGTTTTGCAGACGCCTGAAGAATCCGTTGAAAAGACGATTCTTTATATTCGAATCTGCTCGGCAGGTATTCTGGTTATTATCGCCTATAATGTAATCAGCGGTGTGCTCAGAGGTGTGGGAAATGCAAATCTGCCATTTCTTTTTGTGGGAATTGCCTGCGTGGTGAACATAGTGGGAGACTTACTTCTCATAGGAGTATTTCATTTAGATGTAGCGGGAGCGGCGCTGGCTACGGTTTTTGCACAGTTGGTTTCCGTGGTCTTGTCAGCTATGATTATTCGGAAACAGAAGCTGCCTATCAGTTTTTCTTTTGGACAGTGCAGAATTTATAAAAGGGAGCTGAAAAAGATTTTACAAGTAGGTGCCCCCATTGCCATTCAGGAGGCAATGGTTCAGATTTCGTTTTTGGTGGTCAACTCCATTGTCAATAATATGGGGCTTATGCCTTCGGCAGGGTATGGAGTAGCTTCAAAAATCGTGTCCTTCATTATGCTGGTTCCCTCTTCTGTGATGCAGAGTGTGTCGGCTTTTGTGGCGCAGAACATTGGGGCAGGGCAGAAGGAGCGTGCCAAAAAGGGAATGAGAGTTGCCATGACTGCAGGCTGTACGGCGGGGATTGTAATTTTCCTGGCAGGCTTTTTTGGAGGAGGATTTTTGTCTGCTGCTTTTACTCATGATCCAGAGGTTATTGCACAGAGTGCAGCTTATTTAAGAGGATTTTCCATTGACTGTATTCTCACTTGTATTCTTTTCAGCAGTATCGGCTACTTTAACGGGTGTGGGAAGAGTATTCCGGTTATGGTTCAGGGAATCACATCTGCCTTTTGTGTACGAATTCCGGTGTCAATATTGATGGCAAAGCTTCCGGGCGCTTCTCTGACCGGAAGCGGTTTGGCTACTCCTATCACCACAGTCTATGGAATTTTGTTTTTTATCATCTGCTTTAAGAAAAGAGCTCAGATTTCAGAATAAACGCAAGAAACATGGTTCTTGTCCATTCGCTGACAATTCGGGTCCTGTGGCTTGAATCCCTACAGCCCCTATGCTATAGTAAAAATCGAATGATACGAGTTTGGAAAGGAATGGAGGCAGTGAAGTATAGGCGATTAGGAGAAGTGCTTCTTGAACTTGGAATGATAGAAGAAGACTTGCTGAAACATGCCCTAAAGCTACAGAAAATGTCTGGAGAACGGCTGGGCGTTATTTTGGTTCGTCAGGGGATGCTTACAGAGCAACAGCTTTTACAGGCATTAAAAATTCAGCTGGAAGTCCCTATAATTGATCTTTCTAAAGAGCCTCCAGATCCCAAAATGTCTATGGTATTACCGAAAAGTATTGCCCAGAGACATGAAGTGGTTCCTGTTCGGAAGGAAGAGGGAAGCCTTTATTTAGCGATGAAAGATCCTATGGATTTTATTGCAGTTGAGGAGGTAAAGGCCGCCACCAGACTTCGGGTGATTCCTATGCTTGCCGATTGTGAAGGCGTGAATCGGGCGCTTCAGGAATTGTATGGCAGAGAGGGCGTCGCCAAGGCGATTGAAGAGATGGAGAAGAGCCAGACACAAAGGCTTTCTGCGTACAAGGAGGAAGACAGCTCTAACGCTCCAACAATTCGTCTGGTAAACTCTTTGTTTGAACGGGCGGCTATAGAACATGCCAGTGATATTCATTTGGAACCCAGAGAAAATGAATTGGCTGTCCGCATGAGAATTGACGGCGTTCTTCACTCCATTTTAAATGTTCCTGCTAATCTTCAGTGTTCTGTTATCTCGAGAATAAAAGTCATAGGCGGTATGAATACCACAGAACATCGGATTCCCCAAGATGGCAGAGCCAGCCTGTCATTTCAGGATCAGACCATTGATTTGAGAATCTCTACTCTGCCAGTGGTTTATGGGGAGAAAGTGGTGATCCGGCTTTTGAATCAATCCCAGTCCCTGTTAAACTATCAGGGAATCGGTCTGTTTGGATCAGATTTAGAAAAGTATAAAATACTTTTAAAACGCCGCAGCGGAGTGGTGATTATGGCCGGTCCCACAGGGAGCGGAAAGACTTCTACATTATACACGATGATACAGGAATTAAACCAGGAAGGCGTAAACCTGGTGACGCTGGAAGATCCAGTGGAATATCACATTAAAGGAATTAATCAGGTTCCAATCAATGAAAAGGTGGGAATGACTTTTACCGGCGGACTCCGCGCTATTTTAAGACAGGATCCAGATATTATTGCCGTGGGTGAAATTCGTGATGGGGAAACTGCCGGGATTGCTATGCAGGCAGCTCTCACAGGTCATTTGGTGCTATCAACGATTCATACCAACGATGCAGTTTCTACAATCGACAGGTTAAAAGACATTGGAGTAGAGCCATATTTGATCGCCGGAGCCATAAACGGAATCATCTCCCAAAGGCTGGTGAGAAGAATTTGTATAAACTGTAAAGAATCCTATGAACCTGGGAAAGAAGAGCGGGAGATTTTGGGGATAGATTCTAAGGAGCAGGTGACTTTTTACAGAGGAAAAGGCTGTCCCCATTGCTTTCATACAGGATATAGAGGAAGAATTGGTGTGTTTGAGATTCTTGTTATGAACGAACGTTTACGATATGGGATTATGGAGGGAAAAAGCAGGAAAGAACTTTTGGAAGCGTTAAAGGAACCAGGCTATGTATCTATACGGGAGAACTGCAAAAGACTGGTGTTGGGAGGAGTTACCACAGTGGATGAGGCAAGAAATACGATTGATTCCATGGAGTCACAGGGAGTTCCTTGCAACAGTTAATTTGGTGTGAACGATTCCGGTATATAAGGGAGAAAGAGGTTGAAATTACGAGATAAGAAGTACCCATCAAAGCAGATGGTAAATCTGGCGGTATATGACAAGTCTGTAAAAGGCTCTCGTCATATGGCGCCTGTATTGTTTCTATACCTGTTATTTATCGTTGTGTTTATCAGATTTTTTCTTCTGGAACCAGTAAAAGAGATGGCTGAATCAGAAGCAGCTTTAAGTCAGAAACAGGAGGAGCTTTTGAGATGTCAGGAGTATAATTCAGACTATTACCAGGTGGAGGAACGATACCGACAATACTTTGGCACGTACTTGACGCCTGAGGAACGAGCGCTGATCAATCGTGTTCAGGTTCTAAGACTGCTGGAGGAGACTGTGGAAAGATGTGGAGTAATAGAAACTATTACGATTCAGGGAAATACCTGTCAACTTGTGGTTGCCCAGACGCCGCTGTCCGGAATTTCTGAGCTGACAGAAGCCTTGGAAGCAAGCCCCCTGATCCAGCATGTCACGGTTTCAACAGCAGTAGCCAGACAGTATGAAGAGCAAAACGACATAAGTCAGACAGTAACTGCGGATATGACCATCATATTGACAGGAGGAGATCAGATTGCTGAATAGGAAATTTACATTGCAGGAACATCTTCTTCTGGGATTTTTTGGAGCTCTTGTATTGGCCGGATTGTATCATTACGTGGTCATTGGGCCTTTGCATCTTGAGATTGAGCGAAACCGACAGGAAGAAGTCGCCATAGAGGATCAGTTGGAAATCCAACGTTACATGTCTGAAAAAAAGGATGAAATGTTAAGTCAGTTAGAAAGCCTGCCAGAGGGATACAATGGGGAACTGGGAATTTACAGCAATCTAAAAAACGAGATAAAGGAGTTGGATCAGGTTTTGGAGGGAGCTCTGTCCTATCACCTTAGTTTTTCCCAGGCGGAGATTTCCAATAATATGGTGCAAAGAGACGTTTTCATTTCTTATGAAACTCAGACCTATGGCCAGGCATGTGATATTTTAGAAGCAATCGAGGAGGGAACGTACCGCTGTCTTGTGAAGAATGTCAGTTTTTCAAGGAAGAACGGCAAAGAGCAGAAAACAGAGGGGATGGAAACCGTTTACGGAAATTTACTGATTACCTTTTATGAGACAACTGGAGCAAATGAGAGGGAGGATGATTGGGATAGGGAAGCTGAAGAATAAAAACGGCGTGTCTTTTCTTATAGCTCTTTTATTTTTTCTCATATGTGGTCTGGCTGGTTCTGCGATTTTATCAATAAGCAGGTCCTATGGAAGATATGCCGCCACAAAACCCAATAGAGTCAGAGAACGCCTGGCGCTTATGTCTGCAATGGAATTTATGAAAGGACAGCTAGAGCTGTGCAGTGGCTTTTGGGATTTGGAGTTCCTGGAAGAAAACACAGAAAACGGATTTCAAGGTCAGCTGTTAAAGGAGCTGGAAGAGTTTTGCGACAAGTATTCCGAAAATCCTTATGGAGCAGTTCAAAAAAGGATAGTAAACATTTCCTTGGAGGATGGTGAACAGGGAGAATGGAGTATGCCAATAGTCGAAGCGGTTATGATTTTTAGAAGCCAGGATTCAGAAGAAGAGATAATGGATGAAGTGGAGGAAAACTGGATAGATATCTGTGTAGAGATTCAGTTCGGCCTGGAAGAGAAGAAGAATACGCTTTTACGTATGGAAGCTTCTGGATTCATCCGATATGAAAAAGACGATTTTTTTGAGGTATGGTGGGAGGAGATAACCAGCCTCTCTACAGAGGAGGAATAGAGAGGGGATCATTCTTCTTTACAGCAGGCAGGGAAATGCATAAGAATGTGTTTTTTAAGAGCGTCAAAACTTTCAGGACTGATATCATGTTCCATCTTACATGCATCACTGGCTGCAATATCCGGGGCAACGCCCAGTTCAATCAGCCAATTAGATAAAAGAGAATGGCGTTCGTAGATTGCATTGGCAATTCTTTCCCCTTCTTTTGTGAAATAGATAAAACCTTCTTTTGTGACTGTGATGTAATCGCGGTTTCTCAAATTTTTCATAGCCACACTGACGCTGGGTTTTGAAAAATGCATTTCATTGGCAATATCAATGGAGCGCACCTCGGATAAACGTCTGCTCAGGAGAAGAATCGTTTCCAGATAATCTTCTATGGACTCCTCTGATTTGTGTTGAATATAGCTCATGTAGGGCCTCCTTATGATTATAACGGTTTTTATTGTACCATTTCAGGGAAAGGAATGCAACCTTTCCTTTTCTTTGAGATTGTGTT
>CAJTUV010000038.1 GCA_910579515.1 uncultured Hungatella sp.
CCGGACGGCTTTCTGCGTAATGTGATAGCTCAAATAATATTTTTTTGTGGGTGTAGGCTCCGAAAAGCCTTGATATTACAGTGTTCCTATTAAAACACAAGCATAGTTAGTATATTACCTGATGGATCTTTTGCATTAAATTCTCATTTACGTATTTATTTTCCAGAAAGAAAAGCAGAAATAAAAAATATTAGAAAGAATAAAGAGTAGAGAGTAAAAAAATAGTGTTTTGACACAGGGAGGTCGTTGTGAATAAAGAAAAGAGAAGTATCCTTCCCAAAGAAAAAAATATGGATAGTTTAGAAAATATCTGTAACATTTCAGAGTATCTAAATAGAGTTAACATTTATATTAAACAAAGACGGCAGGGAGACAGTATTGTGGTATATAGAGGAGAACCAGACGTTTACAATACCCCTTCTCGGCCTAATATCTTTCGGAAAGATGTGTTGAACGACAATCATTTTTAAGAAAAAAACTTGTTTGATACTATGCGGCAAAATATGCTGACAGGAGAAAAAAGATATTTGGATAATGCCATTGCTGCCCAACATGGCGAATTTCCTAGCCGTTTGTTGGATGTATCATATAATTGTTTGATTGCATTATATTTCGCAGTAACGCCTTATTATCATGATTCGGAGGATTTTCTGGATGATAAGGATGGAATGGTATATTTGTTTTTTATAGATGAAATTTTTAGTCCTAGTGCTCAAAACACGAATGATAATTACAACGCGATTATTAATCGGAATGTAGGGTGGTATTTAGATAACGCTCTGTTTTGGAATAATCATAAATTTATAGATCACGCGAAACTAAACAACAGGATTATCGCACAACAGGGAGCTTTTATACTTTTTCCAGGAGAAGAGCCGGAAGGCTTGCCGGATTATATGTACTGTGGAATAAGGATTTCGAAAACAGCGAAAGCATTAATTCGCCAAGAATTAAAACTTCTTTTTGGGATTCATACTGGCAGCATATATCCAGAAATTATAAATCTAGTTAAAGAAATTAGTGGAATAAGCAAAAAGCTGAATACAGAAAACTTTACCTGTCTCAAGGAGATGGAATATACATTGAGACAAATGGAAAAGGAATTAGTATACTATCTTGACTATGCTATTGAGCATAGAAAAAGTGACAATATAGATCAAATATTAATATATATAGAACGAAAAGTAAATCATTATCGTAAAGTTTTTTTGGAATTTATACAATAAGGATCAAATTCGGAGCGAAATTAGAAAAGCTACGGGAAAAAATAATTTGGTGTTACAGGATACCTATGTTCTTATTCGAGAATATGCAGAACGGGAAATAAGAATAACCGATGTAAAACGATTTGAAGTTCTACAGATGCCACCTATGTCTACAGAGATTAATAGAGAGTCAGCAGGAAAGAGCAATAGAAATAATGCTGAAAAGGAATCACTATATGGAAGGGTATTTAATGCAGATCTGATTCAGCTTGTTGAGATATATGATATTATAGGAGATCAGCTGTTTCGGAATAATGTAAGGCTTGGAATCAGCGAAATGATGGGAGTAGACAGGGCGATTTGCGAGACATTAGAAAAGGAACCAGAGCATTTTTGGTATAAGAATAATGGTATTACAATTTTAATTCAGAGCAGTGAAATAAATCCAACAACGTTTGAAACATTTTTGCTTGGACGAATTATTCCAGAAAAGCAGCCTACATTTTCAGTGATTAATGGTGCACAGACCATAACTGCATCTGCTAGATATTTTTTTGAAATGGAATTCAAACTAAAAGATAGCGTTGATATTTCTGTGAAAGAGAGGCTGAAAAAGAAGCTGGAGGATTCGAAAAAGGCGCAGGTACTTGTGAGAGTTATCCACATTCCTGAATTTGATAAATTTACATCCAGAAATATGACAACAGAAATTAGTGTGGCTTTAAACCGTCAGAAGCCAGTCAAAATGGAAGATATTGCTTTTACAACTCCATTTGTAGAAAAATTGGTTGTCTACTTGGAAAGAGGAATGAGAGAGGGAAAGGCTGACTTCTGGCTTGTAAGAAGAGGAGATAGGAGTTTCAAAGATAAGCAAATGGAATTGATTTCTTTTGTGCGTGCCAGAAAAGCAAGTATGGGGGAACCGGGAGAGGCGAGAAGTCAGGATGCAAATACTCTATTAAAGGTTCAAGTTGACCATGAGGGTAATTATTTTTTCCAACAAAAAGACATTTTTGTTGAGGAATGGATGGAGGCGAACGAGAATCAGGAAGAAGAAGTGTTTAAGCGCTTCTATGGTGCTGTTTGGTTTGCAGACAGGCTTGCTCAAAGATATGAGCAACTGAAAAAACAATTTAAAGAGGAAAATTTCGATATTTTAACAGTAATAAGAAATGGAAAGTGGTATTTTACAGCAACTTTGGTTCAATTATTAAATGATTTTTCTAGCTGTAAGAATGGAGATGGTTCGATAATACCAGATTTTTCTAAATTTCATGGAGCATTAGAAGATATAGAAGAGAATCTGTCGAAAGGAATCTTGTGCTTTGCTAAAATATTGGTACATATAGCTTTGAAAAGAAGTTATGGGAAATTAGATTCTAATTTTTTCAAAAAAAGCGAGTGTTATCATGATTTGATTCAAAATCTGCAACAGGTTTGGGAGTTAGACAAAAGTGCACAAATAGAAAATTTTGAAGGGAAAGATATGGAAGAAGTTCGCTTAACTGAGCTGTTTCGAGAATTTATTTCTCTTTTTAATAAGAATGAGCTGGACAGAAAGGGATTGCTAGAAAGTGGCATAAAAGGCGATTATATTAAATTAGGCATAGATCAGATTACGATAGATAGTATAGTAGATGCAATGGAAAAAACGGTAGGCTATATATTGAAACAATACCCTCAGGTAAGTAATAGCCTGACAGGAAGTATTGCAAAATGGCTTACTGATGATGAAAATATTGTAAAACAAAAGGATGGATATTTCAGAGGGACCCCAAGAGAGATTAGGGTAAGAGGGGCTGTTTACTGGCTGGGAACTTCGTCCAATACAACAGTTAAAGTTCATCAGATGCAGAGATTGTGTAACTTGGCAAACGTAAATAGGAACGAAATAATTTGGTATCAAGAATCAGCAGGGAGACAAGTGTTTTCCTGGTAAAAATAAGCAGCCAAAATAGCGGAAAATTTATCCATAAGCAACAAAGACGGCAGAGATGAAAGCTCTGTCGTTTTTCTTTTCCATAAGCGATTGAAACATATTTTTTATTCAGATACACTACCCTCAGTGGATAAGGGGATACACGCCCCAAGTGCCGTCTTTTAGCGGCTGGCTGCGTTAATGTCAATCGGTGTACGTCCAGTACACCTCATTCCAGTGCCTTGCAGAATCGCAAATCTGTGGTGCAAAACCGTGTGTCCCCTTATCCACTGAGGGTATAGTTAAGTTTACAAAAGACAGCAGAAAAAGAGAGGAAATATAAAGCAGGTTAAGGTATCCTTATATGAGGAGGTAAGAGGATGGAATGGTTGAAAAAACTTGGAGCAGCCATTGATTACATAGAAGATAATCTGGACAAGGAAATATCATATGATGAAGCAGCCCGTATTGCATGTTGCTCTTCCTATTATTTTCAGCGAATTTTTTCTTACGTTGCGGGTGTGTCATTGTCGGAATACATACGCCGCCGAAAAATGACGCAGGCAGCGTTCGAACTGCAGCGGACGGACAGAAAAGTAATTGATATTGCGTTGAGATATGGTTATTCCTCTCCAACGTCTTTTAATCGCGCTTTTCAGAATGTTCATGGAATTACACCAACAGCAGCGAAAGGTATGGGGAGTATTCTGCAAGCATATCCGTCAATTCAGTTTAGGGTGGAAATAACAGGAGGAAGCGCTATGGCATATCACATTGCAAAAAAACAGTCACTGCATATTGTGGGAATCCGTATTCCTTTGACCTGCGATATGGAAGAAAATTTAAAGATAGTTCCCAATTTTTGGAGGACTACATTACAAGGAAAACAATTTACAGAAATATGCAGATTATCGAATCAAGAGCCAGATGGAATTTTAGGAATCAGTGCATATCAAAATCCAAAAGAATTTTATTATTATATTGGCGCTGCTACAAATGCTTCTGCCCCTGCGGGGATGTTTGAGTTTGAAATACCTTCGGCTACTTGGGTTATATTTGGTAATGATGGACGCTTTAAGGAAGACGTGCAGAGTGTATTCAGACGGTTTTATATGGAATGGCTGCCATTCTCTGGATATAAGTACGCAGAACTGCCAGACGTTGAAGTGTATCCGATTTGTGGCGGCCAGCCAGCAGATGGACATTCCGAAGTATGGACTGCAATCAAAGAGGAGGATAGAAAAGATGCATCATTTAAGGTTACAAGGTGATCATTATGAAATGGGAGTGAAACGTGGAAAGATATTTAATAAAAGCCGAATTACCTTTCCGTTCCAGTTAGATGATTTTCAACTGGAACATGGAAAGCAAAGCGAGGAAATATTAAGAAAGTTTTTCCCAGAAGTGTGTGAGGAAATAAGAGGGGTAAGCGATACTATTGGAGCCAGCTATTCCTATTTTGCTTCATGGATGTTGTGCATGGGCTGCTGCATGTATAACTTGGAAAATAACTGCCCTGTCGAGATTCGGGGGTGTACCGCTTTTGCCTATTCAAAAGACGGAAAATTGATATATGGAAGAAATAATGATTTGCCGCCTTATCTGTGTGATGGATGCAAAAGTGAAATATACGCGCCAAAGAATGGAAACAGATTTCATATCGCCACCTCTTCCTTTATCAACGGAGAAGAGGGGCTGAACGAACATGGACTTGTCGTGGCAATGACGTTTGTTATGACTGACCTTAAAAAAATACGGGCAGGGTTTAATTCATGTTTTCTTGTGCGATATTTGCTTGAAAAGGCAGATGATACAGAGCAGGCCGTTTCTAAGCTTTGTAATCTGCCAATCGCTTCTAATTGCAATATTTTGCTTGCGGATAAAAGCGGCAGAATGGTGGTGGTCGAGTGTACGCCAACTATCCAAAAAATCCGTGAAGCAGAAATTTTTCATGGGGATAAGATAGTTTGTACTGTAAATAGCTTTACATCTGATGAAATGAAGCCTTACGACGATGCACATGGGAAGGACTATAACTCCCATCAGCGCTATAAGGTTGTTATAGACGCTTTTTCTTCAGGAAAGATAAGATATGATTACATTGAAACCACCAAACAGCTTTTAAGGGGCGACTATGGTTTTATGTGCCAATATGACAATGAACCAGACTTTGAAACCGTTTGGAGTTCTATTTTTGATTTAGAGAGCTTAGCTATTTACCGTGCAGAGGGCGACCCGAGAAAGAAGAATTATAAACTAATAGAACAAAGCATACAATATTAGGAAAAACAGTTGTTATTTTACCATAAAAATCCTATAATTTATCTAATCATGGCATGATATGAGAGCTTTAGACAATCAGGGAGGAGATAGATTATGGATATGAAAGAGGCAATGTATCAGAGACATATGGTGAGATGCTATATGGATAAACCCCTTTCAGCAGATATTGTAGGTCGGCTGGAGACACGAATGAAGGAAAATAATGAGAAGTACGGCGTTTTTGTTGAGCTTAAGACAGAAGATACTAGTGCCTTTCATGCGGTGGTTAGGCGAATTTTTGCAAAAGGGGTGAGAAATTTTTTTATCATGGCAGGAAACAGTACTCCTAACCTGGAAGAAAGACTGGGCTATTGCGGTGCGGACTTAATGCTTTATGCACAGACGTTAGGGCTGAATACCTGGTGGGTTGGCGGTACATTTAACAAAAGACTCATGACAGAAGTAGTTTCCTCTGACATCGTAGTCGGTGTGATCGCTGTGGGATATGGTCAAAATCAAGGAGTACCTCATAAGACAAAAACTGCAAAGCAGGTAAGTTCTTATAAAGGAGAAGCTCCTGTGTGGTTTAAAGACGGTATTGAGGCTGCGCTCCTGGCGCCAACGGCTCTTGCAAAGCAGGCGTTTATGATTAAAGGAAGAGGAAATCAGGTATCTATTTCCTGCAAGAACGGTATTTTTACCGGCGTTGATACCGGCCTGGTAAAGTACCATTTTGAATTAGGCGCAGGAAAGGATAAGTTTGAGTGGGTGTAAAAGTGGTTTATGTGGGGAACAATTTTATTAAGGTCCGTGTACTATTTCCACAAAACCGTTCCAGAGAGGGGGCTTATAAATGTCGATTCCTACATCAGAAGACCCTAAAAGCAGTTTAAAAAAAGAAATGGCAATGTCAAGGCTGCAAGAATTGCTTACATTACAAAAGGAAATTGAGCGACAATTTGGAAATGACAATTATAATATTTTCGTATTCGGAAGCTATTTGACTACAAGGTTTGTGGATGGAAAAAGTGATATTGACATTGCAATTTATACAGAGAATTTTAATTTATATCAAAAATTATCTGTCTATTTGGAAGAGTATTTTCATCAAAAAGGGATTCCAAGCGACATTTTTTATATAGATACCACCATGAAGGCTCCGGTGTATTGTGCGCCTTTAAAATCAAAAGTGCAGTTTACAGACTATTTTCCAAAAAAGCTTGTGAATTTTCAGCGGGAATGCCAGAAAAAATTGGAAGAAATAAAGGAGAGAATCGTTGAATGAAGTTTAGCGAAGATATTTTAAGACAATTCGATCTTGAACCACAGGAGGAAAGAGAACCGGTAAATGTCATGCAGATCCGGGAGATGCTGGAATTTATGAGACAATGTGCAGAGAGAATTGTGAAAAAAAGCAGAAAATATCTGGAATGCTCCGATGAAGAAACCAAAGAGGATTGTATTGATATTGTGACGGCCAGGCTAAACGATTTTACACAGGTATTTAAAGATTTAATGATTTTTATGCGCAAGGAAGAAGGGACGCATAATGGTGGAACCTCCCTTAGATACGGCATGACCAGTTTTGAGACCTTCGATTTTGAACAGACGGAGGAAGAAAAACTGTTTTTGCGAGAGTTGCTGCTTCGTAATGAGATTACCCACGACTATTTTAACCGGGAACTGCACCAGCAAAAATTAATATGGATTATGCAGCATTGCGCAGACGGAGCGGTAGACGTATATAACAATATTTATGAATATTGTTCGAAAAAGAACTTGTTAAAAAAGTATGCAGATAAAAATGTGTAGCAGGCTGGGGCTAAAAGCCCCATAAGAATGCTACATGGTCAGGCATAGGATAAAAACGATCCGATACCGGTTCTGGAAATGGAGTACAAAGCCGCCTTTGGGCCTCTGCTTTCTAATTCAGACAAAAACTGATTTATGTCGAAATTGTAGCGGGCCTCCAGGGTCATGTGCGCATGATTGCCAAAAGTGCGGATGTCAGAGAAGAAGCTGTCTTTCAGGTATTTCTTACCGCTATTAGCAATCGCCTGTTTTATGTCATTGGTGTCTTCATACTGTTTTAGGGCATATTGATAAACCTTTGCCGTCTGACCTTTTGGAGATAAAAAGGTTTCAAAAGATTTTAAAATCATATCAGACATTTTTTCGCTGGCAAGAGAATGCCCCAGCATACAGGATATCTTCATATATTGGGAGGCCAGATAAATTCCCAGCTCCTCCTCGCTCATAAGATTTTTCGTTTCGGATTTCATCTGGGAGGCGGCCTTGGCCACAATGCCGGCGGCCTCTAAATCCTCCAGACTGTACTCGCTTTTATCTTCCTTTGAAGGGGCTTTGGAAGGCTTTCCTTCTTCCCGCTGATTAAGCGCCCACACCTCAAGGCTGATTTGAGCGATGATATAATCTGGCTTTTCATCCTTGTACCACGAGAACTCATTTTTTGCTATTTCCTCCATTTCCTCTGCCCGTCTGTCGATGGCAGCAGAGAGGCTGGCTCCCATAGAAGCACTGACGCCTTTGTTTCCAAGGCCTTCATAGAAATGTCCCACGGTATTCTGGTAGGAGCTGCATAGTTGTTTTTTGGCTTTATCAAACATGGCATCCAACCGTTCCATTTTTTCTGTCAGCATCTCCTCATCGTCTCTATAGTTCTGTTCCAGCCTGTGTTTCACTGCAACATACATAGAAACCGTGTGATCCACGCTGCTCATCAGAGAATCTGCATTGTCCAAGGTCACGGACTTTTTGCTGAAAAATTCTTTTTCGACTCGTTCCCAATCAATTCCATCATTTTTATCAGGGTCATAATATGTTAAAGTCCCAGAAGAAGGGATAGGTCCCTCAAAAATTAGGCCTTCTGCAGAACCTGGCAGCATCTTGTCGCCGAAAATCTTAGGTGCAGAGCTTTCAAAAGTATCCACATTGGGCCCAGACTTGCTTAACGTCTTCTGAGACGTCTGATTTGCCCCTGATTTCATGGATACGGAAGTTTTTTGACGCGGACGAAAATCCGAAGTAGTTTTTATATCCATAATAAATCTCCCATCTACCGTTCTTTTTGCCAACCCAATACATGAAATTATTTTTCCAAGGCTCTGTGAGCTCTGCTGGAATCTTTCTTACTGACAAGAATTTCATATTCATACATCTGTTCCGAAGAAAGTCCGATACTTCCAGTATTTCCACGAACGGTCCCCCGTCCGCTCCACTGGCCCAAGCGGTTGACAACCTTATGTTTATATGGAATTTTTTCAGCGTCTAATGCTTCCCGAATTCCTTCAAAGCGTTTTAAATCCTTCCCAATCCAAAGGCTTTCCCAATTAAAAAAGCCAACCATGTGCCATCCCCCCTCTCATCTGATTCTATTATAGAACTCCGACAGACAAAACACAATATCATTATTGCTATTTTTGAGACAAAGATGGTATAATAGAACCATTATTTTTAAAAGTGGAGGCATATTATGTCTGTTGGAAAAATATTTAAGTTTCACAACGATCTGGATACAGACCAGATTATTGCATCTCAGTATCTGCTTCTTCCTACCATTGACGAGATGAAAACACATACCTTTGAATCCCTGGACCCTGACTTTCCGAGGAAGGTGAAACCAGGGGATTATGTTGTGGGTGGGGAAAACTTTGGCTGCGGCTCTTCCAGAGAGCAGGCTCCAAGCGTTTTAAAGGCTCTGGGAGTCCAGGCGGTCGTAGCCAAATCTTTTGCCCGGATTTTCTATCGAAACGCCATCAACATTGGACTTTTGGTAATCGTATGCAAGGAGCTGCCAGATGCAGTGAAAACCGGAGACGAGATGGAATTGTCCCTGACAGAAGGAGTGGCAAAGGCTGGAGGAAAGGTGTATTCCTGCACTAAACTCCCCGAATACATGCAGAATATTTTAAGCCAGGGAGGATTGATTGCCTCCTTGAACAGAGAGGAGGACTGAATATGGGAATGACAATCGCAGAAAAAATAATTGCTCTGGCTGCAGGCGTGTCTGAGGTGAAAGCCGGAAATATCTACACCGTAACCCTGGACAGGATGATGAGCAACGATGGGACCACCCATCTAACGGTTGATATGTATCACAATAAATTGAAACATCCAAGAATTGCGGATCCTGAGAAAATGGTGTTTATTGTGGATCACAACGTCCCCTCTGACAGTCCAAAGACCGCGGCTTCTCAGAAGAAAATGCGGGACTTTGCCAGAGAGCACGGAATTGATTTCTGGGAAGGAAAGGGTGTGTGCCATCAGATTATGATGGAGCGTTATGTGCGCCCGGGAGAGCTGATCTTTGGGGCGGACAGCCATACCTGTACTTATGGAGCTCTGGGAGCCTTTGGAACCGGCGTCGGGTGTACGGACTTACTTTACGGTATGGTCACAGGAACCTCCTGGCTTCTGGCGCCTGAGACGGTGAAGTTTCAGCTTGTTGGAAAACTTCCCCAGGGAGTTTATCCAAGAGACCTTATGCTGACGATTATCGGGGAAATTGGAGCGAATGGCGTGAACTATCAGGTTATGGAATTTTGTGGAGAGGGAGCGAAAACCTTAAGCGTCAGCGATCGGATGGTTTTATGCAATCTGGCTGTGGAGGCAGGAGCCAAGACCGCTATTTTTGAGGCGGATGAAATTGCTCTGGCCTATTTAAAAGAGCGGGGCAGGGAGCCCAAAGCAGTATTAAAAAGCGATGAAGACGCCGTGTATGCAAGAGAGTATACGTTTGACTTGTCTAAAATTCAGCCGGTGGCGGCCAGACCTGATTTTGTGGACGATGTGGTTCCTGCAAAGGAAGTGTGCGGGGTGCGGATTGACGAGGCATTTTTAGGTTCCTGCAACAATGGACGAATTGATGATCTGAGAGCAGGAGCGGCTATTGTGAAGGGAAGAAAGGTGTCTGACCATGTGAGATTCTTAGTGGTTCCAGCCAGCCAAGAGGTGTATCTTCAGGCACTTCATGAAGGGCTGATCGACACCTTTATGAAGAGTGGAGCCATTGTGATGAATCCGAACTGCAGCGTGTGCTGGGGGAGCTGCCAGGGGGTAATCGGTGAAAACGAGGTTCTTATCAGCACAGGAACCAGGAATTTTAAGGGGAGAGCAGGGCATCCGTCCTCCAAGGTTTATCTGGGTTCTGCAGCTACGGTGGCGGCGTCGGCCGTAAAGGGAGAAATCTGTACTGCGGATATGCTGGATGAAACACGAATCTGAAAATAAAGAAACAGAAAGTGAGAGAAATAATGGAACAGTTTACTGGGAACGTTTGGACTTTGGGAGATGACATTGACACGGATATTATTATTCCCACAGAATATCTGGCGCTAAAGACCATAGAAGAGATGAAGCAGTATGGTTTTAGTCCTCTCAGACCAAAGCTGGCCTCGCAGATTCGGCAGGGGGACATGATTGTGGCTGGAAAAAATTTTGGCTGCGGATCCTCCAGGGAACAGGCGCCGGAGGTGATAAAGGCATTGGGAATCCGGTGTATTATAGCCAAATCCTTTGCCCGTATTTTCTTTCGCAATTCCATAAACAACGGTCTTCTTCTTATTGAACAGCCAGATTTGTATGATGATCTGAAAGAAGGGGACAGCATTACCGTAACGGTGAATCATGGAATTGATTATCAGGGGAAGCATTATCCCATTGCCTCTCTGCCTGACAATCTCATGGAAATCATAGAGGCAGGAGGTTTAGTGAAGGCTATGAGAAGGAAGAACGGGCTGGAGTGCGTCTGAGAGAGGAGAGTAGAAGCGTGGGTCAAACAATCATAGAAAAGATTATTTCCCATAATACAGGCAAGGAGAGTGTGAAGCCTGGAGAGATTGTGGTCGTGTCAGTGGACAGGGTGATGCTGGATGATATTATGATTCCGTTTATTGCGGATAAGTTTGAGGAGATGGGGTTTGCAAAAATCTGGGATTCAGATAAGGTGGTGTTGATTTATGACCACCTGGTTCCGGCCAGCCAGTTAGACGATACCAGACATTATAAGGTAGGAGACCATTTTGCAGAACAATATGGCCTGAAACATGTTCACAGAAGTGATGGAATCTGTCATCAGCTTATGACAGAGGCCGGTTATGTAAAACCTGGCGACGTAGTGTTTGGCACGGACAGTCACACCACTACGTATGGATGTGTGGCCGCTTTCTCCACTGGAATCGGTTATACGGAGATGGCGGCGATTCTTGGAACCGGAAGCTTGTGGGTAAAGGTGCCAGAAACGATTCGGATTGTGATTGAGGGAAGATTGCCGGATTATGTGATGTCTAAGGACGTGATTCTTCGGATCATCGGGGATTTGGGAGCGGACGGGGCAACTTACCGGGCTCTGGAGTTTTGTGGCTCTGGAGTGGACCAGATGAGCGTCAGCAGCCGAATGACCATGGCGAACATGGCTATTGAAGCAGGAGCCAAATGCGCCCTTTTCACACCGGATGAGAAGACTGCTCAGTATTGTCAGGTGGAGCTGGATTCCTGGCAGAAGAGTCTGGCTGGGGATGAGGACGCTTCCTATTATAAGACCATTACCTACCGGGCGGAAGATTTTGTTCCGGTGATGGCCTGTCCTTCCCAGGTAGATAAAATCTGCAATGTCGCAGATTTGGAGGGAATCCAAATTGATCAGGTGTTTATCGGCTCCTGTACCAACGGACGGTTGGAGGACTTACAAATGGCGGCCAGGGTTTTAAAGGGAAAAAAGGTTGCTCCGTTTGTGAAGCTGATTGTGACGCCCGCCAGCCGAAAGGTTTATGAGGAGGCTGGGGCATGCGGCGTTTTGAACGTATTGGCAGAAGCAGGCGCCATCATTACCCATCCGGGCTGCGGCCTGTGCTGCGGCCGGACCGGAGGGATTCTGGGGGACGGCGAGCGGGTAGTGGCTACCAACAATCGGAATTTCCTAGGGCGTATGGGAACGTCTAAGGTGGAAATTTACCTGGCTTCTCCCGCTGTGGCTGCGGCGTGTGCTGTGGCTGGAAAGATTACTGCTGATTTTTCCTGTGGAGGAGAGAGCTGATTCCTGTCAGAAAGGGATAAAAAATATGGCGGCCAGAGGATTTACATTTCCTCTTGACCGCCTCTTATATAGAGCGTTTCTAACTTATTTTGCCTGCTCCAGACACTGTCTTACCGCTTCCCGGATTCTCTCGCTGGTAAGGGTGGCTCCTGTTACACCGTCCACGTCAGGACTGTTGTTTTCCACAATGGCAGCTGGCACTTTTTCAAGAGCCGGTCCTGCGATATTCTCAGTCTCATGATTGCTCAGTACAGTTACTTCTGCAATTTTATCATCTGCCACAATCACCTGTACCACCATCTCGCCGCTTTGGCCGTCCACAGTAGCTTCATAGATTCCATCTTTGATACCGCTCATATCATAGCTTTCCTTTGCGACCTTTTCTTTCTCAAACAGGGCCTTATCCAGGACAAAGGAGGCTTCTTTCACTGGCTGTCCTTTCGGCAATTCCAGATTTACCACATTGCGGCCGGTAATACGTCCAAAGGCTACTGGTCCCATGACGCCGGTACCGCCGGAGACGAATTTTCCCCAGATGCCGCCTACCACTTCGCCGGCTGCATACAGCCCTGGAATTGGACTGCCGCTTTCATCCACAACCTGCATATCCTTATTAATTGTCACGCCGCCCAAAGTCATTACCACTAAAGCTTTGATAGGAACTGCGTAATATTTGTCGCCTTCAATTTTGTTAACCGCCACGCTGTAAGCAGTAGGAGCTCCGCTGAAGTCACGGCCAAATTCGTCGGTCTTGCCAGATTCTACAGCAGCATTATAGGTGTTTACGGTTTCTACCAGAGCATCCGCCGGTACACCAATGATCTGGGCCAGTTCTTCTAAGGTATCTGCAGACTGAACCAGCTTATGACCAATGCCCTGCTCAGGCTCATAGTAATACTCCCACATGAAGGCGGCATTGCCGGCCTTTAGATCTTCAATAATTTTGTCTGTGAAAATGTTATACTGAACCGCGTTTGTCTGCTCCTCCAGAGCCGTTTCTCTTGGAACCACCTCGTCCAGGGTTTCATTGATAAAACGCTTTCCTTCCTGGTTCACATAAATGCCGCCGGCCTTCCACATATACACGTCGCCAATGGCGCCTTTCCCTTCTGCATACTCCAGGCCCATAGGGAAGGTTGGGATATAAGATAATTTGTCCTGGTCAACGGCCGCGCCTACGGTCTGCATGATACGGATTCCCTTGCCGTCTGCACTGTCTGCGCCTCCTACCAGATATTTGTCGCCGTGTTTGGCGTACTGGCCCATCATTTTCGGGTTGCCGGAATAGCCGCCGGTAGCCATGATAATGCCTTTTTTGGCCTCATAGCATACGGTTTTCTGGCTGTCGCTGTTGTAGCCTACAGCAGTCAGAACCTGGCCGTTCTCATTTCCCAAAAGATCGGTTACTTCTGTGTAGTAGTCGATGGTGATATTTTTATAGGCTGCTACTTCCTTATCCAGAATCTCATGAACTGCAGACTTATAGTTGGCAGGGTCCATAGCCTTTGGCTTGTAGGTTCTCTGGATGGAGTACAGCTGATGCTCTGGGGCAAACACGCTCTTTAAGCCGTTTTGCTCAGAAAAGGTATATTCGCTGAGACCGTGATCCCACAGCCACTGGATGGCGTCCACATCCTCATCCACAAAGATTTCAATCAGTTCTCTGTCTCCCAGGTCAGCGCCGTTGGATAAAATATCTTCAATATAGGATTCTTTCGTGTCAGTGATTCCGTCCAGTTCCTGAATAATGGTTTCAGCGCCGGACATGGAACCGCTGGTAAAGTTTAATGAACCGCCGGTTTTTCCCAGCTTTTCCACGATAATGATACTTTCTGCACCTTCGTCTGCTGCGGCGATTGCGGCTGATAGTCCCGCTCCGCCTGCTCCGACGATGACCACATCCGCCTCTTTTACCTCATCATAAACGGCTTCTGCTTCCGCTTCTGTCTCAGCCTCAGTCTGGGCCTGAGTGGTGGTCTCTGCTGTGGTAGTCGGCGTTGTGTTACCGGCCTGCTGGTTTCCTCCTCCTGACGAACAGCCGCCAAGAACCATGGCGGCGGTCAAAAGCAGGGCTGACATACGTTTTTTCATAAAATACCCTCCTCAATAGATATGGTTTTTGGTTACCTTGTTGCTTTTATTATAACGTTGCGGTAAAATAAAGTCATACACTTTTCGATATGAGTTCTATCAAAATCAGGAGGAAATGGTCTGTGCTTTACGATTCCTATTTCAGAAATGTTCCAACGCTTACAGAGGATATGTTATCAAAAGAGCTTAAGACGTATCAACTATCCCTGGTGGCCTTTGGACGCTTTCAGGCTCAAAAGGCCCGTTCAATCAGCAACATGACTCTGCCTTACCATCGGATTATCTATATTACTGGCAGTGCGGTTCGTTACCAGGTTCATGAGACTGCCATGATATTGGAAAAGGGGGATGTGCTTTACACTCCCCCTAATACGATTTATAATGCTGAAATTGTAGAAAAGGACAGGCTTCCAGAATTTATTTATCTTTATTTTGAAGTTCTTCCCTGTCATCAGGAGCAGAATTTTATTCGCATGATGGAGACTTCTTTGAAGATTCGGGTTTTTCATGCTTTGGAATCTCCTGTAGAGTTTTATTTTTATACCATTGCCGAGGAATATGAGAACCAACGGCCGGGATATTATCATAAAATCCACAGCTACCTTATGCTTTTAGTTATGGAACTTCTCCGTAGAAAGGATTTTCAGAGAGAGGAAGCTCCTTCTCACAGCTGGGAGTCAGGCGGAAGCCTTATTTTAAATAAGGCAACCAGCTATATTGCCGCCAACATCAGAGAGCCTTTGCGGGTTTCTAAAGTCAGCCATGCCTGCGGTGTGAGTGAAAGCTTCCTGTATAAATTGTTTTCCTCAAACCTGAACGTGTCTCCAAAGGAATATATTTTAAACTGCAAAATGGAGTATGCGGTTCGCCTTCTGAGAAAGAATATGACCGTGACCCAGATTGCCAGAGAGCTGGGTTTTTCCAATCCCAATCACTTTTCAAACGCATTTTTTAAGGTAATGGGAAAACGGCCCTCGGAATGGAACGCTTTCGGTTAGCGGATAAATTTTTTTATCTTGGACCTGGGGACCAGAGCCTTAAAGCCGTAACATTCTCCGGTCTCAGGGTCCGTGGCACAGCAGCGGTTCCACAGGCGGAGAACTTCTACGGAATTCATGCCTGTGGCGAGAAAGATCTCTTTGGCGCCGTGGCCTTTTTTGTAGAGAACCACTGCTTTTTTTCGGATTCTGTAAACACATCGTTGTGCTGTGGTAAGACCGGTTTCGTCAGGTTCTGTCCACAGTTTTTCTGTATTCTCCATAATAAACCACAGTCCTTTCTGTTGTTTCTAAAGAAGGGCAGATTCCGGTGAAGCAAAAGCCTGCCCTTTGCCCTCTCATTACGATTCGCTCTCAGGTTTTTGAGGATTCTTGGGAGTGGATTTTGGTTCTGGGGCCGGTTTGTTTTTTGCCTCCCTCTTTCTTTTGGGGTCCTTTCCTATGAAAACCAGGACCATGGCCAGTATCAGAATCGAGGAGGCGATGCCAATCCACATCTTAAGTCTGGATTTGGGTTTGAGAATCACAATCTCTCCGGGGCTGTTCATGTCAAACACCAGATAAGAACCATCCCACTGGCTGTCTGTGATGCAAACAGAACCGTTTTCCACAATTCCTGCCACTGCTTCTTTCGATACTCCTTCTGCCAGTACATGAACCTTAATAGACTCAGGCATAGATACGCCTTCTGGCTGGATGATGGAATATTCGAAACAGGTGATAAGCTCAAATCCTTCTGGCAAAGCGAGGCGGTTTTTCCAGTCCTCTTTTGGTTTTTCAGCCGCAGTCAGGCTTGTGCCCGGATAAAAGCTAGATTCCACAAGCATGAGAGGCATTTTTTCCTGAGAAGAAGCGATAGTGGTATTCCATGCTTTGTAGATAGCATGAACCTTTTCATTCCCCGTTAGGCAGGACAAATCTTTTTCTTCCCACATATAATAATAGCCGTCTTTTTGAGGAGCCTGTGGGATATCGTTTATTGATATGGCGCTTCCATATTGACAGGTAATCGTCTTTATCACCCTGTCCTCTACGAGAAATTCCACAGTCAGGTGGCTAAAGTCTTTTGGAATATGCTCCAGATTTCGGAAGGTTTCATAAGAGAGTCCTTCAGCTTGGCCTTCGTAGGTGATGCCGTCCATGGCGCCGATTCCTTCCTCTACATAGACGTTTCCTTCTATCACCCCTTCTTTGTCAACATCTCCGGCAATGGCTCCCATCCATTCCCCTTCCGGCTTTCCAAAGGAAACCATAGAATAGTTTTGAAGAAGGTCCGTTCCCCATCCGGCAATGCCGCCTGTATAATCTTTGCCTGTAATCCGGCACATATTATAATTATTTCGGAGAATATAGGCGCTGCTCCCTGTGATGCCGCCTGCGAAACTGCCGTCTTCTGACACAATGTCGCCGTAATTCTGATTTCCAATTAGGGCGCCTAAATTGGCCTTTCCCACAATGCCGCCTGCATAATCATTTTTCACCTGAATCTCCTGTCTGTTAATACAGGAAGACACAATGGCTTTCATATTCCTGGTTACATTTAAAGTTCGCTCTTCTTCTGCTTCCAAATCCAGCTCGGGGTCAAGGCCGGACTCTGTTCCGATGATACCAATGATTCCGCCTGCCTGATAATCGGCAAAGACCGCTCCATAATTGGCGCATTGATAGACCATCCCTTCTTCCAGAGTCTGAGTTTCTAAATCGGAAATGTCTTCGAAAAAATCCCGATCTTCTCTGAGGCGGTCTACACCGTCGGTTATAGTATCCTGCATTCGATCGATCTGGTCTTTCATTTTATTTTTTTGACTGCGAAGCTGATTGCGGTTGTTTTTTAAATTGTCAGAAAGTGTGTCCATGTTCCAGGAAAGAATATCCAGTTCCCTGGTTAGTTCTTCGTCCATACTTTCCATGTCGGTTTTAATTCGCCTCTGGTTGATACGGACAATATCAATAAATGTGTTGGTTTCTGCCTCAACCCGTTCTAGGTCGTCTCCAAAGTCTTCCACGCCGCCTATGGCGTCTCCAGCGGCATGAGTGAGAATATAGTTAAAATCGGATAAAAGAGATTCTCCATACTTGGATAACTGTTCTAACTGTTCATATCGGAGCTCCAGCCAGGCTTTCAGCGCCTCTACATCCTGCAAATCACCTTCATATCCAGATTTCATCTGGTCCCGAAGCTGCTGCATTTTTTTAACGGTCTCTTTGGCGGATTGTATCCGGGCCTGGGTGCTTCCAGAGACCAGATCCAGATTGACGCGGTCAAGGGCGAACTGGATTTCATCCAGAGAACGGCCGGCGTCTGCATCAAATACATCTCCGTCTTTTTTAAACAAGTCTTTGTAAAACCGACTGACTGTTTTTAACTTATCAAGCTGGCTGTCAATGCTGTCCAGATTTCCAGAAGTGGTGTCGCCGGTATTTTCAATCAGACTGGACATGGCGTCTCCCATCTGGGATAATTCATCCATCTGAGTTTTTAGGCTTCCAAACATATCCTCTTCATATTCCACAGTCAGATAGGGTTCAAACTGGCCTGCGATCCCTCCGGTGTCTTTCCTTCCCTGAACTTTTCCGTAGTTTACACAGTTGTCAATCAGTCCGCTTTGCCGTCCGGCGATTCCTCCCAGATTATATCCCATGTGAGGGTATCCGACAGCCGCCCGATTGGTGCATTGCCGTATGGTTCCTGAGGACAGCCCAGCGATGCCGCCTGCATCGTTTACCCGCTCCACTCGAAGATTTTCCTCCAGATCCAGGGTCCCCAGAGCCGGCTGAGAGTCCGAGGCGCCTTCGGTTTTTGGAGCTTTTGTGTTGACCTCTCCTTCGTTAATGCACAGTTCTATCAGACCTTCATTGAGACCTGTAATGCCTCCGGTTTTCAGATTACCGGTAAGAACTGCCTTATTTTCACAGCTTCGGATGATTCCGGTAGCTTCATTGTAGCCTGCGATTCCTCCTAAAGCTTCTATAGCAGTGATATGCCCGTCAAAATAGCAGTTTTCAATGGTTCCCCGGTTGACTCCAGCGATGCCGCCGATATTTATGCCGCTGCCGCTTGGAGATAAGGAGCCCTGAACATGAAGATTTTTTACTACTGCGTTTTCCTGAACATATCGGAAAAGGCCCAGGCCGGATCCTGCAGAGTTCAAGGACAGACCGATGATTCCATGTCCGTTTCCGTCAAAAGTTCCGGCAAATACCGGGATGGGCGAAAACTCAGTTCCCTGAAGATTTAAGTCTGTTTTCAGGACGAATACTTTTCCCTTGGAGTAGGTTTCTGCTGTACAGCGCTTACTAAAGTCAAGAAATTCTTCCAGAGTGTTGATGGAAACTTCCTCCAGAGTTTCCTCTGTCTGCTGTTGTGGCGCAGCTAAAACCTCTATAGAATAGAAATTACTTGTTCCTGTTAAGGAAAGCGCCATAACTATGGCCAGCATAGCGGCGAACTTTTTTCGAAATCTTATGGTTTTGGTTTTCATGCCGATGCCTCCTTTCCTTGTCCCAGCTTTACTGCCTTTGTCAGTTCTGTCTTGTCGATCAACTTGTCGCCGATTAATAGAAGCTGGGGCAGAACCGTCATAACCAAGATAATTGATATCAAAGTGCCTCTTCCCAGAACTTTTCCCAGGGAAGCGATGACCGCGTTTTTGGTGAGAGATCCAATGACAAAACCGGCGCTGGTCAAAATGGTACCGGATGTGATGATGGTGGGGAAGGATTGATTTAAAGCCTCGATTACCGTTTTTTTCCGGTCTGGCATCTCTTTTCTCAGGTCAAGATAACGGCTTGTGATAACAATCGCATAGTCAATGGTAGCGCCCATCTGAATGGAGCTTACCACCAGATAACTGAGGAAATACATGGTGCTGTCTGTCAAGTAAGGCATGGAGAAATTAATCCAAATGCTTCCCTGAATCGTCAGTACCAGTAAAAAGGGAAGTCCTGCAGACTGGAAGGTAAACAAAAGGATGATTCCCACAAACAGAGCGGTGAGAACGCTGATAATTACATTGTCCCGCTCAAAGGAGACGCTTAAATCGTAGTTGCTTGTGGCGTCCCCCACTACATACACCTCATCATAGTAGTCCAGGGCAATATCCCGGATTCGGTCGATGGTGGCAAAAGTCTGAGCGCCCTCCACAGGACCTTTTAAAGTGAATACCAGACGGTCATACGTTTCTCCTTCCAACTGCATTCTGGCGTCGCAGACCGCTTTATAGAGAGTGTCAATCTCCTCGGACAGATCGTCGTCAAATTCGAGTCCGCCCTTTTCTTTCTGGGCGTAAATGAAATCGATCATATCAATAATGGACACATGGTAATCTTCCAGGTTCTTCATAAACGCGCTGTATTGTTCCTGCTCAACCGCATAAAACTGATACAGAAGGCGGACCAGATCTAAATCCACGCCGGCAACCTCGGAAAATTCTCTGGGATTGAGCTTATCCACTAAAATGTACTTGCCGTCCTCGCTGACCTCCACATTGGCAAGCCCCAGAGCCGTGTCTACTTCCTCCATGGATTCCAGACGTTTTAAAATCTTGCTCTCCTTGTCATAATCCCCTTTGGGAAGCACAATCGCCATGGTGTTTGTCACTTCAAAGGTTTCTTCAATCCGCTCTTTTGAGGCCAGAAATTCATTCTTTTTGCTGGACTCTATGGAGTTAATATCATATATGTAAGGACACTTTCCAGAATAGATACAGGAAAATGCCACAATGATGAGGAAAATTGGCAGGCCCACATAGCGAAGCTTTACCACGATTTTACCCCAGAAATTAATCTTAGGCACAAAATTTTGATGGACGGTTTTGTCAATCGCCTTGGAAAACATGACGATTAATGCCGGCATCAGAAGGAATACGGTTAACAGGCTGATGATAATAGCTTTGGTGAGAACGCTTCCTAAGTCCATTCCGATTCCAAACTGCATAAACATGAGAGCTATCATGCCAGACACTGTGGTAAGGCTGCTGGAAGAAATCTCAGGAATGGCTTTGCTTAAGGCCACGGTAATGGCCTTGATGGTATCCTGGGTCTCATGCTCCTCCATAAAACGGTGGAACAGAATAATGGCGTAGTCAATGGCCAGCGCCAGCTGAAGAACGGCCCCCACTGCATTGGTGACAAAGGAAATTTGTCCGAACCAGTAGTTGGTTCCCATGTTTAACAGGGCGGCGACTCCAAACACGGATAAAAATATGACGATTTCCATGTAGGTTTTGGAGGTAAACAAAAGCACCACCAGAATAATTAAAATCACAATCACAACGATGACTCGCATATCTGCCTTTAGAGAGGCGGCGTCATCCTTGTCTACGGTGGTATAAATATAGGAAGAATATCCGTCCAGGGTCTGCCGTACCTGGGCCATGGCTTCCTGGGACAAGGGGGTGTCCTCCTCTTCCTCAAAGGTGAGGGTGTATAGTGCAGAAGCGTCTTTGTAATAGTCGCCTCTGTCGTCGCTGTCATACATATCGTCTTCTTCGTCAAAGAAGGAGACTCCTGAGATCCCCTTGATCTCCTCTAACTCCTTTGACAAGGCCAGCGCCTTCTCATAAGTGATATTGCTGACCAGTATCTTGGCCGATCCAAAGGTGGTAAACTCTTCATCCATGATATCCAGGCCCTGCCTGGTCTCTGTGGTCTCTGGAAGATATTTCGTCAGATCATCAATTACCGTTACTTTGGAAATGGAAATTGCGCTGTAGATACAGGCAAGAGCAAACAGAGCGATAAACGCTTTCCTTTTATTCACAATAAAAGCGGCCAGCTTCATCATGAATTGATTAGAAGTTTTTTTCTCTTCCATTCTAGTCCTTTCTTCCTTTCTTTTTGATTCCTGTCACTTGCTATATTATGATAAATTTGGTAAAATACACAAGAATCAATTTTTTTCATTTGTGTCGAATGAGACACAAAAGGGAAGATTGTTTATTTCTATACAAAAAAGGAGATTTGCCTTGGATTCCCAGAAAGAGAAAAAGGAGAAAATATCCACGCGCCGCACCTATCTTCTCCTTAGCCGCTCCCTGTTTCAGCTTTTAGAGGAAACACCCTTTGAAAAGATTTCTCTGACCCAGCTTTGTGATGACTCCATGGTGCCCCGCTCTACATTTTACAGATATTTTGAGGATAAGTACGACCTTCTCTATTACTGCCTTGAAACTTTTTTTGAGGCGGCTAATCTGAATAAAGACGTGATTTATT
The DNA here is from genome assembly GCA_910579515.1 of uncultured Hungatella sp. Lineage (GTDB taxonomy): Bacteria > Bacillota > Clostridia > Lachnospirales > Lachnospiraceae > UBA3402. The sequence continues at coordinate 21,742 of CAJTUV010000038.1, forward strand.
TAAAAGACAAAAAAGCAAGAAAATTTGTCCAAAAACTGATTTTGGAAATGGATAAGGACAAAGAATCTTTCCAGCAAATCTGGAAGACGAATAAGAACGGGATTTTTATGGATATTCTGCGGGATTATCTGATTCAGATTCTGAGCCAGAAACTGGATGATCTAATTCAGGAAGGGTACAGCCTGAAAATCAGCCAGCCGGTATTTACCTATCTGCTGGCAGACTTGTATATCAGTATGGCAAAATGCTACCTGGAACTGGAGGATGGTTTTTCGGTGGAAGAATTTGTAGAATCGGTATGTCTGTTTGTGGAAAGAGATTTTTTTACTTACCATACATTACAGGGAGGAAACTCATGATCTGCATTGACCCCATGATTTATAAAGGCCGCCCTCAGACTTTAGACGGACGGTTTCCCAGAGAAGTCCGCACCTATCAAATGCTGGATGAGCTTGAAATTCCTTATGAACGGGTTGACCATGAAGCCGTTTATACCATAGAAGGCTGTCAGGATATCGAAAAATTGCTGCACATAGACATCTGCAAAAATCTGTTTCTTCGCAACAGCCAGAAAACCAGATTTTACCTGCTGATGATGCCAGGAAGCAAAAAGTTTCGGACAAGCCTTGTGTCCAAGCAGATTCAGAGTCCCCGTTTATCTTTTGCGGAGTCAGAGTTTATGGAGCGGTTTCTGGATATCACCCCAGGCTCCGTCAGCGTTCTGGGCTTGATGAATGACCGTCAAAACCAGGTAGAATTGTTGATTGATGAAGAGGTAATAGTCAATCACCCCTACATAGGCTGTCATCCCTGTGTCAACACCTCCAGCCTGAAGATCCAAACGGAGGATATTTTGGAGAAATTCCTGCCATATATCGGACATGCCTATACGGTGGTTCATTTGTAATGCAAAAAAATTTTAACAACCCCCTTTTCAAAATACAATTCTTTTGCTATAATAAGGGGAGTGGCGGAGTATGGCGTAGCTTGGTAGCGCGCTCGGCTGGGGGCCGAGAGGTCGCAGGTTCAAATCCTGTTACTCCGATTACTGTCAACATCATATTTGACCATTAATAGAAAAGGCATAAAGTCCTTGCTGAAAAAGAGACTTTACGCCCTTTTTTCATATACTTACAAAGAATAAAGGAGACCAGATATGAAGTCAATAGTCAGTTTTGATTTAGACATGACGCTTTTAGATCACAGGCATGGTTCTCGGATTCCAGACAGTGCCTTAAAGGCGCTCCAAAAGCTTCGGGAAAACTATTATGTTGTGCTTGCCACTGGACGGGATATGGACAATTATTTTAGCCGCCAGTTTAAGGAAATCGTTCAGGCAGACGCTATTATACATAATAATGGGACAAAGATTACAGTAGGAAATGAGGTGATTTATGAGACGTGTATGCCAAAGGAACTGGTCAGAAATCTTCTGGAGTTTGCCCAGGAGGAGAATCTGGCTGTGGGAGTGACCTGGGAGGATGAGGATTATTATATCCATCAAGAACAGGTGACCGAACGGGATATGAAAGCATGGGGAAAGTCGGGAAGGCAGTATCAAGACCCATGGAAGCTTCTGGAAAAAACGGTGCGTACAATGGCTTACGTTGGAGACGCCAAGGGGGCGAAAAAGATTGAGAAGGCGTTTCCTGAGATCAAGTGTCCCTTATTTGGCGGTCTTATGGGAGCGGATGTACTGGAACGGCGCAATTCCAAGGCAAATGGATTAAAGATTTTGTGCGATTATCTTGGGACAGAAATTGACAGTGCCTACGCCTTTGGCGACAGCATGAATGATTATGAGATTTTACAGGCAGCAGGCGTGGGGATCGCTATGGGGAACGCGGTTTTGGAGCTGAAAGAAGTAGCGGATTATGTGACAGATGATATTTCTGATGACGGCATTTATAAAGCATGTAAACATTTTCATTTAATTTAAGGGGATATTATGGCAAAATCATATGATTTATTGATTATCGGGGCAGGCCCCGGGGGTTATACGGCTGCTATCAGGGCGGCAAAAGAAGGGTTAAAAACAGGGGTTATTGAGAAGGAAAAGCTGGGAGGAACTTGTTTAAATCGGGGGTGTATTTCTACAAAGGCTCTTCTTCATGCTTCCAGTATGTTTTCCATGATGCAAAAATGTGATGAGTTTGGCGTTTCCGCAGACTCCATTGCTTTTGATTTTAAGAAAATGCAGCAGTATAAAAAGAATGCTGTGCGGGATTACAGAAATGAGATTCATGGAACCTTTGAGAAATTAGGAATTGATTTAATCTATGGAACGGCAACGATCCGCAGAGGAAAAACTGTGGAGGTGAAGAGCGACAAAGGAAAGGATTTCTATCAGGCAAAACACATTATTATCGCCACAGGCGCTGTTCCAAGACCTCTTTCCATTCCAGGGGCTGATCTGGACGGCGTGTGGTACAGCGACAGGATTTTAAAGGAGGATAAATGGAAATTTGACCGTCTGACCATTATTGGAGGCGGTGTTATCGGTGTGGAGATGGCCACAATTTTTAATGCTCTTTGTGCCAAGGTGTATCTTGTTGAGCGGGCGCCCCATCTTCTTGGGCCTATGGACCAGGAGGTTTCGGAGGCGCTTAAAGAAGAACTGACTCGCAGAGGGATTCGGGTTTACTGTGGGGCAAATATTCATAAAATTACAAAGGAAGAGGGGCTGATATGCCATATTTCCAAGGACGGAGAGGAGATTTTGCTCCGCTCTGGATGTGTGTTGGTGGCGGTTGGCCGGCAGCCCTATACAGACGGCTTATTTGGAGAAGACGTGAATTTCCAGATGAAGGATGGGAAGCTGGAGGTGGATTCGGAATTTATGACCAGTGAGCCGGAGGTCTATGCAGTGGGGGATGTGACGGCAGATATTCAGCTTGCTCATGTGGCGGCGGCTCAGGCCACTTATGTGGTGGAAAAGATAGCGAAAAAAGTTCATACCATTCGTTTGAGCGTGGTTCCCAATGGAATGTATGCCAAGCTTCCGGTGGTTCCTAACTGTATCTATACAGAGCCGGAGATTGCTACGGTGGGACTGACCGAGGAGGCGGCTTTGGCATGCGGTATGAAGGTGCGTTGTGGAAAGTATTCCATGGGAGAGAATGGAAGGTCTATTATTTCCAGGGAAGAAGGCGGCTTTATTCGTCTGATTTTTGAGGCGTATTCCAACAATTTGGTAGGCGCTCAGATTGTGTGCCCAAGAGCCACAGACATGATAAGCGAGATGGCCACAGCGGTTGCCGCAGGCTTAAACGCAGGTCAGTTAATGATGGCCATGAGGGCCCATCCCACCTACAGCGAGGGGATTGCAGGGGCTATTGAGGATGCAATGAGAAGTTGACAAAAAGGAGACCAGAGGACATGAACGAGAGACTGGAAAAGCTGAGAAAGTCTATGGCAGAGAGAAAGATTGACGCTTATGTAGTGCCTACCTCAGACTTTCATGAATCAGAGTATGTGGGAGAATATTTTAAGTGCAGAAAATTCCTGACCGGATTTACCGGTTCAGCGGGTACTGCGGTGGTGACTGCTTCTGAGGCGTATCTGTGGACAGACGGAAGATATTTTGTCCAGGCCCAAAAGGAGCTTACAGGAAGCGGTTTCTCTCTGCAGAAAATGGGGCAGGAGCATGTGCCGGATATTGAAGAGTACCTGGAACAGGTATTGCCCCAGGGGGGCGTCCTGGGATTTGACGGCAGGGTTATGAACGCCCAGATGGTAGAGAAGATAAAGGAACGGCTGGAGTCAAAACAGGCTTCAATTTCTTTTGAGGAGGATTTGATAGGGCAGATTTGGGAGGACAGACCTAGTCTGCCAGAAGAACCGGTGTGGATTTTAGAGGAAACCTATGCGGGGAAACCGGCTTCTCAGAAGATTTTGGAACTTCGACAGCAGATGGAAAAGGCAAAGGCCACGCTCCATATTTTGACTACCGTAGACGACATTGCATGGCTTTTGAACATCAGAGGAAACGATGTGCCCTGCAATCCGGTGGTTCTGTCCTATGCGGTGATTACAAGAAACGAATTTTATCTGTTTATACATGAGAAGACTCTGGACCAGAAGGTGAAAGAATATTTAGAAGGTCTGTCTGTCACCATAAAGCCTTATGACAGTATTTATGAGTTTGTTAAGAGTTATAGAGGGGAACGGGCGCTGTTAGAGAAGGGGAAGGTCAATTATGCAATCGTAGGCAGCCTGGAGCAGGGGAATAAAATTTTAGACAGAATGAATCCTACTGCTGTGGCAAAGGCTGTAAAGAATCCCACAGAAATTGAAAATGAGAGAAAGGCCCACATCAAAGACGGCGTTGCCATGACCAAGTTTCTCTATTGGCTGAAGAAACAGATTGGGACCATGCCCATGACGGAAATTAGCGTTTCCGATTATCTGGAAACACTGCGCAGAGAGCAGGAGGGGAATCTGGGGCTGAGCTTTACCACCATTTCTGCTTATAAGGAGAATGCGGCAATGTGCCATTATTGCGCCACGCCGGAGAGTAATAAGGAGTTAAAGCCCGAGGGCTTGTATCTGGTGGACTCTGGCGGTCAGTATTATGAGGGAACCACGGATATTACCAGAACCGTGGCTTTGGGACCTGTAACCAAGGAGGAGAGGGAGCATTTTACCCTGGTGGCCATGAGTATGCTGCGTCTTGGCCATGTGAAATTTCCCTATGGATGTCGGGGGCTGTCTCTGGATTATGCGGCCCGGGAATTGTTTTGGAGCAGAGGCATGAACTATGATCATGGCACAGGCCATGGAGTCGGGTATTTGCTGAATGTCCATGAGCGGCCCAACGGCATCCGCTGGAAAATGGTGCCAGAGCGGATGGACAGCGGGATTCTGGAGGAAGGGATGATCTGTTCGGATGAGCCGGGAATCTATATTGAGGGAAGCCATGGAATCCGAACAGAGAATATGATGGTCTGCAAAAAGGCCGAGAAAAATTTGTATGGACAGTTTATGGAGTTTGAGTTTTTGACTTTTGTGCCCATTGACTTGGATGCTTTGGACGTCAGCCTTATGGAGGATAGAGACATTGCCTGGCTCAACGAGTACCACAGACAGGTTTATGAAAAAATTAGTCCTCATTTAAACGAGGAAGAGGCAAAGTGGCTGAAATATGCAACCAGAGAGATTTCTGCAGGACAGTAATTGAAGGAGAAGGAGCAAAGAAAGCTTTGGCAAAAGACAGAGACAACGCGGAGAATGTGGAAAAAGAGAAAAAGAAGGAAAGGAGAGACGGGGAGAAACTATGCCCCGTTTCTTCTAAGTGTGGGGGATGTCAGTTTTTGGACATGCCTTATGAAAAACAACTGAAAAAGAAGCAGAGAGACGTGGAGCAGTTATTGAAAGGATTCTGCAAGGTCCATAAGATTGCAGGCATGGACGCTCCATTCTATTACCGAAATAAGGTTCATGCGGTATTTGGGTACAGAAAAGGCCAGGTCATCTCTGGTATTTATAGAGAAGGGACTCATGAAATTGTGCCTGTGGAGAAGTGCTGGATTGAGGACCAGAAGGCGGACGAGATTATAGGGACGATCAGGGGGCTGTTAAAGTCTTTTAAAATTCGGACCTATGATGAGGATCGTGGTTATGGACTTCTGCGTCACGTGCTGGTGAGGCGGGGCTTTGCCACTGGGCAGGTGATGGTGGTTTTGGTGACCGCCTCTCCTGTCTTTCCTTCTAAAAATAATTTTGTGAAGGCTTTGCGGCAAAAACATCCTGAGATCACGACGATTATCCAAAATCTGAATGACAGGGAAACCAGCATGGTGCTGGGAGACAGGGAGAAGGTCTTGTATGGAAAGGGATATATTGAGGATGTGCTCTGTGGCTGCACATTCCGTATTTCCAGCAAATCGTTTTATCAGGTGAATCCGGTTCAGACAGAAAAGCTGTACGCAAAAGCGGTGGAGGCGGCTGGACTGACCGGAAAGGAGTTCGTGGTGGATGCTTACTGCGGCATCGGAACCATCGGAATCATTGCCAGCAGGAAAGCAGGCAGAGTCATCGGCGTGGAGCTGAATCAGGATGCGGTTCGTGACGCGGTGGAGAATGCTAAAAGAAACAGGATAAAGAATATTCGATTCTATCACAATGACGCCGGAGTGTTTATGGAGGAGATGGCATCTTCTGGAGAGCATGTGGACGTGGTGTTTTTGGACCCGCCGCGAAGCGGCAGCACAGAGGCGTTTATTCAGTCTGTGGCGGTTATGGGGCCAGACAGGGTGGTGTATGTGTCGTGCAATCCAGAGACGCTTGCCAGGGATTTGAAGGTGTTTGAGAAGGTGGGGTATCGGGCTGAGGAGGCGTGGGCGGTGGATTTGTTTCCGCATACGGGGCATGTGGAGACGGTATGTTTATTGTCCAAACTTCATTCAGACCAACATATCGAGGTGGAGCTTCAGATGGACGAGCTTGATTTGACGGCTGCGGAGAGCAAGGCAACCTATAAGGAAATCAAGGATTATGTGTTGGAGCATAGTGGATTGAAAGTCAGCAGTTTATATATCGCACAGGTAAAAGAAAAATGTGGGATTATCGAGAGGGTGAACTACAATCTGCCAAAATCGGAAAATTCCAGACAACCGAAATGCCCGCCAGAGAAAGAAGTGGCTATAAGGGAGGCGTTGGAATATTTCCATATGATTTGATGATTGTTTAGAAAAGGAGGAGTGTTTCTCTTTGATTTACACCTTTGAGTGCTATCGTCATTTTCTTGTATAATGAAGCCAAGAAAGGACGGTGAGCTTTATGAGAGAAAAGAAAAACCATTTATATGTGGACAGTAGGGAACGGAGCATTTTATTACATAGTCTTGTGGAGCTGAAAAACCAGCTCATTCAGCAGGGCAGATATACGGATTGCGTTGACGAACTGATATTTAAGGTTGTAAACGCACCAGTAAAGAGAATGAAAATTGAATATGTCTAAGGCACATCACAGAGCCGCTTATTCTTATTGATTTTGAACTGCTCCCTGTCAAGTAGACAGTAAAAAAAATAAAATTTTTTACCTGCCAGTCTCAAAGAGGACTGGCAGAGTTTTTAT
>CAJTUV010000039.1 GCA_910579515.1 uncultured Hungatella sp.
CAATTCATTCGAAAAATTTTATTTTAGACTTGACTTTTAATAGTTAGTCTCCATTCTTGTATTGAAGCGCTCGATATTAAATGCTTACATTTTCTCCTTTAAGGCCGATCCATGCGTTTTCTGGAAGGCCCCCTTCTTCATGGCCGATGAGCCATTTATTTTTGGCAAATAACAGTTTATCCTCAGAGAATCGTTCCTCCACCGGCTCCATGTCTGTGTTGGTATCTTTTGGCAGAACCACCACACACCGAAAGCCAGCCTCCTCAACATGGCAAGGCGCATAGTGAAGCGTTGTGGCGTATACCTCAATCACGGTTCCCTTTGGAACCAGAAACGCCTCCACCAAACTGGTGTCATACGTATGGTCTTCCTTGATATCCTGCTGCTTTCCCAAAAGAAGCACCAAATCAGTCGCCGCCACGTTCACCTCAGAATTTCGGTGGTATTCCAGGGCGTTTAACTTCTTATTGTGACCATTGCAGTATCCCACCTGAATCGGCATCTGGCCGAATAGATTCGTCTCCATCATCTCTGCCACAGGCAGATCCTCCAGCTCTTTTACAGAAGCCACATAAACCACATCCTCTGAGAGGGGCGTCTGCTCCATTGCCGCTAAAAGTTCTTTACAGTCATAGCCGTCTACCACCTGGCCATAGGCGCGAAACTCAGGGTCTGTTACCTTTTTAATCTCCAATGCGATCCCTCCTCAATTCTAAGTTTAGAGTGCTGCCAGTTCTTTGTAACTATCCTTCAAATTTACATACAGCTTTTTATACAGCTGATGGTAAGCCTGATACGTCTTTACCTCCTGTTCCACCGGAGTGCTGCGCTTATTCACGGAAATAAGGGCTTCACATGCCTTTTCCACGCTTTCAAAAATCCCACAGCCAACTCCTGCCAGAATGGCCACGCCTAAAGCCGGCCCCTCTGACTGGTGAACAGTCTTCACCTGGCAGTCGTAGAGACTAGCCAGCATCTGACGCCAGATAGGACTCTTTCCGCCGCCGCCGCAGGCCATCATCTCTTCTACCTCCACTCCCATTTCCTGAAGAATGTCATTACAGTCTGACAGGGAATAGGACACCCCTTCCATCACTGCCCGTAAAAGATGAGCTTTGGTATGAATAGCCGATAATCCGAAAAATACGCCTCTGCAGTCTGGATCCAGATGAGGAGTTCTCTCTCCCATCAGATAAGGAAGATAAATAAGTCTGTCGCTTCCGGCCGGAATTGATTCAATATCCCGATTGATCAAATCGTAAACGTCTATGTCTTCTTTTTCGGCCTCTGCCACATAATCCTGACAGAACTGATCCTTAAACCATTTTAAAGATAAACCTGCCCCTTGTGTCACTCCCATCACATGCCAGGCGCCGGGCACAGCACAACAGCACGTATGTACTCTTCCTTTGGGATCTATGGTCATCTGACTGCTGTGTGCAAATACGACGCCAGAACTTCCAATGGTGGTAAATGCGGTCCCGTCTTTTACCACTCCGGTGCCAACAGCAGCGGCGGCATTGTCCCCCGCGCCGCCTACCACTTTGGTATCTGTGGTAAGGCCAGTCTTCTCAGCGATATCAAAAAGAATCTGCCCAGTCACTTCGCAGGACTCATAAACATCGCCAAGCCATTCTCTGGGAATGTCAAGTTTAGTCAGCACCTCGTCAGACCATGAGCGGCCGGCCACATCAAGAAGCTGCATACCGCTGGCGTCCGATACCTCTGTGGCAAACACTCCAGTCAATATGTAACGGATATAGTCCTTTGGAAGCAGAATGTGGCGGCATCTTTTATAATTCTCTGGCTCCTGTTTTCTCACCCATAAAATCTTGGCTGCCGTCCACCCTGTCAACGGCGGATTTGCGGTAATCTCAATCCATCTCTCTCTGGGCATAATAGAGAGCATGTCTTCTACCTCTGCTCCGGTTCTCTGATCACACCAGATAATAGAAGGACGAATCACTTCCCCGTCCTCATCCAACATCACAAGGCCATGCATCTGGCCGGAAATTCCGATTCCCTTCACATCTTCCTTGGCCACGCCGGACTGAACCACTACTTCTTTTAAGGTCTTTAAAACCGCATCCCGCCAGTCCTCCGGCTTCTGCTCTGCCCATCCGTTGTGAGGCTGATATAAGGGATACTCCTGGGACGAGGAGGAGATCACAGTTCCTTTCTCGTCAAACAGCACTGTTTTCGTCGCCGACGTCCCCACGTCAATTCCAATTAAATAATTCATTGCCACCCACCTCCTTATTGTTACTACCAGTATACCATACTCCAGAGAAAAAAACAGGGTCTAAATTGTCATTCTAATAGCACTTTCTTGCCTTTTTTATTCCTGACAAAACTGCTTCCTGTAATCTCTGGGCACACATCCGTATCGTTTCTTAAACGCTTTGGCAAACGCCCTGCTGTCTGGAAATCCGTGATTTATAGCAATCTCTCCTATTTCATGATCTGTATTTTTCAGGTCCTTAAGGGCATACTCCACACGCAGATTGATCAAATAGGTCCGATAACTTACCTCCCCGTATTTCTGGAAAATCCTGGACAAATAGGTGGGGGAAAATCCAAACATTTGAGAAACCTGAGTTAAACTTAGTTCTTCTTTATAATGTTCCTTCATATATCTGGTTACCTGAGACAATTTATCCAGATGCCGTTTCTGTTTAATGACTGTGGCGTCCATTCCCTGTTCCTGAAAACAAGTCAGCAAAAGATACAAAAGCTCATAAAACAAGCTTTTGACCTTTAACTCATATCCGTATTCTCCAGCCTCATAAACTTCATACATGTCCTTAACCAAGTTCATAAGAGCCTGGTTTTCCTTCTCCTTTCCAAGCCTGAAGCTGATATACGGCTCCTCACGCTTATATCCGTCAAATAACCCTACAGGAATCTGAAGAACAATGGTATTGTTGGGATTGGGGCAGTCAATGGAATGAATTTCATTGGAATTGACGATCACAAACTCCCAGGGCCTTAAAGGGAAATACTGGGAGTTTACATAGAAGTCGATAGTCCCCTCTGTCACCAAAAAAATCTCCACAGACTGGTGCCAATGTTTCCCCACCTTGTAATTCCCCTCTTTTCCCTCAAAAATAAACATTTTAAAAGGGATGTCGTCGTTTGGTATCACCACTTCGTGCCGATATTCCATGACTGCGCCTCCTTACCTGGGATTATGTCAACAGCTTAAGGAGCTCCTCCTGGCTTAAACCTCCCAATGAAACCATTCCTTCTGTCACCACCTGCTCTGCCAGCACTTGCTTTGATGCCTGAAGCTTCAAGATATTTTCTTCAATCGTATCTTTGGTAATCAGTTTAAACACCGACACCTTTTTGTCCTGGCCAATCCGGTAAGCCCTGTCCGTAGCCTGGTTCTGCGCCGCCACATTCCACCATGGATCATAGTGGATTACCATGCTGGCAGCCGTCAGATTTATGCCTGTGCCGCCTGCTTTTAAAGAAATCAGGAATATGGGCACAGAATCCCTCTGAAACGCCTGAATCATTTTCAGCCGTTCCTCTTTCGGCGTCTCTCCTGTAAGACAATAAAAGCTTAAACCTTCTTTTGCAATCCGCTGGCCAATCAACTCCAACATAGAGGTAAACTGGGAAAACAAAAGAATCTTGTTTCCACTCTCTACTCCTGAGACAATTAATTCCATACAGGTTTCCAGTTTTGCCGAACCATCCCGATAATTTTCATAAACCAGACGGGGATCACAGCAGACCTGCCGCAGCCTGGTCAAAGCAGACAGAATCTGAATCTTATTGTGAATCTCCAGATTCTCTTTCAGCTTCCACGCATTGGCCGTATAAAGCTTTTGTTGAGGCTCATCCATCTTAGAGTACACCACCGTCTCCATCTTTTCCGGAAGCTCTTTTAAAACATCAGACTTCAACCTCCTTAGAATAAACGGTTTCGTCATCTTCCTAAGAGCCTCCAGCGCCTCTTTATCCTGCTCCTTTACAATCGGAATCTCATAGATTTTCTTAAACTTCTGATAACTGTATAAAAATCCCGGCATGAGATAATCAAAAATGCTCCACAATTCGCTGAGGCGATTCTCTATAGGCGTTCCGGTCAATGCAAATTTAGTGCTGGATCGAATCATTTTTACCGCCTTGGCGCTTTGAGTCAGAGGGTTCTTGATATATTGGGCTTCATCAATAACCTGAAACCGAAAGATGATATTCTCATAATAGGAAATGTCTCTCTTAAGCAAATCATAGGAGGTGACGACTGCATCGTATTCATTCATATGCTGCAATTTCTGCTCCCTCTCCTGAGCATTGCCAACCGCCACTAATATTTTCATGGAAGGCGCAAACCGCCTAAACTCACACTCCCAGTTATACACAAGAGAGGAAGGGCAGACAATCAGCGACGTCTTTTTCCCCTCCTTTAAGGATTCTTCATACAAGATACTGATAATCTGAACTGTCTTTCCAAGTCCCATATCATCTGCCAGAATTCCTCCAAACCCACAGGCTTCCAACGTTTTCAGCCAGCGATACCCTGTTTTCTGATATCCCCTCAGTATCGCAGTAAAAAGCTCAGGAACCTCAAAGTCACTGTCGTCAGCCGATTTCATTCCCCTGATAATAGACTTGTATTCGTGATCCCTCTGGAAACTGATATCTCCATATTCCCGGTAAATGCTGTCCAAAAACAAAGCCCTGTATTTAGGAACCTGAATAACGCCTTTTTGCAGCTCCCCCTTAGAGACCGCCAAACCATTTACCATTCTCGCCACAGTCAGAAGCCCATTTTCCTCTAATTTCAAAAATTCTCCTGTTTTTAACCGATAATACGGCTGTTTCTGGCGATAGGCCTCCAGGATTTTCGTCATATCTGCGCCCCTTAGCTCTCCCACATCCACAGTCAGTTCCAGCCAGTCGCTCATAGTATGAATCCCCACTGAAACCTTGGGAGCAGGCAGAATCCGAAAACGGCTCCAGTTATCTGGAAGATACACTTCTCCCAATTCCTCAAACTCTGCCATTCCTTCTGACAAAAGACGAAAAATAGCCTCTTCATCATCTTTTATTATGAGTGTATCATCTTCATAATCCCGATGTTTAAAATATTTTGTGATAACCTGGCTGACCCGAAACTCTCCAGGCACGTCACGACAAATCGCTCTTGGCACATCCCCTGCCTCCACAGGCTGAAAAGAATAATCTCCATAACTGAGAACAGGGCACATCCGCAATTCCCCCGGACCAGGGCTTTCAAACATAAATTTTGCCTTTAACTGAACCGGCTTTAAGTCCTCAAGTTCTACATCCTTTACTTCCAAGATCCCATAGCTCTCAAACTTTTTCAACACTCTTTCATAGAACAGGGGCGCTTCCTTCTCCCCCACAGTCACCTCATAGGGAGCATTGTATCCTTGGGTCATCTGCTCAAAAAACACCCGCAAATCCATACTGAATTCTCTATCACACTGATAAAGCGTATCCTGATCCAGAATATACAAATACTTCTCCCCAATAAAACTGTAAAAACGCTTGTCCAGAGACACCTTCAGTCCTTGTTTCCCTGCTTTCTGCACAAAGACAGATACAGGCGGATTTCCCTGATAAATCTTAACCTTTCGCCTGATTCCGTGAAGGTCCTCTATCTCTATGTCTTTCCCCATGAGGAGCTGAAAAAAATGATCCCGCTGTCCTCTGCTTAAATTCAATTCCCGAAAAACTGGCGCTACTCCAAAAGAGCTTCTCTGATGCTGAATCAGATAGTCCTCATAGGCATCCATCGTTTCCACCAACAAAAGAACCATGGGTCTGGATTCCTTTGAGAACACTTCCAAATTATGGCGAAAAGCCAGGTTTTTCCCATACTCTACGTATGCGCCCTGTCCCACTGCCTTGGAAAAGCTAAGCAAATCCTTAATGATATACAGACGCTCTTTGCCGATCCAAAACTCTACTCTGACTCCTTGTTTTCCAAGAAGAAGGCGTGGTTTTAGCTCTACAGTCTCCTCAATCTCCCGTCTTAGAATAGCCGCCATCTCCCGGTTGGTGTATTCCCGAATCATCACCCTTGCCTGAGAAGAAGTGGATACAGACTCTTCATCCTTTTCCTGAGCCTTTTTCAAATAATGCTCATACAGCGCCTTCCCATGAGAACACATCTGCTTATAGGAGTTTCCTCTGTCACAAGAGCAGAAATAGCTGTTCACATTTTGATTCTTAACCTCTAACCTCACCTGGTAGGAGCATCCTTTATCCTCTACCAGGCCTTCTATTCCAAATTCGCCCTTCCAAAAGGCCTTTGTTTGCATCCTGGCTATCTTCATTTGGATACACTCCTCTGGTCTTTCCCTACAACTGCTTACATTCTCTCTGGTGCTTCAAATCCCAGCAAATCGATACAGATCTCCAACACTTTTTTGGTCAGAGAGATTAAATGAATGTAGCTTTCCTGACGTTGTGCGTCTTCTTCTTTCAAAATCATGACACTGTTATAGAATTTGTTAAATACGTCTGACAATTCATAAATAAACTGACAGAGTTTGTGTGGCGCAGTCTCTGCAAAACTGGTTTCAATCACCTCATGATATCTGGTGAGCATCAGCATCAGAGCCTTTTCTGTCTGCCCCACAGCAGGAAGGATTCTGCCTTCTGATTCCAGTAAATCCTCTTTAGTCCTGTTTGTCAGTTCCTCATACTTTGCCAAAATAGATTTAATTCTTACAATCGTATACAGAATATAGGGGCCGGTATTTCCCTCAAAAGAAATGAACCTGTCCATATCAAAAATATAATCCTTGGAGGCCTGATTCGATAAATCTCCATATTTTAAAGCCGCAAGGCCGATCATCCTGGCAGTCTCTCTGGCTTCCTCAGAAGATACGGTACGGTTCTCCATAATTCGGGCATACACAGCTTCATTGATCTCCTCTACCAGCTTTTCCAGCCGCATAAGACCGCCTTCTCTTGTTTTAAAGGGCTTTCCGTCCTTTCCGTTCATAGTGCCAAACATCAGATGGATCATGTCCGTGTCCTTTTTCACATACCCTGCCTTTTTCGCCACACGGAACACCTGTATAAAATGAAGCTCCTGACGCTTGTCTGTAATATAAATATATTTGGAAGGCGCAAAATCCTTCTCCCTCTCCAAGATCGTTCCCAAATCGGAGGTTGCATACAAGGCTGCTCCGTCTGACTTCCGAATAATACAGGGAGGAAATTCTTTTGAATCTGATTCCTCTTTAATGTCAACTACCAAAGCCCCCTGACTCTCATAGGCAAGACCTTGATCCTGCAAGTCTTGGATTAAATTTGGTATATAAACCTGAGCGTCGCTCTCTCCTTTCCATAAATCAAAAGTCACGTCCAGACTTTTGTAATTCTTCTTTAGATCTGCTAAAGAAATACTCATGATATGTTTCCAAATTGCCCGAAACGGTTCGTATCCTTCCTGAAGCCTGCGGGTAGCCTCCTGAGCCCGATTCTTAAATTCCTCATTCTCTTTGGACTTTTTGCTGGCCTTTGGATAAATGTCTTCCAGCTCACTGATTGTAAATGGTGCTTCCTCAGGGTATTCACCGGCAAAGGCTTCATCAAAATAAGGAAGGTCTGGTTTCCTGTCTCTTAACTCTTCAATAATCAGACCCATCTGAAGCCCCCAATCTCCCAGATGAACGTCTCCAATCACATGGTAGCCCAAAAAACGCCCCATCCGTTTGATGCTCTCACCAATAATCGCAGAGCGAAGATGTCCTACATGAAGAGGTTTGGCTACATTCGCTCCGCCATAATCCACGATGATGGTATCATGAGTTTTAACTTCCTCTACTCCCAGCTTTTCTTCTGTCTTCATTTGATTCAGATAATCGGCCAAATAGGACTCATTGAGACGAATATTGATAAATCCCGGCATCACGGCGGCGACGTTAGAAAACATAGAGCAGTCTTTCAACTGATCTGTCACTTGAGTCGCTATATCAATCGGTTTCTTTTTATAAACTTTTGCAGCAGCCATGGCGCCATTACACTGAAACTCACACAGGTCTGGGCGGTTTGACAAGGTTACTTTTGCATAAGATTTATCATACCCACAAGCCTGGAAAGCGGTTGCAATCTCCACAGCCATACAATTTAAAATTTTTTCCACAATCAAATTCTCCTTTATTTTCATTCCGTAAATATTCAATTTATTATACTAGGTTTTAAGAGTAAAAGCAACAATATTAAGGATTAAAGACTTGTTTAAAACCCTTCACAAGCAGTCACTTTTCTTGTATAATGATATTTTATAAACACCAAAGTAAAAAGGAGAAATTACATGCTGCACAAGAAAAAAATTTATTCTTTGGCTCTCTGCGCCTTTATGATGGCAGGGAACTGTCAAACAGCCTGGGCGGACATTCCCATTGTTTCGCCTGTGCCAATAGAGAACTCTTTCCCGTCCTCACAAGGCACCACAGAAACCGTCTCCAAACAGGATACAAAACATTCCTCCTTGATGGGTCCAAGTTCTGTGCCTGTATCCACAGTCTCAGAGCCGATTACCGGATATTTAGGCGGTTCTAAACTGACCATGCTGGCAAATCAAAGTCACTGTCAGATATTATCTCTTTTATTAGAAACCAACTCTGGAAATTTAATGATGATTGACGGTGGAACTTTAGAGGATGCACCCTATCTGACACAGAAATTACTGGAAAAAGGAGGCCATGTCTCTACCTGGCTCATTACCCATCCCCATTCAGACCATGTAGGCGCACTGAACGAAATCTTAACCCATCCAGAATGGGGAATCACCATTGACAACATTTACTATTCTTTCCTCCCCGCTTCCTGGTATGAGGAAAACGAACCTCAGCGGGCAGACGTGATGGCTCAAACCACTGCTAACTTTTCAAAACTTCCAGAGCAGGTCCTTCACGGAGATATTTTTAAAGGCCAGGAAATTGTAACAGACAATATAAAAACCACTGTTATGAATCTGCCCTATCAATTTTCTGGCAATTCCATCAACAACAGCTCTGTGGCTTATATGCTGGATATCAATGGAAAGCGGGCATTGATTCTGGGCGACATGGGGCCGGAAGCCGCAGGACAGCTTCTCGCCGACTATTCGCCAGAAGCCTTAGCATGTGACATTGTTCAAATGTCCCACCATGGACAGTATGGAGCCGACTTTAATTTCTATAAGTCGATCCGCCCTGAAATCTGTCTCTGGTCCGCGCCTCAATGGCTGTGGGACAACGAGGGAGACGGCGGCTTTAATACAGGAATTTACAGAACCGTTGAAACGAGACAATGGATGGCTTCTCTCGGAGTTCCCTATCATCTGTCTATCAAGGACGGAGACCAGACAATACAATAAAATTTAAAAACAGGACTGCTTCAGGGAATCCCCTTTTTAAGCAGTCCTGTCATCATCTTACCAGGTCTTTTGTAATGTCATCTTATAATCAATCGTATAAGGGCTGTCGTCTCTGGTCTTAATATCTTCATAGACTCCCCTGCGCTCGTCTGGGCTTTCCTCTGCCCAATATTCATATCCTCTCAGATAACTGTCCATCAAATCATCCCAAGACTCAAACAGAGGCTGTGCAATCATAGCAATCTCTAAGGACTTGTCCAAAGCTTCTTCCTCTGTATAATATCCTGCCAAATAGTAGTATCCCATTAAGCTTAAAGCACGACAGTAGTCCCACCCTGCAATCGCATTCTCACCAAACTGCTCATACATGCTATAGGAATTCACATAACCGTCCACAGATTCTGCATCAATGTCAAAATTAGCCAGCAAAAACTCTCCTCTTTCAGCCTCTGCCACCCCGCCTAATCCAGCCTCTTCCAAAAGCTTCATGTCCTCGGCAAAGCCTGTGCGGTGTCCCTCCTCCAGAATCCAGTTCAGGTTTTCATCCGCACTCTGACGATCTGTGACTCCCCACCAGGAGTTTAACAGTTCCTTCTCGATTGCCATACTGTCGTCATTTGCAGGAAGACCGCCGAAAAGATTGTAATCCCATCCGTTCAGATCTGTCAAAACCGCATAGCTTGCATTAAACCAGCGGATTGTGTCTGTCACTTCTGCTGTTGAGTTGTTCTCGACCTCAGGAACCACCTCTGTAAATTTGGAAAGAGATGCCTTAAAAGCAGCTCTGTTCTTATCGCTGATCTTGGTTGCTACAAAACCGATAGAATAGTAAGCATACTCTGTCTCTCCGCTGAGCAGATATACCTGAGCTGTGGTGCCGTCAGAACTCATCTTGCAGTTGCCTACAGAAATGTTAGTCATTCCGGGAACCTCAAACGCTTCCGCTTCCTGATAATCTGTCATTCCATAGCTGGTCTCTACCAGTTCCTTTAAATCGTCCATGCTTTCTACAGGGAAAATGCCGCCCTTTGGAAACTGCATCATGAGAACTGCTTCTCTTCCGTCTTTGCTGCCTGCTGTAAGGAATGTGTCGCTTCCCGCATCCTCGGTGATCCATTCCTTATTCAGATAAATGGTAGCAGAACCGTCTGGCGTGGAAAACTCCTTCATTTCAGCCAGTAACTCCTCTGCAGTTGCCACTTTCCCCCCGCCGCATCCTTGCAACATGGTAAAGGCAAGGATCATGATCATAAACAGACTTATCATTCTGCTTACTCTCTTTTGTTTCATAACCATACTTCCTTTTCCTCCTTAAATAAATAGTTACCTATTAATAGTAACACTATTAACCTAAAAAAGCAACCGAAAAGCTATGCGAGATGTCCAAAAGACACAGTACTTTAACATCTTGTATTTCAGGACTTCCAATGGTATAATCAGAGATAATCCCCAATATGGAATTATTTTACAGGAGGCGTATTTATGAAGATCACCATCATCGACGGTCAGGGAGGGAAAATGGGAAAAGCTGTTATTGAACAGTTAAAAAAAGCTCATCCTGACATAAAGCTTTACGCCATCGGCACCAACACAATCGCAACCTCTGCCATGCTAAAGGCAGGCGCAGACTATGGAGCTACCGGAGAAAATCCCTGTATCGTCCATGCCCGAGATTCCGATATTATCATCGGTCCCATTGGCATTGTCCTGGCGGACGCACTTTTAGGCGAAATCACTCCCGCCATCGCCACAGCCATCGGAGCCAGCAAAGCTTATAAAATCTTGATTCCGGCAAACCGCTGCAATCACTATATCGCCGGATGTGTGAACGCTTCTCTGGGAGAATATATCCGTATGGTGTGCGAAAAGGTGGACATTATTCTTTCTGGTTCAGCGCCTTATCCACGGCATTTAACTCCTCCTGCGTAAAGGTGTTTCGCATCACGGCTGTCAAGTCCTGATATCCTGAAGCCATGGCTGCTCTCAGCACAAAAATCCGGTCCTTTAAACTGTCGAAGCGATAAAAGGATTTTCCTAAAAATGCCGCAACCTGCACGGCCCCTTCCATTCCGTTTTTTGTAGTTGCCTGGTCGCTGGAGAATCCGGCCAGCATCACAACGAGGGTGCTCATAAGATAGGGATTCTCTTTTAACAATGTAGAGGTAAGTTTGATGCACTCCTTAAGATTTCCATTACTGTAACAGCAAATCGCTAACATCTCATACGTTTTCATGATATTGCCAGAAAGTATCGCGGACCAGCCTGCGTTTCCATTGGCTTCCAGAATCGTTAAAGCCCGGCGAATATGGGTTTCTCCTCTCTTCCAGTCCTTCCGAGCAGTAAAGTATTGTCCGACCATATAATCAAAGTCTCCCTCTTCAGGAACAGATTTTACTGCCTTTTGGTAGACTTCCATGATCTCCTTTTCATCAGGCTCAGGCAAAAAGGTCAAAAGCTGCAAATAGCGCATGTAAATCATAGCGATAGAGCCGATATGGCCTTTGGGATCCTCTGGCATCAGAGAAATAGCTTTCCGATATGCTCTGGCCGCCTGTTCACAGTCTTTGTCTCCATCATATTCATTTCCTAAATACCCCCACAGTTCCCAGTCATTTGGATCTATTTGAAGCTCTGCTTCAATCAGTTTTAAATTTCTTCCTTTTTTCTCCCTGACCGTCTTCTCTCCATATCCCGTATGATAAATGGACAGCACAGAAACCGCATCTGCGGTGCGTATGGGAACGTCGTCCAGCACCAAATACTCATGAATTTTTCTCTTGTAACGCAGAGCAGGGAGGTTCCGGAAAATCCGAATCTGAGTATCTGCCGACAGTACGCCCCCCTTATCGTCAAGGTGAATCCATCCCGTGGCAATCCCGTGATGATTGGTATTATGAACTTGCCGAATGCAATATAAAATTTCCTTCGCATCCTTCTCCAGAAAATACTCATCTGCATCTAGAAAGGCAATCCATTCATATCTGGCCTTGTCGATCGCAAAGTTTTTCGCTGCGGCAAAATCGTCAATCCAGGGAAAATGATAAACTTTGGCTCCCATTTTTTCCGCAATTTCCACGGTTCTGTCTGTTGAGCCTGTATCTACCACAATCTGTTCCGATACAATTCCTTTCCCCCATAAAAGAGCCCGCTCTATATTCCCCTCTTCATTTTTGACAATCATACACTGAGAAATTCTTATTTTCGGCTCCATTGCTTATCCCTTTCCTCCCTGTCCTAATGCCTTATCCACAGCTGCAAGCTCCTCTGGAGCAAACGTTTCTCTTATCCGCTGAACCATCCCCCAGTACTCTGCAGCCATAGCGGCTCTCAATACGAAGAGGCGATCCTTTAACTGACCAAAATCATAAAAAGAACCGCCTAGAAATACAAGAACCGACTCTATGCCGTCTCTGCCTTTTTTCGCCGTTTCCTCGTCAGCTTTAAAGGCCCGTAAAAGCACAGTTAAGGTACTCATCAGATGGGCGTCTTCTTTTAAAAGGGTTGTGGTAAATTTGACACAGTCCGCCATATTCCCATTATTGTAACAGCATATGGCCAAAAGCTCATAAGCCTTCCTGATCTCTCCGCACAGAATCATAGACCTTACGGTAGAGCCATACGTGTTCAGAATATCCAAAGCTCTTCTTAAATACGTTTCCCCTTCCTCAAAATTTCCGCAACGGGTAAAGTATTTCGCCATGGTATAGTCATAGTCCGCCTCCTCTGGCCATCCTTCAGTAGCCTGCTCATAGACCTTAAGGATGTCCTGAATATTCGGATTGGGACGGCACACCTGAACTTCCAAAAGCCTTAAAAGCGTAATGGATGTGGATACATCATAATGGCCCCTTTGGGATTTTGGCATCAGCTCCACCGCTTTCCGAAAGGCATGGTCTGCTTTCTCCCACATCTCTCTTTCCTCGTATTCCTGTCCCAAATATCCCCACATCTCAAAATCATCTGGGTCTTCGGTTAATTCCATCTGAATCAGTTTTAAATTCCGTCCGCTCTTGTTTTTCGTCTCTTCCTCTCCATATCCCGTATGGTACATAGACAGTTCATCCACCGCATCCGCCATCTGCATAGGACTTCCGTCCATGGACGCCAGATACTCATGAATCCTTCTTTTATACCTTAAATTCGGATGATTACGGAATACTCTGCACTGCGTATTGATAGCCATGACATTTCCCAGATTATCAATATTCACACGCCCAGTCAAAAGGGCATGAAATCTGGTGCTGTGAAGAGATTTCACATAAAACTTAAGCTTTTGTGCAGCTTCTGGCTGGAAATACTCATCTGCATCAAGAAATACAATCCATTCGCCAGTCGCCTGTTCAATCGCATAATTTTTTGCTGCGGCAAAATCGTCAATCCAGGAAAAATGATAAACCTTTGCCCCCATCTGCTCTGCAATCTCCACGGTTCTGTCTGTAGATCCCGTATCTACCACTATCTGCTCTGACACCACTTCTTTTCCCCAGGAAAGCGCCTGTCTGATATTCTTCTCTTCATTTTTCACAATCATGCACTGGGAAATTTTTACTCTGTCTCGTGCTTTCACGAAATCCGCCTCCTTTCACGCTTTACCAGGAAAATCCCATCTTTTCTCTCTGTGCAGGCGTAAGAAGACGCCCAGCCATATATCCTGCCAATCCCTCATATTCCGCCATTTGAGCTGTCTTCACCACAAACAGCCGGTCTTTTAATGAAGAAGCATCATAAATCTTAAACAGAAATTCCAAAACAGCCTCGTACTCTTCCTGTCCTGCATTCTGTTTTCCATCTGAAAGAACAGCCTTTAAAAGCAAGACTAAAACCGCCATTCCATAGGGTTGATATTTCAGATAATTCACGCCAAAAGCCACGCACTTTTTTAGGTCTCCCATCTCATAACAGCAGCGGACTAAGCTCTCATAAGCTTCCAGCAGATTTCCAGCCAAAAGAAGAGCCCGGTTATTGCAGCCATACGTATTCAGCTTTTCAACTGCCGCCTCCAGATAGCAGACTGCCTTCTTGGCATTCCCCTGATTTACCCAAAAACATCCTGCAATATAGTCAAAATCTGCCTCTTCTGGAATCATAGACACAGCTTTTTCGTATACTTTTTGAGCCTTCTCCCAGGAGTCTTCCGTTTCCTGTGTCAAAAGAATCAACAGACGGGTAAAGGTAACTGCACTGCGCTGGTCATACTCCACAAGCTTTTGCGGCATGTGTTCAATCGCTTTCACATACCAGTCTTTCGCCTCTTTTACCTTTCCATCTCCCAAGCATTCATCCCCCATATACCCCATCATCTCATAGTCTTCGGGATGGTCCTCCAGCTCCTTTAAAATCAGCCTCTGATTTCTGGTGTTCTTTTCTCCTCCTGTCAGGGCCTTTGTCTGATAGCCTGTATGAAAAATGGAAAGATCTCTTGTGACGTCCCCAAGGTGAAGTTCCCTTCCAGTTGTGGAGAAAAGCTGTTCATGAATCCGCCTGCGATAGCGAAGATCAGGCCGGTTTCGAAAAAAACGAATCTGGGTCCCAGAAGAAGTAATCTTGCCTTCCTCATTAATCTGCTGCCACCCTGTAGAAATACCGTCAAAAGAATCTTTTGGCAGTCCTGCAATCGCGGTATACAAGCTTTTGGCATCTTCAGGGATCATATATTCGTCGGCATCCAAAAAGGCAATCCAATCCCCTTTTGCCTGTCCAATCGCATAATTCTTGGCTGCGGCAAAGTCGTCTATCCAGGGGAAGGAAAACACCTTCGCGCCTTTGGCTTTGGCAATCTCTACAGTACGATCCAAAGAGCCTGTATCTACCACAATCTGCTCCCACATCAGATCTTTTCCCCACGAAAGGGCTTTTTCTATATTCGCTTCCTCATTTTTTACTATCATACATTGGGATATACGGAGCCTGCTCTTCGTTCCCACGTTCCAACCTCCTTTAAGCCCGCTTATCTTACATAACACAAAAAGCCATTTCTTAGCGTTTGCTATGGAAATGGCTTTCTTGTTACAAGGCCCTGTTATTGTGGCCCGGCATCAGCCGGGCCTGAAAATCTTATTTAAAACCTTACTTCATTACTGAAGCAGGCTCAATACGCTCTGAGGTACAGAGTTGGACTGTGCCAACATGGACTGAGAAGCCTGCAGAAGAATGTTATTCTTCGTGAATGCAGTAATCTCATCTGCCATATCAGTATCACGGATACGGCTCTCAGCTGCTGTGATGTTCTCAGAAGTAACCTTCAAGTTGTTGATGGTATGCTCAAGTCTGTTCTGTGCAGCACCGAGTTTAGCACGGTATGTGGAAACGATGTTGATAGCGTTGTTGATCTTGCTGATAGCCTGGTTACCAGCCAGAGTATCACTACCACTAACTGCGATACGTCCTGCGCTTGTAATCTTTCCGCTTGTAAGACCGCTCAAACCTAATGCCTTAGAAGTCATATCAGCTTTGCTTACGTTCAAGGTCTCAACCTTACTTGGACCAATCTGGAAAGTCATCTTATCGCCATAAGCTACTTTTACGCTTGTAGGAGCTGTATTTGTGCTACCATTAGTCTTACCTGTATCCTTGTTATAATCTGGGCTAGCCAGTGGACGGATACCGTTGAAGTCGGTGTTGTTAGCGATACGGTCGATCTCGTCAAGAAGATTCTCAACCTCGCTCTGAAGGTTTGCTCTAGCTACGCTGTTGTAGGTACCGTTAGCTGACTGAGAAGCCAAGGTAACAAGACGCTGTAACATGGAGTGAGTCTCTGTCAAAGCACCTTCTGCTGTCTGAATCAAACCGATTGCATCGTTTGCGTTGCTAACAGCCTGGTTTAAGCCGTTGATCTGAGATCTCATGCTCTCAGAAATAGCAAGACCTGCTGCGTTATCGCCTGCACGGTTGATCTTATAACCGGAAGACAGCTTCTCTAAGTTTTTGTTCAAACCACCCTGGTTTACGCCTAAATTTCTGTAAGAATTTATCGCCGCTATGTTGTGTTGAATAACCATAAAATTTCCTCCTAATATTTATGATTGTGTTTCTTTCACCAAGAACTTCCCTGTCCCCGGTCCTCTCCGAAGAGGGCCCCTGCTCCGAAGAAGTCTGTAAAGTTTATTTCATGTGACCATTCACCTTACATACCTATTTATCGTCGGTATTTGAAAAAAGATAAGGTTTTTTTCTTCTATTTTCCAAGTCTTTTTTCTACAACTGCCTGTTACTGAAGAAGACTTAAAACTTGCTGGATTGTCTGATTCGCCTGAGCAGCCATAGCGTTGGACGACTGATACAAGATATTATCCCTCGTATACATGGTGAACTCTTCTGCCATCTTAGTATCTCGTATCTGACTTTCTGCCGCATTCATGTTCTCAGAAGTAACGCTTAAATTATTGAACGTGTGCTCCATATGATTCTGGGCCGCGCCGAAGGTTGCTCTGATATCAGAAACAGCCTCAATCGCCTCGTCGATGATCGGCACTGAATCATTGGCGCCCGACTGAGTCGTAAAATCCGTGGTATCTAATAAAAGGGCCGCGCTGCTCATATAGAATCTCTTAACATCTAATGTCTCCGCCTTAGAGTGACCAATCTGAAGGGTAATATTGGGATCATCCTTCGACTCCTGAGGAGGTTTGATCTGTGGTAATTTGGACTCTCCCTCTTCATCCAAAATATTGTCAAACAGAGGAATATCGTCAAAGTCTGTGGTCAATCCAATCCGGTCAATCTCATCTGCAAGCTGTAATCGTTCTGCCTCAATATTCTCTCTGGCCACTGAGGTATAGGTGCTGTTAGCTGACTGAATCGCCAGAGTCTTCATCCTCTCAAGGATGGAGTGAACCTCTGTCAGAGCGCCCTCTCCAGTATTGGTCATGCTGATTCCGTCGTCGCAGTTTCGCATGGCCTGATCCAATCCTCGAATCTGGCTCCTCATCAGTTCTGAAATCGCCAGTCCTGCTGCATCATCACCAGCTCTGTTTATTCGATAGCCTGAAGAAAGCTTCTCCATGCTCTTCTTCATCCTGCCTTCCGCGATTCCTTTATTCCTATTAGAATTAATACCAGCAATGTTATGTTGAATAATCATATCTATCTACCACCTTCCGCTCTCTCAATCCGGCTCCCCGGTGGGAAGCTAAGCCGTCGTACTGCTTCACATCCTTGTGTCTGTTTAATATATCGGCGGAAAAAAACTCCAGATAAGCGGATTCTTTAATAAAAGTTTTCTGCCTTGTTGAAATACCTTCTAATCTGGTGGGTTACTTGACACTAATTGTCAGAAAAATCCCGTCTTTCTTCTTTGTGGTAAAATTCAATCTCTCCCTCTTTTAAACGAAGACGGATGCCAAAATATCGTTCTAGCTGATTTACAGGAGCTGATTTGCTTTCCATCGCTTCGGTTAAAAGAACCTGACGGATTTCCTTTTCTTCTACGCAAGCTATGGCAGAGGAAACATTTTTAAGAACCAACGCCGTTTCCAGAACAAGAGCTGCAAAGCAAAGTCTTCGGATTACGCCAGAAATACAAGACGGCTTATCAAAACGCCGCCAAGGCTTCTGATTATATTTTCTTATGATCTTCTGCGATTTCATATCTCACTTTCTATACAATGACGTTTAGGGCATTATATCGCCCTTTTACAGTAAGATTTCACGAGAGAATCGCTGCAATCTCTTCCTGATTCCGCCAATATCTGTTATTTTGGTTGTATCGTTTGTTTCTGAGTCTCTGACGATATGCCAGCTTTCGATTATGAAAAGCGTCCGAATCAGACAGCTTTTAAGAAAACGCCTACTTTAAGAATTCTTGGTCACAGTTGTATGATTCTATGTATTTTCATAAGCTCTATTACAGTATCCATCTCATCGTTTAAACCGTGAATATCTCTTCTGATTTCTCTTTCCGATATTTTTACATCGAGCTGTAAATCATCCATCTTTTTAGAGAGATGTCTCTGCCTGAATTCAAGCACATCCATACGATGGTTCATCTTGTCCATACTCTGTTCCATCTGATCCATACGCTGATCCATCTTGTCCATGCGTTGTTCCATCTGATCCATGCGGTGGTTCATCTCGTCCATACGCTGGTCCATCTTGTCCATGCGTTGTTCCATCTCGTCCATACGCTGGTCCATCTTGTCCATGCATTGTTCCATCTTGTCCATGCGTTGTTCCATCTTGTCCATACGCTGATCCATCTTGTCCATACGTTGGTTCATCTTGTCCATACGTTGGTTCATCTTATCTAATTGTTCATCTGTTTTGTCTAATCGTTTGTCAATGGCTTCCAACTTTTGATTAATTGGCTCCAGCTTTGCATTAAACTTTTCCTCCAGCTTCGCTTCTAACTTCTCCTCCAGCTTCGCTTCTAACTTCTCCTCCAGTTTTGCATCCAGCATGTCAGACAAAGCCTGTAAAAATTCCTGATCCATAGATTTTCCTCCTTTCGATTGTGATGTGTTCCTAAGATCTCATAAAATTCAGGCACAAAGAGCCTCCTAGGCTACATTGAAATTGTATCATATCCGCAGGATAAAGTCTATGAAGTTTCTATAAAAAAGGAGCCATTGTGGGAAGTTCTCCGTTTCACCACAATCGCTCCTTCTGTCTGTTTTATCTTATCTCTTGCTCTCGTCTGCCGCGTTGGTTCTATCTGTTTTGTCCACCATATCGTCGATACCGTCTTCTACATCGTCTACCAGGCCTTCAATGACGCCGGTACTGTTTTCTTCTGACGACTTTCCATTCTGATTAGAAGAAGAGCCGCTGTTTGCCCCTGACGTGGTATTACCGCTCTGGCTGCTGGATTCCTGACTTTTCTGGGAGGAAGACTGGGTGGGAGATTGGGTAGTTCCAGTTCCCGAACCGTCGTTTCTGCTGCATGCAGTTAATACAAACACAGACATTAAAAACAAAAGTGCAAACGTACTAATCTTATTGATTTTTTTCATAAATGGCATTCTCCTTTCTTTTGCATCCTTTAGTATGTGCCTTAGGAGAATGTTGTATGTTGGGAAATTTTGCAATCTATTCGATTTTAATGTCAAATCATCGTGGTCAAATCAAGCACATCTGCCATGGTATAAAGTCCTGCAGGCCGGCCGGCCAGAAATTTTGCGGCTTCAATCGCTCCTTTTCCAAAAATAGCTCTGGAATATGCCGTATGACTGATGGTAACAACTTCCTCCTGACCGGCAAAAATCACCTCATGCTCTCCCACAATAGAGCCGCCTCTAACTGCTGAAATGCCAATCTCATTTTTATCTCGTTTTTCATGCCTGGTGCTTCTGTCATATTGGTAATGGTAACGCCCTCCCATGGCTTCATTGATGGAATCCGCCAGAGACAGTGCTGTCCCGCTGGGAGCATCCAGCTTTCTGTTATGATGCTTTTCCACAATCTCTATGTCAAATCCAGCCTCTCCCAACGTTCTGGCCCCATCTTTTACCAGTTTCAAAAGAAGATTTACTCCCAATGACATATTGGCGGAGCGAAGAATCGCGGTTTTCTTGGCACACTGTTCCACTTTTTGTATCTGAAGATCGGAAAGG
Organism: uncultured Hungatella sp.; assembly: GCA_910579515.1. GTDB lineage: Bacteria > Bacillota > Clostridia > Lachnospirales > Lachnospiraceae > UBA3402. The sequence continues at coordinate 19,903 of CAJTUV010000039.1, forward strand.
CCTGTGGAGCAGAGAACCAGAGGCATTCCATGAATCTCACAATAATCGAGAAGAACGTCTATTGCAGCCGCCGACGTAAAATCTACGATCACATCTGCTTCTATCGTACACTCTTTTAAAGAACTATAAACAGGATATCCATTTTTTTCTATTGGATGAATATCTATGCCTGCGACAATCTCAACCTCTTTCTGCTCGGATACCAGGTTTGTTATCACCTGCCCCATTGCGCCATTGCAGCCATATAAAATCACTCTGACCATATCCAGCTCCTCCCTATTTTATGCCTCTTTTATAAAATCCCATACTCTCTCATCGCCGCAGCCAGAGTCTTTTTGTGTTCTTCCTCCATCTCTGTTAAAGGAAGTCTCACAGGTCCTACCTCTTTTCCCATAAGATTCATTGCCGCTTTTACCGGGATCGGATTCACCTCGCAAAACAGCTGCTGAACAAGAGGAATTGCCTGAAGCTGCATAGCCAGGCTTCCCTTAATATCTCCTTTTAAAAATTTTTCACACAATTCATGGGTCTGTCTGGGAGCCACATTGGAAAGCACAGAAATGACGCCCTTTCCGCCTAATGCCAACAGCGGTACGATCTGATCGTCGTTTCCGGAATATAAGTCAATCTGTCCATCTGCCATACTCATCATGGCGGCTATAGAAGACACATTGCCGCTGGCTTCCTTCACACCCACAATATTTGGTACTTCCCTGCACAATGTTACAATGGTCTCTGGCTGCATGGTCACTCCGGTCCTTCCCGGGATATGATACAACAACGCTGGAATTTTCACAGCCTGTGCAATGGCTGTATAATGGGCAATCAGCCCTTTTTGAGTAGCCTTATTATAATAAGGGGTTACCAGAAGCAGACCGTCTGCCCCAACTTTTTCTGCTTCCTCAGACAGATAGATGGCCTCCTTGGTAGAGTTAGAGCCCGTGCCTGCTATCATGGGGATTCTTCCCTTTACTACCTGACATCCAAAACGGATAACCTCCAAATGTTCCTCATGAGACATGGTAGAGGATTCTCCTGTTGTGCCGCAGATAACGATAGAATCCGTGCCTTCGGCAATCTGTTCCTCCAAAAGCTCCTCCAGCTTGTCATAATTTACTTCACCTTCACTGGTAAATGGGGTGACTATCGCCACGCCTGCTCCTTCAAAAATAGCCATAAATCTTACCCTCCTGAATTTATGTAAAAAAAGAACCGGCTAAGAGCCAGTTCTTAAAGTCTAGCATTCCTCTTTATCTTTGTCAACTTCAATGTATTCAATTCTGGAAATTATATCCACATATGGCTTCAACTTCTCTGGAAGCATCGTTCCAGTCAGAACAAGGCTTGTATCCTCGGTTCTGGCATCCAGAAGTTTTTCAAAATCTTCCACTGTGATAATGTTCTGATCAAACAGCTCCAGAACCTCATCCAGAATCAGCATATCGCACTCTCCGGTTCCAACTACTTTCTTGGCAAAATTAAAACCATTCCGAATATTTTTCAATTCTTCTGCTTTTTCCATATCCGGCAAATCGGCAAAAACGGTATCCGATTTTTCAAATCGGAAAATCTTTAAATTCGGTTCCAGATTCCGTAAAATATTCAGGCCCTCCTGATTCGCACTGCCTTTCAGAAACTGGATCATGATGACTCTCTTTTGCTTGGTCAATGCCACAATTCCTTTTCCTACCGCAAATGTAGTCTTACCACGGCTGGTTCCACATATGACCTCCACACTTCCATGTTTCATCTATTTGCACCTCTTTTTGTACTGTTTGCTTATCGTATCACAATTCCCTGTATTTTGCAAGATTTCAGACGATTTTACTCTCCATATTCCAATTTGCTGACCGAAACTTCATAGGCCACCCTCTTCTCACACTCGGAATCACTGATTTTTTTGGTGTATTCCCTGCTTTGAACCCTGCCCCAGATGCAGACCCTGGAGCCCACCTCAAACCCAGCGGCATATCTGGCGTTTCTTCCCCATGCAATGCAAGGAATATAATCGGATTTTCCGTAAGGTCGGTTGACTGCCAGCAAAATATCTGCAATTTCCCGTCCCAAAGGAGTTTTTCGATAAATAGGTACTTTGCAGATGTACCCATCTAAAAAAATCTGATTCGTCTTCGTATAATCTGTAAATTCTTCCATGAAATTTATTTCGCGAACAAACACGGAAAGCACCAGCCGGTTTCTGGCTCCCTCGTGGCGGTTGTAGGAACGAAACTGTCCAATGGCCTCCACAGTGCAGCCTATGTAATCCTCAGAAACATTTAAAAGTCTTTCTGAAATCATAAGGGGAATCACATCCGCCTGGTCGCTTAAACGATTCACCTCCAAATCTACCAGATAAAATCCTTCTCCAAACACTTCATGACTGAAGGTAAATCCAGACACAATTTTTCCGATAACGCTGACTTTGTTGTTTTCAATGGTTTTTTCTGACATAGTATTTCTCCTCTTCAATCCCTTATTTGTTTTTAGCCTCATAGCTTATATAAATTCTATGAGGCACTTGTCTGGGGAATGACAAAAAGCGTTCGTAAATAATCGACGCTATTCGTGAATCAGCGTCGTTTGCTGTCTATAATAAAACGCAGACACACGAAAAAAAGAACAATGATATTTTATTCTTATTCCAAAGTGGGAACTTTACATGATAAAACATGATAAATTAAGAATTACTGAAAAACTTGATTCATAGAAGTTATTCTGGTTTTATTCTACCACAGAAACTATCGTTAGGGAAGAACTTTCCATAAAAATTTTTCTTGTTCATATTTTGACGCTACAGTTCAGACCGTGGAGATAGAAAAATAAAACCGGATGTTGAGCCTGCTAATAAGTCCGGTTCTATTTTCGTATTCCCATGGCCGTTTAAAGCGCTGCATCTTCCCAGAAAAGATGTATCAGCCTATCCTTTCTTAAACCCAGCTCTCTTTCTTAAAGTCGGATCCAGAATCCGTTTCCGAATCCTTAGATTCTGGGGGGTCACCTCCAAAAGCTCATCTGTATCAATGAAATCCAGGCACTGTTCCAGACTCATCTCCTTGGGAGGCGTCAGTTTTAACGCCTCGTCTGCGCTGGAGGAACGGGTATTGGTCAGTTTTTTAGTTTTGCAGACATTAATTTCAATATCCTCTGTCTTTGGATTTTGTCCCACTACCATGCCGGAATAGACCTTCACGCCGGGACCGATAAACAAACTTCCCCGCTCCTGAGCTCCAAAAAGTCCGTAAGTAATCGACTCTCCGCTTTCATAGGCAATGAGGGAACCTGTTTTTCTGTATGTCAAATCTCCCCGATAGGGAGCGTATCCTTCAAAAATGGTATTCATGATTCCATTTCCCTTGGTATCGGTCATAAACTCTCCCCGATATCCAATCAGACCTCTGGACGGAATCAAAAATTCCAATCTGGTGTAACCGCCGTTTGCCGGACTCATGCCCTGAAGCTCCCCTTTTCTGGTGGTCAGCTTCTGGATTACAGAACCGGAAAACTCTTCCGGAACGTCGATATAGGCTAACTCCATAGGCTCTAGCTTCTGATTTCTCTCATTATATTTATACAAAACCTCCGCCTTGCTGACTGCAAACTCGTATCCTTCTCTGCGCATATTTTCAATCAGAACAGAAAGATGAAGTTCTCCTCTTCCTGACACTTTAAAACAGTCTGGAGAATCCGTCTCTTCTACTCTTAAGCTTACGTCTGTATTCAATTCCTTAAAAAGCCGTTCCCGAATATGTCTGGATGTGACATACTTTCCTTCCTGGCCTGCCAGGGGACTATCATTTACCATAAAATTCATGGCAATGGTAGGTTCGGAAATTTTCTGGAACGGAATCGCTTCTGGATTGTCAGGGGAGCATAAGGTGTCGCCAATATGAAGATCCGTAATACCAGAAATCGCCACGATCGAGCCAATTTGTGCTTCCTGGACTTCGACTCTGCTCAGACCGTCAAACTCATACAGTTTGCTGATTTTCACCTTGCGCATTTTACCGGGGTCATGATGATTTACCAAAGCGCATTCCTGATTTACGCGGATTTTTCCATTGTCCACCTTACCTACGCCGATGCGGCCTACGTATTCATTGTAGTCAATGGTGCTGATAAGAACCTGAGTTCCTGCTTCCGGATCGCCTTCTGGCGCTGGAATATGTTCCAAAATGGTCTCAAACAGAGGGCTCATATCCTCATTGGAGTCCTCCAGGTTCTTTTTGGCAAATCCTTCTCTTGCAGAGGCAAACAAAAACGGACAGTCAAGCTGGGCGTCAGAGGCGTCTAAATCCATGAGAAGCTCTAAAATCTCATCAATGACCTCCTCTGGCCTGGCTTCTGCCCTGTCAATCTTGTTGATCAAAACAATCACTGACAAATCGAGCTCCAAGGCCTTTCTGAGCACGAACTTCGTCTGAGGCATGGCTCCCTCATAGGCATCAACCACTAAAATCACGCCGTTCACCATCTTTAACACTCGCTCCACCTCGCCGCCGAAATCCGCATGACCAGGTGTGTCTATAATATTAATCTTTGTGTTCTTATAAAATACGGCTGTATTTTTGGAAAGAATGGTGATTCCTCTTTCCCGTTCGATGTCGTTGGAGTCCATAACGCGCTCCATCACTTCCTGGTTTTCTCTGAAAACGCCGCTCTGTTTTAACAGCTCGTCCACCAGGGTCGTTTTTCCATGGTCTACGTGGGCTATGATTGCAATGTTTCTTACATCTTCTCTTTTTATCTTCATATACCGGTTTTCTTCCTTCTTAAAAATTCCTGAAATAATTTCTATGCAAGAATAGCACCTTCTGAAATGGATTGCAAGGAGTTTTTTAGCTAAAGCAAAACCACCTCTCCATTCAGGGTTCCATAATACTGAGACTCTCCCTCTGTCAGAACGGCCTGTCCGTTCGTGGTTTCTGTGATTTCCTTTATCATGGTTTCCAGTTCCCAGACAGGGACCATGATTTCTATCTCTACCTTTTCTGTGTACCTGCTGTCTAGGGTAGCGATCTTTTTCTGTCCCATGAGATACTGGATCTTTCCGACTCCTGTGTAATCGGTTGTAATCGTTAACCGTTTTCCAAGACACTTTTCTATGATAGTGCTGTTTGCCAGGCCCTCTTTTGCAGCCCCTGAATAAGCTCTGACTAATCCTCCGGTTCCTAAAAGAGTCCCTCCAAAATAGCGGGTCACGACCAGGCAGAGATTGTGTACCCCCACGCCTAAGATCACCTCCAGCATTGGGCGGCCTGCAGTCTGGCTGGGCTCTCCGTCGTCGCTGCATCTTTGAAGCTGGTTTTGATCTCCAATGCAGTAGGCAAAACAGTGGTGTCTGGCATCCCAATATTTTTTTTTCACCGTTTCAATAAATGCCAATGCCTCTTCCTCTGTCTTTACCGGCTGGGTAAGGGCAATAAAACGAGACTTTTTCTCCACAATCTCTCCTTCCCCGCCTTTTAACAAAATTTTACAGCGTTCAACCATTCCTGCCTCTCCTTAAACCGTCAATTTTGACTTTTTTATGAATGCACTGTACCACAAATCTGTAATGAACGCAAGCATTTCAACCCTCTATTGAATTATGGAAAAAATTTTGATATAATGTAGCGATAAAGGAGGCTTCCTATGAATTACGGAAAAAATGCTTTAGACAAAAAGCTAAAAAGCGCTTCCTCCAAAACCCGTAAACTTACCAATATGGTCCTGTTTGGTTTTCTTAAAACCTTGCTTTTATTGGCCTTGGTTTGTATGGGTGCAGGAGTCAGTGCAGGAATCGGCATGGTCAAGGGAATTATTGACAGCGCGCCGGAGATCAACATAGAAAGTATTGTTCCTCAAGGGTTTGCCACCACGGTATACGACAGCGCGGGAAATCTGACCGACACCTTGGTAACCGCTGGCTCGAACCGTGATCCAGTCACTTATGAAGAACTCCCAGAGGATTTGATCAATGCCTTCGTAGCCATCGAGGATTCCAGGTTCTGGGTCCATAATGGAATTGACCTTCGTTCCATCATGCGCGCCGCTAAGGGAATCCTGACAGGCGACTCTTCTGCGGGCGGCGGAAGCACCATCACTCAGCAGTTAATTAAAAACAATGTGTTTGATGGCGGCGGTGAGAAAAGCTTTGGCGAAAAGCTGGAGCGTAAACTACAAGAGCAGTATCTGGCCGTCCAGTTAAGCAAGACTATGGACAAAGAGCTGATTCTTACCAATTATTTAAACACCATTAATCTGGGCAACAACACCCTGGGTGTTAAAGTAGCGGCCAGACGGTATTTTGATAAGGAAGTTTCTGATTTAACCTTGTCAGAGTGCGCCGTGATTGCCGGAATCACCCAAAGCCCATATCGGTTAAACCCTATATCAGGAAGGGAAAAAAATGCGGAGAAACGAGAAGTCATTCTCCAATATATGTTCGACCAGGGATACATTTCCAAGGAAGAACAGGAAGAGGCTTTGGCTGACGATGTGTATGACCGAATCCAGAACGTGGATTCCATCACCAAAGAGACATCCACACCATACAGTTATTTTACAGATGAACTGACCAGTCAGGTAAAGAAGGCATTGATGGAAAAGTTGGGATACTCGGACACCCAGGCTCACAATCTGCTCTACAGCGGCGGACTCCAGATTTTCACCACTCAGGACCCTGCCCTTCAGGCTATTGTGGACGAAGAAGTCAACAATCCTGACAATTACAACATTGTCCGCTATTCTATGGAATACCGCCTGTCCATTTCTCATGCAGACGGTTCTACAGAGCATTTCTCTCAGGGAAATTTAAAGGTCTGGCATAGGGACGTGCTCAACGATCGTTCCTTTGATGCATTGTATGACAGCGAAGAAGAAGCCAGAGCGGACGCAGAAAATTATAAAAATTATCTGCTCAAGGAAGGGGACACGGTGTTAGGAGAAACTATCACCATTACCCTGCAGCCCCAGGTATCCTTTGTTCTCATAGATCAGGCTACCGGCCAGGTAAAGGCTATAAGCGGCGGGCGAGGCCCCAAAACTGCCAACCTGACTTTGAATCGTGCTACCAATGTGCCAAGACAGCCGGGCTCTGCCTTTAAGGTCATCGCTGCCTTTGCACCAGCACTTGATACTTGTGGAGCTACTTTAGGAACGGTTTACTATGATGCTCCCTATACTGTGGGAACCAAGACCTTCCGAAACTGGTATTCTGGCGGATATCAGGGGTACTCCAGCATTCGAGACGGAATTATTTATTCGATGAACATTGTGGCGGTTCGATGCCTGATGGAAACGGTTTCTCCTCAGTTGGGTGTGGAATATGCCAAAAACTTTGGTATTACTACTATGTCCGCCAATGATTTGGGCGCTGCGACCGCGTTAGGCGGTCTGACAGAGGGCGTAACAAATCTGGAACTTACGGCCGCTTACGCTTCCATTGCCAATGGCGGCATGTATACACAGCCCATTTTCTTTACCACGATTTTGGACAGAAACGGAAAGGTTCTTTTGAGTAATGAACCGGAAACTCATCGAATCCTGAAAGATTCCACGGCCTTTCTCCTGACGGATGCCATGAAGGATTCTCTCATCGGCAACCGAAAGTTTGCACGACCCGGAGCAGGCCCGTCGTCCACCAGTACCAGGGCGAAACTGGCCAATATGTCCTGCGCCGGAAAAAGCGGCACTACCACAGGAAACAATGATCTTTGGTTTGTGGGTTTTACGCCTTATTACACTGCCGGCGTCTGGGCTGGTTATGACTTGAATCAGAAAATAAGCAAGAATACAGAAGGTACTTCTTTCCATAAAGATCTGTGGAAAAAAATTATGACTAGGGTCCATGAGGGATTAAGCGACCCTGGCTTTACGATTCCGGAAAGTGTGGAAACAGCCTCGATTTGTCGGAAATCTGGTAAACTTGCCGTGTCTGGAGTTTGCGACCATGATCAGAGAGGGAATGCGATTTACAGAGAATACTTTGCAAAGGGAACGGTTCCTACAGAAGTATGTAATGTTCATATGACAACGACCGTATGCGAGGAGTCTGGCCAGATTCCTACAGAATTTTGCCCAAACAAAGTCAGCCGTGTATTTATGTCTCTTCCTACAGGAGAGGGCGGAGAAACAGATGATTCTCATTTTTCCATGCCTGGCACATGTACTATTCACACAGCAGAATCTACCATTATTGGAATTGAAGGAGACGTACAGCCAACCGTTCCTTCCTATGGGCCGGGATATATTCCAAATGAGACGGCTCCTCCCCATTCAGGGCCTATAGCTCCTGACATTCCGTCAATTTACAGTGTTCATCCTGTTCGTCCTTAAAACGATCGAGTAGGAGGTAGGCGATTATTTCGTCTACCGACCTCTCACACCACCGTGCGTACCGTTCGGTACACGGCGGTTCAATCAACTTAACATGTAATACACCTTTCGGTGTAGTAATCTAACATTGAGACTAGTCCAAATGAGGCTAGTCTTTCATTACTTATGGCTTTTTGTACCCATCCATTGTGGGCTAAGCGAGCATATCTATCACCACAGTATGCAATCTTAAATGCCGCCCATCTTGGTACTTCAAGTTTTATAAGATTCTTTGCTCTGTTCTGTGGAGTTTTCCAATGTTTCCAAATGCACATGCGTAATCTATATCTGATGTTTCTATCAAGTTC
>CAJTUV010000040.1 GCA_910579515.1 uncultured Hungatella sp.
AAGCGGAAACTTCATCATTCTATCACAGCTTTTTCCTTTTGTCAACAACTTTTTTCAATTTTTTCCATTTTTCTTTTTCTCAAAATCAGAGAAACAGGAATGGAAAACGGAGAAAGAGGGATTTGAACCCTCGCGCCGGTTGCCCGACCTACACCCTTAGCAGGGGCGCCTCTTCGGCCTCTTGAGTATTTCTCCGAGCTGATATCTTGTATCAGACGCATTTGACATTATACAAGACATCATAACACTTGTCAACCTTTTTTTACTAATTTTTTTCTATTTCCTCGTCTTTTTCTTCAGAATCCTCTTCCTCTTCGTCATCCCTTACTTTTGCAATACTGGCAATACGGGTATCAGATACAGGATCAATGTTCATCAGCTTTACTCCAGAAGTGTTTCTTCCTATGACGGAAATATCTCCTATACTGATTCTGATAATGATTCCTTCATTTGTGATCATCAAAATATCATGATCTTCATGAACCAATTTTGCTCCTACCAAATCGCCGGTTTTTTCTACAATCTTATAACAACGAACGCCCTTTCCGGCCCTGTTTTGAACTGGAAATTCTGATATCTCTGTTCTCTTTCCAATTCCATTTTCTGAAACCACCAAAAGAGTCTCTCCCTGTGAATCCACCTGCATCCCGATCACCTGGTCGCCCTGGTCTAATTTCATACCAATAACTCCCATGGAAACTCGTCCGGTAACCCGTACATCTTTTTCATGGAATCGAATACATTGACCATTTTTTGTCACCATGAAAATGTCCCTGTCGTTATCTGTGGTCTTCACTTCAATCAACTCATCATTTTCCTTTAAAACAATAGCCTGAAGTCCAACCTTTCGGACATTAGAATACTCCATCATAGGAGTCTTCTTTACCATACCGCTTTTTGTAGCCATAAACAGATAGTGATCATCATGATATTCTTTCATAGATACAATGGCTGTAATCTTTTCTCCTGGCAAAATCTGAATTAGATTGACAATGGCTGTTCCTCTTGCTGTTCTTCCTGCTTCTGGAATCGAATAAGCTTTCAAACGATAGACTCGTCCCGTATTGGTAAAGAACATGATATCATTATGATTTTTTGTCAAAATCAAATCTTCAATGTAATCCTCATCAATGGTCTGCATTCCTTTAATGCCTTTTCCACCCCGATTCTGACTCTTGAAATTATCTTTCGACATTCTCTTAATATATCCAAGCCTTGTCATGGCGATAATGGTTTCTTCATTGGGAATCAAATCCTCATCGCACATTTCAAAATCATCAAATCCAATAGAAGTTTTTCTCTCATCGCCATATTTATTGGAGATAATCTGAATTTCTTCTTTAATCACCCCCAAAAGAAGCTTTTCGTCTGCCAAAATTGCCTTTAACTGTTTAATCTTTTCCTGCAGCTCCTTATATTCATTTTCCAGTTTATCTCGTTCCAGACCTGTCAGCGCTCTCAAACGCATATCCACAATGGCCTGAGACTGAGCATCGCTTAATCCAAATCGTTCCATCAACTGCTGTTTCGCAATCTGGACAGTCTGAGATCCACGAATAATTCGGATAACCTCGTCAATATTATCTAAAGCGATCAGCAATCCCTCTAAAATATGAGCCCGCTCTTCTGCTTTATTCAAATCATACTTTGTACGGCGGGTTACCACTTCCTTCTGATGATCCAGATAATAGGTTAGCATCTGAAGAAGATTTAATGTCTTCGGTTCATTATTCACCAACGCGATCATAATAACGCCGAAGGTATCTTGAAGCTGGGTGTGCTTTAATAACTGATTCAAAATCACATTGGCATTTACATCACGGCGAAGTTCAATGACAATCCTCATTCCACTTCTGTCAGATTCGTCCCTTAAATCCGTGATGCCATCAACACGCTTGTCTTTTACCAGTTCTGCTATTTTCTCAATCAGACGGGCTTTATTTACCAAAAATGGAATTTCGGTCACAACAATACGACTTTTTCCATTTTCCATAGTTTCAATATTGGAGATAGCACGAACACGAATCTTTCCTCGACCTGTTCGGTAAGACTCTTCAATTCCTGCTCTGCCTAAAATCTGTGCTCCAGTAGGAAAATCAGGACCTTTTACAATCTCCATTACCTCATCCAGGGTTGTATCTCTGTCTTCTTCCACCCGATTATCAATAATCTTTACAACTGCGCTAATAACCTCCCTCAGATTGTGAGGCGGAATATTAGTGGCCATTCCTACAGCAATACCGGAAGTACCATTTACCAATAAATTAGGAAAACGTGCCGGAAGCACCACTGGCTCTTTTTCTGTTTCATCAAAGTTCGGCTTAAAGTCAACGGTATCTTTTCCAATGTCAGCTAACATTTCCATAGAAATTTTACTTAATCTGGCTTCTGTATAACGCATAGCAGCCGCGCCGTCGCCATCTACAGAACCAAAATTCCCATGCCCATCTACCAAAGGATAACGCGTAGACCATTCTTGAGCCATATTCACTAATGCGCCATAAATTGAACTGTCTCCATGAGGATGATATTTACCCATGGTATCGCCCACAATACGAGCACATTTTCTGTGAGGTTTATCTGGACCATTATTTAATTCAATCATGGAATACAAAACTCTTCTCTGAACAGGTTTTAAACCGTCTCTTACATCAGGAAGAGCTCTGGAAGCAATCACGCTCATGGCATAATCAATGTAAGAATCTTCCATGGTCTTTTTCAAATCTATGTCATGAATTTTATCAAATACATTCGGTTCCATTCTTTTCCTCCAACTTTTATCAGGTGTTACAATTAAGTAACTTTAAATATCCAGATTTTGGACATGTTTGGCGTTGGCTTCAATAAATTCACGCCTGGGCTCTACCTGGTCTCCCATTAAGGTAGTAAAAGTCAAATCCAGTTCAGAAAGAACATCCTCATCCATATTTACTCTGAGGAGGATTCTACGTTCTGGGTCCATAGTGGTTTCCCATAACTGTTCTGCATCCATCTCTCCTAATCCTTTATATCTTTGAATCTTATTGTTATTATCTCTTCCAATTTCCGATAAAATAGAATTTAGCTCCACATCGCTGTAGGCATACCACACCCGTTTATTTTTTTCAATTTTATAAAGAGGCGGCTGGGCCAAATATACATGTCCTTGTTTGATCAATTCCGGCATAAACCGATAAAGGAATGTAAGCAACAAGGTACTGATGTGAGCCCCATCCACGTCTGCATCTGTCATAATAATAATCTTATGGTATCGAAGCCTTGAAATATCAAAATCCTCATGAATACCTGTTCCAAAGGCCGTAATCATAGCCTTAATCTCTGCGTTGGCATAGATTCTGTCTAATCTAGCCTTTTCTACATTCAGGATTTTTCCTCGGAGAGGAAGAATAGCCTGAGTGTCTCTGGAACGGGCCGTCTTGGCAGAACCGCCGGCAGAATCACCCTCCACAATATAAATCTCACATTTTTCTGGATCTTTATTGGAGCAGTCCGCCAGCTTACCAGGAAGAGCCATTCCCTCTAAAGCGGTCTTCCTTCTTGTCAAATCTCTGGCCTTTCTGGCTGCAGCTCTAGCTCTTTGGGCTAAAATCGACTTTTCACACATCGCCTTTGCCACTGCAGGATTCTGCTCAAGAAAATAAGTTAACTGTTCGCTTACAATACTGTCTACTGCAATCCTGGCATCACTGTTTCCCAGCTTTTGTTTCGTCTGCCCCTCAAACTGAGGCTCTTCTATTTTGACACTGATAATAGCGGTTAATCCTTCTCTGATATCTTCCCCATTCAACGAAGGCTCATTTTCTTTTAACAGCTTATTTTTCTTTGCATAATCATTAAAGGTCTTTGTCAATGCATTTTTAAATCCTGTAAGGTGAGTTCCGCCTTCTGGAGTATTGATGTTATTCACAAAGGTATACATGTTTTCTGTGTAAGAATCATTATGCTGCATGGATACTTCCACATATACCTGATTTTTTGTCCCCTCACAATAGATTACCTGATTGTAAAGAGGTTCTTTTCCTTTGTTCAAATATGTGACAAATTCCTTAATTCCACCTTCATAATGGAATATCTTCTCTTTCTTTTCCTCTCTGTCATCTCTCAATATTATTTTTAACGCTCTTGTCAAAAATGCGGTCTCCTGAAGACGAATCCTTAAAGTTTCATAGTCATAAACCGTTTCTTCAAATATTTCCTTGTCTGGAAGAAAAGTAATCTTTGTCCCATGTTTTTGAGGATCACATGTCCCCAAAACTTTTAAAGAATAAACTGATTTTCCACGTTCAAAGCGCTGATTATATTCTTTCCCATCCTGATAAATCGTTACCTCCAACCATTCGGATAAAGCATTCACAACCGATGCGCCGACTCCGTGAAGGCCTCCTGACACTTTATATCCGCCGCCGCCAAATTTTCCACCGGCATGAAGAACCGTAAACACAACCTCCACAGCCGGAAGTCCTGCTTTCTTCTGAATTCCAACAGGAATTCCTCTTCCATTATCAATAACTGTAACAGAATTATCCTCGTTAATCTGAACGTCAATTTCACTGCAATATCCTGCCAGAGCCTCATCTACGGAATTATCCACAATCTCATATACCAGATGATGAAGACCTCTGGATGAAGTGCTGCCAATATACATACCAGGTCTTTTCCTTACAGCTTCCAGACCTTCCAAAATTTGTATCTGATCTGCTCCGTATTCAGCGCTCATATTTTCCTCCTATTTATGAATCATCGCTTATGACAGTCCCTTTCACTACTCTGTAAACCTTGTTGATTGGAAATCTGTGATTTAAAAAATCTTCCAATCCAGTACAAGTAATCATGGTCTGTATATGATTAATTCCTGATAATAAATGCTTCTGTCTGTTTCCGTCTAATTCTGAAAGAACATCATCCAAAAGCAGAATCGGATAATCATTTACCAAGTGTTTTACCAACTCTATTTCTGCTAATTTCAGAGACAAAGCAGCAGTACGCTGCTGTCCCTGTGAACCAAATTTGCGAATATCAATTCCATTAACCATAAAACTGATATCATCCCTGTGAGGTCCGACTCCTGTAGTTTTCTGGCGAAGGTCCGATTCTCTGCTTTTAGCCAGAGAATTTTTTAGTTGGTCTATAGAGGTATTTGCCTCATAAAAAAGTTCCAACGTCTCTTCTTCTCCTGACAACTGTTTATGAATGCTCAAAATAATGTTGTTTAGCTGTTCGATAAATTCCTGTCTGAACTGAATAACCTGACTCCCATATTGGATCATTTGTTCATCCCAAATATCCAAAGTCTCTTCATATTCTGGGTGAAATACTAAATCTTTTAAAAGTTTGTTTCGCTGCGTGATAACTCGATTATATTGAATCAGTGCGTGAACATACAGTTTATTCAGTTGACATAACTCAAGATCCAAAAATCGCCTGCGTTCTGAAGGACCGTTTTTAATAATATTTAAATCCTCTGGTGAGAAAAACACAACATTAACAATTCCAAACAATTCACTAGCTTTGCGTATTGGGATTCCGTTGATAGCCACGCCTTTGGTTTTATTTTTCTTTAAATGCATATCAATGCGATAGGGAACGTCCCTCTTTTTCACCAATAATTTTATATGGGATTCTTCCTGTTGAAACCGTATAATCTCTTTATCCTTGCTTCCTCGATGAGATTTCGTGGTACTGCATACATAGATAGCTTCCAGAAGATTTGTTTTACCTTGAGCATTATCTCCATAAAGAAGATTTGTTCCATCACTGAAATCCATATGTAATTTCTCATAGTTTCGATAATTTTGAAGTTCTATGGATTCTACTATCATAGTTTATGCTTCAATCCTTATGGTTTCTCCATCATAGGTAACCACATCGCCATCTCTTAATTTTTTTCCTCTTTGATACTCAATCTCTCCGTTTACTTTTACCAGGCCCTCTTCAATGGCATATTTAGCAGCAACCCCTGACTCTGCCAATCCAGAAGCTTTCAGGGCCTGTCCCAATTTAATATATTCTTCTCGCAATTTAATGATTTCCATATGATCCTCTTTTTCTATACCGAAGCGGCGTTGAAGTTAACTGGAAGAATTAAATAAATATAATTCTCATCAATATCTTTAATAAAACAAGGAGACTTTGGATTCATCATATAAAGATCAATCTCCTCATCATCAAGAATGCGGAGTGCATCCATCAGAAATTTAGGATTAAATCCGATCATAATGTCTTTTCCTGTTTTTGACAACGTGACATTGGCATTCATAGAACCAAAACTGGAATTCATCTTTAATTCCATGGAATCATCTGTAATATTGAGGATGATTGGTTTTTTATCATTTTCCCGTATCAGGATGCTTGCTTGGTCAATACAATCCAAAAATTCTTTCTTATTCACAGTGACTTTTGTCTCATAATCACTGGAGAGCATCTGTTCAATACGGAAATATTCTCCTTCAATCAGGCGTGAAATAACAACCGTATCTTCAAATTCAAACAGGATATGGTTTTTGCTAAAGAAGATAAGAACGTCCTTTTCATTGTCTCCTTCCAGAATCTTACTGACCTCACCCAGAGTTTTGCCAGGAACAATGACTTTTATATCATTATAATGATCTTTTAATGTAACTTTTCGAATCGACATTCTGTGTCCATCCAGAGAAACCACTTTTAACTCATTTCCAGTCACCTGAAATAATTCTCCAGTCATCATCTTATTGCTGTCATTAGAAGAAATAGAAAACAGCGTTTGTCTAATCACCTCTTTCAAGCTAAACTGCGACAGACAAATATAATGATCTTTTTCGATAAAAGGAAGATAGGAGAATTCTTCTCCATTTTTTCCCTGAATTTGGAATACGGAATTATCACAAGTGATAGTGGTTGTATATTTCTCATCAGACTCTATGATAATGGATGATTCTCTGCCTGATAATTTTCGAATAATTTCGGATAGAATTTTTGCCTCCAAAGCGATTTTTCCTTTGGAGAGAATCGTTCCCTCTACTTTTGTCTCAATACCCAGTTCCATATCATTGGCTGTCAGTTTAATTTGGTTATCCATAGCATCAATCAAGATACATTGTAGGATAGGCATGGTGGTTTTTGAGGGAACTGCCTTTAATACAATATTAATACCGTTTAAAAGGTCGTCTTTTTGAAATGTCAGCTTCATATGTTGATAACTCCTTTGCTGTAAAATGAGAAGAAAGATATAATAAAATAAGTTGTTTTCCGTAGTATCCGTAGTAGAGCGTGTGAATTTGTGTAAAACCTTAAGAATCCTTTTTAATACAATGGAAAAGGACCGTTCAAAAATCCGTGGAATCCGAGATTCTTTATCCACAATATGAACTTCATAAAAATTGTGAATTTCTGTTTCAACATACTGGAAACAGGTTGTCCACATATTATTGTGGACTTAGTTTCTTCTTTATGATCTCTATAGTGTTGGTCAGATTTTCATTTTTAGTTAAATCTTTGGCAATTTTCTGACGACCATGGATGATGGTAGTATGATCTCTGCCTCCTAAATATTTCCCGATCTCTTGTAAGGAGGCTCCTGTCAGATTCTGACATAAGTACATGACGATTTGTCTTGGAAAAACTACTTCTTTGTTGCGTTTTTGGGATGCAATATCTAAAGGAGTGATTCCAAAATGGTCTGCTACTACCTGGATAATCAGTTCAGGTGTGATTTTACGTTCGGAATTTGGAGAAATAATATCTTTTAACGCTTCTTCTGCCAGGGCAATATTAATTTCTTTATTGTGGTCTAATTTGGATAGAGCTACAATTTTAGTCAAAGCGCCTTCCAGTTCACGAATATTTGATTTGATATTGGTGGCAATGTATTTGATGACTTCATTATCAATATTATAACCTTCCAGTTCTTCCTTTTTTCTGAGAATGGCCATGCGGGTTTCATAGTCCGGAGATTGAATATCTACGGTTAATCCCCATTCAAAACGGGAACGAAGACGTTCTTCTAGTGTTTCGATGTCTTTGGGAGGCTTATCAGAGGATATGATAATCTGTTTTTTTGATTCGTATAGGGTATTGAATGTATGGAAAAATTCTTCCTGAGTACTTTCTTTGCCGATGATAAACTGAATATCGTCTATCAGCAGTACATCGTTATTTCTGTACTTTTCCCGGAATTCTGTGGTGGAAATGTTATTTTTATTACGGATCGCATCAATCAGCTCATTTGTAAATTTTTCAGAAGTGACGTATAATATCTTTGCTTCTTTATTATTTTTTAAAATAAAATGAGCGATGGAGTGCATTAGGTGAGTTTTTCCAAGTCCCACACCTCCATAAATAAACAAAGGATTGTATACTTCTCCAGGAGATTCTGCTACTGCAAGGGCCGCTGCATGGGCCAGGTTGTTATTGGCCCCAACAACAAATGTATCAAAGGTATAGCGGGGATTTAAGTTCGCACCCTGCAGGGTTGCCTGATTTACATCAGAGGCATTAGTCTGGATCAGTTGTTTTTCTGGTTTTTCTTTATCCTTGATGGAATCTTCCGTAATAAATTCTACAGTACATGCAAATCCGGTAACTTCTTCGATGATTACTTGTAGGATGAAACCATACTTTTTACGAATATATGTAATAAAATTGGCATCTGGAGCCAGGATTTTTACTACATTTCCTTCTACTGCATAAATTTTCAGAGGAAGAAGCCATGTTTTGTAAGATACATCCATGATTTCATGTTCTTCTTTTAAGTGAAGAAGAATGTCGTCCCATTGTTCTTTTAATTGTTCAAGCATAAAGAATCTCCTTACTTGTATTGAAGGCCGGTGGGCGAATTAACCCAATATTATTATCTATTTTATACTAAGTGGGATTTTTTTTCAATGAAATTAAAAAAAATATGTGGATAAGTGTGTGAAAAACTTATTTATTGGGGATTGGGGAGTAATAATGAGCAGAACTATCCACATCGGTGGATAAAGTGGTGAATAACATATTAACTTTGAAAAATAAGGAATCAAAAGGAATCTTGTGGGTTATTTGTGAAAAAAATGAATGTTATTCATAGATTTATCCACAAGTTATCCACAATTTGTGGATAAGTGGAGAAACAGGTGGAAATGTGTTGACTATGTTTTCTAGGATGGTTTATAATGCAACAGTAAAGCATTGTATCTTTGAAAAAAGAACAGTAGCAGGAGGAAAAGAAAAATGAATAAGGTAAAAAAAGACACTCGTTGGCTTACCAGTGTTGCACTTATGGCGGCGGTGGTCATTCTTTTGGCGAATACGCCGTTGGGAATGATTCAGCTTCCAATAATTAAGGCGACAACTGTACACATTCCGGTTATTTTGGGAGCAATTCTGCTTGGACCTATGGCGGGAGCGATTTTGGGAGCGGTGTTTGGAGTTTGTTCTTTAATCAGCAATACTGTGACACCTACCCTTTTGTCCTTTGCGTTTTCTCCTTTTATGAGTATGACGGGAATGTCCGGAGCAGTAAAAGCAGTCTGGATCTCTGTAGGATGCCGGATGATGATTGGAATTATCTCTGGATGGTTCTGGATTTTGGTGAAAAAATGTAAATTAAATCATTTTATCGCTCTGCCTATTGCTGGATTTTTGGGTTCTATGGTGAATACGGTTTTTGTTATGGGAAGTATTTATGTTCTTCTTGCAAGAGAATATGCTCAGGCCAGAAATGTGGGAGTTGAGGCCGTCTTTGGCCTTGTGATGGGAACGGTGACTGCATCAGGAATCCCTGAGGCTATTGCCGCAGCGGTTTTGGTGGCAGTGATTGGAAAGGTGCTTTTGAAGGTTGTGAAGAGAGTTTAAGAAAAATCCCCTGAGACTTTAAAAAAGGTTTCAGGGGTATTTTAGTTTAATATTCCTGGCTTAAAAGGAAGACGCCATATGGGAATTTGAGTCTGTAACATAGATATCTACATCGTAATTATACTCTACTTTTTGTATTTCCTTCTCAGATAGAAAGTCAGGCTGAAGAAGATGACAAGAAACAGTAATGAGGTGAACATCCAGAAGTAAGAAGAGCCGATTAAATTTCCATAAGTGGTTATTCCTGTAACTCCGTTTATTTCTTTTTCAGGCGAGCCTATTGGGAAAAACATACCAATCATCTGATTGCCGCTTATTTGAAAAAGAATACAGGAAATCAGACTTACGCAGAAAATTACAAAGAAAAAAATGGATGCTGCCATAGGTACTTTCCATAAAACAGAATTTTCCTGTTTCTTTTTCATTTCCAGTTCTTGATCAATCTGATTTCTGATTGTTTTTCTGTTTCCCAGACGTTTTAGTGTCTGGGCTTCGGATTGATCTTCTTCCTGGTAAATCTTCCAGATGCTTTCTTTCAGTCTGGAGCGATAGTAATCTTCCATTTTTAAAGGTTGTATCCCTTTTACTGTCTCTTCGACAAATTTGTCTAATTTTGTTGGGAGTGTGAAGGGAAACTCAGTTGGAAAATAGTCAGAAGTTTTCATACGTTACCTCCATCTTTATGAAATTAAATTCCGGATTATCACAATGCCTGACAGGATAACCCCTAAATTTACGAAACAATAGATGCAGGCAGAATGCCAGACATAAGTATCTTTTACTACATAATTCCATGGCTTTTTTGTGGAATAGTGGATTTCGATTGTATCTCCAGGTTTCCATTTGTCCTTCCGCTGCAGATATGGGTAATGTCCCCGAAATTCCCTCTCTCCAGCTTTCCATTGAAAGATTGGAGAATATCGTTTGCTTCCAATTACTAGTTTAAATGGGGGATAAGCAAAATTACGATCCTGGGTTTCTTCTATGGGGAGATAATCATGTTCTCCTATCTTTTCCTCAACCAAGCGTCTGGAGGCTGTCAATTCGGATTTTTTTACTGAAAAAACGGTGCCTTCGGTTTTTCCTTTATACATGTTCCATTTAAAAAATTCCGTGATATGGGTAGAGATTTCTATGATCAGGAAAATTACTCCCATACAAATCATGAGAAAGGATACTAATAATAAGAATACGTTAAAGTACATTCTGTCACCTCCTGATTTTTATACGGTGTGAGAATTAGAAGAGCCAGAAGGTTCCCCCTGTGGTTATGCATGATACTACAAATGGATTGCAATAACAAAAGACCAGCCGATGATGCTTATGATTAAAAACAAAATTCCTGCTTTATGAGGGGCATATTTCTTCTGTGGATTCTTCAATTAAGTTGTTCAAAAGATTGGGAAGAGTGATCTTTGGACTTTTCATGATAATTTACTTCATCTCTAAATTATATAATAAATAATAGTAAAATAGATAAAAATACCAGTTATTTAATCTATTTTACTATAAAAATGTGGTTTTGTCTATTTAATTATAAAAAATAAAGGAAAAATAAAAGAAAATTTAATTTTTAAAGAGCAATTAAAGTGTTATTAACCAGATTACTATTTTTTTTATAGTTTATTTCTCATGATATTTTCTTTATTTAAGTGAAAATAGAAAATAGGACTTGGTGAGTAACGACAACTACGTTACGATAAAGTAAAAGGAGATTAGTTGATATGAAAAAGACGGCAACATTAAATTTAAGAGTAAATCCTACCCATTTGCTGTTATTTTACTAAATACGCCTTCTGTACTAAATGCGGTTTTGATGACATTGGAGGAAATTCGTACAAAATTGTAAGAAGGTTATGATGAAATTGCAAGAAGGCAGAGTATTGGCTGCGATAGTGGGTCCCAGCAACTTTCACACAATTCTATAATGAAGAGTCATTCTGCCAATAAACATGTAGACCTTCCTCCATTAATAGGGCAGTTTTGAAATTTTAATTGATCCAGAAAGCTGCCCTAAGAAATTAAAATTAGAATAATAAAAATTTTTAAACTTAAGAGGCTGGAGATAATCAGCTTTTTAAGTTTCATTTAATTCATTTTCTATAAAGCGTTGTAATTCTCGCCCTCTTAAACTAACTGAACTAACTTTTCCATTATTGTTAAATTGAATTTTACCTGTAATTTGAAATTCTTGCTCTTTTCCAGTAGAAGTATGGATAAATATTTGAGCTTCGTAAAGAAAGGCGTCTTTCTGATTAGTTTTTAAAATATCCAGCTTTTTTAATTTGATAGTAAAATCTTGTTTGATAGCCAAATCGTGTAAGTATGCTATTTCATTCAAACGGATACACTCTTCTACAAAACTGTCTGATACTAAATTACCTAACATATCTTTATATGCTTCTCTTAATGGAGCATCGTCCAGTGAGGCGATTGTTTGTTTATGAGGCGACTTAATATAATCATCTATGTCCATATCCATAATATGATAAGCCTCTACAAGTGGTTGAGATGGAATATTCAGAAGATTTGTTAAGATTTTTTTTGCATTCCTGACAGGTAAATTCTGAATCCAAAATAAGGAAACTATTACGATTCCCAAAAGTAATAAAGGAGTAAAGTAATTTTTTAAAGTTTTGCGCATATTATAGACCTTTTATAAATTCAAAACCTTGCCAAAATGAATCTGTTCTTGTATCACCATTAAATTCCTCTATATATGTAGCATTATTAATAATTATACCAGTAATCCCTATAGGTTCGTATGCCATATGAAAGTGATATTTTCCTAAAGTATGAGATATTCTGGGATCATGCTGAGAAGCTAGTACTAAAAAACAATTAGAGCATTGATAGCAATATCCATTGATAACGCGATTTCCAGATGTATCATAAACAACACCTTTACCATTAGATTTCATCCGATGCTTTCCACCTGGGCAAGTTAAATCCCAATGTGGAGAAATGCCGTCTTTTAAGTTTACTATATACATATCCGACTCACTATTAGGTCCTTTAGCGAATGCTATCATAGATGAACAAAATGTTAATACCAAATTGAGGTAAGTAGTGTAATTAATTTTTTCATAAATTATGTACTCCTTTTTATTGAATATCATATTGATTCATTCCTAATTTTTAATAAGTTAGATAATATACAAATACAATGGAATCACCTCTTTCTCTAAAGATTAATTAGTATTATATATTAAAATAGCTAAAAAGTCAAGAAACGATTGACAAAAATGTATAAAAATGCTAATCTTTTTATTAAGAAATATTATAGGAGGTAATTTCTATTGAAAAATACTTTGGCTGCTGCAGAACTTGAATTTATGAACTTTTTTTGGTCTTCTGATGAAGAAAAATGCAAGCAGGACCTGGTAGATGAGTTTGCAAAAAAGGGGAAGAGCAGCAGTAATATTTCCTTTTTTCTTTCTAAATTGACAAAAAAGGGATTTCTGATTCCAAGAAGAGAAGGGCGTAATTTTTATTACAAGCCTTCAGTTTCAAAATTAGAGTATGAGCAGTTATTGATTAACAATAAGTTAAATAAAACTTATGGGCAGTCTCTGGAACTGATTCTGGCTAATTTTTGCGGAAGAGAGTCTTTAAACGAGGGAGAATTACAGAGCGTCAGAGAATGGCTGAAGGATTTAGAGAGCGAACTGGGAGATAAGGAATGATATATTTTATTACCTTCATGATGTCCACGTCTGTTACCATTATAGTCATGCTGTTATTTTTGATTATCGTAGCCCGTAAAGAACAGTATGCCTGTTCCTGGATTTATGGGCTGATAAAATTGGGGCTGATTTTGCTGACAGTTCCTGCTTTTGCCCTGACATGCAGTATTCTTTATTACATATTAAGGCGTGAAATATTACCTATAGAGGAGAATCAACCTAGTGTAACGCTTATTTTTAAAGAAAAATATTCGATTTTGAAACGATTTTATTCTTATAGGCCATATGTATGGAATATTCTATATGGGTGGGCGATAGGCGCAGGTATCGTAGTCTTGAAAATAGCGATAGATATTTATAAATTTTATAAAGATATTGTTTGCAGAAGTAAAAGAGTAACAGATGAAACTATTTTAAATTCTGTAAACAGAGTAAAACAGGATTTATCTATAAAAAAGCCAATTTTTGTCTACCATAATGAAGAAATTACTTCTCCCATGCTTATCAAAATGAAAGATTATATGCTTATAATCGGGGATATGGATTTAACTCAGGAACAGTTTTGTTTTGCTGTCACTCATGAATTGGTACATTTAAAAAGAAAGCATATTCTGTTTAAACGATTGAGCATAGTGATTCGAGTGATTTATTGGTTTCATCCATTTGTCTATTACTTTTTGAATTTCTTTTCGGATTATTGCGAATTGGACTGTGACAGGGAGGTTTTAAAGAACACTACGAAGGAACAAAAAATGGATTATGTGGAAATGTATCTTAAATTGTTATCTGGTAATATATACAAAAATCCGGTGATTCAAAGCTCTTTTATAGACAGTAAAAAGAAAACGAGGGTTGAGAGGAGAATTAAAAATATGATGAATCAGAACATAAAGAAAAATATAAGAAGAATGGCAGTTGTATCAATCGGGTATGTCCTTTTATTTCCAACTATTGTTTACGGAGCTACCATAGGAGGTTTGAAACTCCAAAATGAGTTTGTGCTGTCTTACAAAGACCCTTATGTAGAAGAGTTAGAGCCAATCCAGTTTGTTGAAGAAGAGCAACAGCCCATGATTCGAAATCATGTGGAATATATGGTTATGGATTTACGGATTGACAATTCTGTGGACAAATATATTGAACCAGGCGATTGTGTGGCCATCCGTGTGGATTCAGATTCTTCGGCATTAAAAGTGTCTCTTTTTTGCGAACCAGATACAAATTCTTTTAAGGTTTCGGTAAACGGAAAGTCTGTGACTTCTGTTAATGGAATGTTGTCCCATCGGTTTAGCGTAAGCGCCAATAAAACATATTATGTGTATATTGATAATCTTTCTGATGAAAGAATACATGTTACGGGCAGCATTCACTCATAGAAAGTCATTTATGTACAAATAAAAAAGGTGTAAAATCTTATATAATTCAATAAAGTAAGATTTTACACCTTTTTTTCATGGAGATAATGGATGTAGGCTTGCTGCATCTATATATAGTGTAAAATAACAAACAATTCAGATATTGAAGAAAGTATATAAATTTTGCTTGACTTAACCTTTTTCCTTCTATATAATTGAAGCGATGTTTAATTTTGAAAAGTCTGAGAATGCTTATAGTAATAAGTTAGGATAAAGAGGAGGTGCCAAGATATGAAGATGACCTATCAGCCAAAAAAGAGACAGAGATCAAAAGTTCATGGTTTCAGAGCCAGAATGAGTACTCCAGGCGGAAGAAAAGTGTTAGCTGCTAGAAGAGCGAAAGGAAGAGCAAGATTATCCGCTTAAAAGTGACAGGCCGCAAGAGATTGTGGCCTTTTCTTTTCTCAAAAAGTATTCAGGCCTGGGAGGTTCCATGAAGAGATTTCCTTCAATTAAAAAAAACAGAGATTTTCAGATTGTTTATAAGAATGGAAAATCCTATGCCAATAAATTATTGATTATGTATGTATATGCTACAGGAAATCAGGATACAAGGATTGGGATTTCTGTAAGCAAGAAAGTGGGTAACAGTGTGGTAAGACACCATTTTGCCCGATTGATAAGAGAAATTTTTCGATTACACAGAGACAGCATTGACTCAGGATTAGACATCATTGTGGTTTCCAGGCAGGCGGCTAAGGAAGCAGATTTCAAAAAATTGGAAAGTGCCTATATGCACTTATGCGGACTGCATAACATATTAAGAAGAATCGAAGTGATAGAAACGTGATCAGAAAAGGATTGATTTTTTGTATCAGAGGATACCAGATATTTTTATCTCCCCTGAAAGTAAACTATCACTGTATTTACACACCTACGTGTTCTCAATACGCCATTGAGGCACTGGAAAAGTATGGTGTGGTGAAAGGTTTATGGCTGTCCATCAGAAGGATACTTCGGTGTCATCCGTGGGGCAGAGGTGGTTATGATCCAGTTCCGTGACGACGAGGAGGTAATTCATTGGATTTTTTAGTTCTGACAAAGACAGGTGGGGTGTTTGGCCCCATTGCTGAGATTTTAGGCTGGATTATGGAGGCATTATTCCAATTTACCAGTCTTTTTGGTGTTGTAAATATTGGTTTGAGCATTATCTTATTTACTGTGGTTATGAAACTGATTATGTTTCCATTGACCTTGAATCAGCAAAAGTCCAGTAAGATTATGGCTGTTATGCAGCCAGAACTACAGGCAATCCAAAAAAAATATAAGGGCAAGAATGATAATGACTCTATGATGAAGATGAATGTAGAGACCAGAGCACTTTATGAAAAGTATGGTACTTCTATGACTGGCGGCTGCCTTCCTCTTTTGGTTCAGCTTCCGATTCTTCTTGCTTTGTATCAGGTTATTTACAGAATTCCGGCATATGTGTCTTCTGTACGTCACTATTTTGATTTAGTGATTGCCAAATTACCTTCAGGATTTGCTTCCGATCAGGTATTTACAAGTTTAGCAGAGAGCTACAGACTTGCCAATGTAGACTATGCGGATATGGACAAGGTTGTAGATTTACTTTATAAATTGACACCTTCCCAATGGGGAGAATTGACAGCGGCTTTTCCAGATATCGCCACGGTCGTTACCAGCACTGGGGAAAATGTAATTGAGTCTGTTAATCGGATGCAGCAGTTTTTGGGAATCAATATTTCCTATACTCCTTTTAATGTCATCATGGAATTTTTTAAAGGTGGTACGGATTTTTCCATTATGGCAGTGATTATTGCATTTTTGATTCCTGTTTTATCTGGTTTAACCCAGTGGTATAGTACAAAGTTGGCTACGGCTAATCAGCCGGCTATGCAGACTAGCGATGATAATAAGGGTATGGGGACAGATATGATGAAATCTATGAATGTGACCATGCCTTTGATGTCTGTATTTTTCTGTTTTTCATTTCCTGTAGGTATTGGAATTTACTGGGTAATCAGCAGCTTTTTACAGGTAGTGCAACAGCTTGGTGTAAATGCTTATCTGAATAAAGTAAATATTGATGAATTGATTGCAAAGAATGTGGAAAAGGCAAATAGAAAGCGTGCCAAAAAAGGACTTCCGCCTACAAAGATTACCAATAATGCAAGTCAGACGTTAAAGCATCTTCAGGAGGCTGAGGCGAAAGAAGAAGCAGAAAAGTCAGCTAAAATGGAGAAGGTTCAGAAAACGATTGAGGAGTCTACAGCCTATTATAATAAGAACGCAAAGCCAGGAAGTTTGGCAGCTAAGGCAAATATGGTACAGATGTACAATGAGAAACATGAGAAGCGTAGTAAATAGGAGGGGTACCTATGGATATGATTACGGTAACTGCAAAGACTTTGGATGAGGCTATTACAAAAGCGTTGATTGAGCTTGAAACTACAAGCGATAATCTGGATTATACGATTGTTGAAAAAGGCAGTTCAGGATTGTTTGGTTTATTTAGTAAGAATGTGGTGATTCGTGCAAAGAAAAAACATGAAGATGATTTGGAGGACCTTTTTGCCTCAATCACAACAGTGAATCCACCTATTAAGGAGAATAAAGAGCCGAAGAAGGAAAAAGATGTTCCTAAAAGGGAAAATAAAAAGGAACCAAAGAAAGAGCAAAAACAAAAGCAAGAACCAAGGCAGAGACAGGAGAATAGACAAAAGCCAGAAAAATCAGGAAAAGCAGAGAAGATAGAGAAAACAGAGAGACCAGAAAAGGCAGAGACAAGACAGGAGTTGAAATCACAGTTGAACGCAGGAGAGGAAAAGACGGAAAACAGAAAACCGATTGATGTTTTGGCTTGTGAAAATGCAGCAAAGGATTTTTTGCATCAGGTATTTTCTGCAATGGGAATGGAAGTGCAGCTTGATACTTCTTTCAGTGAATCAGATAGAGAATTGACTGTGGATATGTCAGGTGCAGACATGGGGATTTTAATTGGCAAGAGAGGACAAACATTGGATTCTCTCCAGTATTTGGTAAGCCTTGTGGTAAATAAAGAATGTGAGGGATATTTAAGGGTAAAGCTGGATACAGAAAATTATCGAGCGAGAAGAAAAGAAACTCTGGAGACTTTAGCTAAGAATATTGCCTATAAGGTTAAAAGAACCAGAAGAAGCGTTTCCCTGGAACCTATGAATCCTTATGAGAGAAGGATTATTCATGCGGCTTTGCAGAATGACAAGTATGTGGTTACCAGAAGTGAGGGGGAAGATCCCTTCCGTCATGTGGTTGTCTTGTTAAAGAGAGAGAATAGAGAGAACCGGGAAAATAGAGGGAATCGAAATAATCAACAGTCATAAGTTGGAAGGGGAGCAGTTGCAGAAGTTTTCTTATGCGGCGGCTCCCTTTTTAGAAATTAAATTTGGAGAAGATGAATGAAGAAGAATACGATTGCCGCCATTGCAACGGCTATGTCCAGTTCTGGAATTGGAATTATCCGCATTAGTGGTGAGCAGACATTTGCTATTATAAAAGAAATTTTCAGGAAAAAAAATGGTGACAGAATTGATGTGAGTAAGAGTCATAGGATTCATTATGGATATATTCTGGATGGTGAGGAAGTACTTGACGAGGTGCTTGTTTTGGTGATGAGAGGACCACATAGTTATACAGCTGAAGATACTGTGGAAATTGATTGTCATGGCGGAATTTTGGTGATGAAAAGAATTTTGGAAACTGTAATAAAGTGTGGAGCAAGACCGGCAGAGCCAGGAGAATTTACAAAGAGAGCTTTTTTAAATGGAAGAATGGATTTGTCCCAGGCAGAAGCAGTAATTGACGTCATTAATGCAAAAAATGATTACGCATTGAAAAGCTCAGTTAGTCAGCTAAATGGTGAAATTTCAAAAAAAATTCGCAAGTTGAGAGAAAAGATTATTTATGAGATTGCATTTATAGAATCTGCTTTGGATGATCCAGAACATGTCTCTTTAGATGGATACAAAATACAATTTAAGGAGAAATTGTGTTCTATGATTCAGGAATTAGAGACATTGGCAGCTTCTGCAGATAATGGAAGAGTGATGGCTGAAGGGATTCGCACTGTTATTTTGGGAAAGCCAAATGTAGGGAAGTCTTCTCTTATGAATCTTTTGGCAGGGCAGGAGAGAGCGATTGTTACGGAAATTGCAGGTACGACAAGAGATACTTTGGAGGAACATATTTATCTACATGGAATCAGTCTTCATATCGTTGATACAGCGGGGATCAGAGATACAGACGATAGGGTGGAACAGATTGGAGTTCTAAAGGCAAAAGATGCAGCCAGAGATGCGGATTTAATTATTTACATGGTTGATGGTTCTGTTCCTTTAGATGAAAATGATAAAGATATTGTTGGAATGATTCAGGAACGTAAGGCTGTGGTGTTAATTAATAAAACAGATTTGGTTCAGGTGGTTGAAAAAGAAGAGCTAGAAAAGATTACAGGACATAAGGTGATTTTGATTTCTGCGAAAGAACATCTTGGGATAGAATGTTTAGAAAAAGAGATTGAAGCTATGTTTTATGGAGGAAAAATTGACTTTAATGATCAGGTTTACATTACCAATATTCGGCATAAGACGGCGTTGATGGAAAGTCTGGATAGTATGAAGCTGGTTCAAAAGAGTATAGAAGATGATATGCCTGAGGATTTTTATTCTATTGATTTGATGAATGCATATGAACAGTTAGGAAGTATTATTGGAGAAGCAGTGGAAGAAGATCTGGTAGAGCAGATATTCAGTAAATTTTGCATGGGAAAATAAGTGTTAATTTAGAAGGGAACAAAGTGTTATGCCAAATTTAGAGGAAACTTATGATATTGTAGTGGTAGGAGCGGGACATGCCGGATGTGAAGCGGCATTGGCTTGTGCCAGATTAGGTCTTGAAACAATTCTATTTACAATTAGTATCGACAGTGTTGCTTTGATGCCGTGCAATCCTAATATTGGTGGAAGTTCTAAGGGACATCTGGTCAGGGAGTTGGATGCATTAGGCGGGGAAATGGGCAAAAATATTGATAAGACGTTTATTCAGTCAAAAATGCTAAATGAGTCCAAGGGACCTGCTGTTCATTCTTTGCGTGCTCAGGCTGATAAACAGGATTATTCCAGACAGATGCGAAAGACATTAGAGAATACGGAACATTTAACCCTTCGTCAGGCTGAGGTTTCAGAAATTTTGGCAGAGAATGGAAAGATCAAGGGAGTGAAAACATTTTCTGGAGCTGTTTATCACAGTAAGGCGGTAGTCTTAGCTACAGGTACTTATTTAAATGCCAGATGTATTTATGGAGATGTGAGTAATCCAACAGGGCCAAATGGTCTTCAGGCAGCAATTCATTTAACAGATTCTTTAAAATCTTGTGGAATTGAAATGTTTCGATTCAAGACCGGTACACCGGCACGGGTAGATAAAAGAAGCATTGATTTTACAAAGATGGAAGAGCAATTTGGAGATTCCAGAATCGTACCTTTTTCTTTTTCAACAGATTCAGAGTCTGTTCAGAAGGAACAGGTTTCTTGCTGGCTGACTTATACCAATGAGAAAACTCATGGGATAATCCGTGAGAATCTGGACAGATCTCCATTATTTTCAGGAGCTATAGAGGGAACTGGTCCCAGATATTGTCCTTCTATTGAAGATAAGGTGGTAAAGTTTCCTGATAAAGAACGGCATCAGGTATTTATCGAGCCGGAGGGATTATATACAAATGAAATGTATTTGGGAGGAATGTCTAGTTCTTTACCTGAAGATGTCCAGTATGCGATGTATCGAACAGTTCCAGGTTTGGAACATGTGAAGATTGTAAGAAATGCCTACGCTATAGAATATGACTGTATTAATTCCAGACAGTTAAACGCCACGTTAGAGTTTAAAAAGATAGAGGGATTGTTTAGCGGAGGGCAGTTCAATGGAAGTTCTGGATATGAGGAAGCGGCTGCTCAGGGATTTATGGCGGGAGTAAATGCAGCTATGAAAGTTTTGGAAAGAGAGTATGTTGTGTTGGATCGTTCACAGGCATATATCGGAGTTTTGATTGACGATTTGGTGACGAAAGAGAATCATGAACCGTATCGGATGATGACTTCCAGAGCAGAATATCGTCTTCTTTTAAGGCAGGATAATGCAGATTTAAGACTTCGATCCATTGGTCATGAGATCGGTCTGGTTTCCGATGAGGAATTTGAGAAAACTCTGCAAAAGGAGAAAGATATTGAGACAGAGATTCAGCGTTTGGAGCATACTAATATTGGGGCCAATCGTATAGTACAGGAGTTTTTGGAGAAGCATGGGAGTACGCCTTTAAAGACAGGAGCTACTTTGGCAGAATTAGTGAGGCGGCCGGAACTTGATTATTTTCTATTGGAGGAATTAGATGAAAAGAGACCAGATTTACCGAGAGATACAAAAGAGCAGGTTAATATAAATATTAAATATGAAGGATATATTAGACGTCAGAAGCAACAAGTGGCTCAATTTAAAAAATTAGAGAGAAAGAAGCTAGATGTTAATTTTGATTATACTTTGGTAAAGGGATTGCGGAAAGAGGCTATTCAGAAGTTGAATATATATAAGCCTATGTCGATTGGTCAGGCTTCCAGAATTTCGGGTGTTTCTCCTGCGGATATTTCGGTTTTGCTAGTGTATTTGGAACAGCTAAGGTATTCTGGAACATCATCCCCTGATAGAGTAAATTGAGGAGAGATTTAAAATGGAAGAACAGTTTAAGAGATTGCTGGAGAAGGAATTAAAAGAAGTACTTAGTTTGGCATTATCACAGAGACAAATTCATCAGTTTTATGAATATTATGATTTGTTGATACGATGGAATGAAGTGATGAATTTGACTGCTATTACAGAAATGGAACAGGTAATAACCAAGCATTTTGTAGATAGTTTGTATCTCGTAAAATTGATTCCAGATCTTTTAGAAGGAAATTATTCTATAATAGATATTGGGACAGGTGCAGGTTTTCCGGGACTTCCATTAAAGATTGCTTTTCCAGATTTAAAGATAACCTTGTTGGATTCTTTAAATAAAAGAATTAAATTTTTAGACGAAGTTATTTTTCAATTAGGATTAAAGGAAATTGAGACTATTCACGGAAGAGCAGAAGATTTTGGCAGAGATAAAAGGTACCGTGGTTGTTACGATTTTTGTGTTTCCAGAGCGGTTGCTAATTTGACAACTTTATCAGAATATTGTATGCCTTTTGTAAAAGTGAATGGCTCTTTTATTTCCTATAAGTCTGGAAAAATAGAAGAGGAGTTAAATCAGGCCAAGAGTGCTATTAAGTTATTGGGCGGAAAGTTAGATGATAATATTTCTTTTGAATTGCCAAATGCGGATGGAGAAAGGTGTTTGGTTAAAATTAGAAAATTAGAAAATACTTCTAAGAAATATCCAAGAAAAGCTGGACTTCCAGGAAAAGAACCTTTATATTTATAGAAATATCCCCCGTTGAATTTGCAGCGGGGGATTATTTTATATGTTTCACGTGAAACATTAAATACAAGGTATTTAGGATAGAAACAAAAAAACTGTAGATAGAAATTCATTTGGTTTTTCCATGTGTGGATAATATTTAGTTTCATGAATCAAGGTATATTCAATGGCAGAGTTGTAAGAAAGATACTCTTTTAAAAGTTCTTCTTCCAGATATAGGTCGGAACCACCTATCAAGTAAATACTATTGTCGATTTTTTTCAAGGATGTTATAATATTACAATTTGTGTAATTACAATGAACACTGGCATAGATTGATTTAGGGGATAGTCCTAAATGGGCATTTTCATAGCAAGTGTCAATATAAGATTTTTTTATTAAATGTGGGTTATAAAAGGCATATTCTTTTGCAAATTTACGCAAAGATTTTTTACTTACTGCAATATGATATAAAAGGGTTCCAATGATTGGTAAATCTAAAAATTCTTTATAAAACTTTGTATATCTTCCAGGGGTCTGTGCACAGGTAAGTATACTGTCTGGATTCACTAAAATAATCCTATTAAACAATTCTGGAGAATTGCTACATGCCATAGTAACAAAATTTCCAGAGTTTCCTACTGCAATGACATTTGTTCGATGACCAATTTCTGATTTGATAAAATCCGAAATAAGCTGTACATATAAATAATTTGTATAGGTTAGATATGGTTTTTCAGATTGTCCGCATCCCAAAAGGTCTATTGTATAGACTGTATAAACTTTTGACAAAGATGAGATTATCAGATCCCATTGATAACTGTTTGAAGAGGCATGAAGATCATGAATAAGTAAAATAGGTTTTCCAGTTCCATACTTTTTATAAAAAATGTCTCCAAGCCGCCAGTGAAAGAAATGGTTATCTTTTTTTTCTGATTTATTTTTAGAGGTTGCAGATAATTTGATGCAGTGATTGATCATACTTGTAATAGTGAGAGCACTACTGGATAAAATCAGTGTGGTAAGTAACTTATTTTTCATTGACATGATTAAATGTTT
This sequence comes from uncultured Hungatella sp., assembly GCA_910579515.1. Taxonomy (GTDB): domain Bacteria; phylum Bacillota; class Clostridia; order Lachnospirales; family Lachnospiraceae; genus UBA3402. The sequence continues at coordinate 23,409 of CAJTUV010000040.1, forward strand.
CCCTCCGATTTAGTTCAACTGTTTAGAGTATTATAATACAACTGGAATCATATGACAACTTTTTTCTAAAATGTTTCACGTGAAACATTTTCGGTTGTTTTTCAAAAAAAACGTAGGAAAAGAAATAAAAATGTGATATACTATCCCTTGTATCGGAAAGGAATTGTTATGGGAAGAATAATTGCGATTGCAAATCAAAAGGGCGGTGTGGGAAAGACTACAACTGCGATTAATTTATCTGCCTGTTTAGCAGAAGCAGAGCAAAAAGTTTTATTGGTTGATTTTGATCCACAGGGTAATGCTACTAGCGGGGTAGGTTTAGAAAAAGGAGCGCTTAGTCAAACTATTTATGAACTTCTGGTAGGAGAGTGCCAGATGGAAGAATGTCTTTGTAGAGATGTCCAGAATCATCTGGATGTACTTCCTTCTAATGTGGACTTGTCAGGTGCTGAGATTGAATTACTAGAATTTGAAAATAAGGAATCACTATTAAGAGCACATTTAAAGGAAATACAAAAGTTTTATGATTACATTTTGATTGACTGTCCGCCTTCTTTAAATATACTTACAATTAATGCATTGACTGCAGCAGATACAGTATTGATTCCAATTCAGTGTGAATACTATGCGTTAGAGGGATTGAATCAAGTGTTAAAAACTGTTAATTTGATTAAGAAGAAATTGAATCCTCAGTTAGAGACGGAGGGTGTGGTTTTTACGATGTATGATGCCAGAACGAATCTTTCTTTAGAGGTTGTAGAAAGTGTAAAAAGTACTTTAAGCAAAAATATTTATAAAACGATTATACCCAGGAATGTAAGATTAGCAGAAGCTCCAAGTCATGGAATGCCGATTCATTTATATGATTCCAGATCAACAGGCGCAGAAAGTTATCGACTTTTAGCAGCGGAAGTTATGAGTAGAGGAGAAGACATCTGATGGCGAAAAGAACAGGGCTAGGAAAAGGATTAGGGGCAATTTTTGGTGAAGATGTAGTAGAAAATCAACCCAATAACGGAAGTGAAAATGTTTCACGTGAAACATTGGAGAAGACAGAAATACATACTCAAGAGAAGGAAAAAGGGAAAGAATACCAAATAAAACTTTCTCTGATTGAGCCAAATAGTGGTCAGCCAAGAAAAGATTTTAATTCAGAATTAATTCAGGAATTAGCAGATTCAATAAAGAAATATGGAGTGCTGCAGCCTTTGTTGGTACAGAAAAAGGATGAGCATTATGAGATCATTGCTGGAGAGCGGCGTTGGCGCGCAGCAAAAGAAGCAGGATTGAAGGAAGTTCCCGTAGTGATTCGGGAATATACAAAGCAGCAGTCTATGGAAATTGCATTGATAGAGAATGTTCAGCGAGAAGATTTGAATCCTATTGAAGAGGCAATGGCATATCAGCAATTAATGCAGGAATTTGAATTGACTCAGGAGGAAATTGCAGAAAGAGTTTCCAAAAGTAGAGTTACGATTACAAATAGTATGCGTTTATTAAAGTTGGATAAGCGGGTACAGGAAATGTTGATTCAGGGATTAATTACAGGTGGACATGCCAGAGCATTGCTGGCTTTAGAAGATGGAGAGCAGCAATACCAAATTTCATTAAAAATTGTAAGTGAAAAGTTAAGTGTTAGGGAAGTAGAAAAATTAGTAAAGGCTTTGGGAAAGCCCAAAAAGAATACAAAGGAAAAGGAAGCAGAAGAGGAGAAGGATTTAAGCTTTATTTTCAGAGATTTAGAAGAGAGAATGAAACAGGCTATGGGGACAAAGGTTGTAATCAATAAAAGAGATCGCAACAAGGGGAAAATAGAAATCGAGTATTATTCTAAAGCAGAATTGGAGAGAATCGTAGAGCTGATAGAATCTATACATTAAATAGGAGATAAAAATGGAAAATAGCATGTTAAATAGTTGGCCGATTGATCCTGCTGTGGTCATTATCAGCCTTGGAGTAATCACAATCCTTCTTTTAATTATGACAATCATTTGCATTCTTCAAACAAGTAAGCTGTATAGAAGGTATGATTATTTTATGAGAGGGAAGGATGCAGAATCTCTGGAAAGTGTCATCCTGGATCAAATTGATGAGATTAAAGAATTGAAGGTACAGGATAGAGCAAATAAAGATACTATGCGAACTTTGACAAGAAGTGTTAAAGGTTCTTATCAAAAGTTTGGAATGGTAAAATATAATGCTTTTAAGGGAATGGGAGGAAACTTAAGCTTTGCACTTGCATTGTTGGATTTGAATAATACAGGATTTATTTTAAATTCTGTTCATAGCAGAGAAGGATGTTATCTCTATATAAAAAGTGTGGAAAAAGGGGAGACGGATATTGGTTTGGGAAATGAAGAGAAGGAAGCACTGGAACAGGCGTTGGGATACTAATGCCTGTTTTTATTTGTTTTTATCTTTGAAATTTCGTTAGATTTACTTATTGACGTTAATACGTTAACTTGTTATAATTTATTCCATAGATTTGATTTATAGAATAAAAGGGAGGAATTAATGTATGTCATATGTAGATGAAATTTATACCAGAGTTGTAGAGCAAAATCCAGGTGAGCCAGAATTTCATCAGGCTGTAAAAGAAGTTTTGGATTCTCTTAGATTGGTAATTGATGCTAACGAGGAGATATATAGAAATGCTGCATTACTAGAGCGTTTGGTAGAGCCTGAGAGAATCATTTCTTTTCGCATTCCATGGGTAGATGATGCAGGTAAGGTACAGGTAAATAAAGGATACAGAGTTCAGTTTAATAGTGCGATTGGACCATACAAGGGAGGACTTCGTTTGCATCCATCTGTAAATCAGAGTATTTTAAAGTTCCTTGGATTTGAGCAGGTATTTAAAAACTCTCTGACAGGTCTTCCTATTGGAGGCGGTAAGGGCGGTTCTAACTTTGATCCAAAGGGAAAATCTAACAGAGAAGTAATGGCATTTTGCCAGAGCTTTATGACGGAGCTTTCTAAATATATTGGAGCTGATCAGGATGTGCCTGCCGGTGATATTGGTGTGGGTGGAAGAGAGATTGGATATCTGTATGGACAGTATAAGAGAATGACTGGTTTATACGAAGGCGTTTTAACTGGAAAAGGTTTAACCTATGGTGGTTCTCTGGCCCGCACTCAGGCTACAGGATATGGTTTGGTCTATATTTTGGATGAAATGTTAAAGCATAACGGAAAAGAGCTGGCAGGAAAAACGGTAGTGATTTCTGGATCTGGTAATGTGGCTATCTATGCAACAGAAAAGGCACAACAGTTAGGTGCGAAGGTTGTTGCATTAAGCGATTCGAATGGTTATATTTATGATAAGGATGGAATTAAACTGGATATTGTAAAACAGATTAAAGAAGTTCGCCGTGGAAGAATCAAGGAGTATGTCAAAGAGGTTCCTACCGCAGTTTATACAGAAGGGAAGGGAATCTGGACAGTTCCATGCGATATTGCTCTTCCATGTGCTACTCAGAATGAATTGAATCTGGAGGATGCAAAATCATTAAAATCTAATGGATGTTTTGCAGTAGCAGAGGGTGCAAATATGCCTTCTACAAGAGAAGCAACAGACTTCTTCCTGGAAAATGGGATGTTGTTTATGCCTGGCAAGGCAGCTAATGCAGGTGGTGTTGCAACGTCTGCATTGGAGATGAGCCAGAATAGTCAGAGACTTTCCTGGACTTTCGAAGAAGTGGATGCAAAGTTGAAAGATATTATGGTGAATATCTATGCCAAGACTGCGGATGCTGCAAAACGCTATGGCGTGGAAGGAAATTATGTGGCTGGTGCAAATATTGCCGGATTTGAGAAAGTTGCCGAAGCTATGATGGCTCAGGGTGTTGTTTAAAAACAATAGATAAAAATCCTGTAAATAAGTTTGAATGGCTTATTTACAGGATTTTTTATTTACTGGTGTCTCTTGAAAAACAGGTTGACGAAAGTGTTTTATTTTCGTATAGTATATGAAGTGAAAAAAAGAGATAAAAAGAAGGTGATAAGATATGCATAAGTTTTTACGTACAGTAGGCTTTAGTCTGTATCAGAAAAAACATGATATACAGAAACTGTTAGAGAATTTAGTAGAGCAGGCGGAATCTTCTCAAATATGGAAGATTCAGATTGATGGGGAGACGAATCTGTGTCGAGTACGAACAGAAGTAGCCACAGACATGGGAATTGATATTTATGGAGAGATGGACGAGTTTGGCATAATCAGGCCAGAATATTATATTCCATTTTTGTTAAGTCATGATATATCTTCTGAGGCAGATTGTTCCATTCAGCGTCATACGGAAAAGGAAACTTATGCAGGTCTTCTTGATGAGTTTCGTGTGGGGATTTCGCTTATTTACTATCTGGAAAATGCAATGGAATATCGGCAGCGCAATATGGAAAAGGAATCCACAGAGGTAATTTATGTAAATTTGGTGGGAATGTCTGTTAAGGGAAAAATATTGCTTCCAGTAAAGAAAAGTGCGAAACAGGTGGAGATGGCCAAAGTCGCTTTTAAAGAAAGAACGAATCTAATGGAAGCTGCAAAAAATGGAGATGAGGATGCAATCGAAACTTTGACGATTGAAGATATTGACTTATATTCTCAGATTTCCCGAAGAGTGGCTAAAGAAGACATTTACTCTATCATTGATTCCAGTTTTATGCCGTGTGGGATAGAGTGTGATCAGTATGCGATTATTGGAGATATTTTGTATATTGATAAAAGAAAAAACAGGTTTACTGGTGAGGAAGTCTATGATATGAAAATAGAGTGTAATGATATGATTTTTCATGTGGCGATTAATAGTCAGGATTTAATCGGTGAGCCAGAGGTGGGGCGGAGATTTAAAGGACAGATTTGGATGATTGGCAGTGCAAAATTCAAGACTTGACGAAATGGGAGGATGAGATTATAATCTCGTTTTTGACACTTTAAGAATCAAGCAAGTGCCACAACCCCTCATAA
>CAJTUV010000041.1 GCA_910579515.1 uncultured Hungatella sp.
AAGGGGGTGGAGGAGAAAGGAATTCAAAAGGGAATTGATAAAGGAATAACAGCTATGATTTTAACACTGAAAGAGCTACAAATATCAAGTGACGTTATTCTGAAACAAATCTGTGAAAAGTTTGGTCTGACAGAAGAAACAGCAGAAACGTACTTAAAAGAAATATGTTAAATATTTCAGGCAGAGTATTTTTTGCGTTCTGTCTGAAATAATATTACGAGATTTTTCGCACTTAAGGTTGTTAATGAGAGACCAGGAGAAGTTTATCAGACGTTATCAAAGTATCACAGGATAAAGAGTATCGTCAGGAACTTTATGTGGAATATCATATCATTTAAATGATTTTACCTTGAAAAAGCTACAGATATCGAGTGATGTTATTCTGAAACAAATCTGTGAAAAGTTTGGCCTAACAGAAGAAAATGCAGAAACATACTTAAAAGAAATACGTTAAATATTTTATGCAGAGCAGAAAGGAGTATACCTTTTGGCTCTGTTTTTTATATTTCAGGAATGTTTTCTCAAGCCCCTCATATATTGAGAAAAAGGAGGGATTACTGTGGAGAATAAAGACGAGCTGATTAAAATTTTTTCCAGGAAAATAAGAGAAATCCTTGCAAATGCATCGCTGAATTTTGACAAGGTTCAGGAAATCCGCCTGCGTGTTCAGGCTCCGCTTTTGCTGGTTATGGACAACAGGGAGTATTATGTGACAGAGAACGGCAGATTAAGTTCTCAGAGAAAGGAAGCTTATGTGGTCAGTCAGGAAGAGCTAAAAGAGACTATGGAACATATCAGCCGGCATTCTCTGTACGCGTTTGAAGAGGAAGTAAAGCAGGGCTTTCTGACAATCCAGGGAGGTCACCGGATAGGGCTTGCAGGAAAGGCAATTCTGGATGAGCGAGGTATTCGAACCATCAAATACATTTCGTTTTTAAACATCAGACTGGCCCATCAGATTATAGGCTGTGCAGATAGAATCATGCCTTACCTTTACGAGAACAAAGAAGTGCTTCACACTCTGATCATTTCTCCGCCTAGATGTGGGAAGACTACGCTGCTTCGGGATGTCATACGACAGCTCTCCAATGGGGTTGGGAGTCAGAAAGGGGTAAATGTGGGAGTGGTGGATGAGCGATCTGAGATAGGAGCCTGTTTCCATGGTGCGCCTCAAAATGATTTGGGGATTCGAACCGATATTTTAGACTGCTGTCCCAAGGCAAAGGGGATGATGATGATGATTCGAACCATGTCCCCAAGGGTGATTGCAGTGGATGAAGTGGGAAGCAGGGAGGATTTGGACGCGATGGAATATGTGATGAACTGTGGCTGTAAACTGGTGGCTACAGTTCATGGAAACTCTGTGGAGGACATGCTGCAAAAGCCAGTGCTGCAAAGACTGATTCAGGAGAAAAGATTTGAGAGATATATTCTTTTGGACAACCAGAAAGAGATAGGACACTTGGGCGGAATTTTTGATTCGAGAGGGACATGCTTATGTGGATGAAAGCGGTGGGAAGCCTGTTGGTGACGTTTTCCTGCGGGGCTCTTGGCGCATGGAAGGCAGGTCAGTGGAAGGAACACAGAAAAATGCTGGAACAGCTTCGGAAAATGATACTGCTTTTAAAAGGAGAGATCTTGTATGCTCATTCACCTCTGGAAGAGGCTCTGGAGCAGGCAGGGAGAAAATCAGAGGGAGTATTGGCCAGCTTTTTTATCCAGGTGGCGAGTCGGATTCAAGACAGAGAAGGAGAAGTGTTTTTTGAATTGTGGAAAGAAGAGATACAGAATCATAAAAGGAACTTTCTTTTTACAGAGAAAGAATGCGCAGAACTAAAGGCTTTTGGGGAACATTTGGGTTATCTGGACTTGGATATGCAGGAACGGACGATAGCGTTATATCTGGAGCAGCTGGACTTATCCATTGATTATTATCGAAGCCATGAACAGGAACAGACCAAGCTGTTTACCAGTTTGGGAGTGATGGGTGGATTGTTTCTCTCCATTATTTTGTGTTAGGAGGAGAGTATGGGAGTCAATTTGATCTTTAAGATTGCGGCGGTAGGGATTCTGGTTTCCGTTATCTGCCAGGTATTAAAACACAGTGGAAGAGAAGAACAAGCTTTTCTCACCAGTCTGGCAGGTCTGATTCTGGTTTTATTCTGGATGGTGCCCTATATCTATGAGTTATTTGAAACCATAAAAAATCTGTTTGCGCTGTAATAGATAGTAGGTGATAACATGACGGTGGTGACAATCGCGGTTCTGGGGCTGACGGCGGTCTTCTTAGCCATCCAGCTAAAAGGCATGAAAGGCGAGTACGGAATTTATTTGGTAGCCTGTGCTGGTCTGGTAATCTTTTTTTACGGAATTTCCAAGCTGGAAACCATAGTAGATGTGGCAAGGCAGGTACAGTCCTACATAAAAATTAACAGCGTTTATATCAGCGCTTTGATGAAGATGATTGGAATAACGTACATCGCAGAATTTGCCTCTGGAATTTGCAAGGATGCAGGATACGGTTCTCTGGGAAGCCAGATAGAGATATTTGGAAAACTGTCGATTCTGGCAGTCAGTATGCCCATTCTTCTGGCTCTGATGGAGACTGTACAGGGGTTTTTATCATGAGACAGAAAAAAATGCTTGTTATGGCAGTGCTTGCCATAGTGTGCTTTTGTTTTTGGGGAGAATCTCTAAGGTTAGACAGCTTCGGAGCGGCAAAGCCTGGTTCGTTCGACAGCGCTGAGGAGGAGGAAGACTGGGCGGCTTCCGTTTTTCAGGATTCCATGGATCAGTTCGATTTTAAAGGTATTGAGGATTATCTTCAGAGCCAGAATCGGGGGATGGACCTTGGGTTTGAAGAGGTGATGGAGTGTTTGCTGAAAGGGGATTTTTCTGAACTATGCAGGCGGATTTTAGAGGAATTAAAGCAGATTCTTTTTTCTGAGATTTCTGTCAGTGGACAACTGATGGGACAGATTCTGGCTCTGGGAATCTTGGGAGCGGTGTTTACCAATTTTTCCAGTGTGTTTAACGGAAGTCAGATTTCAGAGACAGGATTTTATGTCACTTACCTTCTTTTGTTTACCATGCTGACAGCTGGTCTTGGACAAAGTATTCAGGTGGCTGCGGACACAGTGGGACAGATTCTTCAATTTATGAAAGTTTTGTCGCCGGCTTATTTTTTGGCGGTTGCCTTTTCAGGCGGAAGTGTGACTGCGGCTGCAACGTATGAATTTACTCTTCTTTTGATTACAGTGGGACAATGGCTGTTGGGCAGCGTTTTGATTCCGGCAGTCAGAGTGTATTTTTTGCTGGTCTTAGCCAGCAATATGGTAAAGGAGGAATTTTTGTCCCGTATGACAGGACTTTTGGAACAGGCGATTGGGTGGGGGATGAAAACTCTTTTGGGCGTTCTTTTAGGGTTTCATCTTATACAGGGAATGGTGCTGCCTTATGTAGACTCTCTCAAAGACGGTTCTGTCCAAAAAATCATCAGCATGATTCCGGGAGTAGGACAAGGTGCAGCTGCCATAACTCAGATGTTTCTTGGTTCTGGGGTATTGATTAAGAACAGTATCGGTATGGCGGCAGTGGTGATTCTTTTGGTTCTGATTTCGATTCCAGTGTTGAAACTGATGGTTTTAATGTTTCTCTACCAATGTATGGCAGCTCTGATGGAGCCTGTGTGTGATAAACGCCTGGTAGCCTGTATTGCGGCGGCGGCCAAAGGGCATAAACTGCTTCTCCAGATTGTCATGACAGCAGCTCTTTTGCTGGTGATCACTGTGGCCTTGGTATGTGCAGGGACCAATGTAACCTACTATGCCTGACAGGAGGTTTGTATGAAGGTGGTGTATCAGTGGATCAGCAGTATTTTGTGTTTTCTCATTTTTATTACCATGGTTATAGCGCTGCTTCCCGCAAAAAAATATGAGAAATACATTCGTTTTTTTACAGGTATGATGTTGATTCTATTGGTAATCAGTCCCCTGACCAAGGGACTGCGACTGGAGGATCGGATCGCTTATTATTTTGAGACTATTACCTTTCAGAAAGAGTCTCAGGATTTGGAGAGGGAGATTCTGGGGATTGAGACACAGCGGCTTTTACGGGTAATCGAGGAGTATGAGGGCGCCGTGGAACGAGATATAAAAGGGATGGCAGAGGATCAGGGTTTTTGCGTGGAAAGTGTGAAAGCTACGATTGAAAGCGACCGGGATGAGGAGAAATACGGAACTGTGACATACATTGCCATGGTGGTGTCAAAGGATGAAATTCAGGACAGAAACGAGGAGCAGACAGGAATTGTTGTTGGTTCTGTCGCGATTGAACCGATACAGATTCACAAAGACGAGGATCAGGATGCCATGGAGGATGAACCAGTGGTTTCTGATGAAGAGGTTTTGCAATTATGCAGAAAGGTGGAGAGGTATTATGGATTGGAAAGCCATGAAGTCGAAATTAAACTTAAAGTCCGGTAAAAACAAATGGCTGGTTATGCTGGCGGTGGGGTTGATTTTTCTGATTTTGGCTTTTCCATTTGGCAGTGAGAAAAAGGAGGACCTAGAAGAGTCTTCTGATTCAGTTTCTTTGCAACGAGAGGAGACAGAAACAGCGGCTGCTGCTGTATCGTATGAACGGTTTTTGGAACAAAGACTGGAGGACATTCTAAGTCATGTAGACGGAGTGGGGCAGGTAGAGGTGATGATTGTCTTAAAATCATCAGAAGAGAAAGTGTGGCGGGTAGATCGGGACACTTCCTATTCTATCACCCAGGAGACTGACCAAAACGGCGGCAGCAGAAGGGTGGAAAGCCAGGCAGTTACAGAGAACACAATTCTTTCTGGGCAGACCGGAAAGGAGGAGCCTCTTTTGGCAAAGGAGATGAAGCCGGAAATCAGCGGTGTGATTATCAGCGCGGAGGGAGGAAAAAGTCCTCAGGTACAGGCAGAAATTTCTGCTGCTGTGGAAGCATTATTTGACGTACCCTCACATAAAATAAAAGTATTAAAGCGGATAGAATAAAAGGAGTGTCGTGCATGAAGTTCAAAAAAAGGGACTTAAAAGGCGTCAATATGAAAAAACTGTTCCGCAGAAACCAGATCATCGTCACTACATTGGCGGTTATGATTGCGGCGGCAGGCTACTTAAACTACACAGGAAAACAGGAATTGGAAGCGGGAAACAGCGCTTTTGAGGCAGGACTTACAGATATTTCAGATGAGGATATTTTAGCTGAAAACCAAAAGATGTTAGACCTTCAGGGCAGCTATGAGGAAATTCAGAGTCTGGACCAGGATTTGAGCCAGATTGAGGAAGCGGAATCCGTTTCTGCACAAGAGCTGCAGTCTGTTACTCAAAGCACTGGGCAGCAGTATGCGCAGATGGAAACGGTTCAGGAACAGGCAGGAATGGAAGGGGGAGCTCAGGCTGGTTTGGAAAATCCGGGAGAAGCGATTCTCACCAGCGGCATGAGCGTTTCAGATTACATAGCCAGCGTTCAGTTAAGCAGAGAGCAGGTTCGGGCTAAGAATAAGGATACCTTGTTAAATATTATCAACAATACGAATATTGAGGAAGCGGCCAAACAGCAGGCCATCCAGGATATGATTGAGCTGACAGAGATTGCAGAGAAGGAAAACGCTGCAGAAACGCTTCTTATGGCAAAGGGATTTTCCGATCCTGTGGTTAGTATCTCTTCTGACAAAGTAGACGTGGTTGTTAACGCTGCTTCGATCACGGATGCTCAGAGAGCACAGATCGAGGATGTGGTAAAACGAAAAGCAGAAGTAGGAGCTGACAGCATCATTATCACCCTTTTAAATCTGGCGGAATAAGCCTCCTGCTTAAAACATGAAAAATACCTTTGCAAACAAGAGTATTTTTGCTATAATAAGGCTATTATAGAAATGCAAGGAGGTATTTGTTGTGGAAGATATGGAAAGCAGGAATACTCATAAAGTTTATGAAAAAGATAAAATCGGGGAAGTACAAATTGCAGATGAGGTAGTGGCGATTATCGCAGGTCTGGCTGCCACAGAGGTAAAAGGCGTGGATTCCATGGCCGGAAATATTACCAATGAATTGGTAGGCAAGCTGGGCATGAAAAATCTTTCCAAGGGCGTCAAGGTTGACGTGACAGAGGAACATGTATCTGTGGATTTGTCTCTGAATATGAAGTATGGATACAATATTCCAGATGTATCAGAGAAAGTCCAGGAGAAAGTAAAGAGCGCCATAGAGAACATGACAGGATTAAGCGTTTTGGACGTGAATATTAAAATTGCCAGTGTGAATATGGAAGAAGATCACTAAGCGCACTCAAGGAGACGCAGCTACTTTTTCGTGGCTGCGCCTTTGTCATGAGATAAAATATATGCGGAAATCGAAAGAGGAATCAAACGGGAGGAAGAAGTATGACCAGAAGGGAATTGCGGGAGCATTGCTTTAAAATGTTGTTCTGCGCAGATTTTTATCCGGCAGAGGAGAGAGAGCAGCAGTTTGAATCTTATTTTGAAGCGCTCCAGGAGGACGAAACGACACCAGAGGGAGTTCTTACGATTCTTCATCAGGGAGTTTCTGACCCAAAGGACCGTCAGTATTTGGAAACGAAGGCGGCGGCTGTGATTTCCCTGATTCCAGAGCTGGATGACAGAATCAACGAGGTGGCTCAGGGATGGAAGACCAGAAGGATGGGAAGAGTGGACCTGGCCATTTTGCGGCTTGCTCTCTATGAGATGATTCATGATGAAGAGATTCCGGAAAAAGTGGCGATTAACGAGGCTGTGGAGCTTGCCAAAAAATTTGGACAAAAGGAGTCCCAAGCTTTTATCAACGGAGTTTTGGCAAAGCTGGTTTCTAATACAGGCCAAAAGGCAAGCGAATGATGGGAGCGGATTATGGCAAGCGTTTATTCGGTTACCCAGGTAAATTCATACATTAAGAATATGTTCGTTCAGGATTTTCTTCTGAATCGTATCAGCGTGCGGGGAGAGGTATCGAACTGTAAGTACCATACGTCGGGCCATATTTATTTTACATTAAAGGACAAGTCAGGGACCTTATCTGCGGTGATGTTTGCCAGCCAGCGGCGGGGTCTCGCTTTTGGATTGCAGGAAGGGCAGCAGGTGGTGGTCTCTGGAAGCGTTGATGTGTATGAGAGGGACGGAAAATATCAGCTCTATGCCAAGGAAATAAAGCGCGAGGGCGTTGGAGATTTATTTGAACGCTTTCAAAAATTAAGAGATGAGCTGGAAGACATGGGAATGTTTGCAGCAGAATACAAACAGCCCATTCCGAAGTATGCCAAAACCGTAGGGGTGGTGACGGCGAGTACAGGAGCCGCTATTCGGGATATTATGAATATTTCCGCCAGGCGCAATCCTTATGTGCAGCTCGTTCTCTATCCGGCTCTGGTTCAGGGGGAGAATGCAAAGGAGAGTATCGTGAAAGGAATCCAGACCCTGGATGCTATGGGGCTGGATGTGATGATAGTGGGAAGAGGCGGCGGTTCTATTGAAGATTTGTGGGCGTTCAATGAAGAGATGGTCGCAAGAGCCATTTTTGATTGTAAAACCCCTGTTATCTCTGCAGTAGGCCATGAAACGGATGTGACCATAGCAGACTATGTGGCGGATTTGCGGGCCCCTACTCCTTCAGCGGCAGCAGAACTGGCAGTATTTGATTACAGTCAGTTTGAAGGACGGCTTCAGGTAATCTTTCAGGCTCTGACAAGAGGGATGGAGAGAAGTCTGGAGCGCAAAAAGTCACGGCTGGACCAATACAGATTAAAGCTTCAAATGCATCATCCAGAGAGACGGCTCAATGAATATCAACAGCGGCTTGTGGATATGGAGGAGCAGATGGAGCGTTTTTTAGAACAGAGATTGACGGACAGAAAGCATCGGCTGGCTCTGCTTTGTGGTCGGCTTCATGGACTGTCTCCACTGGAAACCTTAAGTCGTGGATTTGGATATGTGACAGCGGATACGGGAAAGGCGGTGACATCCGTCAAGCAGGTGAAATCAGGGCGGCACCTTCAGGTGCGTTTGGCAGACGGCGAGATGAAAACACAGGTTTTGGAGATTTTAAGTTATGAAGAAGAGGAGGGAGAGCATGGAAGAGTTGTCGATTGAAGAAACTTTAAAAGAGCTGGAACAGATTATTGAAAAAATGGAAGACAGAGACAGTTCTTTAGAGGACACGTTTTCCCTTTATGAGTCGGGGATAAAGATGGTAAAAGCATGTAACGAAAAGATTGAGCGTGTGGAGAAAAAGATACAGATATTGTCGGAGGAAGGACAAGATGCTTAAAGCAAAGGAGCTTCTTAATCAATACACAAAAGAGACAGAAGATGTAATATTGAGTTATCTGCCTTCAGAGGAAGGGTATCAAAAGACTGTGCTTTCAGCCATGAATTACAGCGTGAAGGCAGGGGGAAAGCGGCTGCGTCCTTTGTTATTAATGGAAATATATCGGATGTTCGGAGGAAAAGGGCGAGAGGCAGAACCTTTCATGGCGGCCATTGAAATGATACACACGTTTTCTCTGGTCCATGATGATTTGCCTTGTATGGATAATGATGAGTTCCGCAGAGGACTTCCCACTACATGGGTAAAATATGGTTATGATATGGCGGTATTGGCAGGAGACGGGCTGTATGGGTATGCCTTTGAGACAGCTGCCAAGGCCCTTGAATTTACCCAAAATCCGGCCAGGGTAGCCAGGTGTATGGGGATTTTGGCTCAAAAATCAGGAATTTATGGTATGATCGGCGGACAAACTCTGGATGTGGAACTGACAAAAAAGCCAGTGAACAAGGAGCAGCTGGAGTTTATTTACAGATTGAAAACAGGGGCTCTGATAGAGTGTCCTATGGTAATAGGAGCTGTTTTGGCAGGAGCGGATGAGGATCAGGTTAGTACCGTGGAGAGGATGGCGTCTTGCATTGGGAAGGCATTTCAGATTCAGGACGATATTCTGGATGTAACCAGCAGCCAGGAGGTGCTGGGAAAGCCGGTCTTAAGCGACGAGAAAAATGGAAAGAACACTTACGTCGCCTTGTATGGTATGGAGCAGGCAAAACAGGCAGTGAAGGAATTGTCTGAGGAGGCAGTATTGGCGTTGGAAAGCCTTCCCGGAGACCATGAGTTTATGAGGCAGTTGATCATGATGCTGGTGACAAGAGAAAAGTAGGGAAAAGCTTATGCTGGAGAGGATAAACGGGCCTCAGGATATTATGGCCTTAAATCAGGAGGAACTGGCAGATTTAGCCCAGGAAATCAGAGAGTTTTTGATTGAAAAAATCAGTACCACAGGAGGGCACTTGGCTTCTAATTTAGGCGTGGTGGAATTGACTATAGCTATTTTCAGAACTTTTCATCTGCCTGAAGATAAAATAATCTGGGATGTAGGGCATCAGGCATATACCCATAAAATATTGAGCGGGCGCAGAGAAGAGTTTGATGAGCTGCGGCAGTTTGGCGGCATCAGTGGTTTTCCAAAGACAAAGGAAAGCCCTTGTGACGCTTTTAATACTGGTCACAGCTCCACCTCGATTTCCGCCGGATTGGGAATGGCTTTGGCACGGGACTTGAGAGAAGAGTCCCATTTTGTGGTTTCTATAATTGGGGACGGAGCTTTGACTGGCGGAATGGCTTACGAGGCATTAAACAATGCTGCCAGAATAGACAGGAATTTTATTATTATCTTAAATGACAACAATATGTCTATCTCCGAGAATGTAGGAGGGATATCTAAGTATTTAACTAGTCTGAGGACCGGAGAGGGATATAATGATTTGAAAAAAAATGTTACGTCTGCCCTGGAAAAAATTCCGGTGGCAGGGCCTAAACTGATTGATAAAATCAGCCGGACCAAACAGGGAATCAAACAGCTTTTGATTCCCGGCATGTTGTTTGAAGATATGGGTATTACGTATCTGGGGCCTGTAGACGGGCATGATACGAAACGCCTGTGCAAGGTTTTAAAAGAAGCCAAGCGTTTGAATCATGCGGTACTGGTTCATGTATTGACCAAGAAAGGAAAGGGCTACAGACCGGCAGAGAAGCAGCCAGACAGGTTTCACGGCGTGGATCCCTTTGATATAAAAACAGGAAAGCCAAAGAAAGAGAGGATTTTCCCCTCCTATACGGAGGTGTTCTCAAAGCAGCTCTGCTATTTAGCAGGGAAAGATGAACGAATCGTCGCTGTCACAGCGGCCATGCCGGAGGGAACAGGGCTAAAGCGTTTCCAGAAGCTGTATCCGGAGCGTTTTTTTGACGTAGGCATTGCGGAGCAGCATGGAGTCACCAGCGCAGCCGGAATGGCGGCTGGCGGTCTTCGGCCTGTGGTGGCAGTCTATTCTTCGTTTTTACAGAGAGGATACGATCAGATTCTTCATGATGTGTGTATTCAGAATCTTCCGGTGGTGTTCGCTGTGGACAGGGCTGGATTGGTGGGGAGCGATGGAGAGACTCACCAGGGAATTTTTGATTTGTCCTATTTGACTTCGATTCCCAATATGAGCGTTTTGGCGCCTAAGAATCTGTGGGAGCTGCGCAGAGAGATGGAGTTTGCCTTATCCTATAACGGGCCGATTGCCATTCGCTATCCCAGGGGGGAGGCGTATCGGGGGCTGAAAGAGTTTGATGCGCCTGTGGAATACGGAAAAGGAGAGATTCTCTATGAGGGAAAGGAACTTGCTCTTTTAGCTGTGGGAAGCATGGTCAGCACGGCGGAGCACATTCGTGATAAGCTGATGGCAGAGGGAATTGAGGCGACGCTGGCGAACGGAAGGTTCATCAAGCCTGTGGATTTTGAATTGGTGGATGATCTGGCAAAGAATCATAGTCATTTGGTAACTTTGGAGGAGAATGTTCTTCAGGGCGGCTTTGGGCTTCAGGTTTTGGCTTATGTGCATGAACATTATCCCCAAGTCAAAGTTTTAACTATTGCATTGCCGGATACTTATGTGGAACATGGCAATGTATCTTTGCTCAGAGAGACTTTGGAGATAGACAGTGATTCTATTATCCGCAAGATGAAGGAACAAGGATTTGCAGGCTGAGGTCTTGGAGGCAGAAAGAGGATAGGATGAGAGAGAGACTGGATGTACTTTTAGTGAAGAGAAACCTGGCGGAGTCCAGAGAAAAGGCGAAGGCCGTTATCATGTCTGGAATCGTCTATGTAGAAGGACAGAAAGAGGATAAAGCAGGAACTATGTTTGAGGAAACGGTCTCTGTCGAGGTGAGGGGAAATACTCTTCCCTTTGTGAGCCGAGGCGGTTTGAAGTTAGAAAAAGCTATGACTCATTTCGGACTTTCTCTGGAAGGAAAAATCTGTATGGACGTGGGAGCCTCTACAGGCGGATTTACGGATTGTATGTTACAGCATGGCGCAGTGAAAGTGTATGCGGTAGATGTGGGACACGGGCAGCTGGCATGGAAGCTGCGGCAGGATGAGAGAGTCGTGTGCATGGAGAAAACCAATATTCGCTATGTGACAGAAAGCCAGGTTGCGGATAAGATTCAGTTTGCCTCCATTGATGTCTCCTTTATATCGCTGACCAAGGTTTTAGAACCTGTAAAAGAGCTTTTGGAAGAGGGTGGGCAGATCGTCTGCCTGATTAAGCCTCAGTTTGAAGCCGGACGGGAGAAAGTAGGCAAGAAGGGCGTGGTGAGAGAGAAAAGCACCCATCTTGAGGTGATTGAGACGATTATAGCCTACGCAGAATCTATAGGATTTGCGGTTTTAAATCTGGAATATTCGCCGATTAAGGGGCCAGAGGGAAACATTGAATATTTATTGTATTTGCAAAAATCCATCCCAGGGGATGCGGCTGGAGGACAGCCGGTAAATCCTGAAGCAGTAGTGGAACAAGCCCACAAATCCCTATAGGAGCGGACGGTAATGAAGTACTTTTACTTGATTTTAAACCCGCAGAAGGCGGGAGCGGTGGAGATGGCAGAGCAGATTCAGGAATATCTTTTGAACCATGGATGTACCTGTCAGATTCAGGGAGAGCTGGAACAGGAAAAAGGGTTCTCCTACCGATATACAAATGCCTGCCAGGTGCCTGAGAATACGGAATGCGTCATTACTCTGGGCGGCGACGGGACTCTGATTCAGGCCGCCAGAGATCTGGCGGGGAGAAGACTTCCGATTCTGGGAGTGAATATGGGAAATGTGGGATATCTGACACAGATTGGGCGTCAGGAAGATGTGGCAGGGATGTTAGAGGATTTAATCCATGATCAGTATCGGTTGGAAAAAAGAATGATGTTAAAAGGAACTGTGCTTCGGGGCGGCCGGGCCATCAAAGAAGATTTGGCATTAAACGAGGTGGTGATTTCCAGGCGGGAGATTCTGCGGCTTTTAAAATTAAAGGTTTTTGTCAATGGGGAGCCGCTTCATCAGTACCAGGCAGACGGCATGATCGTGGCCACGCCTACAGGCTCCACTGCCTATAATCTGTCTGCAGGCGGCCCCATTGTGGAGCCGACGGCTCAAATGACCATATTGACTCCCATCTGTTCCCACGCCCTCAATGGACGCAGCATTGTACTCTCATCAGAAGACCGGATTGAGATTGAGGTTTTGGGAAATGAGAAAGACGGCCAGGCGGCGATTTTTGACGGAGATACCTTTATTCATTTGAAGACAGAAGACCGTTTGAGAATAGAAAGGTCAGAGACAGAAACGATTCTGGTGAAGCTGAAGGAAGTTTCCTTTTTGGATAACCTTCGCAGCAAGTTAGCCGGAATATAGGAGGCATAAATGGCGAAGATAGAACGGCACAGTAAGATTGTGGAATTAATCGGAAAATATGAAATTGAAACCCAGGAGGAACTGGCAGAATATTTAAACAGAGCCGGTTATCAGGTAACCCAGGCAACAGTTTCCAGAGACATTCGGGAGTTAAAGCTTTCCAAGATCCAGTCAGAAAATGGAAAACAGAGATATGTAGTGCTGCAGGGAAGAGAGAATTTCAGTGATAAGTACATCCGGGTTTTAAAAGACGGTTATCTGTCTATGGACATGGCTCAGAATATTTTGGTGATAAAGACAGTTTCTGGAATGGCTATGGCTGTGGCTGCAGCTCTTGACGCCCTTCACTTTCAGGAAATCGTAGGGTGTATTGCAGGCGACGACACCATTATGTGCGCAGTCCGAAGCGTGGACGATACGATTCTCGTTATGGATAAAATCAGTAAATTAATTACAAATTAGAAAATAGAACAGGAGGCGTTTGGATGCTCTTAGATTTACAGGTGAAAAATCTGGCTTTGATCGAGAAGGCCCAGGTATCGTTTACGGAAGGACTTAATATTTTGACCGGAGAGACAGGAGCGGGAAAGTCGATTATTCTTGGTTCTGTGAATATGGCTTTGGGCGGAAAGGCGTCTAAGGATATGATCCGCCAGGGAGCCGATTTTGCTACCGTGGAGTTGATTTTTTCTGTTGACGAAGAAGAGAAGCGTCAGCGGCTAAGAGAAATGGAGATAGAACTTCCAGAGGATCATACGCTGATTATTACCAAAAAGCTCATGCCTTCCAGAAGCGTCAGCAAAGTAAATGATGAAACGGTGACAGCTGGGCGTTTGAAAGAGATCACCAGCCTTTTGATTGATATTCACGGTCAGCACGAACATCAATCTCTGTTATACAAGTCTAAACATCTTCAGATTCTGGATCTTTATGCAAAATCCCAAAGCGCCGCGTTGAAAGAGAAGATATCAGGGGAATACCGCAGATACCAGGAGCTTTTAAAAAGGCTGGAGAGTATGAATCTGGACCAGGAGAGCCGGATTCGGGAGATGGATTTTTTACAGTATGAGATTGACGAACTGGAGAAGGCTGGAATCAAGGACGGCGAGGAAGAGGAGCTGACGGTTCAGTACCGCCGTATGCTTCATTCTCAGAAAATTATGGAGAGCTTATCTTTTGCCTATCAGACTATTGACAAAGAACAGATTGGACAGGCGCTAAAGCATGTGATTTTGGCGTCAGAGTACGACGAGAGTTTAGGTAAAATCAGGGACCAACTGTATGATGCAGAGGCTATTTTAAGCGATGTAGGCCGCGATATCAGCGATTATATGGAGGAGTTTTCCTTTGACGAGGAACGGTTTCGCCAGGTAGAAGAAAGGCTGGATTTGCTCCATAATCTTCAAGCTAAATATGGAAATACGGCAGGAGAGATTTTGGAACAACTGGACAAAAAGAAAAAGCGCCTGGAGGAGCTGGAAGATTTTGACGTGATGAAGGCGGAGGCGGAGAAAGAATTTGGAGAGTGCAGGAATCAGTTGGAAACGCTTTGTGAACAATTATCTCAAGTGAGAAAAAAAGCGGCCAAAGCTTTGACAAAGGAAATCCGTCAGGGATTAAAGGATTTGAATTTTATAGACGTTCAGTTTGATATGGAGTTTAAGCGGCTGGAACAGTATACGGCTGGAGGGTACGACGAGGCAGAATTTTTGATTTCCACCAATCCCGGCCTTCCGATGCGGCCTTTAGGGGCTGTGGCCTCTGGCGGAGAATTGTCAAGAATTATGTTGGCAATCAAAGCGGTGCTGGCTGATACAGACGATATTCCTACCTTGATTTTCGATGAGATTGATACGGGAATCAGCGGCCGGACGGCCCAGAAGGTTTCAGAGAAAATGGCTTATATAGCCAGAAATCACCAGGTCATCTGCATCACCCATCTGCCCCAGATTGCGGCCATGGCCGACGCTCATTTTGAGATTGCCAAGGCAACTTCAGAAGGAAGCACCGCCACCACCATCAGGCAGCTTGGAGAACAGGAGATGGTGGAGGAACTGGCCAGACTGTTAGGCGGAGCCAAGATTACAGAAGCAGTGGTGGACAATGCCAGGGAGATGAAGGAGTTGGCCAGACAGGGAAAAGCTTCTTCATAAATACCGGTAGATAAGAAGGGCCAGGGCAACCCCGATAATACTGGCTATGGTGATTTTGATGGACAGTCCAAAGGTGATAACCAGCACTCCCAGATTTAAGATAAGCGGAGTGTCCAGTCCAAAAGACTGGCCAAAGTTCAACCAGGATAGCCAGGGGATGCCTGCGGCCAGGCTTCCTAAAAAGCCGCCTAATACAATGCCGGATAAGAGCAATAGCAGTAAAATCCAGAAATTTTTGTTTCTCATGATGATCTTCCTTTATGTTTTTCGATGATTTCAAGTTTAGCATAACAAGAAAAACTTAACAACTAAAAAATAACAGAGTGTTTTTGAAATCATGGCACATACTATAAAGGGAGTCTTAACGAAGACTTCCTTTGACATAAAGATCAGGAGGTGTGTCATGATAAAAAGGCGCGGATATCGGAAAGGGCTTTTATGGGTCTTCTGGATTGGAATATTGTTTGCCATTGGATTTTCTTATTTCTATATGGAACGGGTGATTCCAGACAGGCTTAGCATCGTATTGGAGCAGGAGGAGGTACTGAAATTTCCTCTGCCCATTCAGTTTACGCTCCAAAGCGAGAGCGAAGAGGTAGTTCTTGGAAACGGGTCAGATATTCCGGCAGATCAGATTACCATAACGCAAAATCAGGCGTTCAGTGTGTATGGCAAAACCCAGGGAAGTTATCAGTTGGGGCTCGATTTATTTGGAGTTTTCCGATTAAAAGAAATTCAGGTGGATGTGGTAGACTCCACATACGCGATTCCCTGCGGCGCGCCAATAGGAATTTACTTAAAATCAAATGGAGTTATGGTAATCGGAACCGGCGAGCTGATCGGACAGGATGGAATGCCCATTGAGCCTGCGGCTGGGATTTTAAAATCAGGAGATTACATCGAAACGATTAACGGACAGCCTTTAAAGACCAAAGAGGAGCTGGCAAAGGCTGTAGAGGAGTTAAACGGAGATCAGGCAATTCTGACCATCCGTCGAGGAGACAGTCAAATGGAGGTTTCCCTTTCTCCTACGATAACCCAGGAAGGGGAGAGTAAACTGGGCGTCTGGGTCCGCAGCGATACACAGGGAATCGGAACTTTGACCTATCTGGATTTAAATGGAAAATTCGGAGCTCTGGGTCATGGAATCAGCGACAGCGATACCGGAGAAGTGGTGGAGATATCAGAAGGAAATCTCTATGACACAGAGGTAGTGGGAATTGAAAAAGGAAGCATCGGAAATCCCGGAGTCATGTCAGGGGTAATCTATTATGGCCCAGGTTCCCTTTTAGGGGAAATCCAGGCGAATACAAATGAAGGAATCTTTGGAACCGTAAACGATAGGTTTATAAAAACCGTGACGCAAACGCCATTACAGATTGGATACCGGCAAGAAGTCACAAAAGGCCCTGCGTCCATTCGAAGCGGAGTGTCAGGAGAGATCAAAGATTATGATATTGAGATTTTAAAGGTAGACTACTCCACAGCTCATACAAACAAAAGCCTGGTAATCCAAGTAACTGACTCAGAACTGCTAGAACTAACCGGCGGAATCGTCCAGGGCATGAGCGGAAGCCCCATTATCCAAAACGGAAAACTAGTAGGCGCAGTAACCCACGTATTTGTACAAGACAGTACAAAAGGATATGGAATATTTATTGAAAACATGCTCCAGCATTGAGCTGGGCAAGGCGCACAAAAAAAGAAGGCGTTGCAAGCTTGCTTGCATAAGCCCTCTTTTTTTGTGCGCCTTATGGGGCGAAAGCCCCACAAGCGATAGAGAGCGAAGCGCTCTAGCGCTTGCCGCCCAGCGAGCGAGAAGGAGGAGGAGAAAAGGATATTGCAAGCTTGCTTGCATAAGCCCTCTTTTTTTGTGCGCCTTATGGGGCGAAAGCCCCACAAGCGATAGAGAGCGAAGCGCTCTAGCGCTTGCCGCCCAGCGAGCGAGAAGGAGGAGGAGAAAAGGATATTGCAAGCTTGCTTGCAAAAGCCCACTTTTTTCGTGGTCCTTATGGGGCGAAGCGAAACTTACAACTCCCCAGTTCCCCTCCCCACCAAAACACATGAAATCCCAAACCCAAATTCTGACAAAAAGGTTTCCACCTCATCTTTTGACATCTCTACCCAAATCTGATCATTCTCCTTAACAACCTCTTTCACCTGAACAGAGGTCAGAAGCTTCGTTTCTCGTCCGTCAATTTCCGGCGCGTGGTGATAAATCTCCAGTGTATCTCCAGGCTGTGCCCCATCAGCCATTCCTAAAGGAATGGTAAAATCATAACGGCCTGAACTCAGAAAATCTATAGCAAACGGCCCGCGCCCCATGACTGCGATGCTGTCAGCTATATGAGAGAATTGGGCAGGATAGGATTCCATAATAAGTATTTCTTCATTGTCAGGAAACACAATCTGAACCAGGTCACCGACTTTCAGACCGTCAAAATCTATCTCAATATAAGGATAAATTTCATTGGCCTCTGGAATTGCCATATCCCCGTAGCCAGGTATTTTCACAACCAGTGGCAGGGAAGTACTTTCCACATCCCCATATCCCACAATCCCATAAAACACATTTTTCCTATTTGTATCAGAAGTGTCTTTGTCCGGATTTGTAAGAAGCGTTATGGTCAATAGGCCGCAGACGATGGCCAGCCCGCCTGTCAGAAGAACGGAAGGTTTCCTGTAGCGGAGGACATTTCTGATCCGGCTTTTAGGATTCCCTTCTCCAAAAGCAATCGGGATTCTCTGTGTGCTAGGTTTTCCTGCAGCAAAAGAAAGCAGGGATTTGGAGTATTCCTGTTTTACCTGATTTCCCATTTTACGGATTACGGTTTCATCACAGGACATCTCCATATCCTGTCCGCTTAAATAGAAAGCCGCCCAGACTAAGGGATTAAACCAGTGAATACAAAGAGCTATATAAGCCAGGAGGCGAAAAATGTGGTCTCCCCTTTGAATATGAATGTTTTCGTGAAGCAGGATATGAGCGCTCTCATTTTCTTCCAGCCCAGCAGGTAGATAGATTGCAGGACAAAAGATTCCATACACAAAAGGCGAGGCTAAATGGTCTGCCTGATAAAGGAACGTTTTTTGAAAGCCATGGAGGGGAGTCGCTGTTTTTAATTCCTTTTTCAGCCGGTGTAAGGAAAACATACTATGGCAAAAAAGGATACCGATTCCCAAAAGCCAAAGCATTTCCCCAATATAGAGATAAACCTGAAGCGGATTTACAGACCCTGTGGGGTTAGGAATGGGCAGTGAATTTTGAACTGCCTGGTTGAAGGGAGAGAACGGCAGGTTCAAAGGTTTAGTCTGAAAGCCGATATCCGGCGGGATATATTCCATTCTTCCCTGACTGGTAGCAGAATCTGCCAAGGCGCCCACAAGAGACATAGGGGCAGGAAAGGAGACAGGACAAAGCAGACGAAACAATACTACGGCCCATAAAGCGTAGGAAAAAATTCGGGGAAATCGGCTTAACAACAAGCGGAATGTAAGGACTGTCAAAATCGCAATACTTCCGGTAAGGCTCATATTCAGTACTTCTATAAATATTCGTTCAAGCATCGCAATCCTCCTTATAGTTATCAATCATTTTTTGAAGTTCCTCAATTTCCTGACGGCTCAGTTTTTTTCTTCGAGAAAAGGCAGTCAAAAAACAGGGCAGAGAACCATGAAATGTTTCATTTAGAAATTGCTCGCCCTGAGCGGCCTGAAAGTCTTCCCTGGTCATGATGGTCTGAACAAGTCCGTCTTGATTAACAAATAGCTTCCGCAGACAAAGACGTTTTAACATCGTATAGGTGGTGGTTCTTTTCCAGTGAAAGGCTTCTTCACATAATTTAACGAGCTGGCCGGATGGAATTGGGGCATGGTCCCAGATGAGATTGGCAAACTTTTCTTCCATTTCTCCTAATTTGTATGTTTCCAAAAGATCACCTCCTTATTATTGTCTAATCGTATTAGACAATAATAGTCTAACATGATTAGACACGATCTGTCAAGATATAAAAAAGGCTATTGCACATACCCTGAGAATATCAGGATAAGGAACAGCCTTTGTTATTTTCATATTAAATTTTATGTCTTGGCTTTTCGCGGACTTTGCTGCAAGACTTCATAAACTCTGTCAAAAGAGGAATTTTAAATTTGTTTTCATAGTAACTGACTATCGGGGAAATGGAATCCTTGCTGGTTACTACGTACTTGGATGGAAGACCGGTCAGAGTCAGTGCACATACGTCGGCCATACAGCGTTCGCAATTACATACTCCGTGCTGATCCAAAAGCTGAGGAATGTTCTGCCTTAACAGAAGAAGCTCCATAACATTGACAAAGCGGTACTGACCGCCTTCCAAATCGGTGTTAACTAAACTTTCGGGAACAATCCCGTGAGAAAATACCTTCATAGTTGCTCCATTACTCACTTTTTTTTGATTTTCCAGTTCCTGAATAGCGCTGGGGCCCGGCCCTAAAGAATCTACAGGAACATCCTGTAAAGGCTGAGAAGACGGTTCGGGCTTTAAGAGGGATTCAGGCTCAGGAATTGGTTGAGGTTCTGGGACTGGAACAGGCTCAGGGTCTGGTTCCGGTTCCGATGTGGTAGAAGTTTCCACAGAGGGAGGGGGAACTTCTGCGATAGCCTCCGGCTCAATCTGAGAAGGGGCTTCCTGAGAAGAGCTTCCTGTCTCTTTCTCAAGCTCCTGAGTCAGATTGTTGAGAATCTCCTGGGAGATGCGATCATCTCTGCTGCCCTTATCCACGACGGTAACCTTTTTAGGAGTCACTGTGTGAGACTGTACTTCTGTTTTTTTCTCCTGATTGGCCGTCGGCTCAGGAGAAGGGCCTGCTTCATTTGATGAATCGTTCACCTCAGAGGAAGCGCCGTTGGTCAAGAGATCCATAACATGAGAAGTCTTGTTGCTTTTTTTAGCCATTATGTGATACCTCCTTTAAATGAATCGCTGGCGCGATTTCATTAAGAAATGCCAAGTAATCCTGAACCGCTGACGAACGGGGATTGTATGAAAAAATGCTTTCGCCATGAGCAGGAGCCTCAGCGATAGCGACCCCAGTTCGGATTCTCGATTGAAATACCTTTGTATCAATCTGAGCGGCAAGCTGCTCTGCCATCTCAAGAACATCGCGAGATAGCAGGGTCCGTGCATTAAAACGGGTTAAAAGGATACCAAGAACATTAAGTCCTGGGTTAAAGGTGTCGCGGACTGATTCAATGGTTTCTTTTAATTGTGCAAGGCCCACTAAGCTTAAAATATCTGAAGCCATAGGAATAATCAAATGGTCAGAGACAGAATAAGCATTTACCGTCAACAGATTTAATGCAGGGGGCGTGTCAATGATAATATAATCATAATTCTGAACAATAGGCTTAATCGCATTTCGTAGAATATATTCACGATCAGAAGGAATCCTTTCCAAACCGCTGCTGCTAAGGGAAATATCAGAAACCAGAAGATCGCCGTAATCCGTTTCCACCAGGGCATCCTGGACGGGAACAGTCCCCTTCAAAACGTCCAGAACCGTAAACTGGTTTGCCATGCCAGCCCCCAGGCAGAAGCCCAAATTGCCCTGAGGATCTAAATCAATTCCCAGAACCTTCTTACCAACCAGGGAGATGCCGGACGCCAATGCCGCAGACGTGGTGGTTTTTCCTACGCCGCCTTTTTGGTTTGAGACTGTAATCGTAATAGACAAAGTCATACCTCCAAGTGTAAAAATAGTAAAAATGATTTCTCAGATATTATTTTTATTATATAACATGTCGATAAATAAGTATAGATTAAAAATGATTTTTTTTCAGTACTTTAATTTAGATTGAAAGAGAGATTGAAGCGAAAGGAGTTTAATAGAAATGGCAAGTTTATCAAGCACAAGCGTATCAAGTTCTAACAGCCTGGGTAATACATCGTTGAGAGGATTTGGCGGTCTGGCTTCAGGAATTGACAGAGATGCGATTATCGAGCAGCTGTCCCTGGCTACCAATACAAAAATTAACAGTCAAAAGACAGCTATGACTAAGCTTCAGTGGAAGCAGGAGGCATACAGAGGAATCACAGACAGGATCTTGGATTTAACAGATAAGTATGCCAGCTATTCTTCCAGCAGCAATTTAAAAGATGCCTCTATCTTTTCCAAAAGCATTGTGACAACTCACGGAGTAGAAGCTTCCACCAGATTTGTGACGGCTTCAGGAAGTTCCGCATTGGTGAATAATGTTTCCATCACTGGCGTAAAGCAGTTAGCTACTTCTACTGTACGTCAGTCCAACGCCCATATCAGCAGCGACGGCTTGAAAACCAGTTTAGGGAAGGACTTTAGCGGCGATGTAGGCGATTCCTTTTCCTATTCTTCTAATTTAAGTGGACGTCAGTTGACGATAGGAATTTTGCAGCCGGGAAGTAAGCCCGGAGAGAAGCCTACTCTGACGAAATCAATTACCTATAAGTTTGAAGCTTCTTATAAAGATAATGATGGAAAAGAGCATAAGATTAATTATACGCCTGAGAAGGGAAAAGAGCCTGATGCAGATTTTTATAAACAGTTAGCAGGCCAGTTAAATGAGGCGCTGAAATATTCAGATGACGAGATCATTATTGATGAAACCCATAAGAAAAAGATTTCAGAACTTATGGAGTTTCAATATGATGAAGGAACCAATGAGATAAAACTGGTTGAGAAATCCAATGACGGATATACATTTGCAATCAGTCAGAGCTCTTCTGCCCTGAAAGGTGTGGGAGTGAACGCTGACGAGCCGATTAAGATGTCGGACGGGGTTAGCTTTTCAGCTGATAAGACTGTGCAGAAGCAGACCACAATAGATTATCTGACCAATAAATCTCTGATATTTGAATATGATGGAGCTCAGAAGACAGTTGCTCTGATTACAAGCGCAGATGCAGCGTATCTGAAAAATGACGAGAACTTTAAGGATGAGCATGGTAATGTTCTTACCGGCGACGATTTAGCCGAGGCAAAATTCAAGGAGATGAAGAGCAGGCTTCAGGCACGTCTGGATACAGCTTTTGGTAAAGACGCAATTAAGGTTAACTATAACGATGGAGAAGCATTGACTTTCCAGACAGGCAACGCCACATCCACCGTATCAATCTTATCAAAAGATGATAACCTTCTTAAGAATTTAGGGCTGGAGTTTGGATCTTCTAATAAGGTAAATCCAGATGGAAAATTAGGCCAGGCAGCGCTGGGACTTAATGCAAATGATTATACAAAGGCTAACGGCCAGTTAGATCTTGTGATTAATGGTGTAAGCATTAATGGTCTGACTGCTAACAGCACGGTTTCTGAGATTTTGTCAAAAATTAATTCTACTAAGGCGGCAGGTGTGAAGGCCACTTATGTGGAAGCCACAGGTCAGTTTATGCTGGTATCCAGCGAGACCGGAGCAGGAAGACAGATTTCTCTGGATTCCGAGCTGTCAAAGGCATTATTTGGCGGTAATGAGGCAGACGAGAACGGGAATTTGGTAGATGAAAACGGGAATGTGGTCGCTACAAAGGATGCAGACGGGAAATTCTGGCTGACGTCAGATCCGAGCCAGCAGGTAGATGCATCTGGCAGATACTTAAATGCGGACGGTAAATTTATTTCAAAAGACGGAAGCCTTGTTAACGGCTCTGGGCAGCTGGTGAATGAAGATGGGAAGTTAATTGATGGGACTGGACATCTGATTGACAAAAACGGATATTGGATTAATGACAAAGGTCAGTTTGTCGATGCAAATGATAAAGCTATCAACAAAGACGGTCACTTCATTGATGAGAAAAACAGATTGGTGGATGCCAATGGACATCTGGTAGATAAAGATGGATACCTGATTGATGAAAAAGGCAACTTTGTGGATAAAGACGGAAATAAGATCGACAAAGAAGGATATCTGATTGATGAGAATGGCAATTATTTGTCTTCTGGCGGCGAGGCAGTAAAACAGGATGAAGCAGGCGGCTGGTGGAAAGTAGATAAAAACGGCAACTATTTAGGTACTTCTTCTGATGGAAGAGATATTTCCATTAAGGAAGATGCCGATGGCAAATGGTACGAAGTAGATGAGAATAACAATATTGTTACCGATGCCGATGGAAATAAGGTAGAGGCGGTGGGAGCAAACCGTATAGCAGGAGATCCGGCTGCTAAGGGAGTCGGCGTTACGGATGATAATCCAGTAAAAACAGATGCTGATCTTAACTCTTCCGGCGGTCTCGTTAAAACAGATGGTCCGATTTTGAAAGGTCTTGAGAGAATTGAGAATTTAAAACAGAGCATGGAAGAGGGAAGAAATGCTAAGATTGAAGTAAGCTATGGAAACGGAATTTATGTAGATTTAGAGCGTTCTTCCAATACCTTCAATCTGGAGGGGTTGACCGTTACTGTGTCCGGCGTCTTTGGCGGAGAGTATAAGACAGAAAATGGAAAGGAGACATGGGTGAGAGATACCTCTCAGGCAGTCACCTTCAGCGCCAAAGCAGATGTAGATGCAGCTGTAGAGCGAGTAAAGAGCTTCATGGAAGACTTTAACACCATGATTTCAGAGATCAATGGTCAGGTTACTGCCCGTCCAGACGGAAGCTATGGCCCATTGACCGATGAGCAGAAGGCAGAAATGGATGAAACTTCCATTGAAAACTGGGAGAAAAAAGCGAAGCAGGGAATTTTGTTTAACGATGATGTGATTCGTGATTTAAGCGCCAGTACCCAGGGAATTCTTTCAAAGTTTATGAGCTATGGAGTGAATTATCAGGATTTAGAGAAGATTGGTATCACATATTCCGAAGACTATTTGGATGGTGGAACCCTGGTTTTTGATGAATCTAAGTTCCGTAGTGCCATGGAGAGTGATCCGGAATTGGTTTCTAATATCTTCACTGGCGGAGGAGACGTAAAGAAGGGGCTGATGGATGTTGTAGAGGAGACACTCAATCCTTACGCAACCCGTTATGCTTCCAAGAATGGCGGTTCTTATGGACGTCTGGTCGAGGTTGCCGGTACAGAGAAGAAGCCGACCACTCTTTTAAATAACCAGATTTATAAACAGCTTAAGGAGATGGAGGAAACTATCACTAAGCTTCGGAGTCAGCTTAAGGTGGAGCAGGACCGCTATATTGCTCAGTTCACCACTATGGAAAATCTGATCAATAAGATGAATAACCAGTCAAGCTACTTATCACAGATTACAGGGTAAATGAGAGTTGCCGTCGTTTTGTCGAAAGACGAGACGACGGCAAACCATAGAGGAAGTTTTTGAGGAAGGGATTTGAATGAGCGGATATAATCGTTACAAAGAGAAAAGCATTTATTCAATGACAGGTCCTGAGCTGCTCTTGCTGGTTTATGATGAGGCGATTAAGCGTTTAACCAGGGCAGAGCATTCGTTAGAGGAAAAAAACTATGAAGATTTTGACGATTGTCTGATGCGAACCAGCAGAATTGTACGATATCTGCGGGAAATTTTGGACATGAGCCAGCCGATTAGCAGAGATCTGAGACGGATTTATGACTATCTGATTTACGATATCAGCAGAATTAAAGCCGGAAGAGAGCGTAGGCGAGATGAAATAGGGCGTATCCGTCATATTCTTTCCGAATTAAAGGATGCTTTCGAGGGGGCAAGTAAGAAAGTGAACGATATGCATATGGTCAAGGAGCGAGATATCAGAGGATAGAAGGGGCATGGCATAGATGGAAGTAGATATGACAAAAGTGATGATTCTTCTTCAGAGGAGATATAATTCGGTTCGTGAGGTAGACAGACTGACAAAGGAATTGGAGAAAGTGATTGCCCGAGGGGACGAGGTTTCTACTATGCTGATTCTTGAAATGCGTGGAGAAGAGCTGGGCAAAATTGATCAGTGCATGGAGGAGATATGGGAGATGGGGGTATCTGACAAAGGGCAGAATGAGATATTAAGAGATCTGCTGCTGTCAGATCCTGTTGAACGTGTTGGGAAGAGTCGGGAAGAGGAAAAGATTTTTGAGATAAGGCAAAAGACGGAAGGGATATTAAAAAGTTTGCGCGTTGTGGATCAAAGATTAAACCAAAAACTGACAGGAAAAAAATCTTATTACAACGCGGGAGCGCTGGCAGGACATAAATAATACCATAGTGGTGAGAGAAGTATGAATCAATCATTGTTTGAGGGACGTTCTTTGGTGGGAATCGTGTCTTCGATTATCCGTCAGGATGCTTCGCAAGTTTTATTGAACCGCCTGGAGTGGGACAGTATGTTCCGACTGGCGGATTTTCATAAAGTGGCCAATATTGTATATCTGGGAGTTTTAGGTAGCGGCGAAGCTTTGCCGGAGAAATGGAAAGACCGTTTTTTTACACGCTACCAGGAGGCTCTGCTGTTCGGAGAGCATTGTAAAGAGTCTGTCCAGGAAGTTTTAACCTGGCTGGATATGAGAGAAATTTCGTGTACCATGCTTACCTCCGAAAACATTCGGGATTATTATGTGATTCCTGAAACAGCAGAAAGCGGAACGGTGCAAATTTTGCTGGATGATGAGAATTATTTTTTGGCCAAAGGCTACCTGATTGATTTGGGATATGAAACCGATCAGATTTATAAAGGAGTAGGGGAACGTTTAAAGCGAGTATCTGGTGTTCCTATCATATTATATAATCATTTGCCATTTATAACGGCTAAATTTAACAAGAATATGACAAAACTTTTAGAAACCGCGGTTTTGAGAGAACCCTATAGTCATATTCGAATACTTACTCCTGAAAATGAGTTTATATACCGCATGGCCTCGGCTGCATATCGGTATGCGGACGATATGTTAACCTTGCGGGAAGTGTTGGATATTTTTCTTTTCCATAAGACATGGAGAGAAGAAATGAATGATGAAGCTATCTGGCAAAAGCTGGAAGGATTTCAGATTGATTTTTTAGCGGAGAAAATCCTTCGAATCGCGTATATGTGGTTCGGAGATAAGGCGGATGATTATTTTACCGATCAGCTGGAAGATTTAACGGAATATGACGTCCTGGAGGACAGGATGCTGACAAGCGGTGAGATTAATCACGAAAAGGATGAACAGGCTTTAAAGCTGAGGAAGCTGATTCAGAAGGAGCTTGACAAGGAAAAACGGGCAGAGGAGAAGGAGCTGCGAAGAGAGAAAATAGGAAAATTTTTTGAGGGAATCATGAAACGAGTAAGATGGTGTTTTCCTGACTATCATTATATGGTTTCTATTTATCCTTTGCTGGAAAAGCTGCCGTTCCTTCTTCCGATTTTCTGGATCATTCGGGCGTTGAGGCTTGTGTGGAGAGTGATATTAGGATAAGAAAAACCCCTGCAGTTGAACATAATATTTGACTGCGGGGGTATTTTAAAGGGGAGAAAACAATGAATCCAGTATACGAAAAGTTGATGAAGTGTTATGAGAGTGTAAAAGAGAAAGTGAAGTTTACTCCTAAGGTAGCCTTGGTTCTTGGCTCTGGATTGGGAGACTATGCAGAGGATATAAAGATAACAGCCACCCTTGACTACCATGACATTGAAGGATTTCCGGTGTCCACCATTCCGGGCCATAAAGGACGGTTTGTATTTGGATATGTGGAAGAGACTCCAGTGGTGATTATGCAGGGACGGGTTCATTTTTATGAAGGATATTCTATTCAGGATGTGGTGCTTCCGATCCGGCTGATGAAGCTTATGGGAGCGGAGGTGCTGTTTTTGACCAACGCGGCGGGAGGTGTAAATTTTGATTTTCATGCCGGAGACTTGATGCTTATTAAAGACCATATCAGTATGTTTGTTCCCTCTCCGCTTATTGGAGCGAATTTAGATGAGCTGGGAGTCCGTTTTCCTGACATGAGTGATATTTATGACAGAGAACTGCGGGATATGATTAAAAACCTGGCAAGGGACTTGGAAATTTCTCTCCAGGAAGGCATTTATATTCAGCTGACAGGCCCTGCTTATGAATCTCCGGCTGAGGTGCAAATGTGCCGGATTTTAGGTGGAGATGCTGTGGGAATGAGCACAGCTTGCGAGGCATTGGCCGCCAACCATATGGGAATGAAGATCTGTGGAATTTCCTGTATCTCCAATCTGGCGTGTGGGATGACGGATCAGCCGTTAAGTCATAAAGAGGTTCAGGAGGCAGCAGATAAAGTGGCGCCTAGATTTAAGAAATTAGTTACAAACGTCATTGCTGAAATTGGAAGGGACAGAGGATGAATATGATTGTGATTGGAATTGCCGGTGGCACCGGTTCAGGGAAATCGACCTTTACAAATCGTTTGAAAGAGGAGTTTCAAGACCAGGTGGCTGTGCTATATCATGATAATTATTATCAGGCCCAGGACAATCTTCCTTTTGAAGAACGAAAAAAGGTGAACTATGACCATCCGGATGCCTTTGAGACAGAATTGCTTTTAAAGCAGCTTAAGGAACTGAAAGAAGGAAAGGCAATTCAATGTCCGGTGTACGATTATTCCCAGCACAATCGCTCTAAAGAAGTGACTGTGGTAGAACCCAGGCCTGTGATTCTTTTGGAAGGCATTCTAGTGTTGGCAGACTCCAGGCTGCGAGAGCTTTTGGATATCAAAATCTATGTGGAAGCAGATGCAGATGAGCGGATTTTGCGCAGAGTGATTCGAGACGTGAAGGAACGGGGAAGAGATATTGAAGGGGTAGCGAAACAGTATCTGACCACAGTAAAACCCATGCATTATCTGTATGTGGAGCCTACCAGGGCGCTGGCAGATATTGTAATTAACAGCGGCATGAATGAAATCGCGTTTTGGCTGGTGAAGACAAATATCAGTAAAATTTTGGAGATCGAGTAGGAGGTAGGCGATTATTTCGTCTACCGACCTCTCACACCACCGTGC
>CAJTUV010000042.1 GCA_910579515.1 uncultured Hungatella sp.
AGGTCTGAGGGTTTATAGGTATCCCTTGAACAACCTAAATACATTATACAAGGAGCTGGAGAACATTACCGGGGCGCTGAGATTGACGCCACCTTGCTCCCTAAAATCAAGATTGAAGTGGTAGTGTCAAAACTTCCTGTGGACAAAGTGATAAACACCGCAAAGGAAACCCTTTACACTGGTCACATCGGTGACGGCAAAATATTTGTCTACCAAGTAGAACAGGTAGTAAAAATTCGTACTGGAGAAGAGGGCTTTGCAGCGCTTCAGGATGTAGAATAGAAAAAGAGCCCGGATACGGGAAATTTTCCGTATCCGGGCTCTTTTCACTAGTACTAGTGGCAGCCGCCGCAATGCTTACAGTCCCCGCCGCAATGAAGAGACTTTCCATTTTTCTTATCCCGAATCATACTTTTCACAGCCATCCCGACTCCCAACAACAAAACTACCAATACAACCGCTGTTCCCATTCTCTTCCTCCATAAAATAATTCTACTTGGCTCTTGCCACATTTTTCACATTCACTTCCAACGTACTGCTTTCCTTATAAGGTCTGAACAAAAGATACACAAACCCAATCACCAGCGCAAATGCAGTCGCAGTTAAAACTCCAAACTTTCCATATAAAATCAGACTTCCAATCTGATAGATACACAGAGACACGACATAGGCCAGCAGGCATTGATACCCGATTGCAAATAAAAACCATTTGGTATTATTCATCTCTCGCTTGATGGCTCCCATAGCCGCAAAGCACGGAGCACACAGCAGGTTAAACACCAAAAAGGAATAAGCTCCAATCATACCCATAGAAGCCGCCAGACTTCCCCAAATCTCTGCACCATCCTCTGCTACCTCCTCGAATCCATACAGAATACCAAGAGTTCCCACTACATTTTCTTTTGCAATCAGTCCTGTGACAGCCGCCACGGTAGACCGCCAGTCCCCCCATCCAAGAGGAGTAAATATCCACGCAAATCCATTTCCAATCGCTGCCAGTATACTGTGATCCAGCTCCATCGTCTCAAGCATCCGGAACTGACCGTCCACCCATCCAAAATAAGAGGTAAACCACACCAAAATCGTGGAAAGGAGAATAATCGTTCCCGCCTTTTTGATAAAGGACCAGCCCCGCTCCCACATACTTCGAATCACGCTTCCCACAGTAGGAAGGTGGTAAGCTGGAAGCTCCATGACAAAAGGAGCCGGATCTCCGGAAAACAGTTTCGTCTTTTTTAAAATAATACCAGAGCAGATAATCGCCCCAATTCCCACAAAATAAGCGCTGGGAGCTACCCAGGCAGCACCGCCAAAAACAGCGCCTGCAATCAAAGCAATGATAGGCAGCTTTGCTCCACAGGGAATAAAGGTGGTGGTCATAATGGTCATCTTCCGGTCACGGTCATTTTCAATGGTTCTGGAAGCCATAACCCCTGGAACGCCACAACCAGTCCCGATTAACATAGGAATAAACGATTTCCCCGACAAACCAAATTTTCGGAAAATGCGGTCCATGATAAACGCCACTCTCGCCATATATCCGCAGTCCTCCAGAAATGCCAGGAAAAGAAACAGCACCAGCATCTGAGGAACGAATCCGAGAACCGCGCCTACACCAGCCACAATTCCATCCAAAATCAAACCCTGAAGCCAATCTGCACAGTGTATGGCAGTCAAAACACGCTCTATAGCCGGTGGAATGATCTCTCCAAACAGCACGTCATTGGTCCAGTCCGTCACAAAAGTCCCCACTGTGGTAACAGAAACATAGTAGACCAGCCACATCACCGCCGCAAAAATAGGAAGGGCCAAAATACGATTCGTAACCCATTTGTCAATTTTGTCAGAAACTGTCAGCTTCTGACCTGTCTGACTCTTCTTATAACAATCGCCAATTATAGAGGATATGTAGCCATAGCGCTCATTGGTGATGATACTCTCTGTGTCGTCCTCCATTGTCTTCTCAATCCTTTCAATTTCAGAAGACACATCAGGAACGCTTAATAACTGATCTGTAATTTTAGAGTCTTTCTCCAGGAGTTTAATGGCGAAGAAACGCTTCTGCTCCTGTAAAACCTGATCTCCCAGCTTCTCTTCAATAGAAGCCAGAATCTTCTCCACCGATTCTTCAAAGGTATGGACTGGCATAGTTCTCTGTTTTTCCTGGGCAAGCTTGACAGCCATATCCGCTGCCTTCTGAATATTGTCTCCCTTCAAGGCAGAAATCTCCACCACCTGACACCCCAGTTTCTGGGAAAGCTTTTCCAGATAAATCTGATCTCCGTTTTTTCTCACAAGATCCATCATATTCACAGCCATAACCACCGGAATTCCCAGCTCCATAAGCTGAGTAGAAAGATATAAGTTTCTCTCTAAATTCGTTCCATCCACAATATTTAAGATAACATCCGGCTTTTCATGAATCAAGTAGTTTCTTGCCACCACTTCCTCCAAAGTATAGGGAGACAGAGAATAAATACCGGGAAGGTCCGCAATCACAACATCTTTTCTCCCCTTCAGTTTTCCTTCCTTTTTCTCCACCGTCACTCCGGGCCAGTTTCCCACAAACTGGTTAGAACCAGTCAGAGCATTAAACAACGTAGTTTTACCACTGTTTGGATTTCCTGCTAATGCGATTGTAAGCGCCATGTTTTCTCCTCCTTGTCAGCATACTCGCTGGGTAATTGCGAGAGCTTGAAATTAGCTTTAACTAACTATTGGCAAAAAATAAATACCTAATTACTCTACTAAAATCATCTGAGCATCTGCCTTGCGGACTGACAGCTCATAGCCTCTTACCGTAATTTCCACCGGATCGCCTAAAGGCGCCACCTTTCTCACAAAGACTTCTACCCCCTTTGTGATGCCCATATCCATGATTCTTCTCTTCACCGGCCCTTCTCCTTCCAGCTTTACCACTCTCGCAGAACAACCACACGGAACCTCTCTTAAAGTTTTCATTGTCTCTCCTCCCTTTTCTAGTTCACCATAATCCTGGTCGCCATTTCCCTTCCTATGGCAACTCTGGAATCTTTCACATTGATAATCATATTTCCATTGGCACAAGATACAACAGTCACTCTGGCTCCGTTCACAAATCCAAGATTCTCCAAAAATCTCCTGGTTTCCTCTTTTCCGCCAACCTTTTTTACAATACCAGGTTCTCCTGCATTTTTCATCGACAATGGCATTCTCTTCCCTTCTTTCTCACATTACTTTATCATGTTATTTGAGTTATTCATCACTAACCATATGTTAGTATATACTAACTTCAAATAATTGTCAATAGAATAATCTACCCTCAGTGGATAACAAAGGCGGAAAGCCTTAATACAGCTTTCCGCCTGCTTCAAATTGAAAGATCAACCCTCTTTTTCTTCTACCGAATTCCCCATTTGCTTCAACACAAAAATCACTCCGGCCATCAGCACAATTCCTACCGGCAAAGCGATCCAAGCTGTCTGCACAAACCCAGCCACAATATAAGTGATAAAGGATACCACCGCAGCGGTAATCGCATAGGGAAGCTGGGTCATCACGTGGTTCACATGTTCACACTGAGCACCTGCCGATGCCATGATCGTGGTGTCAGAAATAGGTGAACAATGGTCGCCGCAAACTGCTCCTGCCATACATGCAGAGATTGAGATAATCATAAGCTGAGGATTGCTGTTCTCAAACACTGCCACAACAATTGGAATCAGAATTCCAAAGGTTCCCCATGAAGTTCCAGTGGCAAAAGCCAAAAAGCAACCCACAATAAAGATAATAGCAGGCAGGAAATTCAAAAGTCCCTTTGCACTACTCTCCACCAATCCTGCTACATATACATCTGCCCCCAGACTGTCGGTCATAGCCTTCAAGGTCCAGGCAAAGGTCAGAATCAGGATCGCAGGAACCATAGCCTTAAAGCCCTCTGGTATACATGCCATACATTCTGAAAACTTAAGAACACGGCGTACCTGATAAAGTCCAATCGTAATCACCAGTCCAAAGAAACTCCCAAACGTCAGGCCCAGAGAGGCATCGGACTGAGAAAATGCCGTCACAAAATCAGCGCCTGAGAAAAATTCACCCGTATACAGCATTCCAATCACACAACAGATAATCAAAGATACAATCGGAATCAAAAGGTCCATGACTTTTCCCTTTGTCTCCTTTAATTCCTCTTTGGCAAGGCCGTAGGGACGGCCTGGGGTGGTATACAAATCACCTTTCACCGCATTCGACTCATGAGTCTTCATAGAACCAAATTCCATTTTCAGAATCACCATTCCAACCATCATCACAATGGTAAGAATTGCATAGAAGTTATATGGGATAGCTCTGATAAAAATAGAAAAGCCATCCTCGCCCTCCACAAAGCCTGTGACCGCCGCCGCCCAGGAAGAGATTGGAGCAATGATACACACTGGTGCTGCAGTGGCGTCAATCAAATAGGAAAGCTTTGCTCTGGACACCTTAAATTTATCCGTTACAGGCCGCATAACGCTTCCTACAGTCAGACAGTTAAAATAATCATCAATAAAAATCAGAACTCCTAACAGAATGGTGGCAAGCTGGGCCCCCACTCTGCTGTGAATCCTCTGAGCAGCAAACTGCCCAAACGCTGCAGAGCCGCCTGCCTTGTTCATCAAACTTACCATAGCTCCCAGTATTACCAGAAACACCAAAATTCCCACATTATAGCCATCAGACAAAACGCCGATAATTCCGTCCTGGAAAATATGAGTAATGGTAGACTCAAATTGGAAACCAGAATACAAAAGTCCCCCCATAAGGATTCCCACAAACAGGGAACTGTACACTTCCTTGGTAATCAAGGCCAGACCAATGGCTACAATAGGTGGAACCAGGGCCCAGAAGGTGGAATACACGGCGGGAACATATTCTGTGTCCCCCTCGGCAGCCAGCACTGTAATCGAGCAGGCCAGGGACATAGCAAGAAGCGCTCCCAAAATCAAAAATACTTTCTTTTTTGCAGGGTACATGTCGTTCTCCTTTTCTCTTTTTGTTCTGCACATAAAAACACCACAAACGGCTATATCTCCAAAGAGACGCGTCTGTGGCGTATGTTTCTGCAGTATCACAGTAAGCCAGGCAACACAGATAGCGCTCCACATTTGTGACAGTCCGCCGCATATTCTGCGTCGTCCCAGAATCTTATGTATAGGACCCACATAAAATCCTTCGGCGAAATTCCCTTTCTCAGAAAACGGCGGTCCTGCCTTTTGTCCTCTGTTACTCTTGAATCCCGCGCCTCTATCATGTTAAAGTTTGCGGTTATTTTTACGATTACTTATTCTAGCACGAATCCCTGAAAAAGGAAAGTGCTTTTGGCGTTCTTTTTTATTCTGTCTAACTGGTCTGCCATTTAATGGTCAGGCAATATTACAATGCATCTTAATCTTTTTCACTTCCATGCGAAGATTCATAATCTCCAATTCCATCTGCTCACGCTTCAGCTCTAACTGCATAGCAGCGTTAAGCCGCATTTTCAAAAAATCATGGCCTTCGCCTATGACATCAATTTTACGGCTGATTTCATTCTCCAGAGTCAACTGAGTTCTCAGAGCAATATCCCTGGCTTGGCTGGCCTGTTCTCCCGCTTTTTTTGCCTCTTCTCGAGCCAGGCTGGCCTCCTCCCGTGCAAGACTCGCTTCTTCCCTGGCCAGTCTTGACTCCTTGTGTGCAAGGCTTGCTTCCTCCTTGGCCAAGACCGCTTCTCTGTACGCCAAACCTGCCTGCTCACGTGCAAGACCTGCTTCCTCACGTGCAAGGCTCGCTTCTTCACGCGCCAAACTCGCTTCCTTGTGCGCAAGACTTGCTTCTTCACGCGCCAAACTCGCTTCCTTGTGTGCAAGACTCGCTTCTTCACGCGCCAAACTCGCTTCCTCACGCGCAAGGCCTACCTCTTCCTTCACCTCAAAGACAACCTGACTAAGTGTATCCAATTTTTCGAGAATCAATTTTTCAATCTCCGACATCACTTTCCCCTTTCTTTTGCTCTTACTTGCTTTGTTGTTGGTAAAGTTATTTTTCACTTATCTTTAGCAGGTCATCGGAAGTATCAAACTTGTCCTTATCATCTTACCATTCCTTTTCAGAAAAGTCAAAGCGAACCTTTTCTTACTCTCATTGTTTCCAGACTGCTGTTACCCCAAATAATGGTAATTTTTCCCCTTTCCCACCAAAAACAGCACTGCCACCAAAACAGCCATCACCTCTGCCATCACAATCGAAAGCCAGATTCCATTCAGCCCCCACACAAGAGGCAGAAGCAGCACTGCCAAAACCTGAAATACCAGAGTCCTCAGAAACGACACAATGGCAGACGTCAGCCCATCGTTGAGAGCTGTGAAAAAAGCGGAGATAAAAATCGCAAAGCCTGCAAACATGAAAGAATATTTATAAATTCCAAAAGCCTGAAGAGTCATCTCTAAGAGCTCTTCACTATATCCCACAAACATAACAGAAAGCGGCTTCGCCAGAACATGGGCCGTAATTAACATTCCTCCCGCAAACACAGTAACAATAACAAGACTTTTTCTTAGCAGCCCTTTTAACTCTCCATAATTCCTTGCGCCGTTGTGGTAGCTGATAACTGGAGCCCCTCCCACGGAAAAGCCAAGAAACACAGCCAAAAACACCAGACTGACATACATCAAAACTCCATAGGCCGCAACTCCGTCCTCACCTGCGTATTTTAAAAGCTGTACATTATACAGCATGCTGACCACTGAGGCAGAGATATTGCTGAGAAGTTCTGAGGAGCCGTTGGTGCAAACCCGCCATAACGCTCTGCCATCAAAACTTGTTTTTGTCAGTCTCAAAAGACTTAAATTAGGGCGGGAAAAATACACCAGTGGTAAAATGCCGCCAACGCACTGACCTATGGCGGTAGCCCCAGCCGCTCCGGGCAGGCCCCAGCGAAACGCCGCAACAAAAACTGCATCGAGAACAGCATTAGTACAGCCAGCTAAAAGAGTAACATAAAGTCCCAATTTCGGCTTTCCCGCTGTGGCAAACAGACACTGAAACTCAAACTGAAGAATATATGCAGGAACTGCCAAAAGACAGACTCTTCCATAGACAACGCAATCCTTTAGCATCTGTCCTTCTGCCCCCAGAAACGCCGCAATAGGTCTGATAAACAAAAATCCCAGAACGAGGAGCACCACTCCACAGACTATAGACACATAAATTAACAGAGAAAACAGCTCATTTGCCTTTTCTCTGCGGCCCTCTCCTAAGGTTTTGGCAATCCAGGCACTTCCTCCAGTTCCAAACATAAATCCGACGCAGCCTAAAATCATCAATACAGGCATAATAAAATTTACGGCTGTAAACGCGGTCTTCCCTACAAAATTCGACACAAAAAATCCATCCACTACGCCATAAATCGAAGTGAAAATAAGCATTATGATGGACGGCGCTGTAAATTTCAGCAAACGCGTATAATTAAAATGATCTGATAACTGTATCATACTTCCTCCCTATATTTCCTTTGCCTTGCCTTTAAGTGCAACCAAAAACTTCTCCATCAGCTCAAGATATTTCTGAACATCTTCCCCAGACCAAGAGTCAAAAATCTCATTTTCCGCCTTGATAATCCTTCCAGCCGTTTGGTCAGCCAAAATCTTCCCATTCACTGTCAGACAAACGTTCTTATTTTTAGGTCCGGCTGGCTCTAAACAAACAATCCCCTGCGACTCTAACTTACGAAGCGCCGAATTAATCGTCTGCTTACTAAGGCCAGACTTTCGGCAAATGTCCTGCAATAGACAAGAGGTTCCACTATCACAGATGGTATAGAGAATGATCATTGCACTATCCGACAGCCCCAGCTTCAGAGACATCTCATGATAGACCGCCTCTGTCTCTCCTAACAAATGGTTATAACGCCTCATTATTTTTGAAAAATTATATTCCATAAACATTCCCTTTCTTAGTACGAAATCATACTTGTTATGATAGTACGATTTCATACTATTGTCAAACAAAACTTTTTCGACAAATCATGATGCATTTTTCGATTGGTTATGCTACACTTAAATTGAGAAAAATTACCGATTCAATCACTACAAGGGGAACAGGTTCTTATGACAAAAACAGGGTTTGACAATCAAAAATATTTAAAGCTTCAATCAGAACATATTCGAGAACGCATCAACCAATTCGGTGATAAATTATATCTGGAATTTGGCGGAAAGCTTTTTGACGACTATCACGCTTCCAGAGTGCTTCCGGGCTTTGCGCCTGACAGCAAGCTTCAAATGTTGATGCAGCTTTCAGATCAGTCCGAGATTGTAATTGTCATCAATGCGGCTGATATAGAAAAAAATAAAATCCGTTACGATTTGGGCATTACCTATGATGCAGATGTCCTTCGCCTGATTCAGTCCTTCCGAGACAAGGGATTGTATGTAGGGAGCGTGGTTATTACCCAGTACACCGGGCAATCCACTGCAGACCTTTTTAAATCCAAACTGGAACATATGGGCATCATCGTATACAAGCACTACCGCATCGACGGCTATCCGAACAATGTGACTCATATTGTCAGTGAAGAAGGGTTTGGCAGGAATGATTACATCAAAACCACCAGGCCCCTGGTAATCGTCACTGCTCCGGGGCCCGGAAGCGGTAAAATGGCCACCTGCTTATCCCAGCTTTATCACGAAAACAAACGAAATATCAAAGCCGGCTACGCAAAATTTGAGACCTTCCCTGTGTGGAATCTGGCTTTAAAACATCCTGTAAATTTAGCATACGAGGCTGCCACTGCAGACTTAAATGATTTAAATATGATTGATCCTTTCCATCTGGAGGCCTATGGAACCACCACAGTAAACTACAATCGGGATGTGGAAATTTTTCCTGTTTTAAATGCTATTTTTGAAGGCATCTATGGAAACAGCCCCTATAAATCTCCCACAGACATGGGAGTCAATATGGCGGGAAACTGTATTTTTGACAACGAAGCCTGCGAAGAAGCCTCCAAGCAGGAAATTATCCGGCGCTACTATCATGCCTTAAATCGGGTGGCAAAAGGAGTCGGATCTGATTCTGAAGTCTATAAGATCGAACTTTTGATGAAACAGGCTAAAATTTCTGCAGATTTTCGGAAAGTGGTAGGCGTAGCTATGGAAAAGGCCGCTTTAAATCATTCTCCTGCCGCCGCCATGGAACTGCCTGACGGACAGATTGTCACAGGAAAGACCAGCGATCTGTTGGGTTCTTCCGCCGCCTTACTTTTAAACGCAGTAAAGGCATTAGGGCATATTCCAGATGAAATTCATCTGATTGCCCCCTCTGCCATTGAGCCCATTCAGAAATTAAAGGTAAATTATCTGGGCAGCAAAAACCCCCGCCTGCATACAGACGAGGTCCTCATCGCCTTGTCCATGTGCGCGGCCACTGACCTCAATGCCCAAAAAGCCTTGGACCAGCTTTCCAAGTTAAAAGGCTGTCAGGCTCATACTTCTGTCATGCTTTCACGGGTGGATATCAGCAGTTTTCAAAAGTTAGGCGTCAATTTAACCTCTGAGCCTATTTATGAGCACGCCAAAATCTACCACTAACATTAATAAGGAAGGGCTTATGGAACCTTTTTCATCTAACCCAGCTGCTCCCATAACGCTGCGCATGGCTGTTCCCTCTGACGCTGAGGAGATGCTTGCCATCTATGCGTTCTATGTAGAGAACACTGCCGTAACGTTCGAATATCAGACCCCAGATGCAGAAGAGTTCAAAAGACGAATCATTCACACTCTGGAACGCTATCCCTATCTGGCCGCCTTATATCAGGGGAGAATCATAGGCTATGCCTATGCTTCCCCCTTTAAAACCAGAGCCGCCTATGATTGGGCTGTAGAAACTTCCATCTATGTACAAAAAGATTTCCATGGTCACGGCGTTGGAAAAAGGTTATATTTGGCGTTGGAAGATCTTCTGAGACAGCAGAATATTCTTAATTCCAATGCCTGTATTACTTATCCAAACCCAGAAAGCATTCATTTTCATGAAGCCTTGGGCTATCGCATGGTTGCTCATTTCAGCAAATGCGGATATAAACTAGGCAGATGGCATGATATGGTTTGGATGGAAAAACATTTGGCACAGCATCCAGAACATCCAGAGCCTGTGATTTCTGTCAATAATTGTCTTCCCATCTCCGGTTTATAGGGATCGTTCTATTTCTTCTTTGGGATATACTATGGATAATTCGATCCATAGGAGGTTCATATGATATTATCATTAACTGCATATGCCGTCATTCCCATTTATACGATTTTATTTGTAAGCGGCACCAACTGGCTTACTTCTAATCTATCCGTTATCGGTAACTGGCCCGACAGACAAGTATCCTTCTTTCTTTTGGGC
Source organism: uncultured Hungatella sp. (assembly GCA_910579515.1). Lineage (GTDB taxonomy): Bacteria > Bacillota > Clostridia > Lachnospirales > Lachnospiraceae > UBA3402. The sequence goes on from CAJTUV010000042.1 coordinate 10,387, forward strand.
TTGATTATCGGGCTCTACTATCACTGTATTTTAAAGCGGCTTCTTTCCCATCTTCCTCATCACCTATGGGAATCCGTCCTGCTTCACACAGCATTAATTTTACTTTTTCTGGCCGTTTCCACGCCTTATCTTCCCGCCCAGGTTCCTCTCCAGTCTTTTCTTCATGTTCTGTTTGCATTTTCCGCATCCATTTTAATCCTCATTTGTTTATATCTTACACTTTGGAGGCTTTCTTCTTTGTCTCAGGATATTCGGACTCGGATGCGTCCTTATCGGCGAAGCCTGGTCAGCATCACAATCGTCAGCGCCATTCTTCTTTTTATTGCAGGGATTGTCAGCAGCGCTCTGGAAATCTTTTTTATTCTGTCTACCACAATTCTTCTGCAACGACTTTATCAACAATTCACTTGCAATTTTTTAAATTCTGTTTACAATAAAAGTATCACTTCATATTTTTATGAAAAAAGGAGGTAACGACTGATGAACCCTGTTATCGAAAATTTATTGACAAGAAGAAGCTGCCGAGCCTTTCTGAATAAAGAGATTCCCCCTGAGGAATTAGAACAGATTTTAATGGCTGCCAAGTACGCTCCCAGCGGCATGGGAAGACAAACCTGGAAGTTTACCACGGTTGTAAATCGAGAAAAAATCCAGCGTCTCGCCGCCCTCATCTCTCAAGAGCTGGGCCGCAACGAATATGATATGTACAAGCCTCAGGTTTTAATCATTCCATCTAATGATGCCGACAGCAAGTTTGGCAAAGAAGATAATGCCTGTTCCCTAGAGAACATATTTCTGGCAGCCTGGTCCTTTGGAATTGGTTCTGTGTGGTTGAATCAGTTACAGGGAATCTGTAATACCCCGGCTATCCGCAGCCTCTTAACTGAATGGAATATTCCAGAAAACCATGTGGTATATGGTATGGCAGCCTTAGGCTATCCGGCATATCCAGAAAAACGAGAGGCTGTAGAAAAAATCGGAAAAATCAACATTATACAATAAAAGAAAAACCACCGAAACTCAAGAAAGTCTTAAATTTCGGTGGTTCTCTTTTAGGCAGGAGCACCCTCTCCCTCAGGGACGTCACTGCTGCCTTCTTCTGTCGTTCCTTTACATTCATGGAAAATCTTCATAAACTCTTTTCCAGTAATGGTTTCCTTTTCAATCAAAAACTCTGCTATCTTATCCATCACGTTCCTGTTCTCGCATAAAAGCCGTTTGGCCTCTTCATAGGCTTTTTTCAGAATGGACATGACTTCCTGATCCACATCCGCGGCAGTTGCCTCACCGCAGTTTAACACCACCCGTCCGCTCAAATACTGATCCTCCTGAGTGGCCAGCCCAATCAGTCCAAATTTCTTTGACATTCCATATTGGGTTACCATCGCTCTGGCTATCCTGGTTGCTTTCTCAATATCATTGGAAGCTCCTGTGGTCACTGTCTCAAACACCAGCTCTTCTGCTGCCCTTCCTCCCAGGCATCCTACCAGCATAGCTCGAAGTTCTCTTTCTGTATTTAAGTACTTTTCCTCTTCTGGAGTCTGCATCACATACCCCAGCGCTCCCATGGTTCTCGGAACGATGGTAATCTTCTGTACGGGTTCTGCATCCTTTTGTAAAGCGCTGACTAGTGCGTGTCCTACCTCATGATAAGATACGATTCGCCTTTCCTCCTTGCTAAGGATTCGGTCCTTTTTCTCTTTTCCAACCAGGACCACTTCCACAGCCTCAAACAAATCCTTCTGATTCACAGCCTTTCTTCCGTTTTTTACAGCCAAAATCGCCGCTTCATTTACCATATTGGCCAAATCAGAACCTACGGCGCCAGATGTAGCCAGCGCAATGGCATCTAAATCCACAGTCTCATCCAAAGCCACATTCTGAGCGTGAACCTTCAGTGTATTCACTCGTCCCTTTAAATCCGGTTTATCTACAATGATTCTACGGTCAAAACGACCGGGCCGCAGCAGAGCTGGATCCAAAATCTCCGGACGGTTGGTAGCTGCTAAAACCAGAAGTCCTTTGGAGGAGTCAAACCCATCCATTTCCGAAAGAAGCTGGTTTAGGGTCTGTTCCCTCTCGTCATTTCCTCCGCCGTAGCGGGAATCACGGCTTTTTCCAATGGCATCCACCTCATCAATGAATATGATGCAAGGCGCATTTTCCTGTGCCTGTTTAAATAAGTCCCTGACACGGGAAGCGCCCACACCTACAAACATCTCCACAAAGTCAGAACCGGACAGGGAATAAAACGGCACATGAGCCTCTCCTGCCACAGCTTTGGCAAGAAGAGTTTTTCCTGTTCCGGGAGGACCCACCAATAGAGCTCCCTTCGGCAGTTTCGCTCCGATATGTGTATATTTGCCAGGATTGTGGAGGAAATCTACAATCTCTACCAAAGATTCCTTTGCTTCATCCTGTCCAGCCACATCCTTAAAGGTGACTCCGGTCTCCTTCTGCATATACATTTTCGCGTTGCTTTTCCCAACGCCCATTACTCCGCCGCCTACCCGCTTCATCATAAAATTCATAAAGAATACAAGGAAACCAAACATCAGCGCATAGCTGAGAAAACTCCACATGGTTGTATTCTGATGAATCTGCTCGCTTACCACACCTGCTTTTAACAGCCTTTCTGTCAACTGGTCTCCGCTCTCCATACGGATCGTCACATATTCTATCAGAGGACTGTACCCAGTATCTCCTTTTTTTACATGAAAATAGATCTGAGAACTGTCAACCTGTACGCTCTCGATTCTCTCCTCTTCCACCAACTGCACAAAATCACTGTAAGGAACACGAGCCTTATTTCCCAGATAGCTGCTCATCCCCATCACTGTCAAAAGCGTAATGAGGCCAGCTATCAGAATGATGGCAAATATCTGGCCGGAGCCAGGCATTCTGCCATTATTGTTGCTCCCGTTGTTGTTATCCATAATCGTATTATCTCCTCTATCTTTTAGCCATACCATACCATTATAGTTGTAGTCTCTCCATAAATCAAGGAAAGTGGCATAAAAAAATTATAAACTTTTTTCAAAAACTCCTAGATTTGTCAATCCCACAGTTGTATAATATACAAGTTATTTTTTTATCTATTCCAAAATCGCAGCAGGTAAGGAGGTTATGATTATGCCAGTAAAATATGTTTTTGTTACTGGCGGCGTTGTTTCTGGATTAGGAAAAGGAATCACCGCCGCTTCCCTGGGCCGTCTTTTAAAGGCACGAGGCTACAAAGTCACTATGCAGAAGTTCGATCCCTACATCAACATAGACCCGGGAACCATGAATCCTGTCCAGCATGGAGAGGTATTTGTCACCGACGACGGTTCTGAGACAGACTTAGACCTTGGCCATTATGAACGTTTTATTGATGAAAGTCTGACCAAAGCCTCCAATGTCACAGCCGGTAAAATCTACTGGACTGTCCTGTCAAAAGAGCGCAGAGGCGATTATGGCGGCGGCACGGTCCAGGTTATCCCACATATTACCAACGAGATAAAAAGCCGTTTCCATAGAAATTACACCGCCAAAGAGACAGAAATCGCCATCATCGAAGTCGGCGGCACGGTAGGCGATATAGAAAGTCAGCCATTTCTGGAGGCAATCCGCCAATTCCAGCAGGACGCAGGCCCTGGTAATACCCTCTTAATTCACGTCACCCTGATTCCCTATTTAAAAGCTTCTGGAGAATTAAAAACAAAACCAACCCAAGCCAGTGTAAAAAATCTTCAAGGCATGGGAATACAGCCAGATATCATTGTATGTCGGACTGAACAGCCTTTAGACGATCACATCCGCAGTAAAATCGCGCTCTTTTGCAATGTTTCTAAAAATCATGTTCTTCAAAATTTGGATGTGGATGTTCTTTATGAAGCGCCTTTGGCTATGGAAAAGGAACATCTGGCACAGGCGGTTTGTGAATGTCTGAATCTGGATTGTCCAGAGCCGGATTTAAAGGACTGGGAGGCCATGGTTCACGCCTGGAAACATCCAGAAAAAGAAGTTATGATAGCGTTGGTTGGAAAATATACGAAGCTCCATGATGCCTATATCTCCGTGGTGGAGGCATTAAAACATGGAGGTGTCGCTTTAAGAACCAAAGTAACTATCATTTGGATTGATTCTGAAACGGTTACCTTGGAAAATGCAGCGGAACTTTTAAAAAATGTAAGCGGAATTGTAGTCCCTGGAGGATTTGGGAACCGAGGCATTGACGGAAAACTTTTTGCCATCCAATATGCCAGGGAACACAACATTCCATTTCTGGGCTTATGCCTTGGAATGCAGTTGTCGATTGTGGAATTTGCAAGAAATGTGTTAGGTTTTACAGACGCCCACAGCGCAGAATTAGACCCTGCCACCACTCATCCGGTGATTCATCTGATGCCTGAGCAAAACAGCATACAGGATATTGGCGGAACTCTGCGCCTGGGCTCCTATCCCTGTATTCTAAACAAAAATTCCAGAGCCTATGCTCTTTATGGTAAGGAAACCATTTATGAAAGACACAGGCACCGTTATGAAGTAAATAATGATTTTCGAAACCTGTTGTCAGAGCACGGGATGAGGCTTTCCGGTATGTCGCCAGACGGCAGAATCGTGGAAATGATTGAGCTTCCAGATCATCCATATTTTCTGGCTACTCAGGCCCATCCTGAACTGAAATCCCGTCCCAACAGACCTCATCCGCTTTTTAAAGGTTTGATTGAAGCCGCATTATGCATCTCTCAATAAAATTTCATAATACTCGTGTACAAATTGGGAAAATCTGTTATAATATTCTTGTGTAAGCAAAAAAGAAAATGTTAAGGAGGATTTACAATGAAGTTATCATTCAGATGGTATGGAGAAGATGACAAAGTTACTCTGGAGCAGATTCGTCAGATTCCCGGTATGCAGGCCATTGTGACAGCAGTCTATGACGTGCCAGTTGGAGAAGTATGGAGCAGAGAAAGCATCGCAAAGCTGAAAAAGCTCACCGAAGATGCCGGACTTGCCTTTGAAGTAATCGAGAGCATTCCAGTACACGAAGACATCAAATTAGGCAAACCTACCAGAGATCGTTACATTGACAACTACTGCGAAAATATCCGCCGCGTGGCAGAAGCAGGAATCAAGTGCGTATGCTACAACTTTATGCCGGTTTTTGACTGGACCAGAACTCAGTTAGACCATGAACTGGCTGACGGCTCCACCTCACTGGTATACTATCAGGAGCAGGTTGACAAGGTAAACCCACTGGAAAGCGACAGCGATTTAACCCTTCCAGGCTGGGATTCCAGTTACACCAGAGATGAGCTGAAGGCTGTCGTTGCTGAGTACAACGCAATGAGCGAGGACGATCTGTGGAATAACCTGAAATATTTCCTGGAGAAAGTAATTCCTGTTGCCGCAGAGTGCGATGTAAATATGGCAATTCATGAAGATGATCCCTGCTGGAGCATTTTTGGTCTTCCAAGAATTATCACCTGCGAGGAAAATCTGGACAAGTTCTTAAAACTGGTTGACGATCCTCATAATGGAATTACTCTTTGTACTGGTTCTTTAGGCTGCTCCGCAAAGAACGACGTGATTCGTATGGCTGGCAAATATGCAGCTATGGGAAGAATCCATTTTGCCCATATCCGCAACGTTGCCGTCCTGGATAACGGATTTGAAGAGAGAGCTCATCTGTCCTGCTGTGGTTCTCTGGATATGTATGGAATCCTGAAAGCATTACACGACAATGGATTTACCGGTTATGTAAGACCAGACCACGGACGTATGATCTGGGGTGAAACCGGAAGAGCCGGATACGGTCTGTACGACAGAGCATTAGGCGCAACCTATATCAACGGCTTGTGGGAAGCAATCGAGAAGAGCAGCAAATAACAGTGTTAAAAACCAAAGGGGCGGATTCCAAAAGAATTCGTCCCTTTGTGCCCATTTTGTCTGTTCTCTGTTATTTTACATGAGTATCCTCATCCTTTACCGGATAGGTGATATAAGGATATAATTCCTCATAGGATTCTAACTCTGCCTCTGACTGAGGAAGGGATGGTATCAATCCTGTACAGTCCATGGCTGAACAAGTAGAAAAGCTGGAAGTTGCTTCTACTCGATATGGGTCCTTGTCATATTCGTCCTTATTCTTTTCTTTTTTCATTTTTCACCTCACAACGTTAGCCTTTGCGATTGTCTGAGCAGTATGCTGCCTATTTAGTATGAAGTGATTGGATTAAAAATATACTATGTCAAAATTTATGATATCCGAAGCCCACTACAACGCTTGTACGCTCTGTCCCCGCTGTTGTCACGCAGATCGACGAAAAACCGTTGGCTACTGTCGTTCTGGCAGTCAAATAAAGGTTGCACGGGCGGCTCTTCACCACTGGGAAGAACCCTGCATCAGCGGAACTAACGGAAGCGGAGCAATTTTTTTCAGCGGCTGTACTCTGGGCTGTTGTTATTGCCAAAATTATTCCATCAGCCGCGAGGGATTTGGAAAAGAAATCTCTGAAAAAAAGCTGGCAGACATTTTTCTCCAGCTTCAAGAACAAGGTGCGCACAATCTCAATCTCATAACTTCCACCCAGTACCTTCCCTCTGTTCTCAAAGCCCTGGATCTGGTAAAACATAAGCTCGCTATCCCGGTTATCTATAATTGTGGAGGTTACGAGCGTGTGGAAACCGTCAAAGCTCTTAAGAACTACATAGATATCTGGCTGCCTGACTTAAAATATTGGGATTCTCGGCTGTCCGCCCGCTATTCTCAAGCCCCGGATTATTTTTCCTGCGCCTCCCAGGCGATCCAGCAGATGATCTGTCAGACAGGCCCTCCTGTTCTGGACGATAAGAGCCTTATGAAATCAGGCGTCATCATTCGTCATATGGTTCTTCCCGGGCTGAAAGAAGATTCCATCCGTCTCCTTCACTGGATAAAGGAAGTTCTTCCTCTAAGCCACTATTATCTCAGCCTCCTAAGCCAATATACGCCGTTCTACAAGGCACGAAAAGGCGGAACTTTTCCTGAAATCAGCCGTAGAATTACAACCTATGAATATGAAAAGGTGGTGAATGCTGCTATTGATTTAGGATTAACTCAAGGATTTATGCAAGAAAAAAGCAGTGCAAAAGAAGAATATACACCACCTTTTGATTTGGAAGGCGTATAGAAAAACAAATTGGCGAGTATCGACTTTTCTTTTTTCGATACTCGCCATTAAGCTATCTCGTCCATGGGACCTTACCTCTCTTTTTGTAAATTTCTTAAGAAGCTTTTCTTTTTTTAGATTTCCTTCTCAAGATTTCTCTATATTAAATTTTTTTACCAATCCTACTTCTGCTGTCCCTTCCTATGTACTGTTTCTTTCACTTTTTCATATCTTTCTATTGGCTGTCTTTTGAAAAATCTTTGTCGCACCAATAATACTTTCTCGTCATATCATCAAACGACTTATTTTCTTATCACCATCCTTAGAATTCGAAATCCTCATAGTTTGCAGGTTTGCATTTTGTAGATTGGGTGCCTATGTTTCATTTATTTAATAAATGAAACGAATCTTATGTGTTTGGTGGTCCGTACCTCCTTCTTTTAGATTTGTTTTTCTTATGTCCTTGTCTTTTGATAGTCTTAGTATAAACCATCCGCATTAATTTGTCAATACTTTTTAATAAAAAAATCAAAAATTTTTGTCTATAATTGTTTTGTCTATATTTTTTTGAATAATATATATTTTTTATAACTTTTCACCTTCTATTATAAAGATATTTTGTTTTATTTTCAAACTATTCAAAAAAAGAGCCATTGTCATAAACTTCAACGGCCCTTTCTCTTATACAATCAAAACCTTTTATGCATCTTTTACCTTAAACACTTTATCCACAATCGTAATCAGTATAGTTCCCAGCACAAGCACTACGACTGCACCAACTCCAAAACGCATAAGGAGCAACATAAAATTGTGCTCTTCGCTCCACTTTTCATCAATACAGTAAAATACGTCCTCTGTATCGACATCATATTCCGCACAAATATTCGTAATATTGGCAACTACTCTGGAATCTGCAGACTGCTTTCTTCCCACCGGAAGGGTAACGCTCTTTCCCGCTTTCAGCTTTCTGGCGTCATCCATCGGTATCTCTCCCAAAATGTAAGAATCGTCTGGAAGCTGTAAAAGGTAATACTCTCCATACTCGTTAAAAATGTCAAACTTTGTATTTATAATATCTGCCTTTTTCCTGGGGCCTCCCCTTCTTGAACTATTAGAATAAGCAGGAATCCAGGGATAACGCACGCCGATTCCGGTTGGTACAATCGACTTCGGCTCAACTGTGATGTAAGAGGTTGTCCAGGTCTCCTCCCAGGTTCCCAAATCCTCAATTCTGGGAATATCCTCAGCCGCAGGTTTTCCAATATAATCCTCTGGAATGCCTCCCTCTGTCATGGACAAGGTAACCGGCTGCTCATTTTTCTTTAGCATAGACTCCAGGCTAATATTTTTTCCCACTAAAACGCCAATAATCAGCGCCACAACCACAGCCAAAAATTCTAAGGCCTTTACAAGCTTCTTTTTCATAGAATATCACAACTCTCCTTTTCTTTTCATAATACTAACCGACTCTCCATGAACCTGGCCTACCGAATACCGCTTTGACTGAGAAGACCAAGAGAGCTCTTTCCACTCTTCTATCAATCCGGCAAAAGAATCATAAGAAAATTCATAATGCCCTTTTACAGTCTCCTCTCCCCGTACATTAAGAAAATCTGTTATCTCTACCTGGCGCTTATCACATGTGCTGCAACGATAAACCTCCAGACGGCAAGCCCGCAGCCCAGTGGGGATCTGCTCCTTACTTTTAATCGGAGTCATATGTGTTCGCAGATATTGTTCTGCATCCCCATACACTTCTCCAAAATGCACAGGAATCAAAAACAGGCAGGAAAACCCTTCCTCTTTCTGAGCTGTCCCCTTACAGTGAATACAGGCGGTCTTTCCCTTTGTTCCTAAAAAAAGCGCCCATATTACCCTTCCTATCCACACTACTGCCACCACTGCCAGAACCCCGAAAAGAATCTCTGGCAGATAATAGGAAATTTCCACAGCTACATGCCCCTTTCCGCCTGACTCTTAGCAGCCTTTAAAAGCTCCACAAATGTATCCGCCTTGGACACAGCCTCTGCTCCAATACCACTCTTAATACTGTATGCCTTGTTGGTAAGCAGCGTAGGCATGGACACCTTTTTGTTGTCTATGTAAAATACAAAACGAATCCCTGTCACAGAAGAAGCAATGGTTCGCATTCCGCTGAGACGAGAGGCATTGAAAATTTGAATTTTAAATGGGTTATATGCTGAGATAAATCCAATCATTCCGTTAGCCACATCAATGTACAGGATTCCTCCTCTGCCCTGAAAAGAGCTGTTAAACCGATATGGCATATCCTTGATTCCCTTGGCTGTGCGCTTTACAAACAGCGAGGAAAAGTTTCCCCAGGCAATCATCATAATCAGTCCAATCCACACACAAACCCCAATCACCAGAGTCAGGGGCAGAAACACAGACATGCTTAAGTTCCCTTGGCTTAAACACAGCAAAAGCGTCAAAAAAAGCGGAAGAATGATGCCTGCTCCAAAAAGCATCAGCCAATAGACTCCGCCGACTCTTTCAAACTTTGCATTTTCATGTTCCTTCATTCCTTCATTTTCCTCCTTGCTTTCTGTCATTACGTGGTATCGGCCAGCCGTTCCCTCGAATTTCAAATAAGGCCTAAATACCCAGAATAGTATACCACCTTTCATGCTGGTCAACAATCATTTTTATAAAGAAACCCAAAAGAGTTGTTACAGTTCACTGGGCAGCTGAGGGGGCTGTCTGAAGAAGGATTGTATTCCTTGCCAGACAGCCCCTAACTATCCAGTTACTGCAGTAACCCTTTTAACTGTTCCAAAAGCGCTCCCCCGCCAGTTACCTGAATATTACCTACCTGAGCACAGATTCTCTCCAGGCACTCCATCTCCTTTAACTTATACAGCGTCTTATTCTCCTCCATCAGTTTCGCAGTATTTAAAAGAGAACGCGTAGAAGCCACCTCTTCCCGTCTTGTAATAACATTGGCCTGAGCCTTCCGCTCTGCCACAAGAACCGTGTTCATGATATCCCGAATCTCTCCAGGGAGAATGATATCCTTGATGCCAGCGTTCAAAAACTCCACACAATACTCCCCTTGTGCATCCTTTAAGCGCTCAAAAATGAAACCGGAGATCTCCTCCTTCTGCTCCAGAAGTTCATCCAGACGGTAACGCCCGACATATTCCCTGATTATCAGCTGCACGCAAACATGAATCTGGTTCTCCAAATTCCGAATGGTCTCAATCATTTTTTTAGGCTCTACCACTCTGTATGTACAAGTCAGATTGATCCGCACTCCGATTCTGTCAGCCGTCAAAATCTCCTGTCCGGTGATTTCCAGGCCGCGTGTTTTCAAATCCACAATCCGCCCCATAACATCCTTAGAATACGTCCAGTAGTAATACGTTCCTGCCCCCAATTCTTTTACAGCCTGATTGTTGTAATAAAGGATTCCCATTTCTCCTGGCTGAACCTCAATCTTTTTATAGTACTTTAATGGAATATGAACCAGACAAGACTTGCTCATCTCTTCCATTTCCGGCTTACGCATATCCAATAAAGCCACATCATACTGCTTCCACACGTTCCAGAACAAATACTCTGTTTCCGTCAGGCAGGTCTGTGGCACACCCTTCTTCTGCAAAATACCGATATGTCCCTCTGGAATAGATACTGACAGCACACGCTGTGCAAATTCCTGATTCTCAAGAAGAATTTCCTTTGGAACCTTGGCAAACTGGACCGCTCCTTCCATCTCTTCCATCTCCACCTGATATCCAAGAGACTTCATATAGTGGTAAGTCCCGCAAAACAACATCTTTATAAAACGACCGTGCTTCATCAAGAAGCCACACTGGTTTTGGTTAATCTCATACTTCATTTCGTTTCCTCCTTCTTTTCTTGAATTGAGAGCCTATCGCAGGAATCATTTGCGGGCCTGCCAGGTTCTAAAAGGACGCTGCACTTGTCATTTCAGTAAGATAACAGCCACATTTTCTGACTTCCATCTATCTGAACTTTCACAAATGTTTTGCACTTTTCTTTCTGGCTGCACAAGGCAGGACTCCTGCTGCCTCCCATCCCTCTCCTTCTGTCCTGATTCCATATTTTGACTCCTCCGTTTTAGGAGGCTTTCAAACATCCGGTCCAGGTCCTGAAAGTCTGAGTGACATTTGGCCTGATATTCTCCCTCTTCTTTTTGTTTTGGACACGTGACAGGTGTCGATTGATCGCTTTACCATTTAGCAACAGTTCCCTCTTGAACCGGCGGGATTCGAACCCGCAATCATCAAAAAATTTTTCATGACTCCTGCGGCATACCGTACTGCAATGCAGCGGCACCATCCAGCGAAAATCCTGTGATTGTAAGCAAAGAATCATATTCCCTTTCGGTGTTCTTATCCTATCACAAAAAAACAGAAGTATCATTTCAAAAAAGTTGCGAACTTCCAGACTTATCCAGTATAATAAACATAAGGAGGGAAATGATGTCCGAATTTAAAGAATTAATCCAACGTTTTGAAAAAATCCGCGCTTACGTTTGGGATTTCTATGTATATGGTTTTAAAAGCCGAAACGATTACCAGGAAAAAAGTCTTCGTACCTATGACAATGAACGCCGCCGTCTTGAAAGCTGGTTTTCGGATTATACGCATTCTGAACAGAACGGTCACAAAAAATCAGTTTTTATCACAATGGCTTCAAGTAAAATGGCAGTGAATCCCCTGTTTCAGATCTGGAAATCCAAAACATTCACAGCCAAAGACATAACCCTCCACTTTTTCCTGCTGGAGCTTTTCTTTCATGGAGGCTCTTACGGAGTGGAGGCCCTGACAGACCAGCTTCAGGTGAAATTTGGTATCCTAGAGGACCCACAAACAATCCGACGAAAACTATCTGCTTATGAACGGGAAGGAATCTTAAATAAACGCAGAGAAGGCAGGCAGTATTTGTTCTCTCTCAATAAAGATTTTCAAGAGCAGTATCCTGAATTATTTCCCTCTCTCTTTGAGGCAGTCTGCTTTTTCCAGGGAAACGCTCCCTTTGGCTTTGTCGGGAGTACCATCATGGATTGGTGGAATCTGAACAATCTCCACTTTCGCTTTCGCAACGACTACCTCATACACACGCTGGAAGATGAAATCCTGCTGCCGCTTTTACAGGCCATAAAAGAACAGCGCAGCTTAAATCTGACCATAAAAAGTTCCAAAAGCGGAAGAATCCGAACTGTCACAGCAACTCCTCTAAAAATCCTTATCAGCGCCCAGACCGGCCGCCGTTATCTTTGCGGCCATCAAAAGAGCAATAACCGCCTTGCCTCTTTCCGCCTGGATAATATTCAAGATGTAAAACTATTGGATGCAGACTCTGCTTTTGCTGAGTACCAAAAAGATTTCTCCTCCCATGCTCCTTTTGTCTGGGGCGTTTCCTTTGGGGAGAAACGACATACTGAATCGGTCTGTCTGCACATCTGCGTAAACGAAGAATCCGAATCGTATATTTTAGACCGTCTGGAACGGGAAGGCCGTCATGGAACTCTGAAACGGCTAAAACCCGGGCTTTACGAGTATACCTATTCTTGTTGGGATGCAGCGGAAATGCTGCCCTGGATAAAAAGTTTTACAGGAAGAATCGCCTCCTTTTCCTGCTCAAATCCAGAAGTAGAAAAACGTCTTTTCCAGGATCTTCATCTTATGGAACAATTATACGGATACAATGAGGGAGATTTTTGATATGAAACAGGATTTTCGGTTATTTTCAGAACTTTATACGTGTTATTATCAGGTAGTAAAACAAATCTTAAACCATGCAGAGAAAGAATCGTTAACGGTCCGGCAAATGACAGAGATCGTCAATACATACGGCCATAAAGAAAGCGCCTTGTCCATCATTCCCAATCTGCTAAATGGAACCTGGCCTCTTCTGGAACAGGTAAGTACGCCTGAAGGTCCAGCCAAATATACATCCAGAATCAGTTGTTGCAATAAGCCCCTTCCTCTTACTTATCTCCAGAAATCATGGCTGAAAGCTCTTCTTCTGGATTCCAGAATTTGTCTGTTTTTAAACGACGAACAGCTGTCTGTCCTGGAAAAGGCTTTGGAACAGACAGAACCGCTTTTTTATCCTTCTGACTTTTATTACTTTGACCAATATAAAGATCACGATCCATTTGCCTCAGTCCAATATCGTGCCCATTTCCAAAAAATTTTAGCCGCAATCCAGCAAAAGCGCCTCTTGTCCATCTCCTATCTGTCTGGACAGAAACGGATTCTCACCGGAATCTGGCTGCCATGCCGTCTGGAATATGGGCAAAAGGAAGGAAAATTTCGCCTTTATTGTATTAGAATCAGAAATAATCACGATCTGCAAATGGATGTTTTAAATCTTGGAAGAATTTTGAAAATAGAAGAGACAGACCAGATCGCAAAAGAGGATTTATCTATTGATTCCTTTCTGGACAAATCCCTCTCTCTTAATCCTTTAGTACTGGAAATCACAGATCAGCGCAATGCCCTGGAACGGGCCATGCTGCATTTTTCTTGCTATGAGAAAAAAATAGAGCGCCTGGAGGAGTCCGACAAATATCTCTGCTCCATCTATTATGATAAAAGATGGGAAACCGAACTTTTAATCCAGGTGCTCTCCTTTGGACCAGTCGTCAAAGTGATTGGACCAGAATCGTTTTTAAAGCAAATCGTGGACCGAGTAAAAAAGCAGTCCGTTCTCCTGCGTGAAACTCACTATAGCTTAGAATAACCAAAAGCATTGACCAGAGCATTCAGCTTGATACCATTTTTACACAGTGGGCAGTCCCGATAATCATAAAATTCATAATCCGGAACATCTTTTTTCCCAAACACTGCCTTAATTGGAGTTCCCTCTACAGATTCGACAGCGCTGAACACAGCGGAGACTCCCTGCATGATTCCCCCATAATACTGAATGCTCTCTAAAGCTTTATTCACCGCCAAACCAGTAGTAACAGAAGCAGTCAGAACAATCACATGCTTCTGACGAATCATGGGAATCATATTGTCCCTGAATATAATTTGGCTATTGCTGTTATATTCTGGGCTGACCACATAAATCGTCTTGTGTCGGTTCATAGAAAGAAAACCGTTTCTTCCCAGCTCCTCAGCCAAAAATGCGCCGATTACTTCTGTCCCTTCCAGGCAGATAATGGTGTCGATCACTGTATCATACAAATACAGTCCTGACAAAGCTTTTGCGATTCCCTGGGCCTCGTTGGTTCTTGCTTTCAGTGTTGTCATATCTACATAATAGTTCGTATGGGAATGATTGGTGGCAAAATGTCCGGGAGTCACTTTCAGAGCCGTATCTGTTCCCATCGTATGAATCTTAGTATAGCTAGTTTCCATTCAAGCACCCCCTTACAGTACCAAAAATGTACATGTACCAGGAGCAAGCTCCACAGTTCCTGCCTCCTGAATTACTGGTTTCATCTCTGGCAGAGCGTTTCCTTCCCCAAGAACCAGAGGATTTCCGTTCAGAGTCATGACAGAAGCACGAATATTTCCATTTTCTCCGGCCAGAGTATAACACTCTGCTTCTTTTGGAAGTTCCACTGTTGTTGCGTTTGTCAAAGAGTTATTGATGATCAGATAGGCAAATCCCTCTTTCCCATCCTTACGGGAATGTACATACACATGAGCCCCTTCCCTGACCGGCTCATTCGAATCATAAACCGTCGTTCCCATCAGACGATTCCACAAAAGCACTGCAAAATAATTGGGCCGTGGGTCAAAGACCTGACGCGCAAGGAATCCGTAGTCAGAGGAGGCCAATGTATTGTGGAAAATCACCCCATTAGTAAGAGAGGCAAATCCGCCAAGTTCATTCAAAGTACGGAATACATCCAAATACGTAGAAGCCCACGTGTCTCCGCCGCCGCCAGCGTCTCCAGACTCTGTAACCCACATCTCTCCTCCTGGACAGTATTTATCGCGCAGAGGCACATAGGTACGGGCAAATTTCATGGCTGTATCCAGGTAGTCCTCACCAGTGGCATCTGAAGCCTGCCAGTGGGCGCTTGGCATAACGGAAGCAAGTCGTTCAGATACTCCATTGTAATAATGATAGCTAAATACATCCAAAGGCTCTTTTGTCCCCTCTAACAAATCTGCACAGTCACAGGTATTTTCCACAATTTGCTCAATTCCTCCGCCTTTTCCATCTGATTCGCCTTTTCCAAAGGAAATATTATCTCCTCCTGTGGAACTTGGTCCAACACAGATACAATCTGGATAATTGGCGCGAAGCCAAGCAAAAAACAAATCCTGATCCCTGCGATAGTAAGCCGGTGTATATCCCTTCGGAAATCCGGTATCCTCCATCATATTAGGCTCATTGGCAAATTCTGCCGCATCAATCGGCACACCATATTCTTTACTGAGAGCAAACAGCTTCTCTGCCTCTGCCGGATGCCATGGTTCCTCCGCTGTGTGAAGTCCCGGGCAGTTGGCTACCGAAACAATCAATTTTGCCCCGATTGCCTTAACAAAATCTAAAACCCCAATCCACTGTTCTTTTGTCAAAACATTTAAGTACCCTTCTGGAGCCTGTCCATTGGTCGTACCGTCAAAATCATAATACGTCTTTGTAGCCCATGTCCCTGAAACCCGTACCCATACTGGACCGAATTCTCTGGCAAGGCTGCGCAGCTTCTCGTTGTACAGATCAATAGGCGGATACATCTGCATCAAGTCCTTGTACATAGCGGCAATTCCCTCAGAAGTCGGTTCCACATAAAACTCCTCTGTTCCGGCAATCTGCCCAGGCGTATAAGCCTTCCAAAAAGTGCCCCCTGTCACCTCTGCAAACTCCACATTATAGGACATCAACATCGGGTTGATCTCCCTGAGAGGTTTTAATGTTCCTAAATCCAGTTTTAAAAGTTGAGACATAAATTTCCTTCCCCTTTCTTAAAATGTCAAATACTTCCAACTAGAATTATAGCAAATTTATAGCAGTTTTTCCACATTTATCTGGTATCTTGACCATATTGTTACTGTCAAGTAATCATTGGCAACTCTTTTCATACAGATTTTTGATGCCGCA
>CAJTUV010000043.1 GCA_910579515.1 uncultured Hungatella sp.
GAAGCGACAAGGACAGCGTACAGATTTAACTTGTTCCCCAGTGGGTAACAAGTTGCAAGGCGTAAAATCATCAGATGAACTTGCCGAGAAAGTCGGGGAAAGTAAAAATCAGATTTTCCGCTATATCCGTCTGACCGAGCTTGTACCCGAAATCCTGCAAATGGTAGATGAACGCCAGATTGCGTTCCGTCCTGCGGTGGAAATCTCTTATCTTTCCGAGGAACAGCAGTACACGCTTTTAGAAGCGATGGGCTACAACGATGCCACGCCCTCTCTCGCACAGGCTATCAAGATGAAAAAGTTCATGCAGGAGGGAAAGCTCACGGACGGGGTTATCCAGAGCATCATGCAGGAGGAAAAACCGAACCAGAAAGAGAAGCCCGCCTTTAAGGACGAGCGGATAACCAAGCTCATACCGAAATCCATCCCAAGAGGGCAGGAAACAGATTTTGTCGTAAAGGCGTTGGAGTTCTACAACCGCCATCTGCAAAGGCAGCGGGGGCAGGAAAGATAACCGCACACTTGGGGAGAAGCCCGCCCTTTGGGGATAGCAAATTTTTTTAAACTTCCCCCTCTCCACACCTCTCCCCCTAGATACTGCCAGTAACTATCCGAGAAAAGAACAATTAAAGCTGTCCACATGGGCGGCTTTTTTTCTGCCAGAAAGTCAACTATCAACATGAGAACGAACAGGAGGTAATGAATGAAGATTCGTAAATTATTTCAAAGGGCTGCGGCGTTAGCGTTGGCTGCGGTCACGGCATTGTCCGCCGTCCCTGCCACGACAGCGTTTGCAGCGGGCGACATCGGCACGATTAGCTTTACCCACACCTACGACGGCGCAGGGAACGCCATGAGGTATAATTCCAGTGCGAACATCAGCGGTCATACCGCAGGCGGCACGGGCGAATACAAGTACCGCATGTATGTGGACGGGGAAACGGCGTTCTGCCTTCAGCCGGGGTACCCTTAAAAACAGGCAATACGCTTGCAAAGGCGTCTTCCAACACATGGAACGCCCTCTCCGCAGACCAGAAAAAGGCGGTGGGGCTTGCCCTGCTCTACGGCTATCAGGGCAACAGCGGGAATCTGTCTGGAAGCGATGACGAAAAATGGCTTGCCACCCAGACCCTTGTGTGGGAGTTCGTCACGGGATGCCGTAATTCAGCAAGCCCGTACAGCCAGACAAGCACGACCGTTTACAGCCTGCACTTTGGCTCGAATTATGCCAACAGCGGGGCTGTTAGAGCCAATGATAAAATGTAAGAAGAAAACAAAGATTTAATTGATGATAAACTAAGAAAATTAGCAAAGGAGTTTCATGTTGCTCCGATTGATTTGATTGGGCATGTGTTGGAGTTTCGTATTGACTGGAAGTCAACGGATTTATAGAATTAGGTGGGCAGAAAGGCAGTAAATTATGAAATACTCGATAGGATTGGCGGTAAAAGATGATTACGATAAAATTGTGCGGCTTTACGAAAAGGCATTTGAGCATAGAGAAGGTATAGTTGCGAAATATTATACAGGCTTTAATGAGTATTTATCCTTTTTTGTTAATAGGAATAACGCATTTATAGTGGAAGAAGATGATACGATTTGCGGTGCTGTATTGGTGCATGAAACACCTGACATGTTTTGTGGTCGCTCATTATACATTGAGTTTTTGGCTGTTTTGCCCGATTATCAAAATAAAGGCGTGGGTAGGGCATTGATTGAGTATGTCTGTGGTGAGGCGCACAGAAGGGGGATTACAGAAGTTTCTATCCGTACTGCCTGTTATAAAGATGCATATCTGATATATCGCCATATGGGTTTTCGGGATTCTCAAAGCGATTGTCGGTTTTTAACGATGAATTTGAAAAAGATAGATACAGATGTGGACTAAGTATGGTTGCATTTTCCCTTCGTATTGAATGAAGACCAATGAGTTTATAGAATGAGGAGAAGGCTTTTGAGCGACAAAAGAAATGACTTTATTGCAGATAATGAGTTTGCATTATATGGAGAAAAAATCATTGTAAGTCTGCTGAATCAATCAAATGTGGAATGCTATTTGTCTACATATAAAAGGGCGTCTGCTTTTTCAAAAGTATATGAGATGATGCCTGATTTCTGGGAGCATCCGTGTGGGTGTATTAAAGATTATGCTGACGGAAAACGGGACAGCAAAGCAAGGTACTTGATAACTGAAAAAGTATCATTGCGGGGAGTAGGTTTCATTGAATTAGACTATAGTAATGTGGAAATGCCGGAAATAGATATTGCAATACTTGATGAGTATCAGGGAAAAGGCTATGCCTTTGAAGCATCCAAGATACTGTGTGTAAATGTATTTGAAAATGAATCAGTAGAGTGTATTGTTTGGAACGCTTTCCGTTCAAATAAAGCAAGCTGTAGGATAGCTGAGAAGTTGGGCGGTAAGGTAGTAGAAGGAAAAAATTTGGTAGTGGAAGCTATGCGGGCAGCAGGATTAAAAGTGAATCCAGCAGAATATGCGGAAGCTCCTGCGACAGTGACATATGAGATTAGAAAAATGATATTTATTAACAGATTTTGCAATAGGAATTGTATGTGAGAAAAATTTTTATTAATGACAGGATGGGAGATGTATTGAATGAAAACGTTTGCTGAATTAAGCATGGATTTTTTATTTGATACATCTTTTTTATTGCCGCTTTTGCAATTTTATTATAATTAAGGGGGCAGGGGATTTTTCCTCTGTTAGCAATTTTTATAGAATCTCCTCATGGGAATTTTATAAAAAACTGTCTGTGGACGTCCATAGGCAGTGCTTGCTATTTTATTCTGCGTATATACGCAGGCAGTGCTTGCTATTATGCTCTGTGTCATGACACAGGGAGTGCTTGCTGTTTCGGTGAGATGAACAAATGGATTTTAAGTTGTATGGTTAGTCTGTCCAAAAACGATACCAGTGTTGCCGCCCATTTTGACAGAAAAATTTTGAAAAAGTTTTTGTAAATAGGAAGGAATTTTGCATATTTACTATGTAGAATAATCTTTAAGGCATATGAAATAAAAGCCTGTTTGAAAACTGAATATTGCAATATGCGTACAGGACGTGAGGATATGTGTAGCCACAATGTAGGTGCGCCATGATATGCTCGCTTTAATCCATTTTCAGGCAAATGTGAAGAAATGGAAAACAAACCTCTGAAGCGAAGGCATTGAGCGATAAAAACCTGACAAAATGCACAGCAGTTGTGCGGGGCGATGAAGCATATCTGTGATAATGATACTTCTGAATTTTTGATTTAAATTCAGTCATATAATGACGGTGTGATTCCGATGTGGGCAGCGTAATGACCTGTCACTTGTATGTAGGTTTATGGATTAAAGTAAAGGAAAAATTGACGGGAAATTTGTAATTTTTAGAATGAAAACAGCGTAAGGGCAGTTATGAACGTAACAGTTTATAGCTGTCTTTTTTTGCGTTCATATGGGAGGGATATTTATGACTGATGAATGGAGCGGATTGGCAGATATGCTTGCAAATTTGATTGAAAAATATGCGTCAGATTTGGATATAGAAAATTTACCTGATATAACAGTAGATAATCATGTGGAAGAAAAAAATAAGGCAACAAAAGACTGGCAAGATGTTTCTTGCTAATAGCAAGTGTATAATGTATAATAAACATGATAAGTGTGTCCAAACCAAATTTGGAAAAACATACTTGCTTATATTTGAGTGAAAGTACAAGGAGATGAGGTGACTATGGATTACAGAGATGAAATGGGAAAATCAAATATTATAATCTATACAACAGAGGATGGTTTGTCTAAGATTGAAACAACTTTTGATGGGGATACTGTGTGGCTGTCTATTGACCAAATGGCAGAACTATTTCAGAGAGATAAATCAACAATTTCAAGGCATATTAAAAATATTTATTCAGAAGAAGAACTTGTGCAGGAAGCAACTGTTGCATATTTTGCAACAGTTCAAAATGAAGGAAACAGGCAGGTAGAACGCAGCATTTGTTATTATAATCTCGATGTAATCATTTCTGTCGGCTACCGTGTGAAATCAAAACGCGGCACACAGTTCAGAATATGGGCAACCGGAATCTTGAAAGAGTATATGCGTAAAGGTTTTGCACTGGATGATGAACGTCTGAAAAACTTAGGCGGCGGTGGATATTTTAAGGAACTGCTTGAACGGATCAGAGACATTCGTGCATCTGAAAAGGTATTTTACAGACAGATTTTGGAAATTTATGCCACAAGCATTGACTATGATCCAAAAGCGGAAATATCCATTCAGTTTTTTCAGAAGGTTCAGAACAAAATTCATTATGCCATTCATGGGCAGACGGCGGCGGAAGTTATTTATACAAGAGCGGATGCGGAAAAGGAATTTATGGGGCTTACCACATTTGCAGGAAATCAGCCGACTTTGCGAGAAGTTGTCATTGCCAAAAACTATCTGAATGAAAAAGAACTTCGTGCAATGGGGCAGCTTGTGTCGGGATATTTGGATTTTGCAGAACGTCAGGCGGAGCGGGAACAGGCTATGACCATGAAAGATTGGGCGAAGCACTTAGACCGGATTTTAACAATGAGCGGCGAACAGTTTTTGTCAGGAAACGGGAGTGTGACGCATAAGCAGGCGGTGGAAAAAGCAACTGGGGAATATAAGAAATATAAAGAGCGTACTTTAAGTGATGTGGAACAAGACTATTTAAACTCAATAAAAATATTGGGTAAAAAGTCAGATAAAGAATGAGAATTTACAGATTACGAAAAGAATATGGTTATCAAAATGTAAAAGTGCAACGGGCGTTGCACAAATGGAGAGATGATATGCACAGCGAGAAAATAAAGGTTTACACATATACAAGAGTATCTACAGCCATGCAGACAGACGGTTACTCCTTGGATGCGCAGAAAGCCAGAATGAAAGCGTATGCCGACTATAATGATTATGAAATTGTCGGTACATATGAGGATGCAGGAAAATCTGGAAAGTCCATTGAGGGGCGGATAGAATTTAACCGCATGATGGAGGATATCGAGTCAGGGAAAGACGGCATTTCCTTTGTTCTTGTTTTTAAGTTATCCAGATTTGGCAGAAATGCGGCGGACGTACTTTCTACATTACAGGTTATGCAGGATTTCGGGGTAAATCTGATTTGCGTGGAGGATGGTATTGATTCTTCCAAGGATGCAGGGAAACTGATGATTTCCGTACTGTCAGCAGTTGCAGAGATTGAACGGGAGAATATTCGTGTGCAGACAATGGAAGGGCGTATTCAGAAAGCCCGTGAGGGAAAATGGAACGGTGGATTTGCGCCATATGGTTATCAACTGGTAGAGGGCAAACTTCAGATTAACGAAGAAGAAGCAAAAGCTATCAGCATAATCTTTGAACAGTATGTGAAAACAGACATTGGCGCTAACGGTGTGGCAAAATATCTTGAAAACCACGGCATCCATAAAATACAGCGGCAGAATGGGAAAAATCCTCTTTTTGATGCGCACTTGGTTCGCCTTATTCTGAAAAATCCGGTATATTGCGGGAAAATCGCTTATGGACGCAGAAAGACAGAAAAGGTTCACGGAACACGGAATGAGTATCATCTTGTAGAGCAGGATAATTATATTCTGGTGGACGGACAGCATGATGCGATTATTGAGGAAGATGTTTGGCAGGCGGCACAGGTAAAACTTATTTCACATGCAAAGAAATATGAACATGTAAATAGAGGGAAGGACACCAAAACACACCTTCTTTCCGGTATTGTAAAATGTCCGGTCTGCGGAGCAGGCATGTATGGAAATAAGAGTATCAAGCACAAAAAGGACGGAACGAAATACAAGGATTTTTATTACTATGGCTGTAAGCATCGAACCATGACGCGTGGACATAAGTGTGATTATAAAAAGCAGATACGGGAGGAACTATTGGACGATGCGGTGGCGGAAGTCATTGTAAAATTAGTTGGCAATCCTAAGTTTGCGGCAATGATGCAGGAAAAGATCAACTGCAAAGTGGATACTGTCACAATAGACGGAGAACTTGCAGATTTTGAAAAGCAGTTGCGGCAATATTATGCAGTCAAGCTAAAACTGGCGGAGGAAATTGATTCCCTTGATCCGGATGACAGACATTATATCAAACGAAAAGCAGACCTTGATGACCGCCTTTATCGAATGTATGATAAGATAGAAAATGTGGAAACACAACTTATTGAAACGAGGGCAAAGAAGCAGGCAATTGAAGCTGAGAAGCTAACGGGAGATAATATCTATAAAGTGTTGATTTATTTTGAAAAACTGTATGCTGTGATGAATGAGATAGAACGGCGGCAGTTTATGGAGGCGTTAATTTCTGAGATACAGATTTATGAGGACAGAAAGCCCAATGGACAGTGGCTGAAGTCTATTAAATTCAGACTTCCGATTATTGAGGAAGATATGAATTTGAGTTTGGAAGATAATAAACACGTGGAGACGGTTATAATACTTTCCCACAAAAAACCGACAGTGTAATCAACATAAAAGTGGAGTTTGGCGAGGGTGAGGGCAAAGTGCCGCTTGATAATATCGCCAAGAGAGCCGAAGTATACAAGCCGAAAGAGCGGGTTACATACAAAATGATTAAGGAGTACATAGAAGCGAAATACGGCTTCAAAGTACATACCGCATATATTGCAGAGGTAAAAAGGGAGTTAGGATTGCCGATGTATGATGCTCCGAATGCGGTAGAGGAATTGAAACAGCCGAGGAAACACCCGACAGCGGAGAAAGTGGAAGCCATAAAGGATGCTTTGAAACATTTTGAAGTTATCTAAAGCTGTGAGCGTATCATTAGAAATAGTGGTACGCTTTTCTTGAAAGAATTTATTAGAAGTAGTAATATAACACCAGTTTACAACTTTTGGAACATCAGCCGCTTTTTCTTTCCATGATGATATTTTGGTCGAAAAATCCGGTAGATAGAAGGCGCCGTCTGCCTTATAGTGGTGAAACATTTTCCGTGTATTAATTTGCCAGCGCCCAGGAAACCAGGTACGAAATTGGTCAGCAAATCCAGTCAGATATAATTTTATGCAGTTTCGGGAGATTTCTCGAAACTATTAAAAATTGTTCTGCCTTAATAAAGGACGTGTTAATCTGTGTCTGGGAAATATCAGAATGCGTTAGAATGGATATGATAGAGTTTAATAAGTTCTGATAATAGGAGAAAGAGTGGAAAGTATGATTTATATTGTAGACAACATATCAAATTATTTAATATATTTGTTTATAATTTATTGTGGATTTAGGCTCAGTCCAAGAAGAAACAGATTTATTATGGGTATATCTGCATTAATTGTGTTGCTTGCAGGAATTTTCAATGCATATTATGCTATCAATTCTCCGATTGTTTATATGGTTTGGAGTGTGCTTTCCATCTGTTTGTTTTTCGAGGAGCGTTTAGGACATTTGGTTGTATTAAGTGCCGCCCTCATGTATTTTACCGGAATTATTGATACATTTAGTGTCATGTTGATACAGGTTATGATGATAGGCGGGGGATATAGCAGTACAGATATCGCTTGGTGGATGGAACCTGCTTATTTGCTTTCGTTCCTAATATATCTTTTGGCATACCTGCGGATTCTAAAAAACATGAAGTTTATATGTGCGATATAGAGTTCAAATACAAGTTTGCACTTTTAGTGCAGGGCAGTATTTTTCAAATGTTTTACAATTTTGTTTTTGCATTCTTTGACGAAAATCATACGATGTATGGATGGGATGCATATGCGGTTTTTTTATCAGTATAGTGGGAGTTATCTATTCTGTTTTCCTTACGCTTAGCCTCGCTGTTAAAAATATACTGTCAAACAGACAGAACAAGGCACTCCAATCTTTTATGTACATGCAGAAACAGCAGTACGATTATCAATTACAGCAGTCGGTGGCTGTGCGGCGCTTTAAACATGATCTGGTGAATCATATTGGCGTCCTTAGGGAGCTAATGAACGAAAAAAAGACAGAAGAAGCCAAAGAATACATAGATACTATCTGGAATATTCAGTATGAGTTTGATTTAAAGATTCATACCGGAGATAGTTTCATTGATGTAATTGTTAATTATTATTTGTATTTGGCAATAAAAGGAAATATAGAGTTTGTTGTTTTGGGAAAGCTGACCGAAAAAATGCCCCTTGAGATGTTTGATATTACAACATTGATAGGAAATATACTGCAAAATGCTGTTGAAGCAGCGATAAAAGCTGATGTTCCCAAAATACGTGTTGAATTTATAGAACATAAGAAAGAAATTTTTATTGTTGTCAGTAACAGTGTTGCTGAAAGAATCAATGCAAGAAATGATTTCTTTATGACATCGAAAAAGGATAAGGAAAATCATGGA
Source organism: uncultured Hungatella sp. (assembly GCA_910579515.1). GTDB lineage: Bacteria > Bacillota > Clostridia > Lachnospirales > Lachnospiraceae > UBA3402. The sequence continues at coordinate 8,390 of CAJTUV010000043.1, forward strand.
TTTGGTCTGAAAAATATCGTTTCGACTGTTGAAAAGTATCACGGTGAATGTTATATGGAATTAATTGAGGAAAATGGCGAAGCGTTGTTTAAAATTAGTATTGCTATACCAACTGCCAAAGCAGAGGAGAAAGAGGAATGAAAATAGCTATTGTAGAAGATGAAGTAGTATGGAGAGATAAGATACAGACGATTATCGAAAAATATTGCAGTAATAATAATATTTCATTTCAAATCAATTCCTATGGTAGTGGAAAAGATTTTATGAAAAATTCGGATATTGACCTGTTGTTTTTGGATATTGAACTTGCAGAGGGCGAAGATGGTTTTCAGATAGCGGAACAGTTGATGTATTGTGGAAATAAAAGTAAAATTTGTTTTCTGACTTCTCATACGGAACAGGCAAGATTAGGATATAAAGTGAATGCCTTCAGATATATAGATAAAAAGCATTTAGAAGAAATAAGTGAAGCACTTGATTCTTTCTTGAAAACAAAGATTCAGGATCGGATTATTCCTTGTAATGATACTGGGGGGATTCGCTTAAAGATAAACTTGAATGAACTTCTTCTTGTTGAAACATATGGAAGGAAATTAAGATATCTTATGCTTGATGGAAAGGAACATTTTTGTGAAGGACAGATATCAGAAGCAGCACGAAGCTTATCCCAATTTGGCTTTTTTCAGATACATCGGTCGTATATCGTCAATTTGAAATATATTGAAAAGGTACACAGCTATGAAATTACACTTTGTAATGGATTAAAGGTAATCATTGGGAGAGCCCGTAGTAAAGAGTTTAAGAAGGAATTTTTTGAATGGAGAATGTGGTTTGATAATTGATTTTTTGTCGTTTGCGCATATAGTATTTTTTTATCTTTTTGTTGTGGTATAAATAAAGCATCAAGAGTTATACCACATACTGCTAATGTTTCACTGGAGGGAACTATTATGATGAAAAAAATCTTTTTGCTGGGTTTGATATGTCTTGTTTTATTATCTGCCTGTTCTACAAATAAGGAAACAGGATACACGGATGTTGCCCCCGTTCAAATTGAAAATACTGGCAACGATATTAATCTGCCTGAAGAAAGCACTTCTGATATATGGCAGACGTCCCCATCTGGAAAACTTCCCTGATGCACGCCCCGACTATAGTTCTTTCACAGGAGAATACTGCGATGCCAACGATGATCCAAGTCTTGAAATCCGGCTAAATGAGGATGGCTCTTATCTCATACAGATTAGCATTTTCCGTGAAATAGGATATGATGCGTGTATCGGCAGTCTATCGGAAGAAAAAATGTCTTTCACATCCGATCAACGCGGCGGTGTAAGCGGCAGTATAACTCTTGACAATGATTTTGCGGTCGTCCAGTTTGAACAGATTGGTTATTTTGAGAACTCTAAAGTAACAACCTATTTGTTTCATAAGACATCCGACGATCCAAATATTGATGAACAACTTAATTAAACTGCAGAATTCTTACAACAGCCTTTGATTGTTGCTCCTTATCATCTAAGTGAAATTAGTAAACTTTAAAAGTAATGGAGGTTATATATGGAATATATCAGGGTTACGAGTGAAAATATAGAAAGAGAGCATATCTGTTGTGCGATTTCGAATAACAATGATATTCAAGTGTTATCAAAAAAGGCGTGGTTATCAGAGCGGTTTGAGGAAGGTTTAGTTTTTCTGAAAAGTACAGAAAGAGGAAAGTGCTTTATTGAATATATCCCTGCGGAAAATGCATGGAATCCGATTTTAGCAGAGGGTTATATGTATATTGACTGCTTGTGGGTGGCAGGTTCATTGAAAGGTCATGGATATTCAACAGATTTATTAAATGCTTGTATTGAAGACAGTAAAAGCAAAGGAAAAAAGGGCTTGTGTATATTGGCGGCAGCAAAGAAAAAGCCATTTTTAGCAGACCCTAAATTTTTGAAATATAAAGGATTTAGGGTTAGTGATGAAGCTGATAATGGCATTCAGTTATGGTATTTGCCTTTTGAGAAAGAGGCTCAGTTGCCAATGTTTAAGGAATGTGCAAAACGTCCCCATATTGATGAGAAGGGATATGTTTTGTATTACACCAATCAGTGTCCATTTAACGCAAAATATGTTCCTGTTATTGAAAGCATCGCAAAGGAAAAATCCGTACAGTTTAAAGCCGTTCTTTTGCAAAGTAAAGAAGAAGCACAAAATGCTCCGACGCCAATTACAACATATGCCTTGTTTTTAAATGGTAACTATATTACAAATGAACAGATGAATGATAAAAGATTTTTGAAATTGTTGGATAATAGTAAAAGGCATTCTAGGTAGAATCAACAGGCAGGTGGATTTTATGAGTAAAGTTATAATGATGTGTGGAGTATGCGGCTCAGGGAAAACCACTTACTCAAAGCAGAAAGAGAAGGAAGGATATATCAGACTTTCGATTGATGAGGAAATGTGGAAAAGTTACGGAATTGCTTTGCTGCGGACTGGGGCCAGCGCTCCTTGACATGCTCGAAGACTGCCCTGATATAAGCAAGGACAGAACCTTTAAATAAGGCTCTGTCCACAGCAACTAACGACATCTCCTATATCAGTTTTGGATTTTTCAGTTTTATCTCCCCCAAAAATCACGTACTAATGATGGACATACACATAATGAGATTACCTTGTTATGACTTACTTCAGCGTCGTCTGTAAGATCAGCCACCTGATTTATGCTCTGTATCCATGTCAAATCATAGCCCAAAATTGATTCCATATAATCTAATGCAAGGTTTGAGGTGACATTTAACAGATATTCCCTGTCCATATCGCGGAAACGAATATCGCCAATCTGATCGAAATAGGTGATTGTATAGTATTGTGTATCAAAATTACTCTGGTGAAAAAGTTCTCTGCTTTTCATTAATTCTTGAGCTAATGCCAAATACAGTGGATCATTCGTGTAATCAGCTCTGACAAATTGCCTTGTGCTGTTATATAACTCAGCTTCTTTTTGTAGTCTTTCCCGTTCTTCTTCACTAGAAACACCAAATATATTAAATGTACCTTTCCAGTTATTGCTAACAGGGCGTAATGTATACCATTGTAATAAAAGCTTTTCATCCCTGCTAGGGTCATATGTAATTCCCAAAGCATTTACCTGAGCACTAATAGAAGTATCAGCTGCAGTATTTATAATAGCGCTGTCTGCAAAGGCCTGACGCCCCTCCGCTTTTCCGCAACTTAAATAATGTTGGTACAGAACGTCTTTGCCTGTTCCCAATACCGCCGCAACGTCAGGATTATTTTGTGCATAGTATTCTGCATCAAATATCGTCCCGTCCGACATGGTTTCAGGCGCCGCAAATACTGTTAAACCGTTGCTTAATACCATTACTGCTGTCATGATTGCAACTAAAGTTTTTTTCATTTCCCTGTTCTCCTTCTTGTAATATAACGTTTTTCCTATTATATCATTTCTCCGTAGATCATTCAATGCTCTAACGATTATCTGAAGTGAAAATAAAATAAAAATAAAATTTACGAAAAAGTACAAAATTTCCCTTGCATTTTTTTCAAGAAGTGGTACAATAGTCAACGGAGGCATAGCTCAGCTGGGAGAGCACATGCATCACACGCATGGGGTCGCAGGTTCGAGCCCTGTTGTCTCCATTTTTTCAAAAAATATTATTATATCAATACGGCCTCATGGTCAAGCGGTTAAGACGACGCCCTCTCACGGCGTAAACTCGGGTTCGATTCCCGATGAGGTCACGGAAACCTCTGAATAATTCTTATATAGAATATTCAGAGGTTTTTCATATTATAGAATGCCTGATACATTGACGGTATGTCAGAAAAATCTGCTATTTTCTTTGCCTGTTTGTTCTGCGAATCACCCCACAACCAATTTTTTCACCGGAATTTCCAGAAGGCTGTGTAGAAAAGTCATCTGAATGTTGGTGAATCACCACAGAGCGGCCAAGGATTTCCGGAAGGGAGAAGCGCTTGTCATAGAAAGCCGTCCAGGAGTATCCCTGATTCGATAGAAGGGGTAAAAGGTCGCCGGAATGATTAGGATGGGAAGCGTTAGAAGGGTTATAATGATCGCCGGTATTTTGAAAGTTGTTGGAGCAGTCCCCATTTTGGTGGATGTGCATTCCGTAGAAATTCGTAGAACCTAAAACCGTGATATCAGGGAGGCCAAAGATTTCTGCTTCTACTAAAATTCCACCGTAAGGAGTCTCATAAAATTTAACCAGGCCGCTAAGATAAGGGGCAAGGGCGTTTCCCTTTACCCAGGCCATAGCCTGAGGCTTATCGTCTTCAATTAAGTCTGTGAATATGATTCTTGGAGTAGGGTCTTGTTTTGCCATGTGAGATAACCTCTTGTTTTCTCTATTCTTTTTAATATATGAAAAAGAAAGAGGAATGTAAAAGATTATTCAGAAAAATTCTAGTAGGAATTTTCAAAAATGGGTGGTATACTATAGGATACTTAAATGAAGCGAAAAGCAGGAGGACGCTATGGAGAAAAATAGGAAAGTCATATTAACTGGAGACAGACCTACCGGAAAATTACATGTGGGGCATTACGTGGGCTCCTTAAAGGGCAGAGTAGAGCTTCAAAATTCAGGAAAATTTGACGAGATATTCATTATGATTGCCGATGCCCAGGCGTTGACAGACAATGCAGACAATCCAGAGAAGGTGCGTCAAAATATTATTGAGGTGGCTCTTGATTATCTTTCCTGTGGACTGGACCCAGAAAAATCCACCTTGTTTATCCAGTCCCAGATTCCAGAACTGACAGAACTGACTTTTTACTATATGAATCTGGTGACCGTTTCCAGGCTTCAAAGGAATCCCACGGTGAAAAATGAGATTAAGATGCGCAATTTTGAGGCCAGCATTCCAGTAGGATTTTTTGCTTATCCGATCAGTCAGGCTTCAGATATTACGGCGTTTAAAGCGACTACGGTTCCTGTAGGAGAGGATCAGCTTCCTATGATTGAGCAGACCAGGGAGATTGTAAGAAGCTTCAATCACATTTATGGAGAGGTGTTGGTTGAACCAGATGTTCTTTTGCCAGATAATAAAGCGTGCTTAAGACTTCCGGGAATTGACGGCAAGGCCAAGATGAGTAAATCTTTAAATAACTGCATCTATCTGTCAGACTCAGAAGAAGATGTGAAGAAGAAGATTATGAGCATGTTCACGGATCCGAATCATCTTCGGGTTCAGGACCCGGGATGTGTGGAGGGAAATCCGGTATTTATTTATTTGGACGCCTTCTGTCGGGACGAGCATTTTGAGAAATTCTGGCCAGATTATAAAAATTTAGACGAGCTGAAGGCTCATTATACCAGAGGCGGTTTGGGAGACGTCAAGGTAAAACGGTTCTTAAATGAGGTGATTCAGACAGAATTGGAACCAATTCGCCTTCGCAGGAAGGAATATGAGAAGAATATTCCGCAAGTATACCAGATTTTACAGCAGGGAAGTATTCGTGCTAAACAGGTGGCGGCCGAGACCTTAGCAGAGGTAAAGGCGGCTATGAAGATCAACTACTTTGATGATCAAGAGCTGATTCAGAGTCAGGCGCAGCGGTTTGGCGAATAAAGAAGTACGAAAGGAATTAATACGATTTGAAGAAAATGAGAAGAATACTGGCATGTCTTATGGCTTTTCTCCTGATAAGCCATACTCCAGTATATGCTACGATGACAGGCCCTTTGGCTCCAAATGCCCAGACCGGCCAAAGCAGCACCTCTCAGGACTTAAAAACACCAGAAATTCAGGCGGAGGGAGCTGTGGTGATTGATGCGGCCACTGGCCAAGTGCTGTACGGAAAGAATGAAAAAACCAGATTTTATCCAGCAAGCACGACAAAGCTGATGACGGCTTTATTGGTGTTGGAACGTTGCAGATTAAATGATACCGTCACCTTTTCTAAGACGGCCACCACTAATCTGGAAGCAGGCGCAGTGTCTTTAAATATTACTGAAGGAGACAAACTGACTGTGGAACAAAGTCTGTACGCCCTGCTGCTGAAATCGGCAAATGAAGTGGCAAACGGCTTAGCGGAACATGTGGCAGGCAGTGTCAGCGGTTTTGCGGATGTAATGAATCAGAAAGCGGCGGCTTTAGGCTGTACGGGAACTCATTTTGTCAATCCGAACGGACTGAATGATACGAATCATTACACGACTCCCTACGATATGGCTTTGATTGCAAGAGCAGCGTTTCAAAACGAGACTTTATGCAAAATAAACACCACGCTAAGTTACAACCTTCCAGCAGTAAAAAATTCTCCTGCCAGAACGATCACCATGGGGCATAAGATGATGTATCCAACGGACTCCAGGTATTATAAAGGGATTATCGGGGGGAAGACCGGCTATACCTCTAAGGCAGGCAATACCCTGGTAACTGGGGCAGAGCGAAACGGCGTGCGTCTCGTGGCGGTCATTATGAAAAGTTCCGCCACCCATTATGCAGATACGAAGGCTCTTTTAGACTACGGGTTTGCAAAAATGGGGGTGGGAACCGATTCTCAGACGAATGTAAGTCAACCAGTTACATCTTCTGGCGGCAATGTGGTCAGTCCTGTTACCAATCCCAGTCAGACGACAGCTACAGGATGGTTGAAAGATCAAATCGGATGGTATTATATCAAGTCTGACGGAAAAAAAGCAGCCGGAGAATGGCTGGAGTTAAGCGACGGAGATTATTGGATTGACTCCAACGGATATATGGCTACTGGGTGGCGGCAGTATAACAATGGAGCCTGGTATTACTTTAGCTCCAGCGGCGCTATGGCAAAGAACCGGTGGGCATTGGATAATGGAAAATGGTTTTATTTAGGAGAATCTGGTTTTATGCTTCGGGATACCGTCACGCCAGACGGCTATCGGGTAAATGCAGATGGAGCATGGATTCCATAAAAGAAAACCTGGTCAGGGAAAGTTCTGACCAGGTTTTATGTATGTGGTTCAGGAGTTTTTAGAAGTTTGTTCCAGTGTATTTTCCGAGGGCCGATACATGTCAGGGCTGGGGAAAGCAAGCTCGCTGTTGTCCATATGAAACTCCATAACATCTTCCACAGAACAGTTCAAGATGGTACAGAGAACGCCGATGGTATGCGTGGAGACATACTGGTTATTTTTTAGACGGTTGAGCTGACCAGAACTAAAGCCATAATGTTTGATCAGCCGATATTGGCTGATGTTTCGCTCTTTAAGCGTTTTCCACAGTGGCTCATAAATAATCATAAGTTCACCTCCTTTGTACAGTTTTATTTAAAGCTGATTGTCCGATGTTGCATATTGTTCATAAATGGATAATAATGGAAGGGGTAAGAGGGTGAGGCTGTGTGTCGCCCTATGAAAAATAAACTGTTCTTGACGCAGAAGAGGGAGAACGTGTATGATGAAGAAGAGAAACAAAAGACGGGAAAGGCGGAGATGGGATGAAAGAAAAACTGTATACCATAGAATTAAACGATGCTTTAAAAGCAGGGGATGAGTGTCCTTTTTGCTATTTAGAGAGAAATTTAGAGCAGGCAGCCATAGAGTTTGTTTTAGGTTCTTCTTATATGGAAAGCGATATTCGGGATCAGACGGACAGGCAGGGATTTTGCAGAAAGCATACAAAGATGATGTATGATTATGGAAACACCTTGGGGAATGCCTGGATTTTAAAGACCAGGATGAAATATTTGAGAGGGGAATTAAAAAAGCAGATGGATTCTTTTTCACCAGAACAGGCATCTTTCTTTGATAAGTGGAAGAAAAAAGACAGTGCAAAAAGTTCGGTGGGAACCTGGATTCGCCAGGAAGAATGTCATTGCTACGTCTGTTCCAGAGTGGATAATACGTATCAGCGGGTGCTAGATACCTTTGTGTATCAGGTAAAACATGAACGGGAATTTTTGGATATGGTGAAAATTTCCAAGGGATTTTGTATTCACCATTTTGCAGACTTAGTAGATGCCTGTGAAAACGGGCTGGGAAAAAAGGAACAGGATGAGATTTTTCCTCTGTTGTTTCAGCAGATGGAAAAAGAATTGAATCGGATCCAGGAAGACATTGACTGGCTGATTGAAAAGTATGATTATGTAAATAAGGACAAGGATTGGAAAAATTCCAGAGATGCAGTCCAGAGAACCATGCAGAAAATCGTAGGTGGTTATCCTGCTGATCCGGTTTTTCAGGGAAACAAATAAAGACGCATAAATTTTACAAGATGGATAATACTACCTTTTGATCAAACGTGTCAAAAATGATTCAGGAGGTAGAATTGAGATGGATTTTAGAAAGAGCGAGACTGTCAAAAATTTAATGCGTGCATTTGCAGGAGAAAGCCAAGCCAGAAACCGGTATACCTTTGCAGCAGGAATTGCGAATGGAGAAAAGCTTCCGGTCATTGAAGCGGTTTTCCAATTCACAGCACAGCAGGAAAAAGAGCACGCAGAAGTATTTTACAATTACTTGAAAGAACTGACAGGAGAGACAATTTTTATTGATGGCGGTTACCCTGTAAACATTTCCCAAAAGACAGTGGACCTTTTGCGGGCAGCGAAACATAACGAGTATGAGGAATATGATATGGTTTATAAAGCCTTTGGAGATAAGGCGAAAGAGGAAGGTTTTGAGGAAATCGGAAGAATTTTCCATCAGATTGCCGAGATCGAGAAGATTCATGGAGACCGTTTTGAACTGTTTGCAGATTTAATGGATAAGGGGCAGTTGTTTGCCTCTAATGTGTCTACAGGATGGATGTGTTTAAACTGCGGTTATGTATTGGAAAGTCCTAAGGCACCTCAAAGCTGTCCTGTATGCAATCATGAGCAGGGATACTTTATTCGTATGGAGCTGGCTTCTTATCTTTGCAAGTGTAAATAAAAAGGGATGAAAATGAACATGTGGATAGTGGTATTAATAGCGGCAACAGGGTTGGGGCTTTTGCTCCGATCCTCCTATGAACGAAAGACGTTAAGCGTCAGTGAGTATGTATTAGAGACCGATAAAGTACGGTCAGACAGAACGTTTGTGTTTTTATCCGACCTTCATGACAACTGCTTTGGAGAAGGACAGAAAGATTTGCTGCGAGCCATAGAAAAGGCGAATCCAGAGGCTGTTTTGATTGGCGGGGACATGATGGTTGTAAAAAAAGGGGCGGATACTCATGCCGCCCTGTTTCTTATTGAAAAGCTGGCTGAGAAATATCCGATATATTACGGAAACGGGAATCATGAGATGCGGATGGATCAAAGAAGAAGCCAGTATGGGGAAACGTATGATATTTACAGAAGAAGACTTCAGGAAATAGGAGTTGTTTATCTGTCCGATTACTCTGTCCAGATAGATGATCAAATCCAAATTTCCGGTCTAAACATCGACAGCCCCTATTATAAAAGATTTAAACCAGATGCCATGGATACAGAGTACATAGAACAGAAACTTGGAAAAGCAAAGAGGCAGATGTATCAGATCCTTTTAGCGCACTCCCCTTTATACCATGAGACGTATAGCAGATGGGGGGCGGACTTGGCTTTGTGTGGTCATTTTCATGGCGGGACGGTTCGGATTCCGGGATTGGGCGGCCTTATGACTCCTCAATACCAATTCTTTAAACAATGCTGTGGCGGAATCCACTGGAGAGAGGGGAAAGCCATGATTGTCAGCAGGGGACTTGGAACTCATTCGATTAATATCCGTCTCAACAATAAACCGGAGCTGATAGTGATTCGCATAAGAAGAAACGTTTACAGAAGACAGGATGTTTGATATACTGGAGTGACGCAAGACAGGACGGGAGAGATACGTCAGAATGGAGATTTCATATAAGCTGGAAAACTTTGAAGGTCCGTTGGACCTTTTGCTTCATTTAATAGAAAAAAATAAAGTTAATATTTACGACATTCCTATTGTATTAATTACAGAACAGTATTTGGAATATGTCAATCACATGGAAACAGAAGACTTAAATGTAGTCAGTGAATTTCTGGTGATGGCCGCTACTCTCATTGATATCAAATGCAAGATGCTTCTTCCTGTAGAGGTTAATGAAGACGGAGAGGAAGAAGACCCAAGAGCCGAGTTGGTGGCACGACTTTTAGAGTACAAAATGTATAAATGTCTGGCTTTGGAATTGCAGGATATGGAGCAGGGGGCGCAAAAACATTTTTATAAAGAACCTACTGTTCCAAAAGAAGTGGAAAAGTACGAAGCGCCTGTGGATTTGGACCAGTTATTAGACGGCCTGACGTTAGCGAAGCTTCAGGCTGTCTTTGAGTCTGTCATGAAACGCCAGGCGGATAAAATAGATCCAATTCGAAGTAAATTTAACACCATAACCAAGGAGCCTGTAAGTCTGGAGGAAAAAGTAGGAGACGTCATAAAGTATGCCAGAAAATACAAAAAGTTCCGTTTTCGTCAGCTTTTAGAGCGTCAGGGCGATAAGCTGGAGCTGGTAGTCACCTTTTTGGCTGTTTTAGAATTGATGAAGATGGGAAAGATTGGCCTGACCCAGGAGAATTTATTTGACGATATGGAGATTGAGACTCTGGAGGCAGAGGGCGAGTTGGAAGAACTAGATTTGCAGGGGCTAGAGGATTTTGAAATGTGACGCCTGAAAAAGAGGAGGAAGAGTTGTTGGAAAAAGAAAAAGTGCCAGAAAGCCATTGGGCCGCCGTGATTGAAGCGGTGCTGTTTACCATGGGACAATCTGTGGAACTTCACCAACTGGCTGTGGCGATTGAACAGGATGAAACGACCGCAAAAAAGGTTGTCAGAGATCTTATGGCCTGTTATGAGAGAGAAAACAGGGGGATGGAGATCATTGAGCTGGAAAAGAGTTATCAAATGTGTACAAAAGCCAAATTTTATGAAAATTTGATACGAGTTGCAGCCACGCCTAAAAAGCAGGTTTTGACTGAGGTGGTTTTAGAGACCTTATCAATTATTGCCTATAAACAGCCGGTGACAAAACTGGAAATCGAAAAAATCCGAGGTGTAAAATCGGATCATGCGGTAAACCGTCTGATTGAATATAATCTGGTTCAGGAGGTTGGACGTCTGGATGCGCCGGGACGTCCGGCTCTGTTTGCAACCACAGAGGAGTTTTTAAGACGCTTCGGCATAGGCTCAAGGGAGAATCTTCCAGACATGGACCCTGTGCAGACAGAGGAATTGAAAAATGAGGTGGAAGAGGAACTAAAGGTCCAGCCTGAAATTGCAGATTTATGAAGAAATTTCCATAAAAAGGCTACCCCTTTTCTTGTTTTTGTGGTACAATTTACTCAAGTATTAAAAAAATCAGGGGGAGTTATTATGGCAAAAGAAATGATTGCAATGCTTCTTGCCGGTGGACAGGGGTCCCGCCTTTATGCGCTGACTCAAAAACTGGCAAAACCCGCAGTTCCTTTTGGTGGAAAATATCGTATTATTGATTTTCCATTATCAAACTGCGTAAATTCTGGAATTGATACGGTGGGAATCCTTACTCAGTATCAGCCGTTGGTTCTGAATGAATATATTGGTAACGGACAGCCTTGGGATTTGGATCGTCTGTATGGTGGAGTCCATGTTTTACCGCCTTATCAGCAGGCATCAGGTTCTGATTGGTACAAAGGTACAGCTAATGCTATTTATCAGAATATTTCCTTTATTGAGCGCTACAATCCGCAATATGTGATTATTCTTTCCGGCGATCAGATTTGCAAGCAGGACTACAGTGATTTCCTTAGATTCCATAAGGAGAAGAATGCAGAGTTCAGCGTGGCTGTTATGGAGGTTCCGTGGGAAGAGGCATCTCGTTTCGGTCTGATGGTAGCCGATGAGAACGATAAGATTACGGAATTCCAGGAGAAACCGAAACAACCCAAGTCTAACCTGGCTTCTATGGGAATTTATATCTTTAACTGGGATATTTTAAAGAAATATTTGGTTGAGGATGAGGCAGACCCGAATTCTGAAAATGATTTTGGTAATAATATTATTCCAAATCTTCTGAGAGACCAGCGTAATATGTATGCATACCATTTCAGCGGTTACTGGAAGGATGTAGGTACTATTTCCTCTTTGTGGGAAGCGAATATGGAAGTTCTGGATCCGGAACACAGCGGTATCAATCTGTTTGATGAGAACTGGAAGATCTACAGCCGTAACAGCGGTATGACCGGACACAGAATCAGCGCCGAGGCAGTTGTGGAAAATTCCATGATTACTGACGGCTGCCGTATTTCCGGACAGGTAAAACACTCCATCCTCTTTGCGGGAGTCAAGGTGGAAGAGGGCGCTGTGGTAGAAGACGCAGTGGTTATGGGCGGTACTACCATCAAGGCAGGAGCAGTTGTGAAGCACTGCATCGTGGCTGAGAATGTAGAAATCGGTGAGAACACAATAGTGGGAGCTATGCCTACAGACAGCGAAAAGGGAGTTGCCACCGTAGGCTCTGGCGTTTTTGTAGGCGACAACGCCAAGATTGGTCCAAAAGCTATGGTATACAATAATGTAAAAGAGGGTGGTGAGGTAAATGATTAATTCTAACGCAAATGCATTGGGTATTATTTTCCCAAACAGTTATGATTCTCTGGTTCCTGAACTGGTGGCGGAGCGTTTGATGGCCTCCATCCCATTTGCAGGACGTTACCGTATGGTAGACTTTATTTTATCCAGCATGGTAAACAGCGGTATTGACAATGTATCGCTTATCGTCCGTAAGAATTATCACTCCCTGATGGATCATTTAGGTTCTGGCCGCGAGTGGGATTTGACCCGAAAAAATGGCGGACTTAACATCGTTCCTCCTTTTGCTCAGAAAACAGTAAAGGTCTACAATGGCCGTGTGGAAGCGCTGGCCAGCGTAATTGATTTCCTGAAATCACAGAAAGAGAAATATGTGGTGATGGCTGACACAAATATTGCGGTGAATTTTGATTTTAGCGCAATGATTGATTTCCATATTGCCACGAATGCAGATGTTACATTGGCATATACCGAGCAGGAACTTCCGACATCTGTGATTGAAGATGATAATCTGAACGGCGATCTGTACTATACGCTCAGAACAGAAGATGGCCATGTGAAGAAGATTTATGTAAATTCAAAAGAGCATGGTGTGCAGAAGTTTTCTATGAATATTTATGTAATAAGCAGAGAGCTTTTGATTAAGCAGATTTCTACAGCATTTGTTCGTGGATATTCCTATTTTGAGCGGGATATTTTAATGCCGCATTTGGATGAACTGAATGTACAGGCATTTAAGCATGAAGGCTATGCTGCAAGAATTACAGATGTGAAGAGCTACTTTGACGAGAATATGAAACTTCTGGATGAGGATAACTTAGATGCGCTCTTCTCAGTGAGCCCTATTTACACCAAGATTCGTGATGACAATCCAACCAGATACATAGGCAGCGCTAAGGCAAAGAATGTAATGGCGGCAGACGGTTGTGTGATCGAAGGTGAAGTAGAGAATTGTGTTTTGTTCCGTGGAGTGAAAATCGCCAAAGGTGCTAAAGTGAAGAACTGTGTTCTTATGCAGGATACTGTTGTGGAAGAAGGTGCAACGGTTGAATATATTATCTCCGATAAGCGTGTAACGATTACTGCTGGCAAGGAGATGAGAGGAACAGATACATTCCCGGTTTATGTGGCAAAACATCAGGTTGTTTAATGGAAACACTCAGGCTTTCACAGAAAAGCCGATATGAAATCAGAAAGTCTTTTCAAGGCGCTGTAATCGGTGGATTGCAGCGCCTTTGAGTTTTAGAGAGCAGGTTTTTAAAATGCAGAAAATATGGTATTTAGCGTATATGTTTCTTCAATGCACCTGGGGAATCATTCAGACAAGTATTGGTTTTTTATTGTTTTTGAGATATTTCCATACCCCTCATAAGTTTTTTTATGGAACGGTTCATACTAGCTGGAAGCGAAGAGACGGTGTTTCTCTGGGATTGTTTATCTTTTCACCAGAGTGTAAAAACAGAATGGAAGATGATTGGATGGTGACGCACGAATATGGTCATACGTTTCAATCCCTTTTGCTGGGGCCATTCTATTTCATAATCATAGGAATTCCGTCTGCTATTTGGGCAAATGGGAAAAGATATATTCATTTGCGGGAAACGTATGGAGTTCCTTACTCGTTTATGTTTGCAGAGGGATGGGCAGATCATTTGGGGGAAAAGATGAAAAAGCGATTTGGGGTCTGTGATTAAGAGTGTGGGAGGATAAAAGACATGAAAAAAATATGTTTGCTGCTATTGGTATCGCTTATCTGTGTAAGCTGCGGGCCTAAATATGAGCCGATTTCTATTGATGGAAGTGTGGAAAACGTAAAAAAAGAGACAGAAGCCAGAGGGGAACAGGGAGAAAAGAGAACCGTGGTCCGAACAGAGACTGAGGGCGAGGAGGATTTGAATAGGCAGGAAGGGACCTTTGCAGACCAAGTTGGAGAAAACGAAAAGGCAAGCGATTTTGAGAGTATTGGAACAGAAACAGAGTCTGAAGTGGAGCCGGAAACGGAACAGAGTATAGCGGCGTCTGTGGAGACGGGAGATGATTTTTTTCAGCAATGTGGAATGGAAAAGGAAGAGGCAGAAAGTGGTCGTCTTGGATTCATTGAAGACGTTATGAATGACAACAAGGAAGCGGTTGCTGCCAGGATCGTATATCCCAGAGTTGTCACAGTGTCTGCTGGCTCTTTTGAAGTTCAGGATGCGGCCGGGTTTTTGACATATTATGATGAGATTTTTACGGAGTCCTTTAAAACTAAGTTAGATCAGGAGGCGGAACAGGAATTATTTTGTAGTGACGGCATGATTTCCTTTGGGACAGGGATGATCTGGTTTTTTCCCTCCAGCAATGGGAGTGGTTTGGAGATCTCCACAGTCAATGGCCTGGATGGATGCAGCGTAAGGTATGGGGGACAATAAAAATGGAGCGGGGGCTGGTAAGAATAGACTCCAACCCTCGCTTTTGCATAATGAGATCACAGAATGAGCTCCATGCCGATTTTTTGTGGCTTCAGACCACAGCTTTCGTAGAATTTGATAGCAGGTTCATTCAAACTCCATACATTTAAAGTTAAATTGTAGCAACCGTTTTCTTTTGCGAATGCGACGACAGCATCGTAGAGTTGTCTGCCTATATGCTGGCCTCTTAAACTTTCATCCACGCATAGATCGTCAATATATAAAGTTTTAATATCTGTAAGGATATTATCTCCAATGTGCTGCTGAAATATGCAAAAGGCATAGCCAAGAACCACATCATGCTCATCTGTTGCCACGAATATAGGGCGTAATGGGTCGTTGATAATCGCCTTGAGCTGATCGTTGGTATACTTTTTAGCTCCATATTTGAATAAGTCCGGACGGCCGTTGTGATGTACCAGACATACCTGAAGCAGTAATTTATTGATTTGCTCCATGTCCTGTTCTTTTGCTTTTCGTATTTCCATAATTGTGTCTCCTTTTTGTAGTTCGTTATGTTAAGGTTGATTATATCTGCTTACAAGATGAGTGTCAATGATTGCAAAAGATTCCATTTTATGGTTTCCAGAGGAGTTTGGGAGCTGGCATTCACAGCCTCCAACAGCCCCAAAATCAGTGAAGTGAAAGGAAATGGAAAAAAATGTAGAAATTTTTGAAAAAGTTGTTGACAATTAGAAAATGATTTGGTATTATAATTCTCGCCTCACAGAGATGGGGCGGACAAAAAGGCCAGAAACCTGG
>CAJTUV010000044.1 GCA_910579515.1 uncultured Hungatella sp.
TGCCTAGGCGTGTTCGGGACTTTCACCCGTTAGAGCGCGCCCATGGCGCGCAAACAAAAAATAGGGGCGGTTTCTACACCGCCCCTATAAAAGCCTGTACTCCTTCCTGGGTGGTGGCCCAAGAGGTCACCAGGCGGATACTGCGATGCGCCTCGTCAACCCGCTTGTCGATATTAAAGGAGAACTCTTTTTCCAGACAGGCAATTTTCTCATCTGAAAAAATCGGAAATAACTGATTGGTAGTGGAATCATAGGCAAAAGAATAGCCTTTTGCAATCAAAGCTTTTTTTAGCTGGTCAGCCATCTCATTTGCGTGAGTGGCCAATTCATAAAATAAATGATTCTGAAACAGCTCCTCAAACTGAATCCCCAAAAGCCATCCTTTAGCCAGCATAGCTCCTCTTTGTTTTATCATAAAACGGAAATCTGGTTTTAACGCATCGTTGATTATTACCAAAGCTTCTCCAAACAAAGCTCCGTTTTTGGTTCCGCCGATATAGAACACATCCGTAAGTCTGGCGATATCTTCAAGAGTCAAATCATTTACAGAACTTGTCAGTGCTGAACCCAGGCGAGCTCCATCCATAAACAGATACAACCCCTTCTGGCGGCAGATATGGTGTAAAGCCTCTACCTCCGCTTTTTTATACTGAGTGCCGATTTCCGTAGAATTAGAAATGTACACCATTTTTGGCTGTACCATATGTTCATCTGTATGAAAGTCCAGAGCCTCCTGAATGAGTGCAGGAGTGAGCTTTCCATCTGCGGCAGGCATAGCCAGAACTTTATGTCCGGTAGCTTCAATGGCTCCTGTTTCATGAACATTAATATGGCCTGTGGAAGCAGAAATTACGGCCTGAAAGGGCCGAAGCGCCGTACAGATGGTAATTAAATTTGTCTGAGTTCCTCCAACGATCAAATGAACCTCTGCATTTTCACACTGAATCTCCTTTCGGATTAGGCGGGCTGCATGTTCTGTGTGGCAATCCAGGCTATACCCTGTATGCTGAATCAGATTACTTTTCATCAAACTCTCTAAAATCCGGGGATGGGCCCCTTCGCTATAATCATTCGTAAAACTATACACCATTCCTAATTCCTCCTGATCATGAAATATATTCCATCATATCAAACCTACGCTCAGATTGCAACCTTGTTGACCTTATGCTGAATCTTTAGTATAATGACACCGTCATAAAACACCAACGTGATGTAGACACGATGAGGAGGCGGTCATCATGACATTAAAAGAGTTGCCCATCGGAAAGACGGCCACGGTTCTTTCCGTAGGTGGAGAAGGAGCACTGCGGCAGCATTTTCTGGACATGGGAATTATTCCCACAGCAGAAGTTACCATGGTTAAGTATGCGCCTATGGGAGATCCGATTCAGTTAAGGATTCACAGCTATGAATTGACTCTGCGCCTGGCAGACGCAGAAAAAATCGAGATCGGTCAAGTGCGGGAAGCGGTTTGGCAGGAAAAGGAAAACAGAAAGAAAAGGCAGATTTTCCATCCGGGCTTAGGAGAAGGAGGAAAGTACCATGTAAAGGCAGAGGAACGTCCTTTGCCGGACAGTGTGACATTAACCTTTGCGCTGGCTGGAAATCAGAATTGTGGGAAAACGACTCTGTTTAATCAGTTGACTGGTTCCAATCAACATGTGGGAAATTTTCCAGGAGTGACGGTGGATCGGAAGGACGGGGTCATTCGAGGATATCCGAATACATTGGTGACAGATTTACCGGGGATCTATTCTATGTCACCGTATTCGAATGAGGAAATTGTCACCAGAAAGTTCGTGCTGGATGAAAATCCTAAAGGAATTATCAATATCGTAGATGCTACCAATATTGAGCGGAATATGTATTTGACCATGCAGCTTATGGAGCTGGACATTCCCATGGTTTTGGCATTAAACATGATGGATGAGGTGAGGGAGAACGGCGGTTCTGTCCGTGTAAACGAACTGGAGAACCTGCTTGGGATTCCCGTAGTTCCGATTTCCGCTACCCAAAATGAGGGAATTTCGGAGCTGGTTGACCATGCAATCCATGTGGCCAAATATCAGGAGCGGCCGGGCAGACAAGACTTTTGTGATGCCAACGACCACGGCGGAGCGGTACATAGGTGTCTTCATGGAATTATGCACCTGATCGAGGACCATGCCATAAATGCAGGGATTCCGGTCCGGTTCGCTGCAGCGAAGCTGGCGGAAGGGGATGAGAGACTGGCCGCCAGGCTGAATTTGGAAGAGAATGAGAAAGAAGCTTTGGAGCATATTATCTGTCAGATGGAGCATGAGAGAAAGCTGGATCGGGCGGCGGCGATTGCAGATATGCGTTTTACTTTTATCAACCGAGTCTGTCAGGAGACAGTGGTAAAGCCTCGGGAGAGCAAGGAACATGCCAGAAGTATTCAGATGGATAAACTTCTGACAGGAAAATACACGGCGCTCCCCGCCTTTTTTGGAATTATGGGTTTAGTGTTTTGGCTCACCTTCGGCGTTATCGGAGTAGGACTGGCAGAGATTTTGGACATGGCGATTTCCTGGCTGACCCAGATCGTGGAAAAGGGGCTTTTGGCTGCAAACGTCAATGAAGTGCTTTATTCTCTGATTATTGACGGGATATTTAATGGCGTTGGAAGTGTGTTAAGCTTTCTTCCTATTATTGTGACTTTGTTTTTCTTTTTATCTTTGCTGGAAGACAGTGGATATATGGCAAGAGTTGCCTTTGTTATGGATAAGCTCCTTCGTAAAATCGGACTGTCAGGGCGCAGTATCGTGCCTATGCTGGTTGGATTTGGATGTACGGTACCTGGCGTTATGGCAAGCAGAACGCTCTCTTCTGAGCGGGACAGAAAGATGACGATTTTACTGACGCCCTTTATGAGCTGCTCGGCAAAGATATCTATCTACGCCTTTTTTACCGCGGCCTTTTTTCCAAAAGCTGGGGCTGTTGTGATGGTAGGGCTGTACTTTTTAGGAATCTTTACAGGAATTTTGATGGCTCTTGTGATGAAGAAAACCATGTTTAGAGGGGAGGCGGTTCCCTTTGTCATGGAGCTTCCCAATTACCGCCTGCCAGGAGCCAGAAATGTATGTCAGCTTCTGTGGGAGAAGGCGAAAGACTTTTTGCAGAGAGCGTTTACCGTAATCTTTGTTGCTACTATAGCCATTTGGTTTTTACAGACCTTTGACACTCACTTAAATATTGTCACAGACTCTCAGGACAGCATTCTGGCGGTGATGGCAGGGTGGATTGCTCCTGTATTTGGGCCTTTGGGATTTGGAGACTGGAGAACTTCAACGGCTCTTATTACCGGCTTTATGGCCAAGGAAAGCGTGGTGTCAACCTTATCGGTGCTGTTTGGCTCTACGGAAAACCTGGTGTCTGTTATGAACCCAGTAACAGCAGCCAGCCTTTTAGTGTTCTGCCTGTTGTATACGCCTTGTGTGGCTGCGGTTTCTGCAGTAAAGCAGGAACTGGGAGGAAAATGGGCGGTTGGCGTCGTGGTTGGACAGTGTGCCATTGCATGGGCGGCAGCCTGGATCGTAAGTGTTGTTGGCGGGGCTTTCCTGGGCTGAAAAGAGGGGGGACATAAGAGGAATAGGTATTGACGAAAAAATGAGAATGCGGTAAAGTACAAGGAAATAAATGCGTGATAAGGAGGAGCGGCATGAAACCATTTGCGGAGATGACGAAAGAAGAATTGCAGGCATTAAGAAAGGAACTGGCCGTCAAGTATAGAGAATACCAGGGTAAGGATTTGCGTTTAGATATGTCCAGAGGGAAACCCAGTGTGGATCAGCTGGATTTATCTATGGGAATGATGGACGTACTGACCAGCGATATGGACTTAACGTGCGACGATGGAACCGACTGTCGTAATTACGGTGTTTTAGACGGAATCAGCGAGGCAAAGGAGCTCTTGGGTGACATGATGGAAGTTGCTCCGGATCACATTATCATTTACGGAAATTCCAGCCTGAACGTGATGTACGATACAGTTTCCAGGTCTATGACTAATGGTGTCATGGGAAATACGCCGTGGTGCAGGCTGGATAAGGTAAAGTTTTTGTGTCCGGTTCCGGGATATGACCGTCATTTTGCCATCACAGAATATTTTGGGATTGAAATGGTGAATGTGCCTATGACTTCGGATGGGCCGGATATGGATATGGTGGAGGAACTGGTGGCAAGAGATGAGTCCATTAAGGGAATCTGGTGTGTGCCCAAATACTCCAATCCTCAGGGAATTTCCTATTCTGATCAGACAGTGCGGCGTTTTGCAAGACTGAAACCAGCTGCGTCTGATTTCAGGATTTACTGGGATAATGCCTATACTATCCATCATTTATACGATTTGGATCAGGATCATTTGATTGAGATTCTGGCGGAGTGTAAGAGAGCCGGAAATCCTGATTTGGTGTATAAGTTTGCCTCTACCTCTAAAATCAGCTTTCCGGGATCTGGTATTGCGGCCATCGCTGCTTCCCAAAATAATCTGGTGGATATCAGAAAGCAGTTAAGAATCCAGACCATTGGGCATGATAAGGTTAACCAGCTTCGTCATGTTCGGTTCTTTGATGGGATTCATGGAATGGTGGAGCACATGAGGCTTCATGCAGACATTTTAAGGCCCAAATTTGAGGCGGTGAACCGCATTCTGACAGAGGAGCTGGACGGGTTGGGAATCGGAAGCTGGACGATGCCTAAGGGCGGATATTTTATGGCCTTTGATTCTATGGACGGCTGTGCCAAGGCGATTGTGGCCAAGTGCAAGAAAGCCGGGCTGGTGATGACAGGCGCCGGAGCAACCTATCCCTATGGGAAGGACCCACATGACAGCAATATCCGCATTGCCCCCTCTTATCCGCCTTTGAAAGATTTGGAGATGGCTATGGAGTTGTTTGCTTTGTGCGTAAAATTGGTAAGTATTGACAGACTTCTTGCAGGAATGAAGGAGTAATCTATGTTTTCAACGATATGGAAAAAGCTGGCTAATCCTGAGTCAGTCAGCTATGTGATATTTGGAGTTCTGACCACGTTGGTGGACTGGGGCAGCTACAGATTCTTTCGGGTGGTGGAGGTAGATTATCGGACCGCCACCGCCCTTGCATGGGCTGCGGCGGTGCTGTTTGCCTTTGTGACCAATAAATTGATTGTGTTTCGCAGTTTTGAATGGAGACCCTCTTTTTTATGGAAGGAGTTTTCTTCTTTTGTGGCGTGTCGAGCGGCGACAGGAGTCCTCACCGTAATTGCGATGATGATTATGGTGGATGTTCTTCATTGGAATGAGTATTTTGGAAAGGTTGTGGTTTCTGCGATTTCCTTGGTTTTGAATTATATTTTCAGTAAATTGTTTATTTTTAGGAAGAAGGCTCGAGACGGAGTAGAATAATATGGATCATGATGAAATCAGGAAGATGACAAAAGAGATGGAAGAGCTGTTGGAGAGTTTTTCAGAAAAAAGAGGCAATCAGGAGAAATTTGAGGAGGAACAGATAGAACAGATGGCGCAAGAGGAGGCAGAGGATACAAACGTACCTCTTCGGGAAAGCAGAAGTCAAAAAGCAAGGCAGGCGGAGCGAAAGGAAAAAAAGGCGAAACGTCAGGCAGAGTATATTGACGGATACTTAAGGCCCATAGATGGATTATGGGCTGCTTTTTGTATTCCTGTTGTGATTATGGTGATTATTTTTGCCCAGAGAGGAATCTTTCCTTTTGGAGAGGAAAGCTTTTTGAGGACAGATATGTATCATCAGTATGCACCGTTTTTTTCAGAGTTTCAGCATAAATTGTCTGGAGGCGGAAGTCTTTTATACAGTTGGAACATTGGAATGGGGATCAATTTCTCTGCGCTCTATGCGTACTATCTGGCAAGCCCTTTAAACTGGTTTCTGATTCTTTGTCCCAAGAATCTGGTGATTGAGTTTATGACTTACTCCATTGTTCTGAAAATCGGCCTTTCGGGTTTAAGCTTTGCATGGTATCTGAGAAGGCATTGCAATAGAAATGATTTTGGAGTGGCGTTTTTTGGGATTTTTTATGCTCTGTCAGGCTACATGGCGGCCTATAGCTGGAATATCATGTGGCTGGACTGCATTCTTTTGTTTCCTGTCATTATGCTGGGGCTGGAGAGGCTGGTTAAGGAACGAAAGGGAATGCTTTACAGTATTTGTCTTGGTATATGTATTCTTTCCAACTATTACATTTCTATTATGATATGTATTTTTCTGGTGATATATTTTGCTGTTCTTTTGATTCTGGAAGGTGGACAGGGAAAGAAATTTAAGGATTATGCAGTAAATGTCGGGCAGTTTGGATTTTATTCTTTGATGGCAGGAGGACTGGCGGCAGTGGTGCTCCTTCCTGAAATCTATGCCCTTCAGATGACTGCCTCTGGAGAATTTAATTTTCCTAAAACAGTCAGTTCCTATTTTTCTATTTTTGATATGTTTGCCAGACATATAGGAAATGTAGATGTGGAAATCGGATTGGACCACTGGCCCAATATTTACTGTGGCGTGGCAGTCTTAATGTTTTTCCTCCTCTATCTGGGATGCAGGCAGATTCGGCTTAGGGAGAAGGTGGTATATTGCGGAATGCTGCTTCTGTTTTTTGCCAGCTTTTCCGTCAATGCCCTGAATTTTATATGGCATGGATTCCACTATCCCAATAGTCTTCCCTGCAGACAGTCCTTCATTTATATTTTTCTAATGCTGGTTATGTGCTATAAAGCATACAGTCATTTGAATGAGACCTCCTGGAAGAGGGTGGCTGTGGCATTTTGGAGCGGACTTGGTTTTGTGATTCTGGCAGAAAAACTGGTAGAACAGGAACATTTCGAGTTTTATGTCTATTATGTGGCTATTTTGTTTCTGGCAATCTATGCAGGGCTTATCTATTGGTATAAAATGGGAAGGCGGCGTAAAGGGGTATTGCTGATTCTGGCTTTGACTGCGGTTTCTTTAGAAGCTGCGGTGAACACGACAATCACCAGCGTCACCACCACAAGCCGTACCAGTTATATTAAGGACAATGAGGCTGTGAGGCGGCTGACTGCGACCCTTCTGCCAGCAGATACTTTTTACAGAATCGAGAAGGTGACAAGAAAAACGAAAAATGACGGGGCGTGGATGAATTTTCCTACGGTATCTTTATTTTCCTCCACAGCCAATAAAGATTTGACAAACTTTTTTAAATCAGTGGGATGCGAGGGAAATACCAATGCATACAGCATCACTGGAAGCACTCCCCTCATAGACTCTTTATTTTCCGTCCGCTATGGCTTGTACTCCTCAGAACAGGAGGGAGATACCAATCTCATGCTTTTGGAAAAGGAGGAGGATACTTATCTCTACAGGCGGCTGGACACACTTCCTGTAGGATTTATGGTGGCACCTGATATGGATTCTATGTGGCAGCGGGATTTAGGGAATCCGGCCACTGTCCAGAACGCCCTTTGCGACGCCATCGGAGCCGACCAGGTGCTGACTGCCATAAGCGGAGAGGGGCAGGGAAACCGGTTTGAATTTACTCCAGACAAGGCAGGAGATTTTTATGTCTACATTGGTAATCGGAGTGTAGAGCAGGTTGAAGTGCAGAAGGGGGAGGACGCCCAGACCTTTAAAAATGTGAATCGGGGATTCCTTTTGGAGCTGGGATGGTGTAAGGAAGGGGAGCCTGTTGTTCTTACAAGCGAGACGGAAGAGGACTTGAGAGCCAGGGTGTACCGATTTGAATTTGAAGGGCTCCATTCTGTGTATGAAATTTTAAACCGATATCCCCTGACTGTGACAAAATGGACGGATACTATTTTGGAGGGAACTGTAGAGACAGAAAAAGCGGGGACATTATTTACCAGCATCCCTTATGATGCAGGATGGACTGTGACTGTAGACGGTCAGGTTCAAACGCCTCACAAGATTTTTGACGCCTTCCTCAGTGTAGATCTGACAGAAGGAACGCATACCATCGTCTTTTCTTATGAACCTGAGGGGTTAAGAACAGGAGCGTTGATTACCCTGGGAAGCATGGTACTTCTTGCGGCTGCCCTGGTGTGTGGAAAAGTGATGGAAAAAAGAAGAAAGGCAAAAAGAGATGCCGCAGAAAACGAAACAGAGAATGAGGGAGAATAAAAGATGAAGCTTTGGGGCGGACGTTTTACAAAAGAAGAAAATCAGTTGGTGCACAATTTTAATGAGTCCTTATCCTTTGACCAGAGATTTTATCATGAGGATATTCAGGGCAGCAAGGCTCATGTGACCATGTTGGCAAAACAGGGAATTGTGTCTGAGGAAGATAAAGAGGCGATTCTGGAAGGACTGAAGGGGATTGAGGAAGATATTGAATCAGGAAAGCTGGAGTTTACAAAAGAGCATGAGGATATTCACTCTTTTGTGGAAGCCCATTTGATTAACCGGATCGGAGAAGCGGGAAAACGGCTTCACACAGGGCGCAGCCGGAATGACCAGGTGGCTTTGGACATGAAGCTGTATTGCCGAGGCGAGGTTTTGGAGATTAACAGTTTGACAAAGAGATTGATGGAAGAACTGCTTAAGAGGATGGAAGAAAACCTGGAGACGTATATGCCAGGATTTACCCATCTGCAAAAGGCTCAGCCAGTTACTTTGGCGCACCATTTAGGAGCCTATTTTGAGATGTTTTACAGGGACCGTTTACGGCTCCATGATCTTTATGAGAGGATGAATTACTGTCCTTTGGGTTCTGGAGCTTTGGCAGGCACCACATATCCTTTAGACAGGGAATATACTGCCAGTCTTTTGGAGTTTTATGGTCCCACGCTCAACAGCATGGATTCTGTGTCTGACAGGGATTATGTGATTGAGCTTTTAAGCGTATTGTCCTTAATCGCCATGCACTTAAGCAGGTTCAGTGAGGAGATCATTATCTGGAACAGCAACGAGTATGGGTTTGTGGAGATTGACGATGCTTACAGTACAGGAAGCAGTATTATGCCTCAGAAGAAAAATCCAGATATTGCAGAATTGGTGCGGGGGAAGGCTGGGCGAGTCTATGGAGCCTTGGTGTCTATGCTTACAACGATGAAAGGAATCCCTCTGGCCTATAATAAAGATATTCAGGAGGACAAGGAGCTTACTTTTGATGCTATTGATACAGTGAAGGGATGTCTGGCATTGTTTACAGGCATGCTCTCTACCATAACCTTCCACAAGGAGGTAATGGAGAGCAGCGCGAAAAAAGGATTCACCAACGCCACGGACGCGGCGGATTATTTGGTGAAACATGGAGTTGCGTTTCGGGATGCTCATGGAATCATTGGTCAAATGGTGCTGTACTGTATCGAAAAGGACAAGGCTATTGAGGAACTGTCCATGGAGGAGTTTCAGGCTATTAGTCCTGTATTTGACAATGACATTTATGAGGCTGTCAGCTTGAAGACCTGCGTCGAAAAGAGAAACACCATCGGAGCGCCTGGGCCGGAGGCCATGAAAAAAGTAGTGGAACTTTGCAGGGAGAGGTTAAAGGAGAACTGATATTTAAAAATAGTCGGGATAATCGGATAAGCTGTGGCTTGGTGATTATCTCGATTTTTCTTTGGCATTTGTCTTAATTATGTTTTAAGTTGGATTGCAGTCAATGTCTGCGGTATGATATAATTACAATCAAGGAAAAGTGCTGTAGCTTATGTTTGGAATGGGGAGGAGAATAAAATGGTTACGGGTGAACTAAAGAATAAGATAGACAGCCTGTGGGAGGTATTCTGGACGGGTGGATTGACAAATCCCCTGGACGTGATTGAACAGATGACTTATCTGATGTTTATTCATGATTTGGATGATTCTGATAATTTGCGTGCAAGAGAAGCGGCTATGCTGGGACTGCCTTATGAGAGCATTTTTTTTGGAAAAAAAGAGGCTGGCGGCCGAACCATAGATGGAAATCAGCTAAAGTGGAGCGTGTTTCATGATTTGCCGGCAGGGAAAATGTATTCTATTGTACAGGAATGGGTGTTTCCGTTTATAAAAAACTTGCATGGGGATAAGAACAGCGCATATGCAAAGTATATGGATGATGCCATTTTCAAGATTCCGACGCCTTTAATGCTGGATAAAATAGTTACGGCTATGGATGATATTTATGAGAAAATGGCGCAGGTGAAGGAAGCAGATGTTCGAGGGGATGTGTATGAGTATCTTTTGACTAAAATTGCAACGGCAGGAGTGAATGGACAGTTTCGTACTCCCAGACATATTATTCGAATGATTGTGGATTTGATGGCGCCACAGCCAGAGGATATCATTTGTGACCCTGCCTGCGGGACTTCTGGTTTTCTTGTAACAGCCAGTGAGTATTTAAAAGATACCTATAAGAAGGAAATATTTTTCAGCTCTCACAAAAAGGACCATTATATGAATCACATGTTCCATGGATTTGACATGGACCGGACTATGCTTCGCATAGGGGCAATGAATATGATGAGCCATGGGGTGGAGAATCCGTTTATTGAATATCGGGACAGCCTTTCGGACCAGAACGAGGACAGGGAAAAGTACAGTCTAATTTTGACGAATCCGCCGTTTAAGGGTTCTTTGGATTATGATATTGTATCTGCGGACCTTTTAAAAGTGTGCAAGACCAAAAAGACGGAGTTGCTTTTTCTGGCATTGTTTTTGAGAATGCTGAAAACTGGTGGACGCTGTGCCTGTATTGTCCCAGATGGTGTGTTGTTTGGGTCTTCCACAGCCCATAAAGCAATCCGTAAAGAGATAGTAGAAAATAACCGTTTAGAGGCTGTGATTTCCATGCCGTCCGGTGTATTTAAACCATATGCGGGAGTGTCTACCGCGGTTCTCATATTTACAAAGACGGGACATGGCGGGACAGAACGGGTCTGGTTTTATGATATGAAAGCAGATGGACTTAGCCTGGATGATAAAAGAGCTCCGGTGACAGACAATGATATTCCTGATATTATTGCAAGATTCCATGATTTGGACGGAGAAAGTGAGCGGAAACGGACTGAGAAGAGCTTCTTTGTTTTGAAACAGGAGATTGTGGACAATGGATATGACCTTTCGATTAATAAATATAAGGAGACAGAATATGTGCCTGTAAAATATCCGCCTACAGGGGAGATTCTGGCAGAAATCAGGGAATTGGAAAGGGAAATTGAGACGGGGCTGGATGAGTTGGAGAGGATGTTGGGGGAGGAAGCGTGGGAATAGGAATCATGATATGTGGATGAAATGGTGCTGGAAAAAGTACGTTAGGAAGAATCCTCTCGGTAAGACTGCATTTTATTTCATAGACAGTAAAGATATGTATTTTCGCAAGACAGATACAAATAATAAGCATACCTCTTTTCGCACTCACAAAGAAGCCCAAGAACTCTTTTTTAGCAAAATAGAAGCACATGGAGATTTTGTTCTTGCTTCTGTAAAAGGAGATTGTAAACAATATAGTTTTCCTTTTTTCAGTATGTTATATGGATTGAGGCTCCAAAGAATATTCGGATGCGGCGAGTTAAAAAGTGTTTTTTTCAGAAATTTGGAAGTCGAATGTTAACATGCGGGATTTATATAAACAGGAAGAGTATCTTTTTCGTTTTGTTGAATCTAGGAATGATTATATATATATCCTTAACAAATATGAGAAAAAGATAGAGAATGGGCCTACTTTATTCTAGTGGTTTAAACTATGGTTTTGAAGAAATTTAGATTTGTGGAGATAATCTAATGAAAAAAATGAAATTGAAGAAGATGTGTATTGGCATTACAGATGGCAGTCATAATCCACCAGAGGGAATAGAAAAAAGCGGTTTTCCCATGTTAAGTTCAAAAAACATTTTTGATGATAATATTACGTTAGATGAACCACGATATTTAACAGAAATGGATTTTGAAAAAGAAAATGAGCGGACAAAGGTTAATTCGGGAGATGTACTTTTAACTATTGTAGGAACAGTTGGGAGAGTGGCAGTTGTAGATGATATGATAGGAAGAATCACTTTGCAAAGAAGTGTGGCGGTGCTACATCCAGATAAAAATATATGTATTAGTAGATATTTAATGTACTTATTAATTTCAAAAAGGGATTTTTTTGGAAAAAATGCAAGAGGAGTGGCACAAAAAGGGATTTATTTAAAGCAATTAGGAGATATGGAATTTTCTATATGCGATTTGTCTCAACAGATGGATATAGTGTGTAAACTTGATAAAATTCAGAAGCTTATTATGATGGAGAAAGAGCAGGTTGAGGATTACGAAAAACTTATCAGATCTTACTTTAAACAAATATTTGGGGGATATTTTCAAAATCATATTAACGAAAAAAGGTTGTGTGAGATATGCAGTTTTATTGACTATCGAGGAAAGACACCTAAGAAGTCGCAGTTGGGTGTTCCATTGATTACTGCCAGGAATGTTAAGGATAATAAGTTTTTTATTGAACCAAGGGAGTTTATACCAGAAGAAAATTATAATGATGTTATGAGCCGCGGACTTCCAAGAGTAAACGATGTTTTATTCACAACAGAAGCACCTCTCGGAAATGTGTGCCGTATTCCTAATATTTATGAAAAATTTTGTGTTGGTCAAAGGCTAATTACAATGCAACCACACGATGGAGTAATTGTTTCCGAATATTTAGAATATGCATTAGCAAGTTCAGAGTTTCAAAATAAAATGCGGCAGAAGTCTTCTGGTAGTACTGTTAAAGGGATACGTTCTAAATTGCTTGTATTACTTACAATTCCTGTCCCACCAATCGCACTCCAAAACCAGTTTGCCGCCTTCGTCCATCAAGTAGACCAACTAAAATCCAAAACCCAAAAATCCCTTGATAAAACCCAACTGCTTTTTAACAGCCTTATGCAGCAATATTTTGGATAAAAATTACCTACAAAGAGACTCTGAGAGTACATAGAAAGATAGGAGAGGACACAATGACTAATTTTGATTTCCTTCAATTAGAACCCAAGTTCCATACATTTGCAGAGGCAGCAGTTGCCGCTGAAAAGACATTTTCCATTGATATTCCATCTTCTATTATGAACTGTCGCCGTGCCATGGAATTTGCCGTGAAGTGGATCTATTCTGTAGATGATGCGCTTACCATGCCATGGAATGATCAATTAGCCAGTTTAATGAGTACAGAGGACTTTCAGGATATTGTAGGAATTGATTTATGGCGCCGTATGGATTTCATACGCAAAAAAGGGAATAATGCCGTACATTCAAACAAAAAGGTAACAAAAGAAGAAGCGTTACTGTGCCTAGAAAATCTATACATTTTTATGGATTTTATTGCTTGCTGTTATGCAGAACACTATACGGAAAAAAGCTTTAACCCGGCCCTTGTCCTGGAAAAGAAACAAGAATCGGCTGCTGACACGCCGATTATTTCTGAAATAGACCTGGATGCACTGATAAAAGAAAACGCGGCTCTGAAAGCGGAATTGACTGCACGGCGTAAGGAACAACAGCCGTGTTATGTACCCAAACCACTGGATATCTCAGAGTATGGGACGAGAAAAATGTATATTGATACCATGCTGGAGGATGCAGGGTGGATAGAGGGAAAGAACTGGTTTAATGAAGTGGAACTGCTGGGAATGCCCAATAAGAGTGAAAAAGGTTATGCAGATTATGTACTGTACGGGGATGATGGAAAAGTGCTGGCTGTGATTGAAGCAAAGCGCACTTGTACAGATGTATCCAAAGGACGCCAGCAGGCAAAATTATATGCAGATTTAATTGAGAAAAAGCAGGGACGCCGTCCTGTTATTTTCCTGACTAATGGATTTGAGACTCGCATCAATGATAACTGTCATCCGGAACGGAAGATAGCCTCCATCTATTCCAAACGGGATTTGGAAAAATGGTTTAATCTTCAATCCATGCGAACGCCTCTTTCTGCTGTTTCCATAGATAAAAACATAGCGGGAAGATACTATCAGGAAGGCGCCATAAAAGCAGTTTGTGATTGTTTCGATAAAAAGAACAGGCGAAAAGCACTGCTTGTCATGGCTACTGGTTCCGGCAAAACCAGAACGGTGATAGCCCTTTGTGATGTGCTGTTGAATCATGGATGGGTTAAAAATATCTTGTTTTTGGCAGATAGAAATTCTCTGGTTACTCAGGCAAAAAGGAGTTTTGTGAACTTGCTTCCAGATTTATCTGTAACAAATCTGTGCGAAGAAAAAAGAAATTGCAGCGCACATTGTGTATTTTCTACTTACCAGACCATGATGAATTGCATTGATGATGTTCATGACGAAGAGGGAAAGCTTTTCACAAGCGGGCACTTTGACCTTGTAATCTGTGATGAGGCTCATCGTTCTATTTATAACAAGTATCATGACATTTTCAATTACTTTGATGCACCGCTAGTGGGATTGACTGCTACGCCTAAAGATGAGATTGATAAAAATACATATGAGATATTCGAATTGGAAAAAGGCGTTCCCACTTACGGATACGAGTTGGCCCAGGCAGTTATGGACGGATATCTGGTGGATTTTTTGTCTGTGGAAACCCGCCTGAAATTTATTGAGCAGGGAATTGTGTATGATGAATTGTCAGAGGAGGACAAGCTGGCTTATGAGGATACCTTTGAAGATGAAGATGGAAAATTGCCGGAGCGGATTGAGTCGTCTGCATTAAATGAATGGCTTTTTAACAGGGACACCATCCGGGAAGTTCTTCATATTCTCATGACACAGGGACTGGCGGTTGATTACGGAAATAAAATCGGAAAGACCATTCTGTTTGCAAAAAATCACCGTCATGCGGAAAAGATTTTGGAAATATTTGGGCAGGAATATCCCCATCTGCAGGGATATGCAAAGGTGATTGACAATTATTTAAACTATGCCCAGTCTGCCATTGATGAGTTTTCGGATGCCAGGAAACTTCCGCAGATAGCAATTTCAGTGGATATGCTGGATACAGGGATTGATATACCGGAAATATTGAATCTGGTGTTTTTTAAGAAAGTTATGAGCAAGGCGAAGTTCTGGCAGATGATAGGGAGAGGGACCCGTTTATGCCCCAATCTGCTGGATGGCAGGGATAAGAGCAAATTTTATATTTTTGATTTTTGCGGAAATTTTGAATTTTTCCGTATGAATAAGGGCAAGCCTACAACGAATGTGTCCACATTGCAGGGGGCAATTTTTAACCTGGAGTTTGAGATTACGTATAAACTACAGGCGCTGGAATATCAGGAAAAACGTCTGATTGCATATCGGAAGTCTCTGGTGGAACACATGGCAGGAAAAGTGCAGGAACTGAACAGAGAAAACTTTGCAGTGAGACAGCACTTGAAGTATGTGGAGTTCTATTCCAATCCAAATAATTATACGACTTTGACGTATGAGGATACGTTGACTGTGCGGAGTGAATTAGCCCCGTTGATTGAACCGGAGAAAGAGGACGCCAAGGCACTGCGTTTTGATGCGCTGATGTATGGAATTGAATTAGCCTACCTGTCAGAGAAAACGTATATGCGTGGGAAAAAGGATCTTTTGAAAAAAGTGACGGCTCTTTCTGACATTGCTAATATTCCAGAAATTATGGCACAGGCAGAGCTTATTGAAAAGATTCTCCATTCTGACTATCTGGAAAATGCACAAGTCAATGAATTTGAGCATATCCGAGAGAATTTGCGGGGGTTGATGAAATACATATCCAATACCACACATGTAATCTATGAAACTAATTTTGACGATGAAATCTTGTCTATGGACTGGAAAGAGGCTGAACTGGAAAATGAGGATTTACAGAATTATAAGACAAAAGCGGAATTTTATATTCGTCAGCACGAGAATCAAGAAGCAATCGCAAAATTAAAGGGAAATATTCCGCTGACCAGTCAGGATGTGAAAGCTTTAGAGGAAATTTTGTGGAGTGAGGTAGGAACAAAAGAAGATTATGAAGCGGAATGTGGGCAAAAACCTTTAGGAGAATTTGTACGGGAAATTGTGGGAGTGGAAATGACTGCGGCGAAAGCAGCATTTGCGGAATTTTTGGATGAGACAAACCTGGACAGCAGGCAGATTTATTTTGTAAACCAGATTGTGGAATTTATTGTCCGCAATGGTGTGATGAAGGATTTGTCCGTTTTGCAGGAAGCGCCGTTTACCGACCAGGGAAGTATTGTAGAGGTATTTACGGACCTGTCTGTGTGGATGGGGATACGTAAAGCGATCGAACAGGTGAACTTGAATGCGGCTGCATAGCCGACAGAGCCTGAAAACATGTTGTGCGGCCATGTTTTCAGGCTTTTTGGATTTTTCGATTCAGTTATGTTTTGCCAGATGAAACACAGCCAAAAGAGCTCCATAGCACAAACTTAAAACCCCAATGTGAAGAGCCGTGGATATGAAAAGATTCAACTGGTCAAATCCATCCCACACAGAAAAAACAGCATAATAAATTCCAACAGAGATCATTAGAAGAACCGCCGGCTTTACAATAATCTCCATGGTATTCCAGGAGAAGTTCACAAGACGCTTTAAGGATACCAGATGGAGAGAGGCCAGCAAAAGCTCGCTCGCCAGCATCCCCCACAGATAAGCGGTGATGCCAAATGTCGGAATCCCTACAAGTACAAAGGCAAGGCGGAGAACCAGGGCTGTTACATTTTGCAAAAATGTAGTAGTGGTCTTTCCAAGTCCATTTAGAATGCTCCCCATAGTAGTGGCAAGATAGAGGAAAGGACACAGCCATGCCAGAATCTGCATAAAGGCGCCAGAAGATTCATCATGGAACACACTGACTCCCAGCTCCTTTCCAAAAAGGGTAAACACGCCGATACAAAGAACCCCCATATACATGCTATAACGAAGAGACATGGAAATGGTCTGAGCGATGCGAGCCTCGTTCCCCTCTGCCTGAGCTTCAGCCACAGTGGGAAGAAGAAGGACGGCCATGGAATTGGTAATAGCGGAGGGGAACATGATAAAGGGGGCTGGAGTTATAATAGGGATAAAGTTAGAAAACTTTGATAAACGCCGATGTTTACGAGGTTTTTTGATTTTATTCCTATTTTTTATGCAGTACGGTTTTGTACCTAATGAGACACGTGAGATGAGCGGTTTTGTAGAGAGAAGGAAGGTGATAAAAAATTTATCAAAACTGCTCTCAATGAAAAGGAATGAATGATGAAATATGTGTATAGTTTATAAGAAATACAGAGGCTTGTCAAGAAAAAGGGGTGAGTTGGAAAACGGCCAGGAGATGGGATTTATGGAGGCTTTTTTATAGAGAGGAAAAGGAGGGACTCTATGGAGAAGAAAGAAGGATGGGCAATTCTGTTTCGGAGTCAAAGCCATAAGTTGTTCTATGAACAGTATTTGCCGCTATGCCGGTATCAGGACTCTTACCATGCAGCGCTGGTGTATTGTCTGGGAATCGACAGGGATACAAGGGATCATGTAAATGAGATTTATGATTTCAGAACCGGATTAGTGAAAACGGAGTGCCTGCATGATGGGTGGCAGACTTCCGGGAGTAAGAAAATTGTCCGAATGGCTTACAACTTATATAACAATGGGACTCCAAGCGTGTTCGATTATGAGGATTCGGAGGAGCAGTTGACGGAATGTGGGCGGTATACGGTGGAGGAACTATTCTGCTGTGGCTATGCGCCTTATTTCTGGCAGGCGGTGAAAATTCGGTATCCGGAGTATTGCGGGGCAGCTTAAAGAGAAACGAGGGACGGAGGAAAAAAGATGGCAAAGGTCATAACCATAGCTTCGCAGAAAGGCGGAGTGGGAAAAAGTACAACTTGTGTGAATCTGGGCATTGGGCTGGCCAGGGAAGGGAAAAGAGTCCTTTTGATTGACGCGGATGCCCAGGGCAGTATGACAGCGTGTCTAGGGATTGGGGAACCGGATGAACTGGATGTTACATTGGTGAACCTGATGGAGAAGGTGGTCAATGATGAACCCTGGGAGATTGACGAGGGGATTCTGCACCATGAGGAGGGAGTGGATTTTCTTCCGGCAAATATTGAACTGGCAGGTATGGAGACAACCCTGGTGAACATGATGAGCCGGGAGACGATCCTGCGGCAGTATATTGACAGGGTTCGGGAACGGTATGATTTTATTTTGCTGGATACCATGCCTTCTCTAGGGATGATAACCATTAATGCCCTGGTGGCGGCGGATAGTGTTCTGATTCCGGTGGAATCGGCTTATTTGTCGGTGAAGGGGCTGCAGCAGTTGATCAAGACCATTGGACGGGTGCGGAGGCAGCTGAATAGGAACCTGGAGATTGAAGGCATTTTGCTTACCAAGGTGGACCGCAGGACGAATTACGCAAAGGATATCTCTGATCGGCTTCGGGAAGCTTATGGGGACAGGATACATATTTTTGAGAATTGTATCCCGTTATCCATTAAGGCGGCGGAAACCAGTGCGGAGGGAAAGAGCATTTTTATCCATGCCCCTAAGGGAATCGTGGCGGAGGGGTATGCGGCACTGACAAAGGAGGTGCTTTCCCATGGGGAGTCGTAGTGCGGATAAGATCAAGTTCCGTTCTTTTGATGATCTGTTTGGGGAGCAGGAGCCGAAAGGGGTAGAAAAGGAAACAAAGGGAACAAAGGGAACCGTGGAAGATCAGGTGGTCAGAATAGTGCTGGCAGAGCTTCATCCGTTTAAGGGACATCCATTTCGCGTTATGGAAGATGAAGAAATGATGGAAATGGTGGAGAGTGTGAGGCAGTTTGGCGTTCTGGTGCCTGTGATTGTCCGGCCGGATAAGGGTGAGGGATATGAGATTATTGCGGGTCACAGGAGGAAGCGGGCCAGTGAACTGGCCGGGTGTTCGGATATTCCGGCGATTGTTCGGGATTTGACGGATGATGAGTCGGTTATCGCTATGGTGGATTCTAATATTCAGAGGCTGAATATTCTTCCTTCGGAGAAGGCAAGGGCTTACCGGATGAAAATGGAGGCTATGGAACATCAGGGTGTGAAGGGAGGACAGCATACGGCAGCGATATTGGGGGAGGCTTCTGGGGAGAGTGCCAGGACGGTTCACAGGTATATTCGGCTTACCTATCTGGTGCCGGAACTGCTGGAACTGGTGGATCAGAAGCGGATTCCTGTTGTTGCGGGGGAGAGCCTTTCTTTTTTGAGGGAAGGGGAGCAGGAACTGGTGAGGGATTATGTGGTGCAGAGGAATGTGTTCCCGTCAAAGGGGGAAGCGGAACTGCTGCGGGTGGAAAGCGGTAAGGGGGAGTTGAGTATTGAGAAGGTTCAGGAGATTTTGTGCAGGAATGGGAAAGCAGTAGGAGGAATAACCATTTCGGCAAAGAGGATTCGGGATTATTTTCCGGAGGGGTATACGAAGGAGGAGATTGAGGAGGTGGTTTACAGCCTTTTGGATTCGTGGAGAGCGAAGGGAAGTGGGTAGAAAGAATAGTGATGCCTTTGTGTCACGGTGGCAGAAAGCAGGGATGGGAGTCCTTGTGCCATGATGGCACAAAGTATATTTAAAAGCCTTGTGCCATGGCGGCAGAAGGTACGGATGGGAGCTTTGTGCCATGGCGACAGAAAGTATGGATAAGAGCCTTGTGCCACGGTGGCAGAAAGTATGGATGGGAGCCTTGTGCCATGGTGGCAGAAGGCATGAATGGGAACCTTGTGCCACGGTGGCAGAAAGTGAGAGTGGAAGCCTTGTGCTACGATGGCAGAAAGTAAAGGAGGAGTCTTTATGCCACAATGGCAGAAAGCATGAGTAGAGTTCCTTGTGTCACAGTGGCATAAAGCATAAATTGGAGCTTTTATGTCATGGTGGCGTAAAGTATATTTATGAGCTTTGTGTCGTCATAATAGAAACGTATGGGGGATTTTTTGTGTCGGCGCAAGAGGATAACAGAGGAAAAAAGGGATAAAACAGCAAAAATATTTTATAGTGTTTTCTGGTGATTCCAGGTAGGGTAGTTCATTCTCCAAAGCAAATTTTGAAACTTAACAGAGCAATTTGTTTGATTTTTTAATTTGATTTGGAGGATTATTATGGGTAAGAGCGGAGTTATTACGGAGAAAAGCAAAGAAAACAAGGCGTATCATAATGTGATTGTACTGTTTAAGATTTATCGTTCGGTTTCCTGGCGTATGCAGGTGCAGATCGGGCAGGTGAAGCACCGTTTCCGGAAGGAATATGGGACAGATGTGGACAGCTTTCTGGAATCTATTTATCAGGCAGGAATGGACTTGAATGATGATGAGGCGAATATTAAGCCGCGGGTGGAAGCGATCAGCAGCTCCAATAAGTTTTTGAAACTGATTGATGAATCGGTGGAATTGATGAGATTGTATCATCCCCAGGGGGAGAGGTATTACTGGGTTTTGTATTATACCTATATGACACCGCACCAGCTGGGTAATATTTCGGAGATTATGGAGAAGCTGGAGCCGCATTTGTCTCAGGGAGTAGGAATTAACCGGAGCACTTATTTCCGGTGGAGGGATAGCGCTCTGAAGGCAGTAGAAGGGATTTTGTGGGGGTATGAGGAGGAAAGCCGGAGACTGTTGGAACATTACCGGGATACGTGGAGAGAAGATTTGTAATCATAATTTAGTAAAAGTATTCATTCAGTATTTGAACATAGAGGGAACTATAGATTTTATAAATAGTAATTAGATGTATGTTTTGTTTTTTTGCGACTAAAAATAGTTGCAACTTGTTTGAATGATGTGTATAATGGCAGTAATCGGAGGTTATGCTATGGGACAAAAAGACAAACTGATCCAGCGTTTAAAGTCAAAGCCTAAAGATTTTACATTTGATGATGCGGAAACTCTCCTCAGATATTTAGATTATTTTCGATCTAATAAAGGAAAAACCAGCGGTTCCCGTGTTATGTTTATAAATGAACAACATGGAAGCATATTGCTTCATAAGCCACACCCGCAAAAGGAATTAAAAAGCTATCAGATGAAACAACTGATAGAAATTTTAGAACAGGAGGGTCTCATATGAATAATACGATTCAGTATAAAGGCTATATTGGAAGTGTTGAATTTTCGGAAGAAGACAGTATTTTTTATGGTAAAGTTATGGGGATTCGTTCCTTGATTTCTTATGAAGGTGAAAGTGCCAGGGAGCTTTTGGCAGATTTTCACGGTGCTGTGGATGATTATCTGGAGAGTTGTAAGGCTGAGGGGAAGGAACCAGAAGTTGCTTTTAAGGGGAGTTTCAATATCCGCCTTTCTCCGGAACTGCATAAACGTATTTACATTTATGCAGCTACACATCAGATGTCTATGAATCGTTATATTGAAGAAATATTGGAGAAATCTCCAGCTGCACAATAAAATAATTCATACAACACTATATATAGCATATCCTTATTGACAGATACTGTATATAGTGTTATTATATAGGAGTATTGATTTATATATCTTTTAGGTGAAGGATATAATAAAAATTTGTTCCTGTATGCACAAGCAGGAAGCCAAACGGTGAATATCTTACCGGATTGCTTTTGTTTATCTATGAATCAGAGAATGACGCTCATTTTGTAATGGAAATGCGGCGTCTTTTTTTGTGCAGAAAAAGGGACGGCGATATGGAAGGAGGGCAGAGACTTAGATTTATCAAAATGAAGGAGGGGCGAATGAAACGGGACAAATTTAAGAAAATGCGGCTTTGGCTGGAGACGTTGAAGCCTGCGAAGGCGGAGGATTGTGCGCTGCTTTTGAAGGGGCTGACCATGGAGACATCGGAGATGTCAAATTTTTCTATGGAGTCTGTGGAGCAGAAAAAGAGGGAGTTGAAAAATGGCATTCTGTCGGTGGAGATGGAGGCCAGGGGAATCCGGACGGATGATAAGCGTTTGGCTCATTTGAAGACGGGACGGCAGGCGGAAATCCTGGATTATAATTATTTTAAATCCAGGATGCCGGAGATGGTGATTACGGATATTCAGGCGGAGGTGTTTGATTTCCGCAAAAGCAGGGTGGTTCCGTTTGCGGTAAAGAGGCTGGAGTTTTCTTTCGGCAATGGGAAAAAGGTTGACATGACAGACAGGGTGAGTGTGTTGTCACTGGATCGTCTGGCAGGCTGAGGAAAGGGGAATTTTTATGGTGAAGGATGTAAAACTGCAGGCAAAGAGAAGTGTTCATGTGACGGGGAAAGTCCAGTTTCCGGTAAAGATTGGGGAAGAGGCTTGTTATCTTTATGGGGACAGCGTATGGTGGACGGACAAAGTGAAAAGAATTCTTGAGATTGCGGCAGATTATATCCGCATTGAGACCACGCATTATTATTATACGATTGTGTGGAATGACAGGGAGCAGGGGCGGTTGCGGGCCGCTGCGTAATAGGGAAGGAGTGTGTGGAAGGAGCAGCCATTAGAATGGCTGCTTTTTCCACTGGCAAGGAAGAATTATTTTGATGAAAAGCCGCAGGCTGGAAAGGAGTCTAAACCTTGTGCCACGGTGGCACAAGGCAGAAATGGGACGGAAAAGAGACTACATTGGGACTATGCAGCTATTGACTTGCGATTTTGAATCTTTTATAATGGTATCATCAATTTTTATGCATGGTTAAGACATGGAGAGCCATAGGAATTGAAACCGAATATTGCAATCATGGGAAGCAATCATCAGATTTGGTGGTTGCTTTTTTTGTGCCCGAATGGGCGGAAAGGAGGCTGGCGGTATTGGTTCGGAAGGTGAAGAAACGTCTGGAGGCTGCGGGCAGAAAGGTGGAGAGTCAGATTCCCCGGATGGCGGGAGGTGCTTATGCTGTGGGGATGATGGCGGCTCTGATGTGTCAGACGGCATATGCAACGGATATTTTTGGTGTGGCGAAAAGCGCTATGCAGCAGGTGTACACGGATGTGGCAGGTCTGGCGACCGTGGGGGCTGTGGTGTGTGCGGCTGTATGTCTGTTCCTGATGAATTTCTCTAAGTCGGGGAAGACCGTGGATGAGTCCAGGGCTTGGCTGAAGCGGATTATTATCTGCTGGGCGGCGCTGATGACGCTGGGGGCTATTGTGACTTACATGGAGAAGATTATTCCGCAGAGTTCATTTACACCGTAAATAGGGAGAGCCGGGCAGGGAAACTTGTCCGGTGTTTGTTTTATGGGGTGGTGAAGGGTGTGGATGGCTTTCAGGTGGATTGACGTGACGGGAAGTATTTGTGGATGGATTGGATAGGAGTGTCTGGAATCAGCTAACGTGTAAATTCATCTGGGGGCAGGACAAGGATAGGACACGGATGATTTTGAAGGAAAAGGAAAAAGCCGGCGCTCTCCCGGCAGGAAGACCAACTATTAAAAGTCAAGTAGATAATTGAAAAAATCAAAAGAAATTATCA
>CAJTUV010000045.1 GCA_910579515.1 uncultured Hungatella sp.
ATAACTTTGTTTTCTTCGAAAGTCAGTTCTCCACTCCACAAGACGACATCACTATTTAATTGAGTAATTTGATCTGTCAAATACTTCCCATAAGCAGCGTCCAGAAAGAACTTCCCAGGCTCCGTACACAGCCCATGGTTAACCAGCAATCCTCTCATCTCACCAATCGTCACCAGGCCCATTAAAGCCGCCTTTGTATACTCTACAAATTTACTATGCTTAATTCCAGAAACAATCC
Source organism: uncultured Hungatella sp. (assembly GCA_910579515.1). Taxonomy (GTDB): domain Bacteria; phylum Bacillota; class Clostridia; order Lachnospirales; family Lachnospiraceae; genus UBA3402. The sequence continues at coordinate 239 of CAJTUV010000045.1, forward strand.
TGGAAATGGCTGTCCGTGCGTCCAGCGGCGTGGAATTTTCTCTTGTATAATCCTCAAATTGAGATATTGTCTCCGATATATCCCCACCATCATGGCTGATTTTCTTTTGCAGTTCCTGTTTAAACTCCTCCTTTGTTACTAACGCATTCGGAGAGGTGATTACACTTACATGCTCCACTTCTCCTATTATTGTTTTAAACTCTATCTCCACAAGCTTCTGAACAGTGCCATTCGTTGCATATACGTATTCCGGACTGCTGCTTAAATTAAGGTAGGCATATAACACTTCTCCTTCGTCCGGATCCTGCGCAAACAGCCCCACTTCTGTGATGATAAAGCTTTCTTCTATCGGCTGGGCGCCAATCTGGAAGATTATGGTAGCCTCCTCGCCATTCGAGTACGTTCCTGATATTTCTCCGTCCATTTTGTATTTGTTAAGTCCTATTGCGTAGAACGGATTATATCCTTCTGGAAATGTTCCTGTACCAACTGCCACCCTGCTGAATGCTAATGGAAGGCTGGAGGCCAGAACCTTTGTAATTAATCTCAATCCCTTGCTTGTAAGTATCGTTCCTGTCATAAACTTATCCTTCCTCCTTTGCAGGCACCAATAGCCTTACATAACTCATGGTCCCTATTCCAATCTTTTTCTGAACACTCGTATGAATATGGGAATCTTTTCTTTCCGGCTCTGCTGTAATCCTTGTATAAATTGTTTTTGCACCGCCTGCATAAACCCTGTTTCTGACTGTCTGCTTCCGAACTCCAATCACATGATATAAAAGATTTGCAGGAAGAAAACGCTCCAGCATTTCCTGCACATCCTGAAGTATGGGCTCCGTGTGAGGCTCGATGGGAATACGGAGTCTGACCTCATACCAGGATTCAGACGGTATAAAGATTTGAAAATCTCTTCTTTTGCATATCGCGGCAACCCTTTGTATCAACATCCTCCATGTATAAGGAAGGAAAACAAACCACTTCATCTGCACTCTTGCTCTCCTGCTTTCAAGAGATTCACCATCGGAGGGGAATAGATGTAAAATCTTTTCAAATCGTTCGATTCCATATTCATCTGCCGTCGCAATAAATTCATTGCGCAGCACTTGGCTGGCAGCCTCCCAGACAAGTACGAATTCTGGATTTTCGGCTTCCAAAACAACAGCCATTTCCTTAAGTTCTGCCATAAACGGCGGAAGATAGGAAACAAGGTCTATTTCCCTAGCCATGAAAAACGCCTCCCAACACCGGAATCTCATATTTCCCCAAAACAAAATTATCATGCGAACCATTGACAAGGGTGTCCTGAACGTCAAGCACTCCCTGGACCCCTAATAAACGTGTATCAATCTGGCTGGTCCTCACAATCAAATAAGTGGAATCCGCCCACGCTTTTCTAAGTTCCAGTAAATATTCCGATACCGCTCTGTTAAGTTCGCCTTGGAGATTATTCCATCCATATCCAGGTTCAAAGATAAGGTTTGACGTCACATTTATTTCAATGCCTTCTGCGCTCTTTACGGTCACCAAATGCCCAATAGGGGCAAGCCCATAGCCGTCGCCTGCATTTTCCTGTGGGTCTATCTCTTCCTGCACGGTATTGACCAAAACATCTGAAGCCGTATCATATTCGGAATTGATGATAGTCAAAAGAACCGTTCCTCCAACTGTCAGCTTCTTTTCAGACGCTGCCGAATAAACCGCCGTAAGCCAGGAGGCCGCTTCCCCGTTTAATGTTCCAATGACATTTTCGTACCATGCTTTTACTGCCTCAGAAGGGATCATATCCGCTGGAGAAATGCCGCCGTTCCAAACCCGTGTAACTTTCGTTCTGCCGACGCCAGGAATAGCATTGGTCTTTTCGATATAGTCTGCCACATTGCCGCCAAAAGCCTTCTCATCAAAAGAAGCGAAATACCTCTGCCTCAGAGCTTCCGTCTCTTCTTCATCTTCCCCCGGAATAAGGACCTGCGTCAGTTCAGCAGACTGCAGGCCCCTGATGTATTCTATGGGCACCATAGGGCCGAAATATTGATTCCCAATACTGCCGGCGCTTTCGCACTGGACTTTGTAGGTTCCGGCTTCCCCATCCATAATCCTTTCCATAACAATATAGTTTATCCCGTCCATATTAAACCGCTGTCCTGTCACATCCACCTCTTCAGGACAAAAAATGCCTTTTAACACCGCCTTTGTTGCCGGACGGGGATAAATTCCTCTCTCCTGGCAGCGCAGAATCAAAAACTCCCTGGAGGCGGTGTCACCGTATGCCTCCCTCAAAATCGTATCCAGCTCAATATACAGAATCTGCAGTTCGATTGCTGTGGGGGAATGAGTATCCCAGATAACAGAACCTTCCCGTTTATCAAATTTATCTGGGATACGGGCCAGCATGCGGTCTCGGATTGTTTCATAGGTTATTGTTTCATACATTAGAATTCCACCTCCCTTTCCGCCTGTATATCTCCAAAAATGGTATGGACAGAGAATGCAGCGTGAACCACACCTTTTCTCGGAAAATCAAATTCAAAATTATCCACACTCTGGATTCTGTCATCACACATAAGAGCCTCCGTTATACGCCGCTTTAATTCTGGACATACATACGTAACAGGTTCGCCAAATAAATCAAGAAGCTCAATCCCATAATCCCATGAGTACATAATGTACTGGTAGCGCTCTGTCATTATGATTTTATAGACCGCCTGCTTTACTGCCTCTAATCCATCTGTATAACCCCTTACAGCTTTGTCACTTGTCCGCATTTTATAGGTAAAAGAAGGCTGTTCTTCGATTTCAAAATTTTTATCTAAAAATCCTGATGTTGAGGGAATCATGATCTGCCTCCTGTCCGGTCCATAACTACAAATTTCTGTCCTTTCTGCTGCCGGATCAGGATGACCTCATCACCAGTCTTTAATCCGTTATGAACCGTTATCTGTTTCTGTCCCGAAATCCTGTGCTTATGCTCCTCATATGCCCCTTCCCCTGATCCGCCGCCTTTTTCCTGCGTCTCCCAGTTTACACTGATTGTTGTAACAAAATCCGTCACATTCCTGGACAGGACAAGCTGCCTTTCGCCGAGAAGCATTTTCTGTTCGACCTGGATTTTTAAAGGGGACGCGGAACGGACGGTTCCGAAATATATATTCACAGGTTTTGTTGATTCCTGCGCTTCTAATGACGCCTTTTTGACAGCCTGGACAAATTCATTTGCGTCAGCCAATAAATTCCCCTCCCCTCAATGTTAAATCCATCCAATGTTCATTTTCTTTATAAATGTGTTTGCATTTTTCCACCAGCATAAAATTCTTCAGCTTTACATCCCCCAGGTCAAGGTTCACAACGATCATGCTTCCGGCTCTGACCCTGATGTCTCCAAGAGCATTCGTCACTTTCAGGTTTCGTGTCTTTTTGTTGTATAGTTTCAGTAATGTATCTGCTTTTGCCTGTCCGTTTTCTCCCTGCTGTAGCGTATCAAAATACTGCAGGACTCCCCATTTATTCATATTGACAGAGTCCTGTGCGATATATACATCCCTGGTTCCGGTATCCTGGTTGTCATAAGCCAGCTTTATCTTATTATACGTATTGTCATCAATGGATGAGGTGTACTCAAAACTCTTCCCTGTCTCCTCATCAATCATCAGATAGGCACCCCTGCTCTCTACTGCCATGGAAGACAGGTTCTTTAAAGTCAGCTTTCCAAAATCATCATACAAAACAAACATCTGCCCTGTATTCATTAAGGTCTCATCAAGAGCATTCTGAATCATTTCAAAATAGGACACCCTTTCCTCCACCCTTGACGGGATCACATAAACGGTATTTTCCAAAGTCCCAACCTTCAGCCTGAAATCGTCGGCTACCATCTTGATAAACTCATCCGCCCTCTTATCCTCATAGATTACAATGTCACTATTTTTCAAATACCGCAGCTGGTCCCATGCTGTAACCGTGATGATTTTTTCCTGTGTCCGCTGCTGCTTAAATACAAAGCCAAAAAACACCTCCTGGCCATCCACCCTCAGCCTGACAGCACAGCCTTCAGAAAAATCGAGAACCTCATCCTTTAAAACCTTGAAAGTCAGCTTCCCTGGAGTATTCTTCCTTTCTGTGCTCCACTCAATCCCTTCCTGGATTGCAGGCTGGCAGAGGAAGGTCTTTGATTCATTTTCAATCAATAATTCAATATCCAACTCCCAGCCCCCTTTCTATATGGGAGGGATTGTCAGAACCTGCCCTGGATAAATCAAATTGGGATTTCCACCGACAATCCCTCTGTTCGCTTCATAAATTACGGTGTATTTGGAGCCGTCTCCATAAAATTTTTTTGCAATCTTCCACAGACAGTCCTTCTCCTGGACTTCATAAGTCTCTGCTGCTACTGGAGCAGGGGAGGAATCCGTTTCCCTCTGAGACACAGCTTCCGCTTTTGTTTCAGAACGGATCCGCACTGTCTTTGTTCCGTAATCACGCCACTGTTTCAGCTTTATTTTTACCTTTAAGTCAAAACCGTTTTTGGCGTCCTCTGTAATCTGATAATCCTCCAGGGACACCTTCATATTCGTATCAAACAGCCCATTCCCATCAGGACGGCTTCGGCATACAATGAATTGAAAGGGCTTTCTGCTGGTCTTTAAAGATTCAAAATAATCCAGGAAATAGTCTGCTCCTCTGAATCCTGACTTGTAGACAGCAAGTGGATATTCTACTTGTGGGATGAGGCATTCAAATTCAACGTCTGTCAGTCCAGCCTGTTTTAGAAGATTGACCTCTCCTTCATTTATCAGAGTAACCGTTTTATTCGCATTGCTTATCTTAAGCGTCAGTTTGGACGGGGGCACTGGAAGCAGACACTTTTTCAGATAAAAATCATATCCATTTTCCACTAATGCACTCCTTCCGCAGCAGCCTCAACTGCTTCATTTACAGATTCCGTAAGTTTTTCTATGACACCATCTAAATCCATTCCGCCTTTAACCGTGTTATGATTGGTCTGTTTGATATGGATTTCTGCGGTGGTAAACCGGTTTACCACCTCCTGCTCTGCCATATCACAGATAGATTTCAGCTCTTCCTTTGTAATATCCATGGAATCGGCTATCCTGCCGGCATTCCCTGCAATGTCCTCGATACCGCTCCCTATATTATCCAGGGCGCCGTCCCAGGGTGATCCTCCAAACATCTCATTGTAATCATCCGGTGATGGGATATTGTTCTCAAAGAGGGAAGACAGGTCAAAATCCTTAATCGTATTTTCAATCCCTTCTCCGAATAAATAGCCTGCCCTGGCTGCGTCGCCATAGTCAATGTAATCCCATTTTTCCATATATTCAACCCAGCCTGACTCATCTTTCACAGCCTGCTGCGCTCGCTCTAACTGAGAATAAAAACCATCAAGTCCGCTGGTAATATCCACGGTAACTCCTGGGATTTTATTTAAAACAGTTTCAATGGCTCCAGCTAAGTTTTGGAAATATCCTATGACCGTCAGGCACATATCGTAAAACGCCACTTCAACAGCAGCTCCCACGTCATTGCCTGCATTCTGGATAAAATTTGCAACTGTGGCAAACGCATTTTGTACAGGTACGAAAAATTTGTTGATAATATGCGCTCCCAGAATCGCAAAGCTGCTCGCAACGATTCCTGTGGCCGATACGGATGTACCGGAGAACTTATTCATTGCTGCTACAGCAGCATAAAATACAGCAATCATGGCAATAACTATAAGAATAATCCAGGTCAGGGGGCAGGCCAGCAGAGCGGTATTGAAGCCATACTGGGCTGCTGTAGCCGCAAAGGTTGCTCCTGTCTGCATATCAAGGGAAGCCGCATATATGCTTTCAGCAAGGGCATTGGCCGCTGTAATGCCAGTTGAAATCGCAGTAACGGTATTGCATAAAAGCATAGCTCCGTAATAAACCAGCAATGCTGCCGCAACACCATAAATGACAGGAGACAGCCAGGACCAGTTATCTGCCAGAAGGCCTGCAGTGTTTGCCAGTGAATCAAATATTTCTATGGATAATCCTGCCGCCACTGACAAAGCTTCCATCCCTCCATCTACAAAGTCCTGGAATGCCTCACTGTTTCCAATCTCATTCATGCGTTCAAGTACTGGCTGGAATGCCATCAAAGCATGATTCTGAAAAGAAGTCCATATCTGTGCAAAGGTTTTTGGCATGGATTCAAATTTTTCATTGGTGTCATCTGCCGCTGAGAACATAGCTTCCTTTACCAATTCAGCGGACAATATCCCTTCGCCTGCTATATCCTTCATACTGCCTTTCACATTGCCAGCCAGCGCTTCTGCTGTCATTCCCATTTCTTCTGCTACAGATCTTAATACCTCTTCATTTCCTTCAATATAATCCGATATGGTCTGGATGATATTGGGGGCCTGCTCCAAAATGCTGTTATACTCCTCGCCCCTGAGCACTCCAGACCCCATTGCCTGTGTCAGCTGAAGCATAGCCGCCTGAATCCCAGAGGCCTCCGTTCTGGCAATAGCAAACTGCTTGTTGACCTGTTCCATGAAGGCAATCGTTTCTTCATTGCTGGAAAATGCGTCACCAGCCATAAGTCCCAGCTTGGAAACCGCGTCAGCCGTGTCCTGATAAGACGCCCTTGACCGCTCTGCAGAAAGAAAGAGCATATCCTGCAATTCCTTTGTGGTCTGTAAGCCATCATTCATTAAATCCAAACGTGCTGTGGTGGATGTCAACTGGTCGGACAGATCCAAAACACTTGTAACCGTCTGCATGGTGGCATAGGCGGCAACTGCGCGGCCGATTGTATTCATAAGCTTGTCAGCACTTTCCGTTCCCCGTTCAATCTCATGGTTAAATCGCCCTTGTTCATCCACGTTATCTCGGATATGTTTTTCTGTATCACCTATAGTCTGCCGCAATCTCAAATAAGCATTATTTGCAGCCTGAACATCCATATCATCCATGGCACGGTTAAGGTTTTGCTGTTCCTGAATTGCCTGATCCAGTTGCCCCCGTAACATTTCCAATTCTGCGTTTGCCGCATCCGTCCCCATGTTCAAAGGATTGTTTTCGATCGTCTGAATTCTATTTCTTACGTTGTCAATTCTTACAGCAAGGCTGTTCAAATCCTGAAATGCTTCTGGTGGGAAAATATTTGTGTTGTATGCCTGTCTTGCAATAGTGTCTTGCGTTGTGCTTAACTGTTCAAGTATAGCATTTGCACTTTGAACTTCCTGCTGAAACCGCTCTATTCCGCTTCCAGTAAACACTTCCAGACTGCCGGATTGCCATTGAATAGGTACATCAACCGGGGACGGGGAAGGGGGTGATTTAATCTCCGGTGAACCCGTACCCTGAATAGCAGCATCCAATTCCTGCATGGCGATAGTTGCCCGGTTTATAGATTCCCTTGCCCCTTCGATAGAAGCTGTGTCAAAGGGCTCGCTTATGGCGGACTGCATATCGTATATAGCAGATACTCCAAGACTGACTGCGTTTATAACATTCATCATTGGGGCGCTGAATGAATCGTATAACTCAATCGCTGTTCTGATAGATGCCATTATCTACCTTCTCCTCCCTCTTCCTCTGCCTTTTTTAGTCTTACGTTCTATTTCCTTCTCTTTTTTCTCATCATCTTCTGCCTTTTTCTGGATAGCCGCTATGGTAAAAGCTTTTTCCCGCTCATCCATTTCAAGAAATACAGATGGCAGGATATGTAATTTCAGAAGGGCATAGTAAGCAAAATTCGCCTCCCAATCCCCTTCTTCAATTAGTTTTTTGCTTCTTCCACCCTCTCTTCAAAGGATACATTAAAACCCTGGAATTTCTGTACAAAAGCGGCCAAATCATTGTACTCCCCAGGGTCATCAACCATAGCCAGCAATAAATCCTCAGGCTCTTTTACACCATAGGAATCCTGTAATTCTGCGTTTAACAAATCCGGCATGACCACGGAAGCGGCGATCATCTTCTTGATGTACTGGCCGGTATTAAGCCTTGGCCTGTACAGGTTCGGTTTTCCCTTGACCTGGACTTCTGTTGTGCATTCATCTCTGAGTTTTTCATCCTCTTTTGTCGTGATGTGTTTAAACTCCCACTTTAAGGCCTCACCGTTTTCGTCACATAAAGACTTTGTAGCGGCATACATCTCATTCTTCTTTACTACTTTGTTGGCCTTCATAAATCTGCTGAATTTTGACATTGTTATAATTCTCCTTTTTTACGTTTATAGTATAAAAAGAACGCCCCTCGTTTGAAGGACGCTCTGATTGCTTTAATTTGTTATTGCACCTTCCAAATCCTTAAATTTCTCAGGCAGATCCCAGCTTTCAAAGGTCCCTGAAAGCTCCTCTTCCAAAATTTCCTCGCCTGACTGAAATTTAGCCAGGGTAAAAGTATCACACAGGCATCCTCTGTGAATGATTGTCTGTCTTCCTGCCGCGCTCTGGCTGTCTTCGTTGCTTACCTGGATTTCAAAGTATGGCATGATCCCTGTTTTCTGATAAGTGTCCGCCATCTGCCGGAAATAAGACTGGTTATAATGGGCTGTGCCGCTCCATGTCCCTTTGCCGCCAGCAGCTTTATGCCCCATCCCCACTCTTCCAAGGATAGGCACGTCTGTAACATTAACCTCCCATTTGCTTTCAAAATCAGTCATGTGCATAAAATTGTAGCGCCGTCCCTCGATTGTGATATAACACTCCGCAAGGCCTCCATAGACGGCGTCATTTGCAATCATTGTCGTATTATTTTCCATTTAGTTTCTTCCTTTCTCAGCCAACTGTAACTGTCATATATAATTTTCCCATTGAATTTACAACCGTTACCGCATCGGATACCACTACAGATTTTTTCGTGTCTCCCTGTTCCACTGCCACATCAGATTCCGAAAACCCTTCTATGGCTCTGATCTTTGCCATCTGCCGGTGATGGGCAACAATGTCAGACCAGAGAGAAATCCGCCCAGCCTCATCATTTGGCACGATCCCGAGATACTTTGTATTGAACAATACCGCAATATCATTGCCTATCTGGTCTATGGTTCGGATCGTCTGATTGTCCTTAAAAATATCCCCTTGGGTATCCAAAATGGTAACCATAGTATTGATATCCTCCAGCACACGGACATCAGCGCCTACCATGTGGAAGGTAAACTTTCCTTCCCGAATAGCGGCCTTCAGCTGATTCTGTGTATAGGAGGTATCAATCATAAAACTGCCGTCATACTTCTTATTCTGATTGCTTCGATTAACCGCACAGCCAGCAGAGGCGCCCGTTACCCAGTAGACAAGGCTTGCTTCACTCCATCCTTCATCCATCACTCGGTTATTTATACTAATCGTCCCCAGATAATCTGCTTTTGCATAGTCATGAAGCACTAACTGGAACTTTACCCCCATTTCATCTCTCATCCGCTTCACAAAAGCAGCAAAAAGGGATTTTGTGGTATCGTCTGTTACAGCGACCCCCATAGTGTTAAAGGTATAAGGTTCAATCTTATCAAGATACGCCTGATAGGAAGCTCCATTGACCTCCCCGTTCTCTCCACCGGAAAGAGGCATTCCTGCTGTCGCCTCCAATACGGCTTCTGTTTTCCATTTCACGTAATGATTATCTGTCAAATCCTCTGCGCTGGAAACGGTCTGTTCGTCCACAGTCACTGTCTCCAGCAGAGTTTTCACGTCAAACATATCTTCGTTGTCGGCATTCGCCTGGATGATAATCTTCAAGTCATTTCCGCGAATGCCAGAATAACATGCTTCAGCCAGGCTGTTTTGTGCCTTTTTGCCGCCGTTCAGCCTGTACCCATAAAAGGTCTGGGTGTTTAAAAACAAATCCCTGAGTCCCTTTAATTTATCGCTGGTGTACTCATATCCAAAAATCTCCATGCTGTTTTTCTGGAAATCTCCGTTTGTTACTTCAAAAATCTCACCAGAGACACCCCAGTCCATCTCCAGAGGCATGGTTGCAATTCCTCTTTCTGAGAGGACTGCACTTGCAGCCGATTTCGAGATAAAATTTATGTATGCCCCTGGCAGTTCCTTGTTCTGTACTAAAAAACTACCTCCGCCTAAACTCATTATCTGACCCTGCCTTTCATATATTTTTGAATCTTCTTTTCCACGGCCTTTATTGTATAAAGCTCCTTCTCATCAAGCAAAGCCTCTAAAAGGTCCCTCCTGTCCCAAAAACGGCTGGAAGACATGAGCTGTCTCTTGGAAAACAGGGCTTCTCTGCTTTCTGCTTCATTTCTCTTTTCTTCCATTTCGCACCTATCCTTTCACATCAGTTTTTGAGGAGAGCTTTTCCATAACGGGAATCTCCTCTTCTGCGTCATAAACATACATATCGTAATTAATGAAGAAATGAAGAATGCCTTCCACTACTTCATAGTGCATTCTTGTGCCCCGTACCATCGCGCCCATTACTGTTATCTGCCTTAGACACAAAAGAAGGCGTTCCGCTATGCTGTAGCACTCCTGTTTTTTCTTTTCTGTTTCTGGAAAATACTGAATACAAAACTGATTCTTTCTCATATAGTGCTTTCCAAGAAATAACTGGCTGTCAGGATTAATGCAGGAGATAAAAAAACAAGGCTCCATTAAGCCCTGCTTTTTCTCTTCCATATGGACTTTATATCTGCTGCCAAATTCAGCCTTCAGACAAGTGGTAATGGCCGCAATTATTGAATTGATCATCCCATACACTCTCCCAGAAATTTTTTTAGCTTAGCTTCCAAGACTTTTGGGGCTATTTCCTGTATTTCCTTCATTGACGCTGTCATCATAAGCTTCCCTGGAATCCACCCTTTTTTCAGTTTTTTTCCTAATACTGGCACATATCGTCCTGGGGTCTGTCTGTGCCCATATTCTACATAAGAAGCATATTCCACTGGATTTACAATCTCTATTTTCAAAGTATCACCCAAGCGGCTAATTTTCAGCCCGTTCGCAAATTCCAATATATCTTCATGAGCAGGCCTGCCTTTGCCGCTCTCTGCCTCTTCATGGCTCTGCGCGATCCACCCCCTGCGGAGCGTCCCGCCTTTCTTTCCAGTTGGATTTACCTTTTCCTTATAGACGTCTCCCTTTTTATGATTTTTAGAATCCCTTTTTGCTGTTACTTCCTTTTCTATAGAGTAATCCCCAACAGGAGTCCGCTCTATGACCTTAGTCAGAAGCCTTGCAGCAAGTTCCTTTACACATGCCTCCATAAAAACGTCTGCTTCTTTTTCCTGAAGCCTGTTCAAACGCCCCTGAAACTTCTTTAAATCAGAAGCGGAAAAGCTTCCCATTTTACCCATTATGCCCAGCCCTCCCACAGCTCCAGAACAATTTCCTGATGGGTGCTGTACACAGCCGGTATGCCGCTGGCAGAATACTTTCCAGTTACACCATTTTGAGTAACCACCAGCTTGGATCCGGCCTTCACATTAATTTCAGGGGCAAGGAATAGTTTTATAACCTGGGAAACTGCGGCGGCTGTTTCGGTCTGGGAAGCTGCGGTTAATTTTTTAAAGGACAATTTACATGGCTGGTTTTCTATCACTATGACTTCCTCTTCATCAGATAACCCTGTCTCTTCATTTTCCACATCACGAAATTCCATGATCGTACATTTCCCCTCATATGCAGCCTCCTGTGCTCGCCTGGCTGCCTTTCTTGCCGCCTCCAATGCTTTTACCATCTCAGCCTCCTATAGCACGAAAACTCCTCCCGTCCATGCGCCAGAAGATAATTCAGAAAGTTATTAAGCCGCTGTTCATGGGTCAAGGTCCCTTCTCCTGTTGCGAATACGGTGCTGGTATCCCCTTCCTGGAGCTGTTTTATCGCAAAATCCAGATCAAGCCCTGCAATATCATCCGGTGCAAAAGTTTTTTTGGCTGTCAGAAATTCTCCGACAGCCATATCAACCGCAGTATTCACCAGTCCGTCAGGAACAGAAGAAACATTGCAGTCATTTTTTATGGAGTTTTCAACTTTTTGGATGGAGAATGCCAGTATTGCTTCGTCTCCCTCCTTCATAGCATAACCAAATGTTTTAAGACGTTCTTCCGCCTGTTTTATCATAAGATTCACCGCCTTAAATCAGCCTCTGGAAATGATACGGGCAATCGGAATCGCCTTGTGGGGGATTGCCTTATCCTCTCCATTCGTAACCAGCGACCAGTTCTTTCCGTTCTTCATTTCCGCATTGGTAGGGCTGTTGGTGGCCTGGACTGCCTTCAAATAAGAAATTCCAGAAACTGCAACCGCATTGCGCCTTCTGGAAATCAGAGTGTCCTCGCCTCCATGAAGTTTTGCGTCCCTGACCATTTCATAAGGGACCTTTGCTCCTACCGGCTCCAGGCTGATCGCACCCTCTCCAAGGACATAGGTGGTATATTTGGTATAACCTTCCTGTGCTGTCACAGTCTCGCTTCCTGCAACCGGCTTTACCTCTTCAGCCGGCATGGAATCGTCTATAATAACAAGCCGTCCATTCCAGCTTCCCATTCCAAGGTCCCGTTCAATTCCCTCTGTGTCTGTATATTTCAGATAAGCCAGCAGCTTCAAATTTTCAAGATTCGTTGCCACAGTAGAATGACAGAGGACAAGGGTAAATTTCTGTTTATTGTCCCCACACGCCTTCTGAATTGCAGAATTTAAGGTACTCGCTCCCATAAGCATTTCATCTGTTGTGGAAGAAGCTCCCTGGCTTGTTATGTCAAGGGTATGCCTGTCTACAAATTCGGCATTCGCTGTTTTGATAGAACCGGTCCCTGTGGTATTCATGCCAAATATTCCATCCAAAATCGCAAGAAGCACATCCTGATCCACCTCATTCCAGTAGCGCATTACCTGATTCCTTACATTTCCCATGAAATCAACTCCTCCGGTAACGTCATAGCTAAAATCTGCCTCTGTCCATCCCATCATACGGCCGTAAGTAAAAACCCCCTGCTCATAAGTATCGGTGTTTTCCGGAGTGAGGCTGTTCACGCCGTCATAGTTTTGCGCCTCTCCTCCAATCAGTCCGAAAAATGGGATAACCGCATATACGCTGCCTGTCTGCGAATTGTTTACAAAGGTACTGCGCAGGCGTTCATCCCTCACAACTGCCCTGGACTCTCGCAGCTTATTCAGCTTCACATTTGGGATCGCAGACATATACTTTCCAAAAGCTTTTTCATTGAAACTCTTTGCATTAAATTTTGCCATTTTAAACGATTCCTTTCTTAAAATTTATTATTCGGCATCCGGATTGTTCTCAATATAAGCTGCCAATTCTTCATAAGACATTTTGGACATATCAACTTCTGCCCCCGGCTTTTTATCCGCAGAAGCTCCAGGTTTATAGCCCCTGAAATGGTTCTTCGCCTGTTTTTCTGTAAACAGATAGGCGTCCGATTTCTGTACCGCTGTAAGCTGTTCCTCCCAGCCTGACAGTTTTCCATCTTCCCCAAGCTTCACCTTGGAAACATCCAGAAGCGCTTTGACTGCCTTTGTATTTTTTGCTCCTGCTGCTGTCAGAGCGGTTTCAATGGCATTGTCTAATCTCAGCTGTGCAAGTTCCGCTTTATGGGCTTTCTCCTGTTCGGCATTCTGCTGTTTCATGTCTTCAATCTGCTTTTTCAGAGCTTCATTGTCTCCGTTTGCCGTTTTGAGATCGTCAAGCTGCTTGTCTCGGTCAGACACAGACTTTTTCAAGGTCTTATTTTCCTCGCTGACTTCATCAAACTTTGTTTTCTCAACATATCCCCCCAGCTCCTTTAAAGAAGCCTCCTCTGCTTTGGCTGCTAACTCTGCGCTAATTCCAAGAGCAATAAACTCTTCTTTCTTCATCTTCGTCTCATCCTTTCATTAATTTTTATATTTCAGGGTACGAAAAAAGCACCTCTGAAATTTATTTTCAAAAGTGCTTATCCCTGAATCATCCGCCCTTCTTCGTCTGGAACCGGATTCACCATCTCATGAAACTTTTTAAACTCCTCTTTTGCCCACTCAGGCGCATCATCCTTCACATGCCATTGCCCGTCTTTCCCAAGATACTCATACCCTTCCTTTATAAATCTCTGGGGAGGCATGTCTCCGAAAAATTCTAATTTATCCATATTACTCTACCTCTTTCAATAATTTATCCAATTTTCTGCCGAATATCTTAGCAAACTCTCGCGGATTCTCACCACCAAAATATTCTGCAAATGCCTCTGCAAACAGTTCTGCTTCACTTTTTGCACCATATTCCGAAACATAATCCTTCATTCCAATATAAGTATTCCAGGTATAACCAGGTTCTGTCTGCTTAAATTCATCAATACACTCCTGAATAAATTCATGCTGCCAGTCAACATTGTTGGTTATCCATCTCATAGAGTTTGAAACATGATGGCCAAACTCGTGTACAAATGTTTTATGTATTGTGGCATTGGTGGGATACCATCTTGATTTAACACACTGTTCTACATATTTTTGAAAAACTGTTGTATCTGAATGGTATTGACCATTTAAAGCAATCTCAACAACCCCATGACGATTCGTATAATGAAGATAATAACCGATTGTTCCCTTCATACTTGATGGGGCCTTATTATTTATCTCCGGTATCTTACATGGATTTTTCTTCATAAACTCCGTATATTGTGTACTGAAAGAATCCAGCCATCCTACACAATCCGCCAAAAGGCCATCATCCATAGGATACTTACGCGAATCATGAAACTGTATTCCATATTCGCTTTGAAGTCTGTCAATCGCTGCCTTTTTTGTATAAGACTGCGAATAGTTCAGTCCCTGCCAATTACCTGATTCTATTATACCACCATCAGAATCATCGTGCAATCCTGCTGTTTTGATTCCTGTTTTATCACCGTCCACAAACGCAGCCTTCCATTCCTGATAATTCATATTCCCGGGAACGTAATACGTTTTTCCATCCGCTCCTCTGGCAGCACGCTCCCCAGCCTGTCTAAAATCATCCTCAAAATAAGGGATTGTTGTGGAACGACACCAGACATGAAACGGCGGCGCCGTCACTCCTGGTTCATACTCTTTCATGGGAAAGCATTTCATGTCAAGGCTGCGGCATATCTCTGAAGTATGGGAATCCAGCGTTGCCAAAACCTGATACTGTTCAACGTCTAAGTCACGGAAACAATCTCCCTGAGCCGCCGAACTGAAATAGGCTTCTTCCGTCATGACAAGACGGCCTGCATTATTCTTTGAAGTATTCATTTTTTTTGCTATGTTATTTATGGCTCTTTGCGGATCACCCCCTAAAAGAATATTCTGCGTAAGCTCCTTGTGAATTTCAGAAATCAGCTTCTCCTTACTATTCCAAATCCTTTCGGAGAAATTCTTTCCATCCAGAGCCCACGGCTTACTGATTACCTTTTCAACCTGTGCCTGATCAATTCCGGCTATATCCCAGCCAATCCCGAATCCCTTCTGCAGCTCATAAGCTGTATGATAATATCCTCCCAGGTAGATGCGCTTCATGGCAGCGTCAACACGATCCAGCTGCCCACCGAAAAGAACTTCGAGACTCTGCTGCGTTTGTAGTTTTAACGCCTCCAGACGGGAAATGTGGAACCTTGCAGAGGCATTTTCCAATTCCTTTATCCATTTTCCATTATGGGCATTTTCTTTTCCATGCCGGATATACTCCTTCACGTCCCACTTAAGCTCCTTTAACTCTTCATTAGAGAGCATTCTTCTGGCCTCTGCCATGCTTACGCCGTTGTTGGCAGCAAAACGCTGGTGCCAGGAATATATCTTTTGTTCAATCTCCTTCTGGGACTGTCTGTACAGTTCTTCTATTTCAAAATAGGCTTCCCTTCCCATTTGATTCTGGGCTGCCTCAAGCTGCGAAAAGCGTTTACGCCAATAACCGCTATTTTTCGTCAGAACCACCGCCCTTCACAAAGAGAGGAATGAGCGGACGGAAAAAGCTGGCCACTACATCAAACTTTTTCACCTTTGCCATCAAAATCACCTTCTTTCTTCGAAGGAGAGGTTCCTGTCCCCTCATTCTTTCCCCACGGATTGTATCCCTGCTGCTGTTCAAATTCTTCCCGTTCCTTCTGCCGCTCCCGTTCCAGTTTCTTTAGCTCATCTTCGATATTCTGGACCCATGGATGTTGTGCGATAAGGGTCTCATTGGACAAAATCCCCTCTGAATTGCGGATATTTTCAATAATCTGCCCTTCATCCATCATCATATCCCGATTAAACAGAATCGTTACTGCCTCATTCTCAAAATCGCCCTGCCCTGTGTTAGCAAGATGGATATTTACAAACCAAAGAATTTCTTCAAATGCCGCCTGAAGTTCTGTCTCCATGTCATTAGCGTCCAAATCAATATCCGAATACATAGACTGGATGTTCATTTGGTTCGGGTTGCCGGAAAGCCTGTCATCCTTTGCATCGTAACCCATAGCATTTTCAATAAGAGCTTTTTTAAAGCTTTCCAGGATCGTTTTATAGTTTTCCGCGTTCACTGTGATTTCAAGGGTTTCGACGCCTCCCTTGGTTTCTCCATCATACCGAACTTTAACCGCCCCGTAAGTTGCAAGATTCCGGCGGAACTCCCCCAGGTCCTGGCCGTCATAATTTTTCAAGATAAGAATTGTATTTCTGGAATCCTCCTGCATATTGTTTTCAAAATCTGAAAGCATAACATTAATACCATCCTGGAGAGTCTTTACTTTCTTTATCAAAGGTATTTCCTGCTCATTATACTTTAATGGTATCAGAGGTATCTTCTCCCAGTTCAGCCCTGCCGCCCCGCCTTCCTTGTCTGTAACAGTTACATAAGGTACTTCAAAAACTTCTCTTTCTGTATCTACATCTGGGATTAAAATTCCTCCCTCCAGTACAAACTTATGTATCCCCTGTAAATCATAAACTTCTACTTTTTCAATGATTTTTGACTGTGTACCTTCATATCCCTCTACCAGATAAAGCCTGACTGCAAAATCAAGTTCCGTATGTTCGCTGTCCTTCCAAAAAGGGAGAATTTCGTAGCTGGGAAATAACCGGAAATCCAGCTCTCCAGCGTCATTGTAATAAGGGTATATCCAGGCGATCCCCCCGTTGAGAGCTGCCTTGCCGCCATTTTTTAAGGTCTTCATAAAGCTTTTGTTAAATATCTTTTTTAAAAGCTCTGCATACTGCTCGTTTTTGGTATCAATAACAAATGCCTTTCCCAACAGGTAATTTGCCTTTTGATTTACCATTTTGCCATATTGATTGTCTATCACGCGGTTATTGGGAAGGTTATCCACAGGCTGGATCTCTCCGCCCTCACCGATTACAGTTCTTTTCCTGGCAAGGATGTCATGCTCATTCTCATAATATAAATGGCCTTTTATCTGCATGATCCGCTGCGAACTGTTCTTCCATCTGGCAATTTCCCTTTCCAGAAATTCTTTATCCGTCATCCGGCTTTTTGCGCCCTGCATAATAAGATTGGAAACCTTGGTTGTCATGAAATCTATAAAACTCAGCACTTAATCCGCCTCCGTCATAAAAATAAAAACCTGGAACGCCAAAGCTCCAAGTCTTCTCAACTTCTATTTATTCAAAACTGAAAGCTGCGCTCCTGCTGTAATCCTCCATAGAGTAGCGCATAGCGTCCATCAGGTGGTTAAAATCATCTATGGGCTTGTTCAGCCGCCTGCCCGTTTTTGTATCCGTATCCCAGGTATAGTTTGATATTTCCGTGATAAAATTTACACATCTTGGATGGACAATCATGTGGAAATCCTGAAGGAAATCAATCCCGTTGTTTATACTGTCTTTCCCTTTTCTCGCCTGCTGGATGTGAATAAGACCAAGCTCATACAGACGGTCAATGCTTTTTGGCTCTGCTGCTTCTGCCTTAATTTTTTCCTTGCGATATCCCATTTCTGTAATTTCTTTGGCAATCCGCTCATTGCTCATGCCATTCTTATACATTTCATCAAATACCCATAAGGTTTTTGCGGATAAATCCACAAGACCGCAGAACAAAGCGGATGGATCATTGGTATAGCCAAAATCAAGCCCAAAAGCAGACCTGACACTTAACAGCCTGCGGATCTCATCAATGTCAAATGCCTTCTCTTCCCAGTTCTCGTATACAAGCCCGTCAACAATTCCCCATTCGCCTAATCCGGCTACGCGGTAACGTCTGGGGTTATTTATCCGCATAGTCTCAAATTTTTTACGGTCCGCCTCATCCAGCCATTCATTACAAAGATAGTTTGTAGTCATAGCCAGGGTTTCATCATCAGGATTGTCAAAAAAACGCTTCTTTATCCAGTGACGCTCATTCCACGGGTTAAAGGTAAGCGTAATCTGTTTAAATAATCCTGTTTCAGACGGAACGGCTCCACGAATGGATTCATCCAGCATATCAAAATCGTCTTCCCTGCCGATTTCATATGCCTCTTCTATCCAGGCCCAGCATAAATAGCCGTGCTCCACTGTAATAGAGGTTACTTTCAGAGGGTCGTCAAGTCCACGAAAGTATATCTTCTGGCCTGTGGGCTTATAGGTCATCTCAAGAGGACTTTCTTTTATCTCCCAAAACTGCTGTACACCCAGACGATTGATGGCCCATTTTAACTCTGTAAAGCAGCTGTCTTTTAAGGTCCGGAACACTTTTCTGATTACTAACAGATTAGCGTCTGGATATTTCATCAGGTTTACAATGTACCACAGAGCCGTGGTCTTTGACTTTTTGCTTGCCCTGCTGCCCTTACATACTCGGTACCTCCCCTTCCATCTCCAGAAGGTGCCATAGCCTTTTCCGACGTATTCAGGAAGATAAATCCGTTTTTGATTTCGGTTAGTCTTCAAGCGCCTCATCTCCAGATATTACAACGGGAATCGAACCGGAAACACTTGTGTCATTTTTGGTAGTATATCCATGCCTTGACATCCATAACCCTGCAAGCTGTGACGGGATAACGCCTAATTCAAATTTTGACCGTGCGTCAACCTCGCATTCCTCTTTCATGCGCGTGACCATGTCCGAAAATTTTTCATCTTCTTCGTAAGTCTGATAAAAAGAAGAGCGTGCTATCCCTGCAAATACACAAAACCCTTCAATCGTATACGTAATACTGCGTTTTAATTCTGCGCTGACAAACTCAGAATTTTTGGAACTGAAGTCATGGGTAAGCACCATTTTATTGTCACAGTTATTTTTATATGCCTCCCATGCCGCTTCTAATGCTTTGACACTATTAAATTTCCTTTGCCTTCCCACAAAATCACTTCCTTTCATTTCAAGTAAAAAATCAGCCGCCAAGCTTTAACACCTAGCGACTGTATATGAGGGGGATAGAAATTTCACTTATTCCAGTCTATAGTCTATCATGCTTCATCGGGACATTGGGGGACATTTTTAATTTTTCTTCAAAAAATCTTTGAATCCGCTTCTTTACATTTTCATCTGTATACTTTATCTTTCGTCTAGGAAACATACTATTCATCTGCCTGGCCACCGCTAAATAACTATACCCATCAATGAAATACAGCCTAAACATAATCCTCAAATCAGATTTCTCTATACTCTCTATGTATTCTTCCACCTGACAGGTAAGCTCCAAAAGCTCTGCTTCCTTTTCCTGCAAAAGCTTCTGATATTTTTCACAAATCCTCTGCCTGCGGACATACTCCGGTTCAGGAATCCCTGTAATCTTGATGGGACCTATCGTTCCATCTTTCCTGCTTCCCTTGACAATATCCGCCACAATAGGCGGATCGCTCAAAAACTTTTCCAGCTTCTGAATCCTTTTACGTAAATCCTTGATTTCCTCTTTCAATTCACTATACTGGACCAGTAGTTCTTTGTCCACTCTTATCTCCTCCCTGCCAGTCACTTTGCCTTCTGCTTATATACACGTTCTCCGAAAAGATATTCCTCCTCCTTCCTCTGCCGTCCTAAAAGCTGCTTCATTTTGTTTAATGTGTCCCTGTGAGGCTTCTCTTCAAAGAACCTCACCACCTGTTCATTCAGCTTTACAGTGTCCTTATTTTTTCTTCTTTCCCTCCTGCTTTTCTGAAGCCTAGTCGCGACTCTATTCCGTTCAGCCTTATCCGCGGCAAACTCCATCTCATGAAGTAGGTCCTGGAGCCGCCTGTCCTCTTCTTTGAGCGCTTCGCTGGCTATTTGATAATCTGTATAACTCTGTTCGACAAAGTTTAAAAACTCTGATAATTGTTCTGCTGGTGTCTTCTGCTTATTCCGCATATCTTACCACGCTCCTATGCTGTATCTTCTTGGCGGATGACTGCCGCTTGTTTATTGGCTTTTTCCTCGTTTACTATTTCTCCTGTTTAATAATCTTAAATAATTGTTCCTCCCTCTATATCATCCACATGGATTTCTCTCCAACCTCTCTCCGTCTCCATCTGGACTACAGAGCAATCCTCAAAGCCTTCTATTGTGCCCTCCACGATTTCTCCACTAGACCCTAATTCAACTGCATCAATCACTCTCTCTTTCCCTCACCCCTTCTCATTCTCTGATCAAGCTCTTCTACCAGGTCAAGAATTGTCTCCTTCATGAAGGGATACTTTTTTCTTAAAACCAATGACCATGTCAAAACTCGTTCCCATTCTTCGGAATCTTTTGCAGGTATGTGACTCTTATACCGATTCCAAAACTCGTTATACACCTCTGTAAATCCCTGTCTGACTTCCTCATTTGTCATAAGTTTTCTACTTTCACATAAATCCCTGGGATATTTGCCCAGTATTTTTCAATTACTTCACTGGCTACCTGCGCATCATCTTTCCAGTAACGGAGGTCTGTCATAACGTCTT
>CAJTUV010000046.1 GCA_910579515.1 uncultured Hungatella sp.
TCGCAAAGGGCTGGGGTAATTTTATATCTGACCGCATCATTATTTGGCGGTTACTGATATAGAAGGAAATACTTTATATTTCATAGAAACAAAAAAACTACCAATGGACAAATCATTAATGTTCAGAGGTAGTTTTTTCATGTAATAAACCCAGATTATACGCAACATTCCATTTCACATAAAACCCCATATAATTTTCCAAAACAAATCCTATTAATATAATTTGGAAAACAGGAAAGAACATAAGTTCGAAAACACTATTGACAAATACAAACATATGTTCTACAATTAGCCTCATAAAAACACAAAGACCTATCCTCAAGCGGTGTTGGCGCACCATCGGACAGGTCTTCATACATACACACAAATTCAAAACCGAAACGGTCAGAATTTGAAGAGCAGAAACGCTCTTTAATATTATCACATATTCTTAGATGATTATCAAGCGTTTCAGCTTAAATTTCCAATAGTAAATTTGGATATGAAGAAATATTTTTAGAGAATTATGTAATTGAACAGAAAAATCAGAAGGACTTTATTATTCCGAAAGTAAAGAGAAATAATAAAAGTTTTCTTTTGGATGGAGAAATAACTATTAGAAAGAGAAAGCATTGTGATTTGGAGAACTAAACATGAGGAGGGATTTCTATTGAGGGTGTTATAGGGCAGAAAAGCCTTTATATTTTTACTTTTAAAGTAAATGTCAGATATATTTCAATGAGATGTATATGCAATATCTGAATAATGTCAAAGGAAGGTGTGATATATGTGTATGAAATGAAACGTAGAAAAGGGAATGGATATGTGACACAAACATATGAGTTGAATCGTGTTGATTACATGATATTGGAATCATTATATGTCGGTGGATGTAAAGACCGTTTTCATGGAATGACAATAACAGAAATTTTAGATGATTATGAAGGTTCGTTGGGAAAGAGAACAACAGTCTGGAAAAAGATGCAGAAACTTGTGAGCAATGGATATTTAGCAAAAGGCATATTGGATGATCATGCCGATACCTATTATCTTACGGAAAAATCAACCAAAATAATTGAATCATTGAAGGAGGAAAAAGAATGAATCTGAAGGAGAAATGTAGAATGTTGGGTTTAGGATGCTATGGAGGTAAACAAATGAAAGAATTTATAGCATTAGGGTACAAAGGTAATGCAGCGAATGGGAGCGAACAGGACTTGAAAGCACTTGGGGATATTCCTAAATTTCGTATGAACGGATTTGATGGATTCGGAGGTCACAGGGAGAGAGCAGAAGATTGTCTTGTACAAAACAGTGCATTTATTGACTTTATCGAAAACATAAAAGAAGAAATTGTATTTGTGTTTTTCGGTGGTGGCGGTTCGACTGGATCAGGATGTGCAACTATCGTAGCGGAAATGTTATTACAAAAGAATGATAATGAAGAAACTAATCGGATCGTGTGTCCTGTCATTGCGTTACCGTCACAGGATGAACCGATTGCAAAGCATAGGAACGCATATCAGGCGGTACAGGAGTTACAGGAATTAGAAGGACTTGGAGCCACATTTTTCATCAACAATGACAATGGCAAAGATTATACAAGTCTCAATAGCACATTCACAAAGTTCCTTGATACATTCCTGACCAATGATTCATATGGTGAGTTAAACAACTTTGATGAATCAGAACGGCTTGAAATGCTCAAAGATAGTGGAATGATGGTTATTAGCCTTATGGGAGCGAAAGACAATCAGAGTTTAGATCAGGTGTTGCTATTGCAGAAGTTGACAAAGGACGGTATCTTTGCACCGATTGAAAGTAACAAGATTTGTGAGAATATTGCTATCATCCACGCTGGACGCAACAATGCGGATATTGAAAAGGATAGCATCATTGCGGAAGTCGGAAAGCCTAAAAATGTTTTTGAGGGATATAACGGCAGAAGTACATTAGTTGCCGTTAGTGGTTTGGATTATCCAGTGTCACACGTTACAAAACTTGGAGAAATAGCAAAGGCGGCTTATGAAGAACGTCAGAGAGACAGGAAGCATGTTAGCAAACTTGAAAGTCTTGATTTCATGGAAGAAAAGGAATCAAAAGCCATACCTGAAAAGAAAGTTTCCAGTAAATTAGCAGCAATGCGTAAGAAAATGCAAGAAATGAATAAATGACAGGTAAACGTTAAGTGAATGTCAAAAGCAATATCCATGAAGTGTGTAGGATATTTCAAGTAAATATGGGTGGGATGTAACTGTCCTGCCCAGTAAATAAAATAATTTTGGAGGCAAAATATGTCAATAAATAACGATTCAGTGCGAAAAAAATTGATTGAGATTACTAATCAAGGTTTGATGTTAAAGGCAATTGCCTTAAATGTAGGCATAGATGTAAACGATTTATCCAGATTCAAAGGCGGAATGGAATGTTTAGAGCAATCAGATGTAGAAATATTATCTGAATACTTGAATAAAGTTCATATTCCACAGTGGAAAAATATTGTACCAGAAAAAAGCAACTGTCAATGAAAGAACGGCTGTTGGCGAGTAAAAATAAACAAAATGAAGAAAAACCAAAGAGAAGGCGTAGCAATGTGAGTTTGGATTTGTTAAATGAACTGGAATCCTAATCATTATAGGTGGGTGGTATATCGCCACCTACCAACAAACAAGGAGATTACCATGAACAAACCTATTACAATGAAGGAACTGGGAGAATTTATGTCACACAAAACAGGAGTATTTGATGCTAACAGTGAGGATATAGATGGATTTGGCATTGATCTGTTATGTGCAGATGTACATTTTGATAAGGATATGAACGATAATAGCAAGTATCTGTGCATGCTCCTGGTATGTCAAAGTGGAGAAGTACAGTTTGAACCAGATTCAATAGATGTGATTTCGCTTGATGATGAAGATGAAACAATTACGATTATATTCATTAAAGAGTTTCCTAATTTGATTATCAAGTACAGAGAATAGTATATGAGGTGATTGTACGCCTATAAATTATAACGTACATATGGCTTTATAGGCGCATGGAAAATTACTCATTATCTCTTTCGTATGAAACAGTAGATAAACTTTTAACAGTATTTAATGTTAAAGATTCATAGTGAAAAATATGGTCAAACCCTAAATCGGAATCGTTTTTTTCTTCTGTAAGGTTGATTGAATTAAAGATTTTTAGAATATCAACAAGTTTCTCTGATTCACTAAAAACCTTTGAACAGTTAGGACATTTTGCTAATTCGTGATTTTTGCATGAAACCATTTCATAAGAACAACCACAAGAGCATTTGATAGTTGCTTTTAGAATCATTATGTTCACCTCCATATAGAAGATTATACCAAAAAGTCGCTATAAATCAATGGAGAAAAATATTTAAAATAGCCGAAACGGTGATAGTTGGGAACATCCAACTATTTACCGTCAAGACAAGATGGCAACTTGTTTTCTGATGATGGCAAGCCAAAAGCCATTATTCAGGGATATTATCTAAAAATAGCAGTGGTCACGCCAACTATAAAGTGTGTGGTCGGACAACATGTTTTCAGATGCTTTTTAAGGTGAAAAGCAACAAATAATATCACAACGCCAAGATTGGATGGTGGTTTTGTATGAAACGCGCAAGAGAACCGCCAAGAATGTAGAAATATTATAGAGAGTATGGAGGAGGAATAAAACAGTGTTATCCATTAGTAACAAATTTGATGTAGGGCAAGAAGTATATTATATTGGCAGAAAATGTTATCAGAATGGTAAAAAGAAGAAATTTGTTTGGAATGTTAAAAGTAAAGAACCTGTCAAAATTCTATGTATCTATTATAAGCATAAATTATTTGGAGTCTCAGAATTATCTTATAATATTGAAAGATATGGGAAAGTAAGAGAAAATCGTTTGTTTACTGACTATGAATCTGCATATATTGAGTGTGGTAAGCGTAATAAAGTAGACGAAGAACTTAAAATGCAAAAATAGTAAATTAGAGTGATGACACATTTGAAAATAGTAAGAATCAGTTAAAAGGTATCTTATCAAATGGTGAAATGAAATTATTTGAGAATAGTTTTTATAAAGCAACCAAAGGATATGTATTCACAAGAAAAGAAGAAGTGAGGTAGAATTTATGAAAAATGAATTAACAAGAGAAACAATCAAACAAACAGTAGAGGATTTCTTTGGAGAACATGAAGAAAAGGAATTAGTTGTAACAGTATCATTGGATTCAAGTAACAGGAAAGCGATTTGTAACTTCCATATTGCTTCAGAGATATATGAGATAGTGGAAGATTCCACAAAGACAGAATTGATTATCAGTAATTATGCGTCACCATTAGTATCACTGGTTCCTGATGATGTGGCAATCCGCTATGAAGAGGTTACAAGATGTGAAGCTACTGTAAAGACAGGTGAAACCAAAGATGATATTTTAGCGGATGTTTTGGAGATTGGATTTAAGAATGGTACAGTTTTGGAACTTGGATTTTTATGTATTTAGTATGAACTGAAAAGGAGAATAACATTATGGGATTGATTGATGTAAAAGAAAAAGTTATTAAGACATTAAATGAATTTTTGGAGAGAAACAAAGAATACATAGTTGAAGCATATATAAGCAATCCTGTTACAAATCATATAATAGGAAGGATGTATGTTGCGAATGATAGGACATTTAAAACAGATGATAAAGGTTTTACGTTGGAATGGGATAATAAGCAGGATATAGCATACAACAATTTGTCCGTTTCATATGATGATATTTTGGCTTGCTATGATGAAACAGACGAATACGATCAACAGATGATATTTGTAATTTTGAAATGTGGAATATCCATTGACTTTGGATGTTGTGGAATAAATTGAAAAAAGATAAAAAGTTCTATTCCGTCTTAAATTAGGATAGTTTTGGAGGACAATTTAAAATATGCGTCCTAAAATAAGACGGGAATGAGCTACTACAATAATATAACCTTACAATAATATAACCATATTCTCACCTCAATTAAAATTGAGTTGAGTGATTATGTTTTTACACATATTTTTACAGATAGGAGTGATTATTTTTAGTGGATGTTGATATCGGAATTAGAAAGGATTTACAACCACAATATACTGGTGAAGAAATAGCAGTATTTTTAATTTTAAATTATTTACAAAATGATAAAAATGAGAATTTATTTATTTCCGTTGAATCCATAGGTTATTTTCTTACTGGAAGATTTATTGATAGCCAAACTGATAAAAACCTTATAAAAGGTATCAAAAGGGGATTTGAAGGATTGAAGAAAGAAGAAGATGTTACTATATTAGAGCAAAACCGCAACAATTACATAATCAATAGTATGTCTTGTCGTGTAGATACTAAGAAATATAATTTTATTATTATTCAGCTATGGGAAATACAAAAAATATTTTCCTCTTTAGGAGCATACGGATTTAACGTATTGCGTTTTTTTGTAAATATAATTGGAACTATTAACGGTAACAGTAAATCATGGCATATGACACAAGATGATATGGTGCTTAGTTGGGGTTTTAGTAAAAATACAGTAAATGAATACTTGTGTAAATTAGAAGAATTAAAACTACTATATACATTCCGTTCAAAAGCTAGAAAAGCTGATGAAACTTTTCATAGAGTAGGTAATGTGTATGGAAGATATAAAGATAAAGATTTAGTAAGACAAGAAGGAATACAATATCTATCAACAGTTCCCAATCATCCAATTAAGCCATTTCATTTTAATAGAACATCAGTAAAACTCAAATATAATAATTTTCTACATGGTTCTAAAAAATATAAATCCCTTGAAGAAGTAGAAAAACTATATAAAGAATGTATCAGATATAATGAGTCATTTAAGGATTTTCCTAATGATAATATTGATTATCTTGATTTGAGTGTGTTCAAAGAATATGGATTTGATATACCTATTTATGAAAATAAAAAATCGAATAAAAACAAAATTATTGATGATGATTGGGGAGAACCTAATTCTATGGAAACACAGGATAATAATTTCTCTATAGAAGAAATACTTAATATGCCAATAGAAAGTGATTTGGTATCAGAAGATAAATCAGTTGATATAGATAGCTTTCCTGTGAATCCAGTGAAAACAATTACCATTAAAAAGAAAAAACAAAATAGAGAAATACCTTTAGAGGTTAAGATTCAACAATATGCGGATGATTTGTATGAGCAACATGG
The DNA here is from genome assembly GCA_910579515.1 of uncultured Hungatella sp. Lineage (GTDB taxonomy): Bacteria > Bacillota > Clostridia > Lachnospirales > Lachnospiraceae > UBA3402. The sequence goes on from CAJTUV010000046.1 coordinate 6,198, forward strand.
ATACGGTACTGAATATGAAAAATCTATATTTATAGTAGAACTTGCAGAGAAATTTCCTGGACTTGAAGATTATGAAAAATATTATAACAGTGCAAAAAAGTTACATGATTTAAGTGTGTAAAAAGCGGAGGAAAAATAATACATGGATGAATTACAAATGATTTTCTCAAGTGATTGGCAGGATTGTTATAGGATAATGGACGGATATTTATTCGTGGTAAATAAATTTGTAGAAGTTGATGATATGAGAACAACATATACGATTCCTAAAAATTATTATAGGAGAGTTGACCAGAAAGCGAAAGGTAAATTATGGATTCTTACAAGACCTGTTAAGCGTTATGGTGGTTATAAAAACTATGAATTATTAGAACCTAATGAAGAAAATGGTGAATTTCCTGTTGGAACAGTATTTTACAATGAGAAACCAGTAAGAAAAACAGATGATCCTCATGCTTATGATTATTTTGTTAAAGCATCATGGAATTGCTTACATAATGGTTTAGAAGATTGGAGGATTATTTCGGAACAGATACAGAAAATTACTAAAAAATATTTGGAGGACAAAGAGAATGTTTAAGTATGTATATGAAGTAGCACCTATTGATTTTATGGATGGAACAATATCCATCGAAAATTATATTGACAGTATTATATCTGATTTATCTTGGTATAAAGAAGATTTGTTACATGATGTCAATGTAGATGAAGATGTAGAGGATGATATAGGAGTTAATCTCTGCATGAGTCCGTTTGAGGAAGAGCATATGGGTAGTGAGCATGTATTTTATAGATTAAAAAAAATCGGTAAAGATGTAGAGAATATTTGCAAGTATTTTAATAAGAGAAAATTAAAAATTAACAAAAAACATATCATGATATTTTCTGTACCAACAGAAACAGAATGTACAATTTCTTACATGATAAAAACAAATGATCATGGAATCACTTATATTTTCTCTGATCTGTACTTTCCATTTTTAAATAAGAAAGATAATAATATTGAAAAATTTGATTGAGTAAAAGGAGAATTTTTAAATATGGCAAAACAAAATGAACTATGTTTGCTATGCGGAAAATCAAAATCAGAAGTAAATCAGCTTATAAAAGGAAAATTCGAATATGTAGTTACCAACTAATTATGAGAAGTAACTACACAGAGAGGAAAAACAATGCACTGTTATATTCAAGAATTACAAATGAAAAGTTCTAATTCTGTTGGATGTGGTAAAGAATTATGTGTCACTACATCAAATTGGACAGTGAATGGGGTTTCATATACAAGCTATGGATATAGATATTCAGACGAAAAATTTGACCGTCCCATCAAAACAGCATATAAAGTGACGCTCCATGATAAAAGTTATCGTGATGATAAGGGGCAAGTACGGAAGGCTCAGTTCCATGTGGCAACAATTAGATATTATGATCTGGTTGATTATTATTGGGGAGACTGTCTCCTACATAGTAGGATAAATGATATTTCTGAAGAGATGGGCATTGATTCGGATTTAGTATGGAAAGAGATCACAGAAAAACTGGATGCTCTACAAGATAAAATCAATGCTGAATTTGCACAGACAGAAGAATATAGAGTAAAAAAGACACATGATATTATTTTGCGTGAGTATAGGGCAAAGAAAACTGAATTTGCCGAAAAGTATGAGGTACAAGAAAGTGAGTATGAACGTTGTTATGATATTTTTGGTGTTCTAAGAAATGCAGAATATCTTGAAAAAATAAAGCGTGAATATATTGCACGAAAAGAATATGAAAAAGGAAGCAGTAGTTACCAGAGGGAATATGAAAGTAACTACAACGATTCTTCTGATAGTTATAGGGCTTCATCTTTGAACAGTGGTCTTAGTTCTGAAAAAGAGAAAACGTATTATAAGAAGTTTTACAGGACATTGGCGACAAAGTATCATCCTGATGTGACAGGAGATAATGAGATAATGCAATTTTTGAACAAGCTGAAAGAATCATGGGGGATTTGATATTTCCTACCCATTTATAGCCGTTAAGTAAATTAATGAAGGAGGACGCTGGCAATTAACAATACAAAAATTCAATACTTATTTGTAGCAGATAAAATCTACAAAGTCAAAAATATTGACTTTTGCAATCTGACAATAGAAGCAACGGAAACAGATTTATCCATTGCGGATATTCCAGAGGATGAAGTGTTTCCTGTAGAAGATTTTGAGGATTATAGGATTAGATTAATTAATGGGGATGGTGGTGGGATGAGAGAAGCGTCAGGGGATGTAATTGATTTTGGGGAGTGGGCCAGGAAACATAGGAAAACTTAGAAACTATCTTGTGTCTATTTGGATGCAGGCTACATTACTGCAATGAAATTACCATTTCAATAAGTGGTGGATATGGGCTTCTGATATGCCCGTAGAACGCCGTATTTGGCTTATATAGGGGCTAAAATGTAGAGGACGATAAAGTGTAGGTAAATAGATTTGGAGGCTTATTCAGGGCATAGAGTTAATTGTAGAAAGTACATTGAGAATTGAATATTGATGACTGGCGTGGTATGATATTTACATATACTTTAATTGATTGGAGAATTGAAATGTGGGAAAAACATAAGAAAGAAATAGTAGGCTGTATATTTACTCCTATAGCAATAGTTCTTTTGTTACTGGTGATAGTTTCAATATTTGAGTATTTTCAAATCCATGTTCCAGGAAGTCGTGAAATGTGGATAGGCTTAATAGGGGCTGTCATTGGTGGCGCATTTACTCTATTTGGTGTGATGATTACTATTTTTAAACAGGAGGATTCAGAGAATGAACAGCGTAGATTAGGGAATATGCCAATATTGGGTTTTGAACTATGCGATGTAAAGGATGATTTTGATTCTGTCTTAACTTATACAAATGACGGACTGATAACTTCAGGATTTCCTGAATTTGATAAAATGGATGTTATGGGTATTAGGATTAAGTCAATTAATGGATGTCCTGTTTTTGATTTTACTATAGAAGGTTGTTCCATAAATGGGGAGGAGATATTTAAGACAGCTGCATTTAATCCAAGCGAAATTAGGATTGCATCAGGAGAAGAAGATATTTTGGTTTTTAATTATACAGAGGAGTTGAAAGAAAGTATTTTTTGTATTATTCGATTTTTATATGCAGATATTTTTGGAAATAAATATTTTCAAGATTTGCCGTTTATATATATGGAAATACCAAAAGAAAACAAACACTTAAAGCAAATGATTGAAATACGAGATGTGAAACAACCAGTTCTTGTTAATAAAAATAAAAAATCAATGGAGGAATCGGCTAGAGACTATATTGATTATAAGACTTTTCATAGACCGTAGATTTTACCAGCCATCAAAAACTAAAAATGATGGCTGGTAAATTTTTAATTTGGCACACAAACAAATATTCGATAAAATACGAATGCAGAACATATGTTTCTGGAAATAAGGAACCACATCTATGTGGCAGTACAGTGGTTTATTGATTTAGTAACTAACATACAACACACAGATTCAAGATATACCTTATGAAAGAGACAATTAAATAGAGAAAAGGATATGTAGAAGTATGTATATGGCTTAAAGCAATGGAAGGATTTGCTTTAGGTTTTGTTTTTGTACTGTAATTTTATAAAAAGAGATGATTTTTCTCTTTATAGGATAGTTTTTCTTTTCGTATTTTTAGATTTTTACAACTTTGAGAAAAATGAAAAGTGAATGGAGAAAGTATAAGTGGAGCATTATTATTGTGGAGAAATTTTTAATTGTGGAGGTAACTGATTTGATGAATGATAATGGAAACATGAAAGTTGAGGGTAATGAGCAGGAAAGTAGAGCAATAAAAATTAGAAGCATACAAGCAGCAAGTTTATACAGAGTCAATAATAACTATAAATTTGTGGTAAAACTTAAGAATGATGATGGGAGTTATAGCGGTGAAAAGAGGTATAAAGAGCCTTTTCTTGATTTTGAGAGTGCCGTTATAAATAGCAGCTTGTTTGCTGAATATGTCCGTAAGCATGGTGTAGTTGTTAATAAATATCATAGAAGTCTGGATTTTATAATTCTGAAATTTGATTGGGGAGTGGATGAAGATGATTCCAATAATGAGGATATAAAGCCAGCCATGACAACACAGCAGTTAAGGGATTATTATTATGAGAATGGTGCATCAGTAGCATGGAAGACATACGATTCAAAAACAGGAAACGAGATAAAGGCAAAAGAAAAGATCATAACCTACAGGATGCTTTTAAGGTCTCCAGGAAAAGCAAAAGAGGGCCATTGCCTTTTTATCAAGTCAGAATTACATAAAAAAGTTTTGAATTATCTTACAATGGGACTTTGGGAGAGAATGCCGGATGTAAAAGGTGCTAAGATCGTTGAAATGTCCGCATATGCACCACTTATTACAGCAACAGCAATAGATTACATTCATATTCCTATGGAAAACATTTTTGTTTTAAAGGATCGGGAAAGCTCCTGCTATAAGAGAGCGGTTACTGTAAAAAGTAAAGAGGTGGAACATATCAGAAAAGTAAAAGATTATTCAGCTTTTGAGGGATATGTTAATCAATATGGGTTGACATTTTATAAGAAAACAGCTAATGAAAATCCAGAACTACAATATGTAGAGAGGGGCAGAAAGGCTTTAGCAGAATATGGAATTGATGTGGATTTATGCCCTAAAAGGGATGTTGCATATAACAAAAAAGAATGCTATTGTGACAGGGAAGAGGAGAAATCTAAGATTACCAATGTTTTATGGGATGGCATGGGCGTAATTGACAACTCCATTTTTCCTGGGAATATGGAAGGATTCCTATATTGCAGGAGCCATTTCTTTAAATCTTGTCTGTTTAGAGGAAATGTACAAGAATATTTCAAAGATTACTATGGAGAAAGTTACGAGACAGCATATGAAACAGATATGACGGAACGTAGAATAAAGGTAACGGATATTAAGGTGGTTATTACAGAAAATTCTTTGAAATGGACAAAATTTCTTGACATTATGAGCAAAAGCGGGACTGTGGAAGATGGTTTTAAATATTACAGCAGAATAATGAAAAAGGACGGCGAGATGTTTGCTATCGTAAAGACAGCGCATAAGAGTAAGTATGATGAATTGCAGAGAAGCTCTTTTCAAATAAACAATACATTGCTCACTACAGATGTAGAGGTTTTGAGGGAAATAGTTTCTCCCAGCATTGAATATTGTAATAGATTAAAGGTGGATGATGAAGCATTTCTGAAATACCTGAAGGCAGCAGTCTCCGCAAGATACAGCATAAACGGTGTCCTGGTTGATTTGTATAGGTGGAACGATGAATTCAGATATCTGGAATGGTTTAAAAATAAGAAGAAAGCCAAAATCAATGAACTGAAAGATAAGAGGCTTAAATTGGGGAAACTCTTTCAGTATGGGGATAATTTGGTTATATGCGGAAATCCGGTGGCAATGCTGATGGCGGTTACCGGACAAAGTTACATGAATGAAAACTGCTTTAGACAGTTTGATGACAGAATCCAGTGTTGTACAAGCAGGTTTCCAGAGGGGGAGAGGCTTGCAGGTTTCCGCAGTCCGCATAACAGCCCTAATAATATCGTGTATCTGGAGAATGTATATCCAGAGGCAGTTAGAAAGTATTTTCCTGATTTGGGCGATAATGTTATTATCATAAATGGCATTCAAACAGATGTACAGAGCCGTTTAAATGGCCAGGATTTAGACACAGATTCAATTTATGCCACTAATGAGAAGAATATTGTTGAGCTTGCAGAAAAAGCATATAGGGAATATCCGACTATTATTAATGATATAAAATATGGCACAAATGAATATGATAAAAGCATGAAGTCATATTCCAAAATGGATGCAGGCATTTCCTCTGCACAATACAATATTGGTTTGGCAAGCAATATAGCACAGTTGGCTTTAAGTTATTGGTTTGACAGCGGATGTGAAAGTAAGGAATTAGAGGATGTTTTTATAATATGCAGCGTATTGGCACAAGTGGCGATTGATTCATGTAAAAGAAATTTTGAAGTGAAAGTTGGTGCCGAATTAGCAAGGATTGAAAAGCTGATATGTATGAAACATGAGCCAAGATACCCTGCTTTTTATGCTGATGTACAGAGGTACAATAATAGGAATAAAAAAGGTAACAAACTGAAAATCAAAGACAGTGAAATAGGATTCTTTAACTGTCCTATGGATTTGATTTATCAAATCATCGAGGCAGGGATTATTGATCTCAGAAAACATAAACAACTGAATACCAGGACATACAGGGAAGGTGAATATGGTGTAAAGCCTATTTTTGAGTATAAAGCGGACAAGGTTAATGTTAACCGGAAACAATATAAAAAGGTCATTGATATTGTGAAGAAATATGATAAAACGATTAGCGCATTGGATGAGACAGAAGATTCTTACCATGAAATAAGGCTAAATGAATTTGTGGGTTGTATTGATAAATTAAGAAATACTGAAATAAAAAAGGATGCTATGTATACATTAATTGCATATGCGTTTAAGCCAGGAAACGAATATTTAAGAGATAGTATGCTTACCGTTTTGCATGGAAAAGATAAGAAGCTGTTTTTGGACTGCTTCAAAAAAACGGAAAAAAGTTCACAAAAATCTTTGGAAAGCATTGATTTTAAAGGGTTTCCAAAGTTTCCCTATGAAGAGGGGCGAGAAAAGAACGTAGGCTGAGTAGGGTCTCTCTCAAAAGTATTGTGGAATATCATACTATCGGCATTGGCGTTATCCGGCATTGTGGAAAATCCAGGATATAGAAAGTCGCCAGTGCTGTGCTGATTCCTGTAATGCTACAGTTCCTTATATATTGTCCTAATTAGGCTGGTATGAGTGTCACAGCCATATCAGCTATTTGCCTAGCTCTCCACAAGCTGGGCACACAATAACAATGCTAAATCCTGTAATGTATAAAAACTCCACTATATGTTACAGGTCATCCAGCCATTCCATGGAGCCTCCACAACTCCAGGCTGGATGCTGGTATGAAATCAATAGTAAACCAAAGGCAACCTATAAACAAAGCACATGTATTAAAATCTATTAAATCTAAATATTAAGATTGTGAAACGGTATAAAATCTAAGCCGTGAAAATCCAATGAATGAGACAACTGAATATTGAAAAATCATACATCAGGGAGGTATTGAATACGAAACAGAGTAGAGGTAAAGGCGGATAGGGTGAAATTTAGAATGAGAAAATGTGTTCGATGAATCTATTGTAAAGATTAAGGGGGAATGATATAATGTAGAGAGATTAGGAAAGTTGAGGGATAGGATTATGGGGAGAACTATATTATGTCCACACTGTAATTCAGCATTGAATGAGGACATATTAAAACAAAGGAATAGTGAGAATATTTGTTTGGTATGTGGAAAGCCGCTAGACAGTAATGTGAGTGGTGGGGAGCATTCAGAGTGGATTACATGGTATTACTACGGACATAAAAGTGACAATGGAAAGACTACAAGTTTAAGAGATAAGCCAATAGACTTGAATGAACATGGAGATGTATTCTTTCTTATCAAAGAATTTAAAGCACCGCCAAGAGATGCGTCAGGTAGTTCAGAAAAAGCGAAAGAAATATTGCGTACTTATGTACCAGATGCGTTTAAGGAACTCCAAGAGACACCTAAAGTAAAATGCCCTTATTGTTTTAGCAGCGAAGTGCAGATTGTACCCAAAAGGTTTAGTTTGCTTACTGGCTTCGCAACAAACAAGTTTGAAAGGGTATGTGTTAGATGTAAGAGAAAATTTTGAAGAATGAAGAGGGGAGAGTATGGGGAGGACTATATTGTGCAAAAAATGTAAAAGTACCTTTAATGAAAGCGTATTAGCGAACAGAGATAACCCTAATATATGTCCTATATGTGGTGAATCCCTCTTGGCAGAGGATGATAATAATTCTATCAAGGAACAAAAAGAAAAAACAAAGTGGTATTATTATAAAGAAGGTGGGGGAACTTTGATGAAAACATTGTCTAGCTGCTATACTCCATTATATACTTTTGAAGCTATAGATGTAGAAGATGCAAAGCGCCAGTTAAAAGAAGTCCTGCCTAATAACCCACTTGTAAATGATGATTCACCGGATGTAGTACGCTGCCCTCGTTGTAGAAGTACACAAGTGCAGATAGTTCCAAGAAAGTTTAGTTTGCTTACTGGTTTCGCAACAAATAAGTTTGACAGAATATGTCTTAATTGCAAAAAGAAATTTTGAAAACTGAAGAATTGAATATTGGTTGATTATAAGAGAGATTGCTTCGTGATAGTCTCTCTTTTATTATACTTAAAATCAGGAGGAAAATCATATTTGAACGAGAATTACATATTAGATTTAATCGGAATGCTGGAGCAGAAGAAAAGCCGGAAGCAGATAAATTCCGATATTAAACAGTTGGAGAAGACCATCAATGCCTTACGGATTACCGGAGTTTTTGCCAAGGGCAGTACCAAAAAGGAATTAAATGCCTATATCAGTCAATTATCCAGTCAGTTATCCACACTAAAGCTGAAAGGGAAATTAGACAGCAGAAGTTTGAAAAGGGACATAGACAACGCATTAAGCAACATTAAATTTCAGGACATTGATGCACTGAATATCGACGGAAACAAAGCAAAATTAAAAATAAGAAAAGTTTTCGCTGATATAAAAGAGTACGCTTCCAGAAACCCGATTTCTGTAAATATCACGCCCAAAAAGGAAAAACTAAATAATGACCTGACAGCATACTTAAATAAAAATACGAAGATTAACGAATCTGCTGTACTGTTACAGGAGGCAGACAGGATAAGGGAGCTTATTCAGGCAGTTGATGACAAGAAAAGTTTAAGGGAAGCTACGGACGCTTTCCAACTCTATAAATCAGAGGTTGCGGCAACAGGATTCAATACAAAATCCACTACGGATAAGATTAAGGGTATGCTTTCCCAGGCGACAAAATTGGGAAGTATTTTCAGCGTGGCTTCTTTAGCGATAAATAATTTTACCAATTCACTAAAGACACTGCGTTCCAATGATACCATACTTACTGAAATTTCAAAAACCTCAGAACTGACCAAACAGCAGTTGGAAGAGATTGGAAATGCGTCATTTAAGGCCGCAAGCAAATATGGGGAGTTTTCAGGAAACTATCTGCTTGGTGTACAGGAAATGGCACGGTCTGGTTATGAATCTTTGTCAAAAGAATTAGGAGAATTATCACTTCTTGCACAATCAGCAGGGAATATGACGGCAGACAGCGCGAATAATTATCTGTTAGCTACCGATGCAGCATATAAATATAGCGGGAGTGTTGAAAAATTAAACGCTGCACTTGACGGGGCGAATTATATTTCAAACAAAAATAGTGCATCATTGACGGATATTGCCGACGCGACCCGTGTATCTGCTTCATTTGCGGCAAATGCAGGTGTGGCGATTGACGAACTGACAGCAGCAGAGGCAACCATGATTGCAGTAACCAAAAGAGGCGGTTCTGAAATTGGACGCGCTTTTAGAAGTATTGTTCTCAATCTTCAACAGGTGTCAGGAGAGTTTGACGGCGAGGTTATCGACGAAGAACAATTAAAGAAAGTCGAAGCAAGATGTCATTCTTTAGGCGTAGAACTTGAATATATGAAGGATGGTACGCCTACTCTTAGAAATACAATGGAAGTACTTAAAGAGCTTGCAGAGGTATATAATTCGCTGCCAGATAATAGTGCAGAAAAGCAGGGATTAATCAGTGATCTGGGTGGAAAGTATCACGCTAACGCGTTATCAAGCCTGCTTTCCAGATGGGATTTATACGAAAAAATGTTAAAAGAATTTTCTCAAGGAACTGGATCAGCACTTGAAGAAGCTGAAAAGACTGCAAAATCATGGGAAGGCCGCTTAAATTCCTTGCAGAACAGTTTTGATTCGTTTCTGAATGTGCTAACAAATAAAGACGCTGTATTAAATGGTATTTCCCTTTTTGATAAGTTGATTCAGGGAGCGGAAACATTAACAGATACTATCGGTGAAATACCTGTAGTGCTTACTGCCTTGAATACCGCTATGGTTGCAATGAATAAGGATTATGGCATTACTAAAGTATGGGATTCAGAGAAGGGTAAGATTGATATTCAGGGCAATATGTTCGGAATAGATTTTACCGCGATTAAGAACATGAAAAAGCATTTTTCAGAAGCGGAAGGAGCTATACAGCTATGGAACGATGTATTATTAAGTGGAGAAAATGATTTAGAGGTATTTGGCAATACCTTAATTAAAAACAATGCCCAGCTAAAAGCCTATCTTTCCACCTGTTCCAAAGAAGCCCCTGCCTCCTTATCAGGATATAAGTCCTATCTCAATGCAGCAGGTGTCAGTACTGACAGTCTCCGCTTAAAAACAATTCTGTTAAATTCAGCGATTTCTATGGGGATAGGTCTTGCAGTCCAGGCGGCAGTATCAGGAATAACCTATCTTATCCAAAGGCAGGAAGAACTTCATCAAACCGCCAAGGAAGGCGCAGAGACCTATAAAGAAACAGCTTCATCCATAAATGACTACGTTTCCAAATACCAGGAATTGCAAAAAGCGTTGGTAGAAGCAAAAGGAAATGAAGAAGAGGCTTATAATGTTAAGAAACAGCTTCTTGACCTTCAGACAGAACTTAATGATACATATGGGGAAGAGTATGGTAAGATAAATCTTTTAGCCGATGCGTATAAAGACCAGACAGAGGCCATCAAAGCATACAATAAAGAAGCAGCCCAGGCACTCTTAAATGAAAACAGAAGAGAAATTGACCGCGCTGTTTTTCAAATGACCAACAAGGGACACTATGATTTAAGCGGCGCTGGTGTTTTAGGACAGACAGATGAAGGTAAGGCATTAATAGAAATAGCACAAAAGTATAAGGAACAGGGAATTACCATAGCTGATGAAATTGGAGATGGAAGCTTTGCCCAGTTTTCCGTCCATCTGAATGCCGATCCTGAATCCGCCTATAAAACAATCAATGAGTTTGAAACTGAGCTGGAAGCAAAGGCAAAAGAGCTGGGCGATGAGCATATGTTTGATGATATATTGAACATTTCATCAGATTCCATGCAGAAGGCAAAAGCCGCGATTAACGAATACGGGGATATTTTTAAACAGGCATTGACCGCTGAGATTGTATCGGATGATAATAAAACTAAAGTATATGGTGAAGCATTAAAGGCGGTAGAAGCCTATAATGAAGCCGTATTAAGGTCAGAAAATCCATACGAAGATAAAACAGTAATAAAAGCAAAAGAAGATTTAGATAGTATCAAACATACCATTCAGGAGAATGAAACGGAGTGGGAAAGGTATTCTGTGCTCCTTGATGAAGTGTTTGAAAAAGCGGATACCAGGATACTTGAGTTTACACAGGCGCTTAAAACGAATACAGACATTCAACAGCTTGCCGAGGATTTAAAGGGGCTTGACCATTTCGATTTAAAATCCTTTGATGATATTGCAGGAGAGAATGAATCCTTTGATAAATTAAAAGAATCGGCAGAAGCGTATAATCTCAGCGGAGAAGAATTGATTGACACATTAGTCAGGCTGGGATATGTCCAGGGAGAAGTCCAGGATTCAATACAAAATATAGATCCCCCCATTTCCCTCAACCTCTCCACCTACAAAGACCAGATATCTGATATTCAGTCTTCCCTCTCCACTCTCCGCTCTGCCCTGGATTCTCTAAACTCAGGTGATTTGAGCAAGATTGAGGTTATAGACCTTATGCAGAAGTTTCCAGAACTGGCCCCATATATAGACTTAACTGCTGATGGATTTGGAAATTTATCAGAAGGGTTAAGCAGGCTAATGGAACAACAGCCGTCCTCTCTCATCAATGAGCTTGAAAAACTAAAAGATTCCTTGAATACGGATGAGGAACGAAAGCAGGTTGATTTACTCATTGACTCCTTACAGCGCCTTAGTTCCTATGGTGATTCTGGTATTGAGGCATATTCTGCAACTATGGGAAATACCTGGAATGATACTGCAAATGTCATTGATGGCGTGATTACTCAATTTGAAAATCTGGCAAAAGTTCAAGAAGCAGTTTCAGATGGACTTACTATGTCTGCAATGGCAGCAACAGAGCTTTCCAAGATATATCCAGAAATCCTTACCAATGCAACGGTTACTGCTGACGGACAGATGAAGCTTAATGAGGATGTTGTGAAACATATCCTGGATGGCGACCAGTCCATCATCAATGCCCAGATTACAAAACTGGAAGCGGATAAGGCTGAATTAGAGGCAAAACAAAAAGTCGCTATTGCTGAACTTGAAATTGCAAAAAATGTAGGAACAGCAAAAGGACAGATTACAGAGGAAGAAGCCAGGAACCAGATAGAGGCATTAGAGGCAGAGTTACAAGCAGAGCTGGATAAGGATAAAAAGGTTGTAGAATCCTATGCGACAGCAACCGAATCCAAGATGAATAACGCTTCCCAGTTCAATACCCATGCAGGACAAGTGGCAAGTGATGTGGCTACCAATATGCTCAATGCCGCTGTATCCATGGCAGCGAATATGAAAGTGAATGCTGAAAATTCACAACAGTCTCTTACTGGCATTGGCCATAAAGCTGCTGAAGTTGCAAAATCTATTATTGCTATGAGTGCAGGGGAATCCGTTGATGTATCAGATAAAATATTTCAGGGAAAAGGCGGAACCAAAAGCGGTGCTATTAAAATCGTTAATAACACTCGCAGATTATCTTCTGCAACGAGGAAATATTTAGATGGCAATAGTGACTTAGAGGATTTTAAATCCCAGATGGAAATCGACATTCAGGGATACACAGACGCGATTTCTAATATTGATTCCCAAATCAATGTATTGAAAAAACTCCAGGCTAACTTTACTAATGCGGCTGGTTCTGGAATCGGAGGACACGGCTATGCTGATAAGATAAAAGACCTGGAAAAAGAGAAAGATAAGATTAACAAGGCTTTAGACGATGCGAAATCAGGCGGAGGTTCCGCAGGCGATACAAAGGATGAATACGAGGAATTATTTGATTTCTTTGAGCAGAGAATAAAGGTACTCAGTGCACTTCTTTCTCTTCTCAAATCAGGGATGGATAACGTTATCGGTTCCTTTGCCAAGAACAGCCTGATAGACGCGCAGCTGAATGTAACCGAAGAAAAGTTCAATAACTACGCGGACGCTCTTGCTATGTACACCCAGAAAGCCAATGAAGCATTATCAGAGCTTCCTACAGACATAGCAGATAAGATTAAAAATGGCGCTGTAGACCTTACTACTTTTATTGGTGAAGGAAATGAAGGCGTTGTAGAAGCTATCAAAGTATACCAGACCTGGGCTGACAAAGTGTCTGATTGCAGATTGGAACTAGAGGAATTAAAGACTTCCATCCGTCAGTTAGAGTTAGATAAATTCAACAACATTACAGATGACTTTGCCAACCAGTTTAATCTTCATCAAGACGGAAAGGATTTAATCTCTAAACAGATTGATTTACTCAAAGAAGCTGGAGAATTGATTGGGGAATCCTTCTTTACCACTCAGATAGACCAATCCAAGAAACAGCTTGAAGTATTAGAGAATGAAAAGGCACAGTTAGTTGACCAGATGGAAAGTGCCCTTAGCTCTGGCAGGGTAGAAAAAGGCACAGACGAATGGCTGGAAATGGTGAATGCCTTAACCGATGTAGAAGGCAGTATTCTTGATTGTCAGAAGGCTATCGAGGAATTTGATAATGAATTACTGAATCTAAACTGGCAGATTTTTGAGCGTGTACAGACAGAGTTTGGAAATATTTCTTCTGAACTCAATAATCTTGCTGGTTTATTTGATGACTTTAACGATATCCGTGTATCAGATGGCAAAGGTACATGGACAAAAGAAGCCATAGCCACTCTTGGTTTATATGCACAGCAGTATGAAATTGCGAAATACCAAGTTGGACAATATGGTGAAGCGATTGAACAGTTAAAGGATGATTACGCTGCTGGAAAGTATTCTTCTACCGAATATATGGACAAGCTGGCAGAGCTTACAAAAGAACAATGGAACGCTGTAAACAGTGCAGAATCGCTTGAAGACTCTATTATTAAGCTGAATGAGACAAGGGTGAATGAAGAAATTGAAGTCATTGAGGATGAAATCGACGCTTATAAAAAGTTAACCGATTCTCAGATTGTGTTAGAGCCAATGATAAAATGTAAGAAAACGCCGAAGAAAAAATGTAGATTTATGGCGGAGAGAAAGAAAAAAAGATAGACTCCTGATAGGACAAAAATGTCCGGGAAAGGAGTCGGAAATGAGAGGAGAAAGCTGGATGGACATACGAAGTGACAGACAAAAAGGAATGAGCTATGTGGAGCTTGGGAAAAAATACCACATGGATCCCCGGACAGCAAAGAGGTATGCACAGTCACCACAGAAGCCGGAGTACACACTGACACAGCCAAAGCCAACAAAACTGGATGCCTACAAGCAGCAGATAGACCAATGGCTGGAAGAAGCGCCCTATTCTGCGGTACGGATACTGGAGAAACTGCAGTGTCAACGCCGAATTAAAAATGTAAGAAAACGCCGATTATATTTTGTAGTTTTTC
>CAJTUV010000047.1 GCA_910579515.1 uncultured Hungatella sp.
GTTGCCTAGGCGTGTTCGGGACTTTCACCCGTTAGAGCGCGCCCATGGCGCGCAAGCCAAAAAGAAAGAGTCCAAAAACCGGACTCTTTCTTTTTCTTATGCCTTCATTTTAGGCTTAAACACCAAAGAACCAAAATATCCAAAAATTAACGCCCCGCAAATTCCGGCTGCACTGGAGGTAAATCCTCCTTTAAATACTCCCAAAAGACCTTCTGATTGAAGCCCCTCTTTAACGCCTTTCCACAAAGTATTTCCAAATCCCAGCAGGGGAACCGTGGCTCCGGCGCCTGCCCACTTGGCGAAAGGTTCGTAAAGACCTAAAAATCCAAGAATGGTTCCCGTCACTACTAAAGTCACCATCACTCGTCCTGGCAGCATTTTCGTTTTGTCCAAAAGAATCTGTACAAGCCCACAGATGATTCCGCCTACAAGAAACGCCTTTACATAATCCATTTTACAGCTCCTTTCTATATGCTCTCAATCATAACGCCATGAGCAATCCCAGGAATGCTTTGGCCTTCGTTAAAGCTGACTGTGGAGAGCAGAGCGCCTGTGGGAAGAAATAAAACCCGCTTCCATTCCCCTGACTGAATCTTTGGAAGAATCATGGCGCATAACGTCACAGCAGAGCAGCCGCATCCACTTCCTCCTGCATGGGTATCCTGCTTGTCCTTATCAAAAATTTCGATACCACAGTCCATATAGCAAGAGCTGATATCATAGCCTTCCTCTTTCAGCAAATCTAAAACAATCCTTTTTCCCACCTGGCCCAAATCTCCAGTGATAATTCTGTCATAATACGTTTCGTCGATTCCAAAGTCCTCAAAATTCTGCCGGATGGTGCAAACAGCAGCAGGCGCCATAGCGGCTCCCATATTCATAGAGTCTTTCAGTCCAAAATCTACAATGCGCCCAACTGTCACTCCAGTGATTTTTGCCACTCCATGTCCCTCTTTTTTTATGACAACAGCTCCGCAGCCAGTGACCGTCCATGTGGCGGAAAAGGGCCGCTGATTTCCATATGCCAGAGGAAAACGAAACTGTTTCTCTGCAGTAGCAAAATGGCTGGAAGCCATAGAAAGCACTTGATCGGCATATCCTGCCTGAACGGTCATGGCTCCCAAAGTCATGGCTTCTCCCATGGTAGAACAGGCGCCATAAAGCCCAAATAAAGGTATTTCTAAGCTGGCGACGCCGAAAGAGGTTGCAATTAACTGTCCCAGCAAATCTCCTCCAAAAAGATAGCGGATATCTTTGGGCTCTGCTCCACACTTTTTCATAACCAGATTGGCCGCTTTTTTTTGTAAAGCGCTTTCCGCAGCCTCCCAGTTATCTTCTCCGCACATATCTTCCTGTTCAATCACATCAATGCCTGATCCTAAAGGTCCCTGACCTTCTTTTTTTCCTGCCACGCAAGCCATGCCGGCAATCACTGGCGGCTTTTCAAATTGGATGCTTACTTTTCCTTTCTGCATGGCCTTCCCGCTCCTTTCCATGATGATTTGTAGTACTACTACTTTCTCCATTTTTGCTTTTTGTATTCACAAAGCGGGAAGAGCCATGTTACAGTATCTCTTTTAAATATCTTTCCAGAGCATCCTGCCAGGAAGGAAGACGCTCAAATCCCATTTCCTCCAGTTTGTCCTTGCTCATCCGGCTGTTCATTGGGCGTTTTGCCTTTGACGGATACTGGTCGCTGGAGACAGGCGTCACGGTCACATTCATCCCTGCCTGTTTAAAAATTTCGCAGGCAAACTCGTACCAACTGCACAATCCTTCATTGGTTGCATGATAAATCCCATATTTGTCTGTTTCGATCATATCTGCCAAAAGCCTTGCCAAATCATAGGTATAGGTAGGAGAGCCTATCTGATCACTTACTACAGTGAGATGATCTCTTGACTTTCCGAGGTTCAACATCGTTTTAATAAAATTCTTTCCATTCTTACCAAAAACCCAGGCGATGCGGACAATAAAAAACTTTTCTAATGATTCTACAGCCAGCTCTCCCTCATATTTTGTCTGTCCATAAACATTTAAGGGCTCCCTTCCATCTTCCGGTTCCCATGGCCGCTCTCCCTGCCCGTTAAACACATAGTCTGTGCTGATATACATCATTTTACAATCCAGATCTCTGCACACCCTGGCAATATATTTTGTACCCTCTGCATTCACT
Source organism: uncultured Hungatella sp. (assembly GCA_910579515.1). GTDB lineage: Bacteria > Bacillota > Clostridia > Lachnospirales > Lachnospiraceae > UBA3402. The sequence goes on from CAJTUV010000047.1 coordinate 2,177, forward strand.
TTGCGGCAAAGCGCTTCATTGTCCTCAGCCCCATCCACCGCCGTATAGGCCGCGCAATGAATCACTCCGTCTGGTTTCGCCTCTTCTATGACTTTTTTTACTGAAGCTTTATCGGTAATATCCATCTCCTCAATATCCACGCCTATGGCGGTATGGCCTCTTTTTTCAAGCTCCATCACCACGTCGTGTCCCAACTGGCCCTTTACGCCAGTGACAAAAATCTTCATTGCCTGTAAAACCCCTTTCTGTTCTCAATTCTCCAGCCGTTTTCCATACATGCTGTCAAAATAGCCTGCGTACTCTCCTGAGAGAATATGCTCCCACCACTCCCGATGGTTCAGATACCAGTCTATAGTCTGCTTAATTCCCGTTTCAAAGGTGTACTCAGGCTTCCAGCCCAGCTCCTTCTCCAGTTTTGCAGGATCAATGGCATAACGCATGTCATGTCCGGGCCGGTCTGTAACAAAACGAATCAGGCTCTCCGGCTTATCTAAAGCCTTAAGAATCGTCTTCACCACCTCCAGATTGGTTTTCTCATTGTGGCCGCCTACATTGTACACTTCTCCAACCTTTCCGTTATGGATAATCAGGTCAATGGCCTTACAGTGGTCAGACACATGAAGCCAGTCTCTGATGTTTTCTCCCTTTCCATAAACTGGCAGCTCTTCATCTGCCAGAGCTCTGCTGATAATCAAAGGAATCAGCTTTTCCGGAAAATGGTACGGTCCGTAATTGTTGGAGCAGCGGGAAATGGTTACAGGCAGCCCAAAAGTCCGATGATACGCCAGCACAAACAAATCTGCGCTTGCCTTAGAAGCGCTGTAGGGACTCGAGGTGTGAAGGGGCGTTTCCTCTGTAAAAAATAAATCCGGTCTGTCCAAAGGCAGATCTCCATAAACTTCGTCAGTGGAAACCTGATGGTAACGCTTCACCCCATATTTTCTGGAGGCATCCAAAAGCACCCTCACCCCCATAACATTGGAATGAACAAAGATTCCCGGGTCTACGATAGAGCGGTCCACGTGAGTCTCTGCCGCAAAATTCACCACAATATCAAACCCTTCTTTCTCAAACAAATCCATCATAAAAGGCTCATCTGCAATATCACCTTTTACAAACTTATAATTGGGCTTATCCTCCACAGGCTTTAAAGTCTCTAAGTTTCCCGCATAAGTCAGCAGGTCCAGATTTACAATCTCATAGTCAGGATATTTCTCTACCATATGATGCACAAAATTGCCTCCAATAAATCCAGCGCCGCCAGTTACCAATATTTTCATCTGATTCTCCTCCTACATATTTCTTTTTATTTGTCAATAAACTTCCCAGCCAGCACATCCATGAGATACTGCCCATACTGATTCTTTTTCAAAGGCTGAATATTCTCCAAAAGCTGATCTCTGGTTATCCAGTGGTTTAAAAAAGCAATTTCTTCCAGACACCCGATTTTCCGATGCTGGTGGCTTTCTATGGTCCTCACAAAATTGGTGGCGTCTACCAAAGATTCATGAGTTCCTGTATCCAACCAGGTAAAGCCCTGTCCCAAAAGTTCCACCTCCAGCCTCTCTTCTTCCAGATAGATCCGGTTCAAATCCGTGATCTCTAACTCTCCTCTTGCAGAGGGCTTTAAGTTTTTCGCATAATTTACCACTTTATTGTCATAAAAATACAGTCCTGTGACACAATAGTTAGACTTTGGTTTCTCTGGTTTTTCCTCAATGGAGATGGCCTTGCCGCTGGAATCAAATTCCACGATGCCAAAGCGTTCCGGATCATCCACATAATAACCAAACACTGTGGCTCCTTCCTGTTTGTTAGCCGCACGCAGAAGCCTCTTTTTCAGACCATGGCCTGCAAAAATATTATCCCCCAGAATCATAGCCACATGATCCTCTCCAATAAATTCCGCCCCAATGATAAACGCCTGCGCCAGTCCGTCAGGAGAAGGCTGAACTGCATAGGACAGATGAATGCCAAACTGATGCCCGTCTCCTAAGAGAGATTGAAATCTGGGCGTGTCATCCGGCGTGGAAATAATCAGAATATCCCGAATGCCGGCGCTCATCAAAACAGATAAGGGATAATAAATCATAGGTTTGTCATAAATCGGCAAAAGCTGCTTAGACGTCACCATGGTAAGGGGATATAGCCTGGTCCCCGAGCCTCCGGCCAAAATAATACCCTTCATAATAGGTCCTCCATACGTTTGTATTTTAGACTTATTATAAAGGGTTACGTAACGTCACTGTCAAGGGGATATTTTAGATTCTTTCGAAATCTTTGCAATGACCTTTGCAGGATGTGATAATAAAATCACTCACAAATAAACATCCCAGCCATCTTCGTAATCTTAATTCCGCCCTTTTCTGCGATTTTGCGCTGAAGAAACCGTTTAAACTCCAACTGTCTCTGGCTCAAAATCTCGCTCTGGTTGCCATGGCAGGACAAAATGTAATCCAGAAGAGGCTTCGCCTCATCCACTAGAAGATAATCTTCATACAGAACCTTTTTTACAGAAGAAAAGTACGATTCCAAAATAGCCTGCCCGTTTTCCAGCCCAAAAATCTCGTATAAAGCCACGTCAGACAAAGTGATTCTGGGGTCAAACTCCTGGACCAGCAACGTAATCTCCCTCATATGCTCTCTTCCATAGGTGCTGCAATAAAACTTTCCTCCCATCTTTAACACCCGCCTGATTTCTCCAAGAGCCCTGGAAATATCTTTCACATAAAAAAGGACATGATTCCCGATCACCCCGTCAAACCAGTCGTCTCCATATGAAAGACTCTGGCAGTCTTCCGTCCCAAACGTCATTCCTTTAGCCCCCAGTCCATTTAAAAGCCTTGTTGCCTCCTCCACCATTCCCGAAGAGCTGTCTGTGACAAACAACTTCAAGTCTTTTGGAGCCTTTTCCCAATCTAATTCCTGCCAAAGTTTTCCGTTTCCACATCCGATTTCCAAAAAACGATCCCCTTCCCTCATAGAAATCTGAGAAGCCAGCCATCCAAACCAAGACTGCGGGTTATGGGAGAACCGATTGTGGAGTTCAATCCGCACATTCAGATTCACCGCCGTCTTATATTGGTCGATGATGGCATGTTCCATATTGGTAATATGAATCAGATTTAATATATTATTCCAGTCAATAAGCCCTGAATCTTCCACCATCTTAGACGTGTCCTCCAAAGTTTTCTCCATCATCTCCAGATGGCGGATTTTTTTCTGAATCAGATTTTTTTGAATCTCCAGAGAATGAGCCATATCCACAGCATCGTCATTGATGGTCATAGCCATGATCTCTTCCAGAGAAAATCCCAGATATTTTAGGGACAGAATCTTTTGAAGACGGCCAAAGTCCTCATCCGTGTACAGACGGTATCCAGATGAACTGATTTTATTGGGCTTTAAAATCCCCTGCTTGTCATAAAACCGAAGAGTCCGAATGGTCACATTGGCTTTTCTGGCGAACTCTCCAGACGTATAGTATATTCCGTCTCCAATCCGTTTCAACCATTTTCCTCCTCCATGAGCCGCAGACCGGCCGTGCTGGTCACCGGAAGAGAAAAGATAATGGCCTTTGCCTTGGTCTCCATCCCTGCCCCTCTCATGACAGACTGCATAATACCATTCTTCTGACCAGACTTTGCCACAATAAAAATAATTTCTTTCTCTGAGGCAAGAGACACTCCAAAAAACGCCTCCGCCCGCTCCATGCCAGTGCCCTTGGCGTGAATCACCGTTCCGCCGCCGGCCCCTGTTTCTCTGGCTGCATCCATTACCAGATTGCTATAACCCTGATTGGCAATCACAATAAGAAGTTCATATTTAGTCTCCTTCAAAACACTTTCCTCTCCCTTCTCAAAGCCCTGATTCTCTGTTAAAAACAAAAGCTCCCGCCGGCCGCCGATGCTTCCCATCGGAATGGTAAAGGCGATTCCCGTTCCCGGCACGTCAATCTGAAATTCCATCTGCAGGCCCTTTTTAATGTCTTTCCACACAAGGTCTGTCACCATGGCAAGGAGCACCGCCTTTTCGGAACCCTCCAAACCAAAATAATCCAGGACTTCACTTGCAGCCGTTCCACGGCCAAGAGTGGCAAAATTCACAGTCACCTTCTGCCTCTGATAGAAGGCAAGAATTTTCGGCATCATACTCCGGTTAATTATTGTGGTCATTAAACAAATCTCACTCATCCCATGCCTCCCTACAATTCAATAATATCAAAGTCATCATACTGATTCAGTCCCAGAGCCTGGGAAGATTTTTGTTCTGCCACTCTTCCGAAACGGCTCTGAAGCTGATATACCAGCCCCAGCACCTGAATGGTCACCAAAGGCGTCATAGCCACCATAGCCACCACGCCAAATGCATCCCGCACCAGATTACCGCCTACCGCCTGGCAGGCTCCCAGAGCAAAAGGAAGAAGAAAAGTGGCTGTCATAGGTCCTGACGCCACGCCGCCAGAGTCAAAGGCAATGGCAGTAAAGATTTTCGGCACAAAAAACGACAACACTATGGCCACCCCATATCCTGGAATCAGATAGCACATCACAGACATTCCCGTCAAAACCCTGGTCATGGCAAGTCCAATAGAAACCGCCACGCCCACAGACAGGCTGAGCTGCAAAGCTGAACCTGAAATCGCTCCGTCTGTCAGCTCTTCCACCTGCTTCATCAACACGTATACAGCAGGCTCCGCCTTGACAATAAAATATCCGATCAACATTCCGATTGGAACAATCAGCCACTTTTCAGGCAAAGCTGCAATCGTCTGTCCCAAAAAACTTCCTGCCGGCATAAATCCCACATTGGCTCCTGTCAAAAAAAGCACAAGTCCCACATATGTATACACAAGTCCAATTCCAATCTTTAACAGAGCCTTCTTCTCGATTCTCAAAAACAGAATCTGAAACGCTCCGAAAAAAGCCAGAATAGGGAGCAGGGATATCGCAATCTCCATCATATAGTGAGGGATGGAGCTGGTAAACATCTGCCTCAGCAGGACAGAATTTGCAATTTCCGTCTGTTGAGCCGCCGTATAAGAGCCGCTGTCAGGCTGAAACAAAATTCCAAGAATCAAAACAGCCAGAATGGGCCCTACAGAGCAGAGGGCCACCAGACCAAAGCTGTCATTGGCTGCATGTTCATCATTACGTACAGAACAGATTCCCACACCCAGAGCCATGATAAAAGGAACCGTCATAGGTCCTGTGGTCACGCCGCCAGAATCAAAGGCTACAGCCAAAAAATCCTCTGGAACAAAAACTGTGAGAAAAAAAACCATCAAATAGCAAACAATCAAGATAGGAGTCAGAGCCACTCCAAAAAGCATTCTCAAAAGCGCTATGACTAAAAACAGGGCTACCCCTCCTGCCACCGCCATGATCAGTACCTGATTGGGCACAGAGGGCACCTGGTTGGCAAGAACCTGCAAATCAGGCTCCGATATGGTTATGACAAACCCAAGGCTGAACCCTAAAATCACCATAACCCACAATTTTCTTGTCCTGGTCATACTGCTACCTACCCGTTCTCCCATGGGAGTCATGGAAAGCTCCGCGCCAAGTGTAAAAAACATCATTCCAAAAATAAGAAAGAACGCCCCTACAAGAAATTCCAGAAGAATCCCTGGTGCCACCGGCGCTATACTGAAACAAAGAAGCAGAACAATCCCCACCACCGGCGTCACCGCCGCCAGGGATTCCTCTAGCTTTTCCTGAAGTTTGGTTTTGTAAAGCCTCATGCCGTCCTCCTATCAAACATAGAACAAACCATAGTTAACAGAATTATCATACCATAGCTGTCAGGAATCCGCCAAAACTTTCTTTGTTAAAATTTTGTTAAAATGAAAACATTGATTTTCCAAGGGAAAACGTGGTTTTTGTGACTTTCTTGTGACTAATAAGATAACATAAACTGTATGAAAAGAGACAATTTAGTACCAATTTTAAGGACGGCCCAGACTAATCTTCTGAGTCATCCTTAAGTATTCTTGTGTAAATTCAATTAAATAATTTTTTGTTGCCGGCAAACTGCAGCAAACATTAAAGTCAATATAACATCTGTATCAATCCTGAGACAACACATATTAAAAATCTCCTATATCCTGCACCCCATCCTTATCACTTACATAAAGCGCGCATTCGTATGGGTGGCCTGGACGTGGTTCAAAGTAGTACCATTTACCATTAATCTTCCACCAACCAGATGCAGAATATCCTTTGTCGTTGAAGTAATATTTGTGTCCATTGACGACTTTCCAGCAATCCTTAAGATATGTATTGGGCGTATCCGCATACCACCAGCCGTAATCATCATGGTGCCATCCCAATTCATAATTTGGTAATTCCACCAAGGACCAATCAGGCGCGCCATACCCAGCAATGCGAGCATAATTTAGTGGATATGATTTTTTGCATACTGCCCCGCCGTTAGCAATCACTTGGTCGCCGCTGCTTGTATTGCCCTCAATCGTGTAGACTCTGTCAGAAGATACTTCCATTACAATCCCAGTATGATTGATACGAACAGAGTTTTTGAAGAATATCTGGCTCCCAGGCTCTGGAACAATACTCCATCGCCCTTTATTTTTGTAATATTGTGCTGAAGTAGGGGTGTAAGCGCTGAACCCACCGCAAAGCAACTGTCTAGCCTTGACCTCACCAAATGTCTTGACAAAACACCAGTCTACAAACATGTCGCACCAAGGCTGGCCTTGCAATTCTGGGTAAAGGTCTCTGGCATACTTTGTATAATTATTTTTTCCGGCATTTGCTGTTTTACTGTCCAAGTCCTTGCTGGAAGTTTTCTCTAAATATCCCTCTTCTTGCTTTGCCACCTGGATTAATTTTTCACATGCTTTCATTGTATTCCTCCAATTTTATTTAGACGAATTTATCCTTGGAATTTAAGTTTGCTGCGTCCGTCATACCCTCGCCGATTATGTAGGCAATAAGCGTACCTCCTGCCATTATAAGTGCTGTCACCTGTACCGCGGTGCTGTCTGATACGTTCATCATAGTCATTAATGGAGTTACAAAACCTACAACCGCCATCCAGAACTTCCTACTTGTCAATTTCCTTGCCCAATCAATCTTTTTCATATTTTTCTCCTTTCTACTTATAAAAGTGCAATTACAGCCACGACCGCCGCGCCTACAATTCCACCTAATACCGTTTTGATCATGTCCATTTTAATCTGCTTGAAGTCCTTCCCTGGTTCTTTTTCCATCGCGTCAAGCCGGTCATTTTGTTTCTCAATAAGATTTCCCTGACGCTCTATGGCTCCCAGCATGTTTTCCATATTGGTAGCCATTTTTTCCACAGATATGGTCAGCGCATTAATCTGCCCTGTGACCTTTTCTAATGCGTCAATACGGTGGTTCTGTCTTTTGTTTTCATCTTCCAGTCGTTGATTTTCCGCTTCCATCCGGCGAGCAAATTCCTCGTGTACCTCTTTTGTTATGTATGATATTTTATCATCCATACATATACCTCCTGTAAATCCTGGTAATACTCATATGTTTTAATCATTTAATAGGTAGTTCTCAACCTCTTCTCTTAATTCTTCTGGAACCCGTTCCAAAAGAGTACGGCCTTTTCTAATTAAATCTGCATACACCCTTGCCATAATTATTGCGCCCTCCTTCCTTCGTAAAGCTCCACAATCGCAAGCTGGGCATTAGTCAATTCATTTTCTAACTCTTGTATTCTCTTTTGCAACCTTCCAATATCTGATTCTGGCAAATAGGCAAAAACTGCTTTTGGATTATCCATATCTGTTATATCAATCCGTTCCAAGGTCGCTCCCTCTGGAATATCCACAAACATAGCGGGGATCCCCTCTGGCGCCTGCGTATCTCCATATACAATATTCCAGATACGGCCTGTCAAATCATAAATAACAAGTGCTCTCATTTTTACATCCTTTCTTAATTTAACCTGTAACATATGAAATATCAGTAATTCCAGTCCCTGCACCTAGTGTCAGTCTTATTCCTGGCGTTGAATTATCAATATGACAGGAAAACCTGACACATGGGGCAACCCATTTATATAACTTCTTCAATGTAGCATTGGGGCTGATTGTTAATGTAAAATCATCTGTATGTGTTGCTGTATCATCTCGGTCAAAAAATGGTGTAGAAGAACTATAATTGCTATCCATATCTAACATATATGTACTATTATCATTTAGATAACATAAGTACAAACGTAAATATATATTTATTCTATCACTCTTTCTGCTTGCAGACCATATCGCATGCACCTTTGCAGTGATTGATGTAATATTTGCACACGGCACCGGACGTGCCCAAAAATTAGCGTCATTCTTACTCATTCGACTGGTCGAACTACCAGAAAAATAAAAATTATAACAATATCGTTCTCCAGTTAATATAAGACCGTTGACAGAACTTTTTATACTTGAAACACTTAAACTTTTTCTAGGCGTACAATTTCCATTAGGAAAAACAACACTAGAATCTGTACTTTCGCCGGGATACGTAGACGCATCATTTCTACCCCCGGCATTAATAAAAGACACCGATACATTACTTGGTATAGCGTTTATTACAATATTGCCTGTCATTTTTTTGCCGTTACAACTTATGGTTTGCTTTGACGCGCTAGGAGTAATGGTTTGTCCAGCCATAGTTGCCAGCGTCCCCGTAAGCCTGCTTCCATTAACCCACGCAGTTTTACCTGTTAAAATATCACCTGCGGCTGCTGTAGCACTTGTCTGTGAGGCCAGGGTATTAGCAGTCACTTTTCCGCTACCATTATGATATCCCTTAGGGATAGTGTAAGAACCACCAGCATTAAGCGATTTAGATGCAGCTCCATTATTAGGCATAGTGCCAGACACTGGCTCATCATTATCTTTTACTCCAGCAATTTTTCCAAATAGCACATCTGCGGCCGTCGCTGTCAGTTCGTCAGGGTCAAGTGCGGCTCCTGCGCCGCCCCCAACGGGTGCAATAACCATTGCCATGTTATAAACCTCCTTGTATCATTATCGTAAAATCTACAGCAGGCCTTTTATATGCTTTAAAAACAATCTTACCATTCTGAGTTGCATTATCGTCCGAATTTGTCATAAGCATACCAGCGGCCTTATTCCATGCTTTTACATTATCCAGGGGTGCATTGCTTGGAGCATACACCCCGATTATCTTTATATTGCTTCCAGCTACCACCCTGTCCACATTTACGGTATTCGTAAACGGATAGGCGGAACTCCATCCAGAAGCAGGTATGGTTACATTTATCGGGGCCGCATAATTCTCAAATGCCTCCCCTATTCTCTGCTCCAGTCCATTCATATTTTCAGCCGAAAACGGGTCTCCGGCCTGCCCTACGTTACCCTCGTTTCGCACTACGTCAAAAATCTGGCTTATTCCTGTTGCAATGTCTGTCAGTTTTCTGCGGCCAGGAAACTCCGAAACCCTGTCCATCCATTGTTTTTTGTTAAAAATCATTATAATTCACCTACTTCCTCGCCTGCATATAATCCTTCTCCGCATTGATAGTAACTGCTTTGTATCCGCATATATAAGTGGTATATATCATGCAGTATTTTTTCTATGTCATTCCATTTATCAAAAGTATTGAGCGGTCTTTGCGGTACGGGCGGCATGCCAGGGAGCTGTACCCATCCGTCTCTGATTTTCTGCACGTTATTCCTAATCCGTTCATAATCTTCTGCATGCGGAATGTCTTTTGCTGTCCAAGTATCGGGCCTTTCCTCGACTTCCACCGAAATCATGGTGGAAATAAAAGATATGTTAAATTCGTTGCGGTTTAAATCACCTGCATTTAACGATCCTTTAATTCCGCCCATCCATATTTCTTTTTCCTCATCCGTGATGGTTCCCTTTTGATATTTTCGGGTAAGTTCAATCACATATTCCACATCCTGACGAGTGCGGTCGTAAACAAATTCAAGCTCTGGTATTTGGCTTAATTGGAAATGTGTATAGTTTGATAATTCTTGATTGGTATATCTGCCCAATATAAAATGATACATAATTTCCTCTTTTCGTTAGGTCAGCTTAATTGCACATATTTCAACTTCTTTCACCTCTGTATTTACGGTAGATATTAAATCTATACTTACCATCTGCACTTGGAATCTCCACCTTTTTGCCCAAATCGCCGATTAATTTCATCAGGTAACGAGTGTTCTTAATCGCTGTTGAGATGTCTTTAAACAAATTCCCTATCGTTTTCTTCCCTGAAGTCCACAATGGCATATCGCTTGGGGCTTGTGGGTCTGATTCATCCTGGCTTTCTAAATTTATGGACACAGTGCCAAAGTCCTCTACCCCCCCGATTTCTCCTTCAAGCTGTTTTGTTTTCTCCTCGAGTTCTCTAAAATTTTGATTAAAAAGCTCTATATTGTAATTATCTGTTTGGTTTGGATAAATCATTTATACCTCCTACAAGATCCCCACTTCATCACCTGTATATAATTCGTCTCCAGCATAATAATATTCGGAAACCAACTTATAGTAACCTCTGCACTTTGCTGTGCTGACAAATCCTCCTGTCAAATCCGTAGACATAGACTCTATTGAAGCCACAAAATTTCCGTGCTGCCTTGACGGATTTTCGACCTCCACCCAATCCCCAGCTTTTTCCCTTTCCGATAGATGTCTGGTCTGGATAATCTGCTGTAATTGGTAGTAATCCAAAATATTATCCGCTGCCCTTTGCGCAGCCTCAAAATTTAAAAGTGTTCCAGTAAATGTTTTTGTGCTTCTTACTTCGCCGCTTTTAATATGTTCGACACTTGATAATACTACCAGCTCTTCTTTGACATACTTTTGTCCGTAAATAACAACTTCCTGCGGCTCTTCTCCTTCTATTTTGAGCGTTACATAGTAAGGCATTTGCTTAACCACAATTCCAACGCTGGCCGTCTCGTTTGCTGCTGGGCTGGTTAACTGTACCGTGTATGTGCCAGGTTTGTAGACTCCCTTAGTGAGCTCGCTTACTTTTTCGTCCAACGTCCAGGTCTGATATTTAACATTAACATCAGACACATAATGGTCTGTGGATAAAGTGGTAGAAAACTTTCTGCTTCTTGGGATATTATTGGTAATTGAGCGATTAGCCCTGCGGATATCAATGCCTATTCTATGTGATGTATTAATGACGCTTCCACAGGCAAATAAAACTTCTCTTAATGCTTTCAGACAGCTTTGGATCTTAATAGTTCCATAGAGCGGCGTATTATAAGTCTCCTCATCAATCTCATAATCCGAGATTCCAGCTGATTCCATGATTTCTGTGATTATATCACCAGCCAGCTCTCCATCATAAATGCGACCATCAATAAAATTTGTGTTGGTAAGCATGCCTTTGTAATCAATAGCGGATATCTTGCTTATGTTTTTTGTAGTGCTATTACTATCCAGAAAAAACACACCAAGAGGTATGGTCTCGCCATTAACTATCTCATAAGGCAGCATTCTCTGCCGTTTCTGGAAGAGTCTGTGTAATCCGCTTGCATTCCCAATATTAAATTCATCTTCCGTATCAATAAATTCGAAAGTTAATTTATCTATGGAAAGCTTATCGCTGATCGGGTCGGTATCATTAATCAATTTTCCTGATTTTATTGTATCACGTCCCCAGACCAAGTTTGTACCATATTCAATGTATTGTAATTTTATGTAGTGGTACGGCAAAGCTTTGTTAAACTTAATTATTACTTTTCCATATTCCTCTACCTGATTTCTGCACAAATATACAAGACTGTTAGGATGAAACTTTTTCTTGGACTGCAAAATATTTAGGAAATCATACCAGAATATCTCTACCTCTAAAGGGTATGAATCCAAAAAGTACAGAGTTAGCCCCAAGCTTGTGTGATTTTCTGTAAAGTTTATCTCTATGGACTGCTCTTTTTCAAAAGTTCCTTCGGCCCCTGACTGCTCTGAGGAAAAAAACACAAGATTGGTTGGCTCTTGTGGAAATTCCTCCATGCTGCCATTTAATATGAAAAAATTATGCTCCAGTGTTGCATAGTTCGAGGACGATATATTATCTTTAATGAGTCCTAAATTAGCAAAATCCGAATTGTTATTAGTACTTACCTGGGAATCGTATAATGCAGTTGTGTCAAATAAAGCATATTCTACAAAAAATTCTGATTTCATCCTGGCACCCTCGTTGGTCCTTTTGCTATAAATTTGCATGTGAAGCTGGTAAATTCTGCTTCATTGTTGAGTATCTTTTTGTATTCGTCTGAAACGCTGGATATGTAACCGCGAAACGTATAGTACCCATCCTTTGTAGGTACTGATATTTCATGAAATTCCACTGGTTCCGTCATCTTGTTCCAAAAGGCTTCATAATCTGTATCCCCAAAATCAGAGCTAGAGCCAACAGTCAAAGTATAATTATAGTACACTCCAATAAGCTCCCTGAGGAGGTCTCCTTCCTCGCTGCGTTCTGCATATTTGTCCAAAAAATCCGCGTTTCTTTTCAATGACACCATAGGGATATCGTAATAGATACCATCTACCTTTATTCCCTTCTCAAATTTCATCACGTCACCCCCAAAACACTTACATCATATCCACGCCGATCAAGTTCGGATAGAATATCTGGTATTGATAGCCTCGCAAATGTCTCCCCGTCATAATTTAAGTTAATTGTTACTGGAACGCTTTCTCTTGCATACTCGTTTCGACTCATCACATTTTCTAATGCTTGTTCGATTGTTGATAACGGGGCCTCGATATTTGTCTTTCCTGCCGGCTGGTCTCCTAAGATGGCCATGAATGGGTTGCCACCTCGGATGACTGCGCCGGAAGCAAGCTGCGGAACGTTTTCCATCAAAGACCGGTGGACAGATGAAACCGCCTGGTAGGAAGCCGCAAACGGGCCATCCCCACCGCCAAATAGTTTTCCCGCCACAGAACCAATTTTCTTATATCCGCTGGCAAGGAAATCCTTTACTGCGTCGATGGCGTTTCTTATCCACTCGATAAAATCTTTCAGCTTATCAATAACTGGTGAAAGTGAATTTACGATAGAATCCTTTACATTCGTAAAAACCTCTGCTGCATCTGTCTTAAAGGATGTAAACTTCTCCATAAGTTCAGAAACTTTTTCTTTGATATTCTTCACTTTTGAGTCAATAGTTTCTTTCATGGAAGCCCATACAGATTCGAGTTTCAGCTTCAGAGCATCAAATTTTTCCGTGGCTGTTTCCTTTATATTTTTCCATATTTTGGCAAGGGATTCTTTCAAGGTATTCCACGTCTGCTCTGCAACTTTTTTAATATTGTCCCATGTTTCAGTAAGGAATTGCTTTAAAGTATTCCATATTTGTTCCGCATTACTTTTTATTGCCTCCCACTTTTCTTCAAAAAACAGAAGAAGTTCTTCCAACGCAGTATCAAACCATTCCTTCAATGTCTCCCATATTTCCTGTATGCCAAGAAGAAGCCCCTCGATTAAATTTTGCCCCAATTCCGCCATGACAGTTGATGGGCTGTGGATTCCAAACCCCTCTTTGAATCCACTAACAAATGGGGCAATAATATGTTCATATATCCACTCATTTATCCCTTTTATTCTATCAATAATTCCATTAAAGAGACCTTCAATCATTGCGTTAGCAGTTTCAAACCATGCTGCGTCTTCTCCAATGCCGCTCAATGATTCTTTAAAATATCCAATGAAATAATTGTAAAGTTCCCTCCCCTTATTAATTCCTGATTTTTGAAGTGCTTTCAAAATGTCAATATGCGCTGCGATAATTTCTCCGATGAGATTTCCAACAGAAGAAAACGTACCCTTATAATCAAATCCATTAAAGAAATCTTTTATACTGTCAATTATCTTTTGAGGAAGCTTGCCCCACTCAACTCCATCTATTAGACCTGACAGAAAGTCGAAAATACTGATTGCAAAGGTAGACATGGTTTCTCCAACGGATTCCCAATCAATTTTTCCAAAGAACGCCGTTATAGAAGTCATGATCTTCTTTCCTACTTCTTTCCAGTCTATAGCGTCCACGGTTTCTTTAATGAAATCCAAAAGTGCATTAAAAGCTTCTCCAGCGGTTTTGCCTAAGTTTTCCCATTCGATTCCTTTTAGCGAATCAGATATGGCTTTTCCTATTTTTTTGCCAAGCTCATCCCATTTTACGGTAGTTATAAGAGTGTATATAGTATTAATAAACGTATTGATAAATTTAGAGGCGGCTTTCGATATGGCTTCCCAATTTATCTTTTCTACAAAAGAATTTATTGCGTCTCCCAGACCTTTTGCGCCGGTAACGAAAGTATCGTAAATCAAATCCCAATCTATATTTTCGAAAAATCCGTTAACTGCCTCTGCTATAAAATTCCCGATGGCCTGCCAATTTAATTTATGGACAAAGGAATTTAAAAATTCAAATCCGGTGTTTATAATCTCCACCAAAGCCTTGCCTATGGAGTACCCAAGTCCATCAACATTTATGACTCCATTAATTAGCGTCGCAAGACTTTCCCCGATTTTTCGGACGTTTTCTTTTATGTCATCCCAGGAAATGTTTTCCAGAGCTTCTTTGAGTTTTTGCCCCAACATTTTTCCTAGTGCGGAAAAATCAGAGTTTTCCCACATATCTACGAACCAGTCCGCTATGTTTTTCCACTTATCATCCACTTCAGCTTCTTCAAACATGTCTGCGGCGGATTCCAATCCACCCGCCCCACCGCCGCCAGAATCATTTTTCTTTTCCAGCACATGCAAGTCATCAAAATCGGCCAGTGCGCCTCTTGCTTTATCTGCTGCTTTAGCTGTACCGCCCAGAGATTTATTATAATCATCCTGAATCTTCTTAGCTTTTGTAAAGGTGCTTTTTCCGCCTAATACAGCCATAAACTGTGCAACATACGTCATTGCTGTTGTAAGGGCCCCAATCAGACTGTTAAGCCAGGGAATAACCATTTGAACAATGGGAGCAAACGCTGCCGCAAATTGATTTCCAAGTGTGGACATAGCGTTTTTCATACCCTGGACGCTTTGAGCGTAGGAATCTGAATATACGGCAAAATTTGAAAACCCAGCTTTCATACCGGATATCATGGCATTAAATCCCTTGGAAATCCAGTTAAAAACCAGCAACGACAAGGCCAAACCCTTTATTCTGCTTGTAAAAGTAGACAGCATTCCTCCACTTTTCTTCGTGTTACTTGTTATAGAAGAAAACAACTTTTTTGATATACTAAATATTCCAGAAAAAGCTTTGCTTCCCGCTTTTCCAATAGCAGAAAATCCTGAACTGACTGCACTAAATGCTTTCCGTGCTAATGTGCGCATGTTCTCAAATTTGTTAGGTATGTCTTCAAGAGTTGTCCCGTAGTCTCTTATTTCCTGCCTAAGACGACTAACTTCTTTAATCCTATCATCATAGTCTTTATATCCTTCTGTTCGTTCTACTTTTTTTAAGTCAGCAATTTCTTGTTCAAGCTGCTTTAATCGCTCCACCTTTGCGATTATCTGGTCGTTAGAAACTACAGTATTTTTCCTTATTTGCGCAAGGCGCTGTTCTTCAGCTACTTCTGCTTGTAATTTTGCTTGTAACTCTGTCTCCTTTTGAATCCTAGCATTTTCTTTTTGAAGATTTCTTTCTTGCTGTTCCTCAATCCTGCGCTGTGCTGCTTCCTGTTTTTCTACTTCCGCCTGTCTTTGAGAATCAGTTTTTGTTACTTCTTTATAAATATTTTTTTCAGCTTCAAGCAATTCGGCCCTAAGCTTTAACTGTTCTTGCATTTCTGGAGACTCTATACCAAATCCCATTTGCGATAATTCTAATATCTTCTGATTGACATCTGCAATTTTCCCCTCAATAGAATCCAATCCATAAATTTCTTTCTGTACAGATTCCGTAATTCTCTTAGTGTAAGCTTGAAGCTCCTGATTGTATTCGGTTAATTTCTTAGCTGCATAGTCATACTCCTGATCTCCTGGTCCAAATCCTTGCGCTGAAAGCTCTTTTAATCCATTTTTTGTCTCTGAAATAAGACTTAATAATGTAGTTCTGACTCTTTTTGTTGACTCTTCGCTTTTTTCTTGCTCCACTCTAAGGGATTTAAGCGTTTCTTCTAACTCCTGAATCTCATTTAAAGTACTTTGGTATAATGGTGTAGATTGCGCGCCAACCTGTTCAAGTGACTTTTTTTGGTTGATGAGATCTTCTAATAGGCTTTCAATATATTCTGTATCTTCTTCGAATTTATCAATACGAAGAATTTCATATTCTAGTTCTTCAGGGGTGGAAATTTCATTTTCCTGCCCTCGCTGCTCCGTTACTCTTTCAACAGAAATTTTTACAGGTTCTTCAATCCGTTTTTCTTCTTTTTCAATATCATCAAAAACTTCTTTAATTTCCTTTTTTGCGTCGGAAGTGTCTACTTCGATTTTGACGTCAGAAGAATCGGAAATGTTTTCTGCAAGCCTTCTGGACTTTGCTTCCAGCTTTTTCCCGTCTTCGTCAAATCCCTTTGTATCAATTCCAGTTCCTATCCTTATACTTCCATCATATTCCATAGTCTCACCACCTTAAAAATAAAAAGGTGCCACAGACGCGCATTACACGCATCCATGACACCATTTAGTCCTTCCCCTATGCCAATTCATAGGGAGCACTGATTTAGTTGTGTATATTGTACCATTGTTTGGGAAGATATTTGTACCAAATTAAAAAAGAAACTGCTGACTGAATATCGACCAACAGTTTCTATGTTTGAAAATATTTAGTTCATGCGGATTTTTAGTCTCTGGCTAGGAATTTGTTGATAAAATACTGTTGTCCTTTGCCAGTGACCTTTGTTGTCTTGCTTACGGTGGTGTGTCCGTCCGCGTGCGTGATTGCGGTTTCTTTAATCTCGAACAAGCCTAACTCCATGCTTTTCTGTGTTGGCATATTGTAGTCAGTGCCTCTTCTGCTGATAAGGTACTTTTGTTCCCTCAACTGTGTGAACAAGCGTTTCTCTCCCGTTTCGTATCCGTTCTGTTTGAGTATTTTCGCCAATTCCCCGACAAGGATTGAAGCCTTGCTTGTTGATACAGCGTCCGCAAAGACTTCTTTCGGTTTCATGCGGCTCACATCTTCCAATAATGCGGCATTACGCTCTTTTTCTTCTTTTAGCTTTGTGGCAAGCTGTATGAGGAAATCGGGGGAAGATAAAGCCTTTTCCAGTGTGTCCGCTGTCATGTATGCGCCATGCTTACGGATAGAGGGAATGATCTCGTCTGCCACCTTTGCTTGAAACCGCTCTGCTGTCTCGTTCTTGGCTTTCATTGCCAAGCGGTAGAAGATGTTTTCGGGGATAAAACTGTCTTTCCCCACTTCTGGGGAAAATCCTAATTCCTCTAAATATGAGGAAACACGCTCCCACTTTACATACTCGACACCGTTCTTCATCTGGACGAACCCTAACCCTCTCGCCACATTCTCCAGTTTCAGATACGCCGTTCCGTCCTTCTCGTAACAATCCACACCGCTTATGTTTTCAATCTGTAATTCTTTCATGCTTTACCTGCCTTTCTGTAAATTCGCCTTATATCAGTATAGCGGAGAAACGGTTAAGGCTTACCGCTTGTCGTGAGTACTGCACTATCTCCGCTGAAATAATCGTATCATAGAATCGGAAATAATTTGTACCAAGTTATCTCGTACCGATAAAGAATAGAATCATGGCAAGCCATACAGTAATGAAAAACAGCACCATAACCAAATCTTCAAATTCCATCGGCTTACGTTCTCTGCGTTCCAGGCGTGACGCTTTCAGGAACTTGTCTTTGTCCTTCTCAGCGCCCTTTATGGTGTGGATAACCTCTTTGAACTTTCTTTCGTCTTTCATACCGCCACCGTCTTTCCACATGTTAGAGGAGGCACTGTATTCTGAAAGCCACTTGCGCATGAGATTCCCCTCTTTGTCGGTTTAGGCGTTGCAAAAAGAATATAATCAGACAACTGTT
>CAJTUV010000048.1 GCA_910579515.1 uncultured Hungatella sp.
ATTCCACGGCGGTGGGCCGGCTGGCGGATGATTGGGGCCTGGCCTTCGTCTTTCTAGTTGTTGTTGCTGCAAAATGGGTTCCTCTTTGGAAAACACATTCTCCGGAATCCGTTCACAGATTTTTTTGCATATCTGCCGGATGGTCTGCTGATCTGGATACTCATCATACATAGGGCTGCCTTCATAGTCCATGAGATCGCATTCTTCTACCACATATCCCCTCAGGAGTTTCATATTTTGGGGATAGATACTTTGAAAATATTCGACTTTTCTTATTTGGTCCTGATCTGGCAGAACGGTTTTTTTAGCCTCAGAAGAATATTTAGCCATAGCATTCTCCTTATTTTCTCCTTCTAAATTATCATATTCTGCCAGAACCTGATGGGAAACTTATCCATGCCAGATTGTTCTTGAAATAAAAAAGCTGTATCCTGCCAAAGTTCAAGCAACAACACAGCTTATCATAAAATCACACATATAATTTTTCTGGATAAATACCATTGACGATCAGCTCACGCAGGGAATCCACCACTTGTGCCTTATCCTCTCTGTAGGTCACTCCAAACCATTTATCCGACGTCTTAAGGACTTTTACCCTAGCTTTCCCTTCCGCCACAAGACGGTCAATAATCTTTGGAAGAAGGTATTCTGATTTGATATCCCCTTCTTCTATACCAGCCAAAAATTCAGGAAAACCTCGCTCAAGCTCACTGATAAAAGATGCCGGCAAGCCCCACATATTCATAGAAACATGGCTTGCAGAATCTATAGCTACAGAGCTTCCCTTTTCATCTTTGGCTAAGATCTTGCTGTCTATTTTTTGAATTTCATAAGTTTCCGTCACCTTTTTCAGAAAACCGCTGTCGTCAACCTGACAAACCCCTCTGGTTACCCCGCCGTTTGCGCTTAAGGTATTCGTCAAAAGAAAGCCGCCCATACATAAATCGTAAACCGGAGAGTCTTCGTCCATCTCATCAATCATATAGTCATGAATCTTACGAAATGCTTCCTTCCCATAATAATCGTCTGCATTAATCACCAAAAATGGTTCCTTTACCACCTCCTTGGCGCTTAACACGGCCTGTCCAGTCCCCCATGGTTTTGTTCTGTCAGCCGGCTTTACAAATCCATCTGGAACATGATTCAGCTCCTGAAAGGCATATTCCACCTTCGCTATCTTCTCAATTCGATTTCCGATAACCTCTTTAAAGTCCTTTTCCAAATCTCTGCGGATAATGAAAACCACCTTATTAAACCCTGCCTGAAGAGCATCATAAATGGAATAGTCCATGATAATCTCTCCACCGGGTCCCACTGGTTCTAATTGCTTAATTCCTCCCCCAAACCGACTTCCAATTCCTGCTGCCATAATTACTAATGCGGTATCTTTCATCTGTACCCTCCCCTTTATTTTTTACTCAATCTGAATCCTGATCACAAATCAGCACTATGCCGCTGTGTCTCTCCAGAGTAAGCATCATATTCCCGTTCTCCACCAGAACAGCTGCTCTCTCTGTATGATATCCATTTGAGGTGGTCAGCATTACCCTGGTCATTTTTATGTGATCTTCAACTCCAATCTCCCATACCGGAATCTCTATCTCCCGAGAACTTTCTCCATTATTCACAGCCACAACACAATAATTTCCTTTGCAAAAACGACCGTATGCAATGAGCTGTTCTCCAGCCAAAAGCTGTTTTAGGGAGCCTCTTCGCAATGCTGGATTCTGCTTATGGATCTGAATCATCGCTTGATGAAATGCTATCAGTTCCTTATCCTCATACCCCCAGGGATACGTCCGCCGATTGTCTGGATCTGTCCACCCGCAAACCCCTGCCTCATCTCCATAATAAATGGTAGGTGCTCCTGGCCAGGTCATCTGTACCAGAACCGCTTCTCTGAAAACTTCTGGATGAATCCCCTCATTCGCCGCCTCTGCGCCTAATGTGTTGATTCGTCCCTCTTTCCGCTTTGTTCTGGTCATAAATCTGGAATGATCATGATTGGACAATTCATTCATAGAAGTCATTACAGATGTCGTATGCATCTTACTCATATGCCGGAACATAGAACGGAAAAAAAGAACTCCATCTCCCAGCAGCGTTTCGTTATACTCATCGCTGTGCTTTTCCATTCCCGTCAAAAACCAGGTGAGTGGTTCCATAAACGCGTCATAATTCATAATGGTATCCCACTCATCGCCTTGGAGCCATGAGGAAGGATCTCCATAATGCTCTGCCAAAATCAAAGCATCCGGATTTGCCCCTTTCACAGTTTTCCGAAATTCCTTCCAGAATCTGTGGTTGCATTCACTGCTATTTCCTAAGTCGGCCGCTACATCCAGCCGCCACCCATCTACTTCATAAGGCGGGGACACCCATTTACGTGCAATCCCCATAATATAATTCCACAGCTCTTCCGATCCTTCAAAGTTCAGTTTAGGCAGCGTCTTGTGCCCCCACCATCCGTCATAGCTTTCATTATTCGGCCACTCAGACTCTTCCTGAAATTTAAAGAAGGAATGGTAAGGACTCTTTTTCGAGCAATATGCGCCCTCATCATAAAGTCCGCTTCGTTTATAAATCTGCTCCCGATCCAGCCATTTATTAAAAGAGCCGCAGTGGTTAAATACTCCGTCTATAATCACCCGCATCCCTCGGCGGTGTACCTCTTTCAAAAAACATTCAAAAAATTCATCGCTGGCCTTTAGATTAGCAGGATCACAGGAACGTATCATGTATTTCGTAGCCTGATCATTATTCTTTGCCGGCTCCTCTACCAGTTCGCCGCCGTCTTTTACAATCTTTCCATAATGAGGATCAATGTGGTCATAATCCTGAGTATCATACTTATGATTTGACGGAGACACAAAGAGCGGATTAAAATAAAGTACTTCCACTCCCAGCTCCTGAAGATAATCAAGCTTGTCCCAAACGCCTTGCAAATCCCCGCCATAGAAATGTCCCACATCCATAACTGACGGATATCTGGACCACTCCTGAATGTGGCGCACCGGACGTCCGATATAAATATACTCACAATCCTGCACATCATTAGTGGTATCGCCATTGTAAAATCTGTCTACAAAAATCTGGTACATCACTGCCCCTTTTGCCCAGTCTGGTGTGTGAAATCCAGGTGTAATCTGAAATGCAAAGGAAGGCTCTATCTCTTCTACAGCTCCCAGGCGGTGATAGTAGCAAGAATCTTCTCCTTTTTCAATATGGAACCAGTAACGGATAGGTTCAGCAGACACAGTAATCAGACATTCATAATAATCAAACCGTTTATCTGATTCTATTTTCTTTAAGGATACCTTCCTCTCCCCGCCTTCTTGTATATAGAAGACGGCATCCACATCATTCTTTCCGGTCCGGAACTTAATCTTTACCTGGTCGTTTTGTTCCGGCTCTGGAGGAATGCGAAAATCCCCGTTTTCATCGCAGAACAACGCCCTTCTATTGATTTGTCCTATATTTTCTGGTTCCATACATCTACCTCTTTTCAAGCTCTGTCATTCTCATTTATTTTAAATGATTCCAGCTAAATATACAACCCAAAATATAGTATTAAATTAAAAAAGCCAGCGGGGTAGCTGGCTTTTTTAGGAGAAGGTATTTCGTTTCTTATGGGGTGTAACAAAAACTATATAATGTATTGGGGGGTTACATCTATTATAATACCATGAAGCACAAAAAAAGAAAAGAGCTCTTTTGCATGAAATTCACAAAAATCATCTTGCTTTTTTGTGCAAAACATCCAACACGCAATCACCTATCTGAAAAGTAAAAGAGCCAGCGGGGTAGCTGGCTCTTTTAGGAGAAGGTATTTCGTTTCTTATGGGGTGTAGCAAAAACTATATAATGTATTGGGGGGTTACGTCTATTATAATACCATAAGTCCATTCTTTTGAAAAGATTCACTGTTCACAAACTTCACAAAATCGCTCCCAATTTTTTATATAATTTGCACATTTACAAAAACAGATGTTCGAACTCTTCCTGTCCTATCTTCTCTCTCTCCATCAAAATGTCAGCGCATTTATGAAGCACCTCCATATGCTCTTTAATCATTTCTCTGGCCTTTTCATAGGATTCATCTATGATCCTCTTCACTTCGCTGTCAATCAAAGCCGCTACATCTTCGCCATAATTCTTGGTATGGCCTAAATCTCTTCCTATGAAAACTTCGTCTCCTTCGGTTTCGTAATTAATCATTCCCACCTTCTCAGACATTCCATACTTTACAACCATCGACCTGGCGATAGCTGTAGCCTGCTTAATATCCTGGGAGGCTCCTGTGGTAATATCGTCAAATACAATTTCTTCCGCGATTCGTCCGCCTAAAGATACCATAATATTTTGGAGCATCTTTCCCTTTGTGTTAAACATCTCATCCTTTTCTGGCAACGGCATCGTATAGCCAGCGGCTCCCATTCCAGTAGGAATAATTGAAATCGTATGAACCGGCCCCACCTCTGGCAGAAGATGGAACAAAATCGCATGCCCTGTCTCGTGATAAGCCGTAATCCTTTTTTCCTTCTCAGAAATTACCCTGCTCTTCTTCTCGGCTCCAATTCCTACCTTGATGAAAGAACGGTCAATATCCTTTTGGGTTACAAATTTCCGTCCTTCTTTTGCAGTCAGAATTGCAGCTTCATTCAGAAGACTCTCCAAATCGGCTCCCGTAAATCCGGCTGTAGTTCTGGCCACCCGCCCCAGATCTACATCGTCTCCTAACGGCTTATCCTGGGCATGCACTTTTAAAATCTCTTCCCTGCCCTTTACATCTGGTTTTCCCACCACAATCTTTCTGTCAAATCTGCCCGGACGCAAGATCGCAGGGTCCAGAATATCAACCCTGTTTGTAGCCGCCAGAACGATAATTCCCTCATTTATGCCAAACCCATCCATTTCCACCAAAAGCTGGTTTAAAGTCTGTTCTCTCTCATCATGTCCGCCGCCAAGACCAGTCCCCCTCTGTCTGGCAACTGCGTCGATCTCGTCAATGAACACAATACAAGGCGCATTCTTCTTGGCTTCCTCAAACAAGTCCCTGACTCTTGAAGCACCTACACCTACAAACATTTCTACAAAATCTGAACCGGAAATACTAAAAAACGGTACTCCCGATTCTCCCGCCACAGCTTTTGCAAGCAAAGTTTTACCAGTTCCCGGAGAACCTACCAGCAAAACTCCTTTCGGAATCCTTGCACCTACAGACGTATATTTTTGTGGACTTCTTAAAAAATCTACCAGCTCCTCTAAGTCTTCCTTCTCTTCCTGGAGCCCTGCTACTTTTTTGAAGTTAAATTTATTGGCGTCTCTGCTCAGCTTCGCTCTGCTTTTACCAAAGTTCATCATTCGTGCATTGGCTCCGCCGCTCGCGGCCCTGGCATTCATCATCATAAATACCACCACCAGCACCACGCCGGATAAAACCACCGGAAGTACCAAGGTCAGAATATAATTCTCATGGGGTACATCCTCAACAAGCACAGGAATATGATTCTCCAACAGATACGTTCTCTCTGCCTGAACATCCGACACATACACCCGCTTCTGGCTTTGGTCCTTCATAGTCAAAATGACTTCTCCTGTAGGCGTCTCCTTGTTCTGGTGAATCGTGGCCTTCTCAATATCGCCTTCAATGATCTCCTGCATATATGCCTGCTGGGTCAGGTCCTCCGGAGTCCTCTGTCTGGTCAAACTATTGGCCACAAAAAGCACAAGCAGGGCCACTAAAACCAGTCCCAGTCCATTCATCGACTGTCTTTGTCTCAACTTTAAACTGCCTCCTTACTGTTCTACTACTCCAATATATGGCAGATTCCTGTACTTCTGGTCATAATCCAGGCCATATCCCACAACAAATTCGTCTGGAATCGTAAAACAGGTATACTTTACTGTTACCTGTTTCTTTACTCTTCGCTCTGGCTTATCTAAGAGTGTGCACAGACAGATGCTTTTGGGACCTCTCTTACTCAAAATTTCGATCAAATAAGCCAAAGTCCGCCCTGAATCAATAATGTCTTCCACAATCAGGACCTCTTTTCCCTCCAAAGGCTCATCCAAATCTTTTATGATACGCACTACGCCGCTGGACTGTGTCCCAGATCCATAGCTGGATACAGACATAAAGTCTAAAGATACAGGAACTGTCAAACGTTTCGCCAATTCGCAGGCAAAAAATACTGCTCCTTTTAAAATACAAATTAAATGAACCGATTTTCCTGCATAGTCCTCATTAATCTGATCTGCCACCTCGCTGATTCTCTTATTCACCTGGTCTTCTGGAATCAGAATCCGAATCTTGTCCTCCATTTCCTTCTCCTCCATCTGCCTGTACTTGTAAAATCTGCCTTGTGTCCTCTGTTATTTTATAGTATTCACTTATTCTGTATCCGACAATCCACAAAATATGATGCTCCTCTGCGATAAGCAGAATATGGTCCCGCTCCTGTCTGGGAATCTTCTCATCAATCATATATGCTTTCACAGTTTTCCGTTTTCCGTCTTTCAATGTGATGTAATCGCCGGTTTGTCTGGTCCTAACAGATAACATACCTTTTATTTTATCATAATCAAACCATTTCGTATACCGATTTTCTGGAATTTCTTCAGGTTTTTTACAGGGAAAATGACGAAATGTAAAAGATTTTATATCATTTATTTTCTGAATCCGAAAGCTTTCTGTCTCTGCTTTGACAATCCACAGCATGTCATAATCGGTTTTGGCCTCAAGTCCATAGGGAAGGCTTACACTTTTTCCGGTTCCCTTTTGGATAATCTTACTGACATGGTCAATGTTGGAAAACCCGATATCCTTCATGGTGCCAGTGCACAAATTCATCATCTTTCGAATCAAATATCGTCTTAAAATCTCAGGATAACTGTTTAAAACCTTGATCGCGATTCCACAGCCTCTTTCGGTCTCTTTTCCCTCTCCACGCCAGATTTCATCTGCTTTTTCTTCAAAATATTCATCTGCCTGGCTTAGGAGCTCTCCAGTGCGGACAATATGCAAAACCGCTCCTGCATTGATTTCTCCACAAATTTGAGGAATCAAATGGCGTCGAAGCCGGTTTCTTGTATAGTCGCTCAGGTCATTGGTGGAGTCTTCACAGTGGCCGATACCTTTTTCTTCCAAATACTCCAAAATCTCCTTTCGTCCCACGCACAAAAGAGGCCGAATTACCGCCCCTCTTACAGCCGCCATACCACTCATGCCTTTGATGCCGCTTCCACGGAACAGATGGTGCAGGATGGTTTCCGCCTGGTCCTCTCTGTGATGTGCCACGGCGATTTTTGCGTTGCCCCATTTAGCCGCCTCATCCTCCAGAATCTGATACCGGACCGCCCTTCCCGCTTCTTCCACAGACATTCCATGTAAATCCGCATACTCTGCCACATTTCTGCGGAGAACCTGACAAAAAATCCCCATTTTTTCAGCCATATTCTCTACAAATGCAGCATCCCTGTCTGCTTCTGCGCCACGAAGGCCGTGATGCACATGAACAACTCTCAATCTCATATTCAAGCTGGCTCTCATCTCTGCCAGCAAATGTAACAGGCAGACGGAATCTGCTCCGCCTGACACTGCCACAATCACTTTATCCTCTGGCTCAATCATCTTATGTTCTTTAATGAATGTTTCCACCTTTTTTCGCATAGCATCACCCGTAAGCCTCAAACAATTTCAGACAGACTGCTTTTTCCAGATTCCGGCCACCAGCACAGTCATATCGTCCCGTACTTCTTCAGATATTCCTTCTGCAAACTCCAAAATCTCCTCTGCCATATTCTGAGGATTTCTCTTTACTATCCCTTCCAGATATTCCACCATAATTTGTTCCTTATCTTCCCCCGGCAAGGCGTCCAGCACGCCGTCGCTGACCATTACAATCCTGTCTTCTTCCCATAATTTCCTGGACAAAAGCATTGGTTCCACCTGGAGAAACATGCCTGCCGGTGCATCACATGCCTGAAGAAGCTCGACTCCTTCACTTCCAATCAAAAATGTGGAGACGGCCCCTAATTTCATAGCCTCTAAAACACCCGTATATAAATCAATACAACATAAATCAATCGTAGCCGGATGCTGCTCCTCCCCTGCAAGCAAGAGAACCGTGTTCACAAGCTTTAATGCTGATTTTGGCATATATCCTGCAGCCAAAAGCTGCTCTGTCAGTTCCACAACTCTCTGGCTTTCTTTCCCTGCCCTTTCTCCGGTTCCCATGCCGTCTGACAGACTCATTACCACCTGTCCCGGAGGAATTTGGCAAAATGTATAATTGTCTCCTGAGACTGCTTCTCCGTCTTTTGGAACCCTTGCCACACCATAAAGAACCTGATAAGAGCCCTCCATCAGAAATCGAATTGTTGCCGCCTGTCTGGTCACAATATTTTTTGAGTTTCTGGCCACCACCCAGGATTCATTCCCCATAGCTTGTCCCAAAATCTGAGCCGCATCCTTAGCCATGATACAGCGTCCATGATTTGTGCGGACTGTAAGGAATGCTTCCTTTTGATTATTATCATACTCCAGAATCAGCATATGTTCAATCACCATATGATGTTTTGCAAATGCTCTTCTGACTGCCCGCTCCCGCAAGGGTGTCAAATCTGCCGCCTGTTCCATCTGCTGTGAAAACTCTTGCAAGATCACCGATAATTCTCTGAACTGCGAGATAACCGCATCTCGGCTTTCTAAAAATCGGTTCTTCCAGGATAAATTCATTGTGGCTCTCCCAAGATTCCGGTTTAACTGCCCCACATAGTCTTCTTGTCGCCTGCAGGTCTCCCGAAACAGTCTGGGCATATCTTCATAGTCTATGTTTCCCTTCTGCTCAAATGCCCTGAGAAGATAGTAAAGATAATAGCTCTCTTCCTTCTCACTGTCTGAATACAGATTACACCGGTTGCAATCTCCACATACCATGGCTCCCGCCATTTGAAGCGCCGCCAGTCCATCCTCTCTGCTTAAATTTCTCCCTGTTGCCATTCCTTCATCAAAAGTTTTGGCCAGCTCTTCCAGGGAACCAGCCATATCGCTTAATTTTCTTGCCGTATATATATGGATGTTGGCCATATCTTTTTGAACAAATTTCCGCTCAAACACAAAAATCCCTCCCGACTTTGCATAAAGGTCCACATCCATTATACATTGTCAAAAGGGAAATATTTGTCAGAATCACAGAGCTTGTCTCAAAAATTATTCGACAAGCTTCCTTCTTATTCAGTCGGTTTTAATAGAATTTCATCTGGATTAACTAATCCCAGTTTTTCCTTGGCAACCTTTTCTATATATTGTTTTGTCTGAACATAAACTCTCTGTTCCTCCAGTCTGGCTGCTCTCTGCTTCTCCTCATCCACTTGTTTTCTCAAGCTCTCTTCTCTCGCCTGATATTCTAAGTCCTTTTCTTTTAAAGAGGAGCTCCGCATATTCACGACAAAAGCCATACTGCCCACCACAAACGTGACGCCCAGCAATGCCAAACGGTTTCCTAAATGCTCTCTTCTTTTTCTTTTGGACTTTCTAGCGTCTTTCATCTTTTCACCTGATTTGCTTTCTGCCTGCGTCTTTTAAATTTCATTTTAAAATATTCCTGCCCCTTTTTCAAGTACTTTAATACTCTTTGACTTACCAGATACTGGTAAACCGCCATCCCTGCCAGAGTTCCGACGATTGCATAAGCCCGCAGACTCCCATCATTTTGTTTATACAGAAGATCAAACGTAACCACAGCACAGTAGATCCAATATCCAAAATCCTCAACCCCTGTCCAAAACGTATTATGTTTTACAAACATCCGAAGGATGCGAAAAAAATCGTAGAGAACCATGAGTCCCACGCCGGTGCCTATGCTTAAAATCGCCAAATGCACCTCATACTGAATCGCTTCACTCATGCTTCCTCCTATTTAAACAAACGGCTGAGAAAGGATTCCCCTGATTTCCGATAAGATTCGTTGGAGGAATAAACAAGGCTGTCTACAGTTCCCCCCATATCTACCTCTCCCTTTTCCAAGGTCAGACGGCTAATATGCAGGTCCTTACCTTTTATAGTAAGAAGTCCCATGTCTGTATCCAGAATTACCTGGTTCTCATCAAAAGATAGCACATCTCGGATTCCGGTAAGACTGCCGCCCTGGCGGTTTTGGAACAACAGTTTATGAGAGCCCATGCCTGTCTTTTCTTCCATAACAAAAACCTCCTAATATACTCAAACTATGATTTAAGTATATTAAGAGGTTTCCTCTTTTATGTCTGTCTGTTTTACAGATAACGATAAAGTTCTTTTGCCTCTTCTTTTTTCACAGTTTCCTGCACTCCCAGGACCTCTACCTTTACAGAGCTGGTTCCAAATTGTATTTCAATCATATCGCCAACTTTCACATTCAGCGACGCCTTTGCCGGCTTTTCATTCACCAGCACACGTCCTGCATCGCATGCCTCGTTGGCCACTGTCCTGCGCTTAATCAGCCTGGAAACCTTTAAAAATTTATCCAGTCTCATGACTTATTCATTCACCATATCTTTTAATGCCTTACCTGCTTTAAACTTAGGCGCTTTGGATGCAGGAATCGGCATAGACTCTTTAGTCTTAGGATTTCTTCCCATTCTAGCTGGTCTGTCAGCTACTTCAAATGTGCCAAATCCAACTAACTGAATCTTCTCACCTTTCACCAGTTCTTCAGATACTACATCAGTGAACGCTTTAATAGCTTTCTCTGCATCTTTTTTAGATATTTCGGCTTTTTCAGCTACTGCTGCGATTAATTCTGTCTTGTTCATTGATCTCTTCCTCCTATTATGAGTCTTAAAGCCTGCCGCATTCCTCTTTCTACTTCCTTCTGCGGCGATACTTTATCATTTATAGCTTCTTTACTGGCTTTTGTCAAGGCATTTCCGTCTTTTCTCCGCTTTTTCCTGTGCTTTAATCTGGTTCCAGAGATCCAGCCCTTCTTTTGTAGAGTTGACCTGAGCATCTCCAAATACATGCGGGTGTCTGCGAATCATCTTTTCAGACACGCCGTCTATGACCTGTTCAATCGTAAATGCACCTTTTTCGTCTGCAATCTGGCTGTTTAACAACACCAGCATAAGCACGTCTCCCAGCTCTTCGCACAGATTTTCCATATCATTCTGGTCGATTGCCTCAAAGACTTCCTGAGTCTCGTCTGCCAAACATTTTTTCAGACTTTCAAACGTCTGCTCTCTGTCCCATGGACATCCCTCCTGGGAGCGGAGCTTTGCAATGATTTCCTTCAGATCTTGAAATGTATACATGAAGTTGTTTCTCCTTTGGTAGATTTTTGAGGCGCGGAAATAATTTAACGGAAGCTTTTTACCCAATTAATAAGGGAATCGTGGTACACATTTTCCATTACATCACGCCGCATTTGGTCTGTAACCGGTCCGTTTTTCTCCATCATGGCAAGAATCGCCTCCTGCAGTCCGGCAATCTTTCCTCTCTCAAAGGCTTGTGTCTCTTCGTCTGATTCCGTATTCTTCTCATGGAACACCGTTTCTTCCCTGAGTTCTTTTACGTGTTCATAGGAATCCGTCGTATTCTCAGACTCTGCCGTCTCTTCGTCTGTCGCCGCGGCTTCTGCCTGCGGTACAGGTTGTTCTGTTTGTTTTTCTTTAATCGTTTTCTCTTCTGCTGCTTCCATTTCGCCAGCCTTTAACGCTTCCCCATCTGTTACAGGCACCCATATCTCTCCTGCATTAGCCTTTACATTAACCACAATCCTGCCGTCAACCGCATCCACTCTCTGGCCTGACAGAGCTCCCACGTAGGCGGGATATGGCCCTGCCGGAATGGTCATAACATAGTCGCTGTCATCGTTATTAACCGTAATTACAACTGTCTCTTTGCCGTTGCTTCTGGAGAAGGCGTACTGCCTGTTCATCAAAAGCAGCTCCTGGTAATCTCCATAGGAGAGAGCTTTGTGAGCCTGACGAATTTTCCCCAATGCGGCAACTAGGCGGGTACACGGATTAGCCTTTTGTGCATCGGAAAAATCCGATAGCTGAAGGGCAGGGCGCAGTGAGTCATCAGAATAACGCTCCTTTCTCCCCTCAATTCCAAATTCTGAGCCATAATAAATAGAAGGCACGCCTGGAAGTGTATACAGCAAAATATGCACAGGAGCAAAATGGGCCTTGTTGGTAAGCTTTGTGTAAATTCTCTCTACATCATGGTTGTCCACAAAATTATAAAGTTTTAAACCGTCAGGACGATTGCCCCCCATTTCATAAAGCCGTTTCACCGTGTGGGCAATCTCAAAAAAGTTATGGTCATTGTGACCAGAATAAAGAGCTTTGTGCAAATGGTAATTAGTCACAGAGTGAAGGGTGTTTTCATTGACCCAGCGAGTATAATCGCCATGAATCACCTCGCCCATAAGCCAAAAATCTGACTTTACCTCCTCTGCCACTTGCCGAAGCGCCCGCATATAGTCAAACTCCATCACATCCGCGGCATCCAGACGGATTCCGTCAATATCAAACTCTTTTACCCAAAAGCGAATCACATCACAAATATAATTCTGAACCGCCGGATTATGCTGATTCAGCTTAATCAAAAGGTCATATCCGCCCCAGTTTTGGTAGGAAAAGCCATCATTATACTCATTATTTCCCCAGAAATTTACATTACAGTACCAGTCTTTATAAGGGGAATTTTCCCTGTTCTTTTTGATATCCTGAAAAGCAAAAAAATCTCGTCCTGTATGGTTAAACACTCCGTCTAAAATTACGCGGATTCCCTGTCTGTGACACTCTGCCACAAAGTTTGTCAGATCTTTGTTATCCCCCAAGCGGCAGTCCAGCTTCTTATAATCTGTTGTCTCATATCCGTGTCCCACAGATTCAAAAAGAGGGCCGATATAAAGTGCATTGCATCCAATCTCCCTGATATGAGAAATCCACGGAATCAGTGTGTTTAAACGATGGACTGGTTCCTCATAGGAATTCTGTTTTGGCGCACCTGTAAGCCCCAATGGATAAATGTGATAAAATACCGCTTCGTCATGCCATGCCATAGCTAGTTTCCTCCTAACAAATATACTCCTGTTTATCAGTTTAGTACAAAACAGGGACAAATACAAGAACTTCTTCCAATGCGATTTCTTTCTATCATGCTGCCTCTGCCATTTGCATGATACGCCGCTTAATTTAAGTCCAAATTTTCCTTCCCCCAGCCATATACCCAAGCTCCGATCCCATTCCCCAAGATATTGACCAAAAGCCATAGAATGGTCTTTCCATTCCACATTCCTGCCACAGAAAAATAGAACAGATTAGCTATGGAGTGTTCAAACCCTGACAGAATAAAAATCATAACCGGAGCTATGATAAAAATCACGTTTTTTGTCTTTCTATAATTGTCAATAGCCAAATACATCATGATCCCGCAAAGGACCGACAAGGCAAAAAAGCTCCATAACGGGCAGCCTAATTTTTTTGTGCATAAAGCCTCTGTGGAGATCCCCAAGCCGCCAACTTTACAAAACATCGCCATTAGGAAGGTTCCTGTAAAGTTTCCCAAAATAATGATTGGCATGGTCATAAGCTCTTTTACATTTGATACAAACCCAATCTTCCCTGTATACAGAGAGAACCCCTGCACAACAATGGTCAAAAGTCCAAAAGAAAACAGCAGGGAACCGACTATTTTATTGTCAACAGACAGATAGACGCAGCCGCCGACGCCTATCATAAATCCAGCATAAACAGATTTTATAAAGGTTGTCATATGTTTTTATCTTTCCTTGTAATTTAATTTCATTATATAAGATGTCCATTGAGAACACAACCCCTCAATTCCACGAAATGTACCAATAAAAACGCATTAGAGTGACTGGATACATTCTGCAGCCACTCTAATGCGCTCCTTCTGGTTAATATACTTTTTCACCCTTCCATCTGACGACCCAAAAAACCGGCCGCAGTCATGACAAGTTTGGTTTCCATGTCTCCCATCTTTGCCCGAGGCTCTCTGCTAAGCAGGGCCACACTTCCGATGGCGTCCCCCTCGCAGATAATAGGGGCCACCACCTGTGCTGTGATTCCCTCCATCTCCTCTGAAGTCAGAGAGATAAATGACTTCTCGTCTTTCACAGCCAGAATCACTTCTCTCTCCCCAATGGCATGTTCCAACTGTTTGCTGATGGTCTTCTGGAGAAGCTCCTTTTTAGGCCCGCCAGCTACAGCAATCACCTGATCCCTGTCTGTGATACAGACCATAAGACCTGTAGACTGAGCCATAGCTTCTGCATACTGTGCTGCGAAGGCAGTCAGTTCTACCATAGGAGAATACTTTTTAAGGATAATCTCTCCCTCTCTGTCAGTAAATATTTCCAGCGGCGTTCCCTCACGAAGCCGAAGTGTTCTACGTATCTCTTTGGGAATTACTACTCTTCCCAGATCATCAATTCTTCTCACAATGCCCGTAGCTTTCATAAAAACATTCCTCCATTTGCTGTACTGTCCGTTTCTGGATGTAGTATCTGCCAAATCGAAGAATTTATACCCATTTTTAAAAGCCAGATAATTGTAAACTTAATATGTTTTATTAGTTGACATTTTAGTTTTGCTATGATATATTGGGCTAAAATTACAATTCACAATAACTAATAAAGAAAGAAGGTTTTTTATGACGACAAAAACTTCCCTGTTTTCTACCTACAACCTGGTTTTGACAGGCATGTTTGCCGCTGTTCTGGCTGTGATCTCTCAGATTTCCATTCCCATGCCCACAGGCGTGCCTATCACCATCCAGGTATTCGGAATTGCTTTGACAGGCATAGTTCTGGGCTGGAAGTTAGGATTATCGGCCACCATTGCCTATATTCTCTTAGGTGCTGTGGGGCTTCCGATCTTCTCCAATTTCCAGGGTGGAGTCCATGTATTAACCGGCATGACCGGCGGTTACATATTAGGCTGGCCTGTTATGGCTGTTCTATGCGGAATCCGTCCAAAAACAGCCAATCCAAAAATCAATCTGCTTTTATGTGTTGTTCTGGCTGTGGCGGGTCTCATGGTTGTGGAATTTACCGGAGCACTTCAGTGGTCATTCCTTGCAAATGATATGTCCTTGAAAGCGATCCTCGTCTACTCTTTTGTAGCATTCATTCCCAAGGACATTGTCATAACCATTCTGGCCGTTTTCATCGGAAAGCGGATTCAAAAATCACTGAGCCGCTATCTGGCATAGACTTTTTAAGATCTCTCCGGCTTTTTCCACCATGGAATTGCAATCCTGATTCTTTTTACCTCGTTCCTGGTAGAAAAAGCCCGGAGTTTCCCCCATCTGCACTTTAAGGCTTCCCTGATATGAGGACACCAGCTCTGGAATCATCTCCGCCTTTAATTTCGCTTTTGGAAACATTTCAATCCGCACTTCCTGCTGATTAATTATAACCTCTGTCACATATGCCTGGTGCGCCAGCGCCTTTAAAGATGCTATTTTCAAAAGATTCTCCACAGCTCTTGGAAGATCTCCAAAACGGTCTATCAGCTCATCCTGCATATCCATATACTCGTCTTCACTCTCAATCGCAGAAATTCTTTTGTATACATCCAATTTCTGATATTCATTCTTAATATAAGAGGATGGAATATAGGCGTCAATATCACACTCCACTACAGTCTCAAACTCCTCTTCTTCTGTCCGTTTCCCCCGCAATGCCAGAACCGCCTGATTTAAAAGCTTACAGTACAAATCATATCCCACAGCCTCCATGTGTCCATGCTGTTCTGCCCCCAATACATTTCCTGCTCCACGAATCTCTAAATCCCTCATAGCAATTTTGATTCCTGAGCCTAATTCCGTAAACTCCCGAATCGCCTCCAGCCGCTTTTGCGCCTCTTCCTTTAACATCTTGTCTCTTCGATACATCAAAAATGCATAAGAGGTCCGGCTGGAACGGCCGACTCGTCCGCGAAGCTGATAAAGCTGGGACAAACCCATATGGTCTGCATCATGGATAATAATGGTGTTGGCATTGGGAATGTCCAGCCCCGTCTCTATGATAGTCGTTGACACCAGCACGTCAATTTCTCCATTGACAAAATCCAGCATAATCTGTTCCAACTGCCGCTCTCGCATCTGTCCATGGGCAAACACTACCGTAGCATTTTTAACCAGACTAGCCACATGATCTGCAACCTCTTCAATATTCTGCACCCGATTATATACATAATATACCTGTCCATTTCTAGCCAGCTCCCGGTTTATGGCTTCCCGAACCATTTCATCATTATATTCCATCACATAGGTCTGAATCGGCACTCTGTCTACCGGCGGCTCCTCCAAAACGCTCATGTCCCGTATCCCTGCCAGGCTCATGTGAAGAGTCCTGGGAATCGGCGTGGCTGTCAGAGTCAGCACATCAATATTTTCCTTCAGTTGCTTAATCTTCTCTTTATGAGTGACTCCAAATCTCTGTTCTTCATCAATAATTAAAAGTCCCAGGCTCTTAAACTGAACATCCTTAGATAATACTCGATGAGTACCGATTACCACATCTACAAGTCCCCGTTTCAAATCTTCCAGAGTCTTTTTCACCTGAGCCGGTGAACGGAATCTGGATAGTAAGTCTACTCGAACCGGAAACTCCTTCATTCTTTGAATAAACGTATTGTAATGTTGTTGGGCCAAGATGGTAGTAGGCACTAAGTATACTACCTGTTTCCCATCCTGAATCGCTTTAAATGCTGCCCGAAGAGCAATCTCCGTCTTTCCATATCCTACGTCTCCACAGACCAAGCGATCCATTATTCTTCGGCTTTCCATATCCTTTTTCGTTGCCTCAATAGCCTCCAGCTGATCTTCCGTCTCCTCATGTGGAAATAGCTCCTCAAATTCCCGTTGCCAAACCGTATCCTCGCTGTACTGAAATCCGTTTGCTCCTTGTCTTGCAGCGTACAGTTCCACCAGCTCTCTGGCAATAGCCTTTACCTCCCCTCTCACCCTGGCTTTTGTTTTCTTCCATTGTTCTCCGCCCAGCCGATTCAGTTTTGGCGCCTTGGAATCCGCCCCTGCGTATTTCTGGACCCCGTCCAGGCGGGTGGCAGGCACATATAGATTTCCTCCATCTGCATATTCAATTTTTAAATAGTCTTTGACTACCTTATCCTGTTCTATTTTCTCAATTCCCCGGAAGATGCCCAGCCCATGGTCCTCATGGACCACATAATCCCCCACGGACAGTTCCGAAAAACTTTGAATCTTTTTCCCCTCATAAGAGGTTTTCTTTCTTTTCCTTTTCTGTCTTTTAACGCCAAACATATCCCCTTCTGTGATAACCACATACTTAATCTGAGGATACTCAAAACCTCTATGAAGATTTCCATAGGTCACCAGAATTTCTCCTGGCTGGACCTGACGTTCTTTGTCTACAGTATAAAATGCACTTAACCCATATTCCCTCAAATCACCGGCAAGACGAGAAGCTCTGGTATAGGATCCTGACAGCAAAATGACACGATATTTTTCCTTCTTCCAACGCTGTAAATCCTTAATCAGAATTTCAAAACTACTCTGATAAGAATTTACATTTCTGGTCTGGAGGCAGTAACCTTTCTGCCCCAAACCATTTAAAAGGACTGTATAAGGAGTCTGAAGCCACGATAATGTTTCTTTTGTGGAATACAAAAGAGAAGTCTGCTCTGGCAAAAGATAGCCTTTCTCCAGACGATGAATCATACTCTCCCGAAATTCCAGTTCTACCGTTTCCCCTTTTTCCTTCAGTCTGGCAGGCTCCTCAAGAAAAACTGCCGTAGACTTTTCAGGAAAATATTGCTGAAAGGATACTGCCTCGTCACAAAAAAAGGCCAAATAACTATCCAGTCTGGCAGCTCCTATCCCTGCTTGTAAATTTTCCTTCAGCTCTTTTATAATCGTAGAAATCCGATGGGCTTCCTCCGTCTTCCTCTGTTCCCGCAAAGTCTTTTCATATACAGCCGCAGCCTTCTCCAGCCTTTGGGTCCCATCCTGTATCTGACTGCTGGTAAACGCCATCTCTGTCGCCGGATACAGGATTGCCTGAGAAAGCTGCTCCACAGACCTTTGGCTTTCCAAATCAAAGCTGCGGATCGAATCCACCTCGTCATCCCACAGTTCAATCCTAATTGGCAGCTCTTCTGTCAGAGGGAAAATGTCAATAATACCGCCGCGGATGGAAAACTGCCCCATACCGTCTACCTGGGCCATGCGCTCATACCCCAAAGCCACTAATTTCTTTTTCCATTCTTCAATATTGATGGCTTCTCCCTGCTTTACCTGGATGATCTGAGATTTTAACATAGAAAGAGGAGGCAGGTGATCCATCAGACCATCTATGGTGGTCACCACCACACCCCCACTGTCCTCAATCAGATGACGGATGACCTGCATCCTCTGCCTGGTCATCAGATTCCCATGGATATCCGCATTATAAAACAATAAGTCCTTGGCCGGATATAGCCACACCTGATCTGTAAAACAGCGAAAATCCTCATACATTTCCTTCGCCCTGGAATCATCATACGTTACTACCAGCTTCCACGAAAGAGTCTCTCCTGCCTCACACATGAGATGAACTTTTTGAGAATCTACACACCCACAGACTTGAACAGGCCCCTTCCCACAGTTCAAATCTCTGTTTAGCTCCTCATATTCTGCCAACTCTATCAGTGGATTTATAAATGCCTTGTCCATACCTTACCCTTTCCATTTCGCTATCCTGTCATGCCGTCTCTGATTCCGCCTTCTTTTTTCCGTTAAAATGGTTCATTGTCACTTCAATTCCCTGGCCAAGAACCATGGATACAGCGTCCGCAGCTTCCATAAAAGCTTGATTCATCTGCTGCTGTTCGCCCTTCCCAAATCTGCTTAACACATAGTCTGCCAGGTCCATCTGCTCAGGTTTTGCCCCCACGCCCACTTTCACCCGCGAAAACTCCTGGGTCCCTAAGTGTGCAATGATATTCTTAATTCCGTTATGACCGCCAGCGCTTCCCTTCCCCCGAATTCTCAACTGCCCAGGCTCCAGACTGATATCGTCATATACCACTAAAAGCGTTGCCTCTTTGTAAAAATCCATTGCAGCTCTGACACATTCCCCACTTGCATTCATAAATGTCTGCGGTTTTATCAGCATCACTTTCTGCCCCTCTAAAATTCCCCGTTTGCATAAGCCTTTAAACTTTCTTTCCTCTATGGCAGCTCCCATTCTGTCTGCCAAAATATCAATCACCTCAAAGCCTGCATTATGCCGCGTATGCTCGTACTGCCTGCCCGGATTTCCAAGTCCTACTATAATATACATTGCTTAGTCTCTCCTTATTCTAGCTGTCTCACACCAAGCGCTTTAAGCGCTAGTTTTGGAAAGACCAGGTATCCCAAAACTAACGCCAGTTTCTTTATCATAACAGCTCTCCCATAAAATGTAAAGCGTCAATCTGTAGGTTTGTCAAACATTTGTTACACTGACCGCAGATAACCTTTCAGGACTTCA
>CAJTUV010000049.1 GCA_910579515.1 uncultured Hungatella sp.
TAATTTCTTTTGATTTTTTCAATTATCTACTTGACTTTTAATAGTTGGTCTTTCATATGAAAGATAATTCCAGGGTTTTGAACAACTTATTTTGCTTTGGGAAGAATGCCTTTTGTTTCTAATACTTCCACCAGGGTATCTATACCATCATAAAGGGCACGGATATCTTTTCGAATGGAACGTTCTGACGTTTTCATGTCTAAGCGCAGAATATCTATCTGCACTTGCATTTCTGACAGTTTTATCTCCATACTATCCAATTTGTTGTGGATAGGTTTTAATAAAACCTCCATGGCTTCTAGCATTTCTTGGTCTGTCATAATAGGGACTCCTTTCCTGTTTGAGATAGTTTATACGGTAAGCTGTTTCCAATTATGAATCCATGACTGTTTTTCACATTGATACTCTTCTGTTCTCTGGCTCCTGTCTTTCCTAATCAAGTCGTTTATATAAGCATTTAATGATTTGGATCTTCTTTCCCTCCAGTTTCATTCTTTTCCATCCTGTTCTGGCTGGCGTCTGATTGTTTAAGCAATAAAAAGTAGTTATAGTATAACACATATTCTTTTTACGTGAAAGTGGAAAAAGAAATATGATATGTAATAACGGAAATGAAATTCTTTTCTTTTTCTCCATTTTGAGCTATAATGAATCGAACAAAGAAAGGAATTTCAACATGAAATTACAGCGACTGCTTAGTCTGACGCGCCAGGCTGTTGATGCTTACGTGCTAATCCAGGATAAAGATCGGATTGCGATTGGAATCTCTGGTGGAAAAGACAGTTTGACTCTGTTATATGCCCTTCATGGATTAAAACGTTTTTACCCCAAACACTTTGAATTGTGTGCAATCACTGTCGATCTTGGACTTAAAAAGGTAGACTGGTCTCCTGTAAAAGCCCTTTGTGAACAGTTCTCTGTTCCCTATACGGTCATTCCTACGGATATCGGAACAATCTTATTTCAGATTCGCCAGGAATCTAACCCCTGTGCGCTCTGTGCAAAAATGCGGAAAGGCGCTTTGAATCAGGCTGCTCTTGAGCTGGGATGTAATAAGATTGCTTATGCCCACCACAAAGACGATGTGATTGAGACGATGATGTTGTCCCTGCTCTATGAAGGCAGATTTTATTCGTTTTCTCCTAAAACTTATTGGGACAAAACTGGCCTGACCCTTATCCGGCCAATGATCTATGTCAGGGAAGCCGATGTGATTGGGTTTCAAAACAAGTATCAGCTTCCTGTATGTAAAAATTTGTGTCCCATAGATGGACATACAAAACGGGAATATGCAAAAACATTGCTCAGACAACTGGAGCGGGAAAATCCAGGCAGTCGAGATCGAATGTTTCATGCAATTTTAAATGGGAATCTTCCGGGATGGCCAAATTCAGAAAGAAAGGAAGACACAATCTATGAACCAGATTCCATACTATGAGCAAAAAGATCGGGAAAATACGATACATCTTAGAGAATTGATCAAGGATCTTCCACCTTTTTGTGCCACGTTCTTCAGAGGAATTGAACCACAGACCTCTTCCAGAACCAGAATCGCTTATGCCTATGATTTAAAAGTTTTTTTTGATTTTTTGAGAAAAGAAAACCCTGTCCTTGGAAAAGTAGATAAGGACCAGATCTCCCTCTCCCATCTGGACCAGCTTTCTGTCACAGATTTAGAAGAATATATGGAATATCTAAAGTATCGTTTTAATGACAAGAACCAGGAAATTGTGAATAAAGAACGAGGAATCATGCGGAAAATCTCTTCGTTAAAAAGCTTTTATAATTATTTCTATCGAAATGAGATGCTAAAAAACAATCCAGCCGCTCTGGTCCGCCTTCCAAAGCTCCATGATAAGGAAATCATTCGTTTAGACATAGACGAGGTAGCCCTTCTCCTTGATGAGGTGGAACATGGAGAGGCTCTGACCGAGAAGCAGAAAGCCTTTCATGCAAAGACAAAAGTACGAGATTTGGCGCTTTTAACTCTTCTTTTGGGGACTGGAATCCGTGTATCAGAATGCGTGGGGCTCGATATAGAGGATCTGGATTTCAAAAACAGCGGAATCCGTATCCACAGAAAGGGAGGCAAAGAAGTAACGGTTTATTTTGGTGTTGAGGTAGAAAATGCACTGTTTGATTACCTGGCAGAGAGAAAACAGATGACTCCCATGCCAGGCAGTGAACATGCGCTGTTTTTGTCTATGCAGATGAAGAGAATCTCTGTCCGCAGTGTGGAAAATCTGGTAAAAAAATATGCAAAGCTGGTGACTCCTTTAAAAAAAATCACCCCGCACAAACTTCGAAGTACTTATGGCACAGCGCTGTATCAGGAAACAGGGGATATCTATCTTGTTGCTGACGTGTTGGGTCACTCAGATATCAATACAACAAAAAAACATTATGCGGCTCTTGATGATGCACGTCGCAGAAGCGCCAGAAACAAAGTCACTCTTCGGGAAAGCTGATGACTCATTCTGTAAAAACCGGATACATAACCATCAAATTCCGTCCCGCGTGAATCGTATCTTTATCAAGATGATTCATGTTCTTTAACTGAACCACATACTCGGCAGTGGACAGACCAGTGTTTGGCGCGTACTCTTCTGCTATGTTCCAGAGGGTATCTCCACTTTTTATTTCTATGCTTTTATAGTAGAGAACCATCTTGGGACTGTCAGACACTTCTGCCATGGAGTTTAATAGAGAAAACCCACAGATGCCAGAGCCTAAAACTAAAACCATAATGGAGAGAAACAATCGCTTTTTCATACACACCTCCTGCAATATAAACATATTATTCGAACACTTGTTACGAACATTCGTTCTGCGTGCTCTAATTATATCACCGAACAAGCGTTTGTCAAGATGTTTTTGTAATTTTTCCGAACAAAAGTTTGCATTTTTTCCGAACATATGTTACTATAGAGGCAGGCAAGAATTCATGTTCTGGATAGGAGGTTTTAATTTATGGCACAAGGAAAGATTACTGCAAAGCAACAGGAAATACTGGAGTATATAAAAGAAACGATATTTAAGAAAGGCTATCCGCCGTCTGTACGAGAAATTTGTGAGGCAGTCTGCTTAAAGTCCACATCTTCTGTTCATTCCCATCTGGAGACATTGGAAAAGAATGGATATATTCGTCGGGATCCGACAAAGCCGAGAACAATCGAAATTATAGACGACTGCTTTAATCTGACCAGACGAGAGGTTGTAAATGTTCCTCTTATTGGCACCGTAGCTGCTGGTCAGCCTATCCTGGCAGATGAAAATATTGAGAATTATTTTCCCATACCAGTAGATTTACTGCCCAATGAACAGACCTTTATGCTTCGGGTAAAGGGAGAAAGTATGATAAATGCCGGAATTTTTGATGGGGATCACATTCTTGTAAAGCAGCAGGAGACTGCCAGAAACGGCGAGATTGTGGTAGCCCTAATTGATGATTCTGCTACTGTAAAACGTTTTTATAAGGAAAAAGGCCAATATCGCCTCCAGCCAGAAAATGATGCGATGGAGCCGATTATCACAGACCATGTACAGATTTTAGGGACCGTGATCGGCTTGATTCGAATGATGATGTAAAAAGATGACAGATTGATAGTTTTTTAAAGTAAAATTATGCTCCTCAAAAGGCAGAGAAAATAACCTTTTATATCTGCTGAACAGAGGGGCATTTTTATATTTACTGTAAGCAGCAAAAGGTTACTTGTATACTATTTATATATTTATAGGGTATAAGGTTATAGTCTCAGAACAATATAGGTTATGCTAAAAAGTCAGATAATAGATTAAAATTAACCTTAGTTTTTGGAATACAGGTTAACTTTAACCTATTATGTCACATCACATACCTATCTGAGTACGTAATCCCTCAGTAGATTACATAAAATTATTATGTAAACTTATATGTCTATTGGTTAAAGACTGTTGTTACAGACAATTAAATTTTTACACAACAAAAAATCAGGATCCGGAATCTCCCATGTTCCAAACCCTGATTCTTCTACTCTTCTATTCTTCCAGTTCCCCATCTTCCAAAAGCTTTCCGTCCCTCCAGATTCTTTCCAAATCATAGAACAATCGGTCTTCCCGACAGAAAGCGTGAACAATGATATCGCCATAATCCATTAAAATCCACCCGCCTGAACGATATCCTTCTATCTGCTTACATTCATATCCTGCCTTGCCCAGCATCTCTTCTACATTATCCACCATGGCCTGGACCTGATTTACATTCGATCCATCTGCGATAATGAAATAATCCGCCATCACAGATACCTGCCGTATGTCAATTATTTTTACATTCTGGCCTTTCTTTTCTTCTAAAGCCGCTTTTGCAAGCTTTACCATTTCTAAGGATTGTGTCATACTAGCTCTCCTTTCTATCACTTAAGCTTCTTAATGAGTGATAATATTCAAATGTCTCTTTTGTCATAGGATCGATTGGACTGCCCTTCCGTTTCAGATAATTCAAAGTTCCTTTTAAAATCTGATAGAGCGCTTCATCTAAATCTTCGAAAGCCAGTTTTCGAAGTTCTGGAAGATGATCCGCCTTATCCCTGTGGACTTCAATAAAATCTGCAACATATAAAATTTTATCCAAAGTTTCCATCTTAGGCTTTCCTGTCGTATGGCAGGCGATTGCACTTAAAATCTCAGGATTCTTTATTCCATAATGCTCTTTTGCCAGCCATGCTCCATACTTTGCATGAAGAACTGCAGGAGCATTCTTCTCCCCTTCTGTAACAGGAATCTTATGCTTTGCGCATCGCTTTAAAATTCCGTCGTCATCATAACATTTTGCACAATCATGCATAAGACCAGCCAGTTCTGCAAGCTCCAAGGGATATTCATACCGCATGGCCAGACAGATACACGTAAAAGAAACGCTCAGCGAATGCTCATAGCGGGATTTACTTAGTTTATGCTGCAATTTCTCTCGTAGTTCTAATATCTCAGAATTCATTCAGACACCTCCTGGTATAAGTGATGAGATAAAATATACTCTTCCACTTCCCTGGGAACCAAATCAGAAATACTTATTCCTTCTCTGACCTTTTGCCGAATCTCTTTTGAAGACAGTTCCATCTCCTCACAATGGAGTTTTTGAATGTCGCAGGAATATTTTCTTTTCAGGTAATCAATCTGCTGATCCATTGTCAGATGCTCTTTGGGATATTCTCGCTTGGCCGCCAAAATCTTTACAGAAGATAAAATCTGCTCTGGATGATACCAGCGTTCTATTTCGTA
Organism: uncultured Hungatella sp.; assembly: GCA_910579515.1. Classification (GTDB taxonomy): domain Bacteria; phylum Bacillota; class Clostridia; order Lachnospirales; family Lachnospiraceae; genus UBA3402. The sequence continues at coordinate 5,257 of CAJTUV010000049.1, forward strand.
TAGAGAATCCGCACCAAGAATAAAGAAAAACTCCTGTTTGGGATACTCCTTTTTCAACAGGCCAAGCGTCTGGGCCGTATAAGTATTTCCTTCTCTGGACGTTTCAAACTCTGACAGGCAAAAATAAGGTATGTCTTGAACCGCCAGATTTACCATGGCACAGCGGTCTTTTGCCTCTGTGATCCAATGGTCCGTTTTGTGAGGCGGCTGACCGGAAGGCATATACCAGATCATGTCAAGGCCATATTCCAGATATGCTTGTTTCCCAAGAAGAAGGTGTCCCTTGTGAATCGGGTCAAAAGTTCCGCCTAAAATACCAATTTTTGCCATGAAACAAACCTCCTATGGAAGTACAATTTTCCGTTTCTTCTCATCTTTGGCAGGTTTATATAAAACAATCTTTTTCCCTATCACTTGAACTACCTGAGAATGGGTACGTTCTGACAGCATTTCTGCAACCGAATGTCCATCCTCCATACAGTTTTTTAAGATGCTGATTTTAATCAGCTCTCTTGCCTCCAATGCCTCTGACACAGCAGCGGTCAGCTCTGGAGTCACGTTGGATTTTCCAATCTGAATGATTGGTTCCAGGTTCATTGCAAGGCCCTTTAAATAGGCGCGCTGTTTTGTCGTCATAAGGGCTCCTTTCTATTTGTAATAATCAAATGCCAGACCATACATCCGCACTGTATCGCCTTCCTGTATCCCCGCTTTTTCTAAGTCCTCCAGGATTCCAGATGTTTTTAAGAAGTTCTGGAAAAATAAAAATCCTTTTTCTGAATCCAGATTGGTATAACCCAGCATTTTTTCAATGCGCGGGCCTTCTACCACAAACTCTCCTTCTTCATTTTGCTCTACAGTATAAGGCAGATTAGAACCTGCATTTAGCAAAGAGACGTCAAATTCTTTCTCAAAAACCACCAGCGTCTGATCCAGTGTCTGGAGCAAATGATAAACCCCATATAAAAGTTCTTTTACCCCTTTGCCGCTGACTGCAGAAATCGGATACACCCGGATTCCATCTGCCTCAAACTCCTGGCGGATTCGCTCAACAGGGTCATCTCCATCTGCATATATGACATCGGTCTTATTGGCTGCAATCACCTGAGGCCGTTTTAAAAGCTCTGCATCATAGGCACCCAATTCCTGATTGATTGTCCGAATATCCTCCACTGGGTCCCTGCCTTCTGTGGAAGCCGCATCCACCACATGAACCAGTACCTTGGTCCGCTCAATGTGGCGCAAAAAATCATGGCCCAAGCCAACCCCCTGAGAGGCGCCTTCAATCAATCCCGGAATATCCGCCATAACGAATCCTGCGCCTTCTCCTAAATCCACCACGCCAAGATGAGGGTCCAGCGTCGTAAAATGGTAGTTGGCAATCTTGGGTCTTGCGTTGCTGACTCTGGATAGAAGCGTCGATTTTCCCACATTGGGGAATCCTACCAAGCCTACATCGGCAATTACCTTCAATTCAAGCTGTACCCATAATTCCTGTCCATCTTTCCCTGGCTGGGCGTATTTGGGGGCCTGCATGGTAGGGGTGGCAAAGTGCATGTTGCCCCATCCGCCTTTTCCGCCTTTTAAAATGGTCTCCCGCCTGTTTTCGCCAGACATATCGGCAATTACTTTCCCTGTCTCAAAATCCTTAATTACCGTCCCTTCTGGAACCTTTATCACCAAATTGTCGGCACTGGCGCCATGGCAGCGCTTTTTGCCTCCAGGTTCTCCGTTTTTGGCAATATATCTGTGAATTTGGCGAAAATCTGTCAGAGTGTTTAACCCTTCGTCCACTTCAAAAATAATGTCGCCGCCATTTCCTCCGTCGCCTCCGTCAGGTCCTCCACACGGAACATAAAGCTCCCTCCGAAAACTGACATGGCCGTCTCCGCCTTTTCCAGATTTAATAAAAATTTTTGCATGATCTGCAAACATGAAACACCGTAACCTTTCCTAATAAATCTCTGCGTCAATATGGAAAAAGGCTTCATACGTTTCGTATGAAGCCATCCAACTTACTCATTGACTGTTCTTGGGTATACAGAAACCTGCTTTTTGTCTCTGCCCATTCTCTCGAATCTAACAACTCCGTCTACCTTCGCAAACAAGGTATCGTCTCCACCGCGACCTACGTTAACACCTGGATGGATCTTTGTGCCACGCTGTCTATAAAGAATGTTGCCAGCCAAAACGAACTGTCCATCTGCTCTTTTAGCGCCTAATCTCTTAGACTCGGAATCTCTGCCGTTCTTAGTAGAACCAACTCCTTTTTTATGAGCGAATAATTGAAGGTTCATCTTAAACATCACTTACACCTCCTTAAATCGAATTTTAATATATGGCTCTCCATAATCTTCTTCTATATTCTGTAATCCGAATACCAAAGCGTTCATAAGAAGTCTTGACTCAGAACTCACCTCAGAAGTAAAACGGAAAGAAAACTCTCCCTCGTCTTCCCCTTCTTCAGCCTCAAAAGAATCCTCAGTAAACTGTTCCACGCTGTTTGCCATGTTGAGAGTCAAAGCCGAAACCGCCGCGCAGACAAGTTCCTGGCCTTCTTTATAATCCTCCACAGAGCCTGCATGTCCCAGTAAATGAATCCCCTGATAATGATGTTTTGAATCAACAAAAACGGTTACACATATCATAATTAAGCATTAATCTTGTCAATCTTTACCTGAGTAAAGAGCTGTCTGTGACCATTTTTCTTATGGTATCCAGATTTTCTCTTATACTTGTAAACGATCACTTTTTTAGCTTTTCCATTAGCTACTACGGTTGCGGAAACGGTTGCTCCCTCTACAGTAGGACAGCCGATAGATAATTCACCGTTGTTTACTGCAAGTACCTGGTCAAATGTAACCTGCTCTCCAGCTTCTACACCAAGCTTCTCAACCTTAATGACATCGCCTTCTGCTACCTTGTACTGCTTACCACCTGTTGCAATAATCGCGTACATATGGCACCTCCTATTATCATTACTCGCCAACTGCGGCGTCTGAAATGTTTCCAGAACTTTTAAGCCTCATTGTGCGGCATACTCAGATATAATAGCATTTTCTGGAATGTTTGTCAACAAATTTTGAGGAATACTCTGTTTTATCTTTTCTTATATAGAATGATCTTCGGTTCTGATCCGCCACATCCATATTCACAGACGAGCAGATAATTCTCATCTGCAGCAATGCCAAAACATCTGTCGCTGCCTGGTATTTCAATTTGATTTCCCCAGTATATATTCTTATCTTCAAGCAGTTTGACCGACTGTCCGTTTGCCAGCAAATATTCCAAATTGATATAAAAACCATTCAGCAAATTTAAGTCTTCCACTTGCAGGTTTTCAATTCCAAGCCCGTTAATTTCCTCGATCAGAGTTTCTTTTACACGTGCAAACTCTTCCAAACCGCCGCTTTTTATACAATTTGCAGCGACACACTTCCCTCCAAACGGACGCCCGTTTGTTTCCACACAGCCGCCGCATTCCTTTCTTCTGTTACATTCACTGCAACAATCAACTCCACAAATTGACGCCATCTGTTCTACCTCCCATGAACCTGATTTCTAATACCGCAAGGGCATTTGAGAACGTTCTACAGATACAGAAAGTTTCTTGTTACGGAAGAAATATTCCAGCCCTTTTACTGCAATATCGCTGTTATTTTTCGGTCCGATCAACACAGATTCCAAGCACTCCAATGATTGAAGGCGCTTTCTTACATAAGGGATGAAGACCTCGTTTTTCAATCGGAAATATTGAGAAACCAAGTCCTTCTCCCTTCCCAGACCGCCGTCATGAGTGCACATGAATACAAAACGATATTCATGCTCGCCAGAAAAACATGGTTTCTTAAAAAACATGTTATACGCGCTTAAGATAATGGGCACAACATTCACAAGCTCGCCAATTTCTTTATGAGAGATGAAATCCAAATCCTTCCAACTGGTTAACCCTTCACAGATTGTCGGTTCAAGGAGAATCTCCTGTTCAAACATTTCCTCTAAAAGCTGAAACTGTTCACTGTGGTCATAAATCACTTTTCCATGAAGAATCTCCTTAGATTTTTCAAAGGAGTCCAAAAGTTTTTGGAAATCAAACTTCATGCAATAACCCATAAAGTCAGAATACTCCGCCCACATTAAGGTACTGTCGTTGTCCAGACAAAAGGAGATGACATAATCTCCGTAATAAGCCGTCTTCTCCCCTAATTTTCCAGGCGTCTCCAAACGCCTGAGCTCTTTAGAAATCTTTTCCTTTAGAACGGATAAACGGTCCCTGTCTATCATATGGCTTTCCAGAACTTCACAAAAAATCTCTGTAGCTATTTGAAATTCAGTTCTGTCATTTAAAAAATTTCGCTCTGTGACCCAAAATTCTTTTTCACAGATTCCCTGAAGTCCTGCTGCTGAAGTATAGTGATACAGTTTATCGCCATCCTCCAGCACAGGAATCTTTATCATTTCATCTATATACTTCATACAGATCTCTTAGAAGGAAACTACAAGCTGCATCTTAAACCGCTCTTCCCCATACACGGCATGAGGAATGTCTTTTGGCATAATCAGAGTTTCGCCTTCTGTCAAAATAAACACGGTTTTATCCACTGTAAATCTTCCAGTCCCCTCCAAAACAGTCACCATCGCATCCCCGCCTGCTGCATGAGTGGAAATCTCCTCTCCCTTGTCAAAGGAGAAAATCGTCATGCTGACAGAATCATTCTGAACCAAGGTCTTGCTGACTACCTGTCCAGGCTGATAGTCTACCAAATCTTTTAACTTCAGCTTTTCTTGTTTTACAATATTTTTATACATTACAGTACCTCCTGTTAATTTTGAGCCTGAACCGGTGTGCAGGCCCCATTTGCATCCGCCTGATACTGTATTCCGTCTGCTTCTAACGTTGTGTTGGTTGCCAGTTGACCGCCTGCTGCAGCATCCAGATAGTAGAGCGCTCCATTAATCTGCTGCCAGCCGGTCAAAAGTGCTCCATTCTCATTCGTATAATACCAGATTCCTCCAAGATTAATCCATCCTGTCTGCAAGATTCCAGAATCATTAAAATAATATCTGTTTCCATCCAGCTCCTGCCATCCAGTCTGCATCACTCCAGCTTCATTGAGATAGTACTTACTTCCGGCAATATCCTGCCATCCGGTCTGCATCACTCCAGAACCGTCAAAGTAATACCAGCTTCCATTCAAATTCTGCCAACTGGTCTGCATAGCGCCGGTCTCATTGAAATAATACTTCCTTCCATCCAGCTCCTGCCATCCGGTCTGCATAATTCCAGAGCCGTTAAAATAGTACTTGCTTCCGCCCAAATCCTGCCATCCGGTCTGCATTACTCCGGCTTCATTCAAATAGTATCTGCTTCCGCCTAAATCCTGCCATCCAGTCTGCATAGCGCCGGAATCAGCCAGATAATACCAGCCTCCATCTATATTCTGCCATCCGGTCTGCATAATACCAGTCTTATTGAGGTAATATCTTGCTCCGGCAATATCCTGCCAGCCAGTCTGCATTACGCCAGAACCGTCCAGATAATACCAAGTTCCGCCAATATCCTGCCATCCAGTCTGCATAGCGCCAGTATCATTTAAGTAGTACCAATTTCCGCTTACATTCTGCCATCCAATCTGCCGATGCCCCTGCTCGTTCATATAGTAACGCAGATTTTCCACATCCTGCCAGCCGGTAGTCATCACGCCTTCTGGGTTAAAATAGTATGTATTTCCAGCCAAAGTCTGCCATCCTGTCGCCATCCGTCCGGTGGTCTCATCAAGATAATAATTTCCAGCTCCGGTTGCCATCCATCCCTTTGCAGGGTTGCCAGTTCCATACATATAAAACCAGCCTGTCCCATCATGAATCCAACAGTCTTTCTTCATCTGATGATTCTGATAATAATACTGATTCCCTGCGATCGTTCTCCAGGTATTTGCAGGAATCACAGAAGAAAAATCCTTAAATAAAAAGTCAATATCCACTGCTCCATTTACACCGTTTACAGAGCCGGTATTGGTGGCCTGCCACATAGCCGGATTCGTATAGGTATACATGGTATTGTACCGAGCCACCCAAATATCATAATTGATTGCAGACAGGTCAATCTTGTTCTTTAACCAGACCTCATTGGCATACACAACAGGATAATAGCCAGCAGCCTGAATCTTCTGACAAAACGCGTTGATGATTTCACTGACCTGAGCCGGAGAAAGAGTCCCCAAAGTATTCGCATCCTCTGCATCAAACGCAATCGGATAGGAAATGGGGTAATCTTTAATCAAATCCAATACGAAATCGGCTTCCTGCTGGGCCATCTCCACTGTGGTTGCATAAGAATAAATATAAGCGCCAACCTCCAGTCCAGCCGCCTTCGCATTCACGGCATTCTGAATAAAATAAGGATCTACAGCGCCCTGATAACGTGTTCCAAGCATGACGAATTTTACATCGTCTGCCGCGACTTTATTCCAGTCGATTTCACCTTTCCAGTGAGACACGTCGATCCCCCTTGCAATCGCACCCTGAATCATGGTCCCATCCGGCATCTGATAATGATTTCCCACTCGCTGCCATTCGGCTGCCAAAGCATTCAAAGGCTGACAGAGCAGAAGAAGGCCCATAACAAAAGCGATCCATTTTTTTCTATAAAAATGTCTGGGCCATAAGTACAAACGTTGTTCTTTTTTATTATTCATATGTATATCACTCCGTTTTTAAATATAGCCCATTCTAGCAAAAAGGAATATGAGAAGCAATTAAACAATTCTAAAAAATTCTTACGATTTTGTCACTACCACTCTTTTCGGATCTCCTCCTCAGAAGAAATACCATATAGGTTCATAAATTCTTTCTGATCCTCTATCGTCCGAATCAGCATCAGCTCTTCAAACTTTCCAGTAGCCTCCTTTTTAAAACCTGCCACCTTTTCGCCTGTACAGATGCTGGCGCGAATCACAGGAAATTTCCCTGTTTTGTCATAAGAAACCTTCGACTTTTTAGACCGTTTTCCGAACATAGCCTTAATGAACCTCTGGCAGAGAAGCCATAGCCTTTTTCAGTTCTTCTTCTGCAGGAATATAATCTGTCATTTCCCCGTCGTTAAATCTCTGATATGCCACCATGTCAAAATATCCAGTTCCAGTCAGTCCAAAGACAATATTTTTTGCCTCCCCCGTCTCCTTGCACTTTAGCGCCTCGTCAATGGCTACCTTAATCGCATGGCTGCTCTCCGGCGCCGGCAAAATACCTTCTACTTTCGCAAAAATCTGAGCAGCCTTAAATACCTCAGTCTGCTCCACGCTTCTTGCAGTAAGGAGTCCCTGGTCATATAATTCCGATACAATAGAGCTCATGCCGTGATACCGAAGTCCTCCTGAATGGCTGGCAGATGGGATAAAGCCGCTGCCTAAGGTATACATTTTAGACAGAGGGCAAACCCGCCCTGTATCGCAGAAATCATACGCATAGACGCCTCTTGTCAGACTTGGACAGGAAGCCGGTTCTACCGCAATCATCTCGTAATCTGCCTCGCCCTTTATCATCTGGCCTGCAAACGGAGAGATCAGACCGCCTAAATTGGAACCGCCGCCTGCACAGCCGATAATCGTGTCCGCCTGAATCCCGTATTTGTCAAGAGCCGCCTTGGTCTCCAGACCGATAACAGACTGATGAAGCATAACCTGGGACAAAACCGAGCCCAGCACATAACGGTATCCTTCCTGGCTTACCGCCGCCTCCACAGCCTCAGAGATGGCGCAGCCTAGACTTCCCGTAGTCCCAGGAAACTCTGCGTTGATCTTTCTGCCTACCTCTGTGTTCATAGACGGAGAAGGAGTCACCTTTGCTCCATAGGTTCTCATCACCTCACGGCGGAAGGGCTTCTGCTCATAAGAACATTTCACCATATACACCTGACAGTCCAAATCAAGATAAGCGCAGGCCATGGAAAGGGCGGTTCCCCACTGTCCGGCTCCGGTCTCTGTTGTCACGCCTTTAAGCCCCTGCTTCTTTGCATAGTATGCCTGGGCAATGGCAGAGTTTAACTTATGGCTTCCTGAAGTGTTGTTGCCCTCAAACTTATAATAAATATGGGCGGGGGTGTCCAGCTTTTTCTCCAGACAATAAGCTCTCACCAGAGGAGACGGACGATACATTTTATAGAAACTTCGAATCTCGTCAGGAATGTCAAAATAGGCGGTTTGGTCGTCTAACTCCTGTTTTGCCAATTCCATACAGAAAATACCAGACAGTTCCTCTAAGGTAATCGGTTTTAAGGTTGTTGGATTTAACAGAGGCGCTGGCTTTTTCTTCATGTCTGCCCGCACATTATACCACTGCTTTGGCATCTCCTGCTCTTCAAGATAAATTTTGTAAGGGATCTCTTGTGTCATGTCTGTTTCCTTGCCTTTCTTTGAATTTAAAAATAAAAAATTCTGCCCTGATAGATCTCTCTAATAGGACAGAAGTTAACTTTCTGCGGTGCCACCTAAATTCGTTCCCAAAAAGAACGCGCTCTTTGCCATGTACCATCATACACTTCCTGCTGTAACGTGCAGTCACGTCTCGCCTACTCCCGTAGTTTCAGTTTGCCCTCACAGGTCCATTTCCTCTTCTTCCCATGACTGCAATTCCACCCCATGCAGCTCTCTGTCCATGTTTCAAAAAGGTACTCCTCCTGCTCAACGGTTTTTAATTAATTGAGTTGTGAGTATCATATAATAGTTTGGAAAGAAAGTCAAGAGAGAAAAACCCGAAACAGCGGATAATCCCCAAACATCTCCCGATTTCCAAAATCTTTTCTTCCTCCATAAGCCAGATAACAGGAACAGAACTTCCTGGTACACGTCGGCGGCTCTTTAAAAAGTTCTTCCCTCTCCTCATACCAGTCGTTTTTCCAGACTGAGCTTATGTTACATCCACGTACCTTCCCGTCGCCTTCCACAAAAATCCGATCGTAACACTGGCTGTTATCCGCCTTAACCCGTTTCAGCTCCTGACCAAAAAAGGGGTCTATGGCCTGAAACGCCTGAATTTCCGTCTGTGTATAAGGCCGTTTCAGTCCGTCCATTTTATTAATCCATAAATAAACTCGCTCTGGAAGACATTTTTTCAGAGTCTGAATCACTGTAAGATTTTCAGGAACCCCCACAGCTCCCGCACTGATCAAAACCCCTGCGTTTCTTACATTCTCGCAGGCTTTGGCAAATTTCTCCACCTGAATCATCTCTGGGTGAAACGTGGCCCACAGCCGCAGCTTTTCCCTTTTTCCCCCAGCCTCCTCATAAAATTTCAAAGACCGTTCTAAAGGAAAACTGAGATTTGTCTGAGCCCCTACAGCCTCAATCGCTTCCATACCTGAAAGAGAACCCAACCCTTTCCAGTACCAGGGATGAAGCAACGCTTCGCCATAAGGCGTCACCATCAGGGCACCGATTTTCAGAATCTGAGCCCGCTTATGGATGCTGTCGCAAAAACGCTCCCATTGCTCTCTGTCCTTATAAAGCTCCTTTTCTGAGCTTCTGTGTTTGGAAAATGGGCAGTAACTGCAATGATAATTACAGCTCTTTAAACTGCCACGGTAAAGAACCATGCGCTTGTCCATGAATCATCTCCCACTGTGCCATTCGTTCCCCAATCTCTGTTGAAATCAACTGCGGTCCCAGATAGTCAGACAATCCCAGACCTTTTTGTGTCAAAGTCAGATATTCCTCCTCTGCCTCTTTTTCCATTGTGACAACCCCCTGCTCCTGCCAACAGCTAATCAAAGGAAAATCTTGTAAAACCTCTGTCCCAAAACAATTCCTATACCGTTTTATAGGAAGACCCGGCCGAATCAGAAGATGGCGAATCACATACCGACGTTTCTCCTCTTCTTTGGAAAGAAAAATCCCATGAGAAATAACCGTAAAATCCCTGACAGCTTCAAAGTTTTCCAACTCTCTTATACAATCATGACGAGTTATGGCATAAGGCGTACAGAAATGGAGATTTCCCACATAGCTTCTTCCGCCGCATCCCAAAGCAAGGGAAGTGCCAAATCCACAGTCAGAAAATGACCGTTTGTACTTCACAAACCGCCGCATGGAATCCTGGCGATAGCCATGGGCCTTTAAAAACGCGCTTGCCTCCTGATACTGCAAATAGGCGTTCTCTGGTTCCAGCACCAGACCTTTTTTAAGTTTTTTTATAAGCCCCGCCCCATGTTTTACATAAAGGGGATAAAGGAAGATCTCCTGCGGATGAAATTTTAACCCCTTCTTTAAAGAATCTAAAAGCGATGTTATACTCTGGCCCGGAATCCCATAGATAAAGTCGATATTCACACAGGGAAAACCAAAAGACATCAAGAGTTCTAAAGCCTCCTGCGCTTTTTTTCCACTGTGGCTCCGCCCCAGAGTTTTTAATTCTGTTTCGGAAAAACTCTGGATTCCCATACTAACTCTGGTCACTCCCCACCTTTGAAGCAGTCTCAACTTCTCTGTATCAGTCTGATTAGGAGCCGTCTCTATGACAATTTCCCCGTCCTTCTCAAGACAAAGTTGATCATTCACCAGAGAAAACATCCGTTCCAACTGTCTTTCTGTCAGCAAAAGGGGAGTCCCTCCGCCTATGGTAAAATCCGAAAACACGGTTTTGAAAGGCTTTAAAACGTGTCTGTATTCCTTGACCTGTCTCTCCACTCCATCCAGATATCGGTCTATTTCTTCATCTTTTGCCCCTGTCACAGAAAACAGATTGCAGTATCCACATTTTGTCTGACAAAAAGGCAGATGGAGATATAATCCATGTCCATTCCCAGAGAGTCTCTCTCCATAATCTTTTAGATTTACCCCAGTCAGAGGCCCGTATGCGGTTTTGTGGGGATAACTGTACATGTATTGAAGATATGGATTCATCCTGTTCCTCCTTCTCCCTGTATATGCCGATTGCCCTTGCTTAAGGACTTTACAATAAAAAATGTTTATAAGGAATCTCCGTTACCTTTAAATGATTGATTCCATGAAATTGACAGCCATCTTCCCCATAACAGGTTCCATGATCGGAACAGCAGATGACAAAGGCGCCGCCTCTCTTAACTTTCCATTCTTCAAACAGTCGTCCCAGCTCCCTGTCTACGTAGCGCAGAGCTGCTTTATGGCTCTTTAAGCTGTCATGACTGGCGCCTTCTAAGTAAAAATAGTTGGGATAATGAATGGCATCTACATTCAGGTACAGAAAAATCCTCTGACTCTTAGAGACGTTTTCCATTTTCTTCAAAATAAAATCCACCTGATTTTTAGCGCTGTCCTTTACGCCGCAGCCAAAGGAAGGATTCCAAAAGCTTTTTTGAAAAAATCCAGGAAACACCTTCCCCAGATCAGAACGTTTGTCAAAGAAAGATACTCCACCCACGCACCAGGTTTCATACCTGTCTTGTGCCAGCCCTTCCATAATGGTGGCTCCAGAAAATCCATAGGCTCCTTCGGGCGTTTTCTTTCCCATGCCAATCTGTTTTGGGAAAAATAACAGCTCCTGGTCCATCATGTTTTTAGCCTCATAGGGGCTGGGCAGAAAACCTGCAAACATGGCGTGATGGGAGGGCCAGGTAAAATTCCCCGGAGCCTGACGTCTTTCCCATGGCCCATATTGATTCAGCATCGGCGTTTTGCCTGCCAGCTCTTCCTCTTTTGCCGCATCATACCGAAGGGTGTCCAGACAAACAAACAAAATATCCTTTTTCCCCACTACCTGATTCATATCAACAGAAGATTCTCTTTTATCCCTGGAATAGGTAAAAAGCCGAAAAGGAACCTCTCCTGTCATCTCTGATTTTTCCATAGCCATTCCCTCATCATCTCCGCCTGATGGCGGTAAATCACATTTTTCTCATAAATATCTTGATAGATCAAATCGCCCTGGCCATTCATCTCGATTATTCTCGGTCTTAGGCTTCCCCTTTCCAAAAGGATATCAATTCCCACACTTCTTAAACCAGGGTAACACTTTGAAGCCTCCTGACACAAAGTTGTCACACGGTTCCAAACCGAAGGAGAAAGTCCCAGCTCTGATCCCTTAAGAGGATGATTATTCAGGTGCAGATTGGTGATAGGACCAGAAGAAAGACGAGCCAGAACAAAATCCAGCCGCCCATCCTGAACGACTGCCCGCAGATCGTAAGAAAATCCCTGATGTTTTGCTTTGGCATACCACCGCTCTATCACAACTTCCAGTCCCAAAAGCCGTTCCAGCAAAGAAACCACCTGATCTCTGTCCGTAAACTTTCGAAGACGCTTAGTATTCACCAGACCATGCGTCAAAGGATCCTCCATACCACAAGTGTACAGAATCATCTGCCCTGTCCTTGGCTGCCAGCAAAAAGCCGCTGCTCCGGCAGCCCCAGAGCCTTGATTCGGTTTTATAAAAACCTGAAAGATTCTTTGTTTCTCCATGGCCTCTAAAAGTACAGGAACGGCAGGTTCCTTCTGAAAAGAACCTGCCTCTTTTTCCTGTTTGATAAAGTCTATGTTCTTTAGAGCCTCTGTCACAGGAAGACCTGCCTCTTTCAGACGCTTTTTACATCCTCTTTTGTTTAAAAGGGCCTGAATACTTTCTGGAGAATTTAAAAACGTAATATTCCCCTTTTTACCCAGTTTTTCCAGCTGTCTTAAGTTTTCTTTGTACTCCTCAGTCAGCCTCTCCATTTCCTCAAGGCGGCAGTTCTCCCATAAAGGCGGATCAATTTTCAGAAAAATATTCTGCCAGGATTCCATTTCCTGAAAATCTTTCCATTTCACCAAATCGAACCGTATCCCTGCCTCTTTGACGCCTTTCTCCAGGAAGACAGTCCGTTTTGTTCCCTCATCTCCAAGAAGAACCACCCGACTCATTCTGTCAACATGGCGTTCATCCAGATTTCGCCGTCATATTCGTCTGGTTCATTAAACTCTGAGGCGTCGATTTCCACTGGCAAAGCCTCCAGATTCTCTACCATCTCCTCTGACATGTAGTGATAATGTACATCCAAAGTCTTGATATTCGGATAGGAGGGAAGGGTTTCTAAAAGCATGGCTCCGCCCTTGTCCGTCAGGGTTCCGTTTGCCAAGTCCAGGGTGTGTATCTGTCCCATATATTTACTCTTTAAAACAATCTCTGTCAGCTCATCCTGAATCTCACTGTCCTCAATCCCTAAGTATTCCAGGCTTGGAAAATCCGATTTCTCCAAAAACGTCCGAATAGTCTCCCCGTTTCCATCAAATCCATAATTGTCAATTCCTATGTACAAAACCAGCTTTTTCAGATTTGGCAGCTTGGCCTTTTGAATCTCCTCAATCACGGATACAGGAAGTCCGCCGCAAATGATCGTCAGGGATTCTAAATTCTCATGGCGCACATCTCCCAGCCTTAAGTCCATGCTGCCCTTAATGGTCAGTTCCTTTAACTGAGGCATAGCCGTCCACAATTTTCCATAGTCTCCCTGCATGATCCAGGAGACCTCGCACTCCTCATAATCCATATCTCCAAGGAACAACTTTTCCACATGAGAGAACTTTTCTTTATTGTCCACAATTCCATCAAGGATAGTTTGACAGTCCTCTTCCCAGGCGTTTCCCCAGCTTCCGATAATCAAGTCGGTCACCTGAGGAAACTCTGGGTCCTTTAACAGATCCTCCACCAGGGTGGCGGGACCTTTGCCGTCCTCATATTGCTCATAATCGTATTGATACGTTTTTGTCTTTCCCATAAATAAACGTCCTCCTGAATATCATAGAATACTGCGCAAAGCGGCGCGTTTTCTCTATTATACTCCAAGCGTTGTGGGAATGCAATTTGTTTCTGGTCATGCCCAAACTGCAAGGGGCTGTCGCACTAAGTAATTAGTGCGCAGCTCCTTTTCTATGCAAAAAAATAACTGCTAGACCTCGAAAGAATCCGGCAGTTAGTGTAAAATT
>CAJTUV010000050.1 GCA_910579515.1 uncultured Hungatella sp.
CAATCTGGATTAGGTGTCAAGGAAATTACTTTGGTAGTTGAGAAATCACTATTTAGTTGGACAAAAAATACATGTGGTATGGTGTCTGCCCGTATTTTCTTTTCTTGTAGTTATTTAGTAATTGTGATACAATATTGCACGATACATATAAATGATTATATTTCAAGGGTTGATCATGAAGAGAAAACAAAAACATGTTCGATTTTCTAAAAAATCGACTTATAAGAAAACAGCTTCAGGTAAAGAAGCAGAAAATGTGAAAGGGGGAATCATGGATAGGATGTCAGTTGGTGACATTATTAATTCTGTAATAGCATTTTTAACACTGCTTTCCGTTTTGGGAGTAGTGATAACGATAAAAGAAATGAGAAATGATCGTAACGCTACATATAAACCAGATGTCCTTATAAATCCTATTGAGATTACCTTTAGCTGGGATAAAGACGGATGGGAAGATTGGCAATCGTTTTCCAAGCAATCAGTTGAAGCTTCAAGTGAGGAGAAGGAAGATGGGACTATTGTTGGTAGGATTCGTGTACCCATAGTGACTTTCAATGGTAATTGTTTTAACAATTTTACTGCTGCAAATGTTGGGGTTGGAACAGCAAAAAATGTAATTTTTACATGGAATGAGGGCAACACAAAACGATTGTCCGACTTTTTGGCTGTTGCTGATAATACAAAAGAGGATTTTTGTACAATAGACAAAAGCATTGTATTTGATTATCATAATACTCTTTTGATGTTGGATAAAGAACTACCCTTCAGAATCATGTATATGTTGCCAGCAGAACGGTCTGAGGATACTTATACAATAAGCTTACCTGCACAATATACAATCCTGATTCATGAAGTATTTAAGAGTGGCTGTATATTAAATTCAGCTTCCAATGACCTCTATCTTCTCTTAACAATCTCTTATGAAGATTTGCAGGAAAGGCAATTAAAAGACTATGTTATGATCTTTATAAACCAAAAGAGATGTATACTTAATGAAGATGGTTCTGGTACAGCAACATATCAGCTTGTTCCTAGTTACGCAAAATAGTGTTTTACATCCTATTTTGCCTCCACATCATCTGTTTTCACAATAAGGGCCGCCATACTGACTCATAATAAACTGGGCGATCTTTGGATTCGTTTGAGTAATGTTTACTGGGTATTGCAGGCGTTTCTCATATCTCCACATGCGCAGTCTCCTCCTTCCCATGGCCATTTTCCTGATACCCAGGTCCAATAATTATTTGAGTTGACCTGATCTGCCATCAGGGGGCCGCAGCTTGCCTGATAGGCGTTCATTGCATTTTGACGTGCGTTTGTGACATAGTGATAATAATCCAGAGCCGCCTGGTCGCATGGATGGGTATCCAGGTAAAGAAGGACGTCGTCCATGGCAAAGCTGGCCTGGTCAATCATATCCAATAATTGGCTGCAAGTTGTGTTCATTCTCTGCGACACCTCCCCATAAGAAATGGTAAATCCAGATCAGGGAAAATAGTACCCCGATTCAAGCCCTGCTCCAAAGAGTAAGTCTGCTGCCATTGCTGCCACGGAACGTATCCCATACCTACCGGATATTGTTCCATTCCTCTGGGAGTAGTATCAGGACAGTAGTATGCAGGCCAGGGCTGTTGAGGCCAGGAAGAAGGCTGCATCATCTGCTGTGGGGACTGCTGCATCCAGGGCATTTCATAGGGATTAGGCTGTTCAGAGCAGTTGCTGCAGGATGGATTCATATAAGCACAATCCATAGGATCGAAATCTCCTTTCCAAAAAGAGGTAAATTGTAATAATAGTTTATGCCATAGAACAGCCCATGTGCATGAGAAAGACAAGAGAGTTTAAAAATTATAACCGTTTAGACGGCTCATCTGCTGCATGGGATATGGGCTTACAGGCAAGTTTGCGCCCAAGTTTATGTTCCATTTTCTGTTGTTCGAAACATTAGAATAAATTATGAATACCATAAGATATATTAATTTTTCTTATGATATAAACTATGATATGATAATACTAAAACCAGTACGATTCGGAGTACCCAACTGAGAAAAGGAGATGCGGTCATGAGTGTAAAGAGAGTCTATGTGGAAAAGAAACCGGAGTTTGCAGTAAAAGCCCATGAACTTCAGGAGGAAATTAGCAGTTATTTAGGGATTCAGACAGCAGGTAATGTGCGGGTATTGATTCGGTATGATATTGAGAAGCTTTCAGAGGAGACTTATCAAGCGGCTTTGGGGACCATTTTTTCCGAACCGCCAGTGGATTTATTATATGAAGAAACCTTTCCAAAAGAGGAAGGAGACCTGGTATTCTCTGTGGAATATCTTCCGGGCCAGTTTGACCAAAGGGCAGATTCAGCCGAACAGTGTGTGAAGCTATTGAAGGAAGAGGAGGAGCCGGTGATCCGCTCGGCGGTTACTTATGTGATTTCCGGCGGTTTGACAGAGGAGGAGATAAAGGCGATTAAAACCTTCTGTATCAATCCTGTAGACTCCAGAGAGACTGACGAGAAAAAACCGGAAACGTTGGTGACTGTGTTTGAAGCGCCAGAGGATGTGAAGATTTTTGGCGGGTTTTTAAAACTTCAGGAAGAAGAGTTAAAGTCGCTGTACGATTCTCTTAACCTGGCTATGACCTTTAAGGATTTTTTGCATATTCAGAATTACTTTATAAAGGAAGAAAAAAGAGACCCGTCTATGACAGAGATTCGGGTTTTGGATACTTACTGGTCTGACCATTGCCGCCATACCACGTTCCAGACAGAATTAAAAGAAGTGTCTTTCACAGAGGGGGATTACAGGATTCCCATTGAGGCCGCCTATAAGCAGTATCTGGCTGACCGAGAGGAGATCTATGAGGGGAGAGAGGACAAGTTTGTCTGTCTGATGGACTTAGCGCTCCTGGCCATGAAGAAGCTTCGCAGGGAAGGAAAACTGGAGGATTTGGAGGAGTCAGAGGAGATCAATGCCTGCAGCATTGTGGTGCCTGTAGAGGTTGACGGCGTGACAGAGGAGTGGCTGATGAATTTTAAAAATGAGACTCACAACCATCCCACAGAAATTGAGCCCTTTGGCGGAGCGGCCACTTGTCTGGGCGGAGCCATCAGGGACCCGCTTTCTGGGCGCACCTATGTGTATCAGGCCATGAGAATTACAGGGGCTGCAAACCCGTTAAAGTCTTTAAAGGAAACGCTTCATGGGAAGCTGCCTCAGAGAAAAATCGTTATAGGGGCGGCCAGAGGCTACAGTTCCTATGGAAATCAGATTGGGCTTGCCACCGGATATGTAAAGGAAATCTATCACCCTAATTACGCTGCAAAAAGAATGGAGATCGGAGCCGTTATGGGGGCGGCTCCCAGGAAGAATGTGATCAGGGAGACCTCAGAGCCTGGAAATATCATTATCCTCTTAGGCGGACGGACAGGACGGGACGGCTGCGGCGGAGCAACCGGCTCCTCAAAGGTTCACACGGAGGCTTCTATTGAGACCTGCGGCGCAGAGGTGCAAAAGGGAAACGCGCCTACTGAGAGAAAGATTCAAAGGCTCTTTTTCCGGCCGGAGGTCAGCAGGCTGATTCGCAAGTGCAATGATTTCGGCGCAGGCGGCGTATCTGTGGCTATCGGAGAACTGGCGGCTGGCCTGGAGATTGATTTAGATAAGGTTCCGAAAAAATATGCAGGTCTGGACGGAACGGAGATTGCCATCTCCGAATCTCAGGAGAGAATGGCGGTTGTGGTAGACGAAAAGGATGTGAATCAATTTCTGGCTTATGCCGCAGAGGAGAATCTGGAGGCAGTCTGTGTGGCTGTGGTGACAAAAGAGCCCAGACTTAAGATGAGCTGGAGAGGAAAAACCATTGTGGACATCAGCAGGGCATTTTTGGATACCAACGGAGCTCACCAGGAGTCTTTTGTGGTTCTTACAGCCCCAAATAAAGAAGGGAATCCTTTCTTAGACAGAAGGGATATTCCAGATGTGAAAGAAAAGTGGCTGGAGACCTTGGGAGATTTAAACGTGTGTTCGCAGAAGGGACTGGTGGAGATGTTTGACGGTTCCATCGGCGCAGGCTCTGTGTTTATGCCTTACGGCGGAAAATACCAGTTGACGGAGACTCAGACTATGGTGGCAAAGCTTCCGCTTTTAAAAGGGAAGACCGATACTGTCACCATGATGAGCTATGGGTTTGACCCAAGTCTGTCCAGTTGGAGTCCATATCACGGTTCTGTCTATGCAGTGCTTTCCTCTGTGGCCAAGATTGTGGCCTCTGGTGGGGACTATAAGAAGATTCGGTTTACTTTCCAGGAATATTTTCAGAGAATGACAGAGGATCCTTCCCGCTGGAGTCAGCCTTTTACGGCCCTTTTGGGCGCTTACCAGGCCCAGCTTGGCTTAGGACTGCCTTCTATTGGCGGAAAGGACAGTATGTCCGGTACTTTCTATGACGAGAGTCATGGAGAGATTAATGTTCCGCCGACTCTGGTTTCATTTGCTGTGGACGTGGCAAAAGAGAAAGATATTATCACACCAGAGCTTAAAAAACCAGGGAGTAAACTGGTAGTATTCCAGATTGAGAAAGACGAATACGATTTGCCAAGGTACGACCGGATTCTGGAAGGGTATGGAAAAGTACTGCAGGACATTCAGGCCGGCAGGGTGATTTCTGCCTATGCGGTAGAGGGGGCAGGAATGGCGGCGGCAGTCAGCAAGATGGCCTTTGGCAATAAGCTGGGCGTGAAGATTGAACACAATGTAGATCCGAGAGATTTCTTTGCGCCGGGCTGGGGCAATCTGGTCTGCGAGGTGTTGGATGGAAAAGTGGGAGAACTGGCCATGACCTATACGGTGATTGGACAGGTGACAAAGAATCCGGTGTTTGAATACGCAAACACCTCCCTGTCTATGGAGGAGGCTTTATCTGCATGGACGAAGCCTTTAGAGCCTGTGTTCCCAACCGAGTCTGGAGTAAAGGAGATGGAGATTCCAGACAAGGTTTATGAGACAAAAGAAATCTATATTTGTAAGAACAAAGTAGCAAAGCCACAGGTGTTTATCCCAGTCTTCCCGGGAACCAACTGCGAATACGACAGTGCCAGGGCGTTTGAGCGCGCAGGAGCCAGCGTGACTGCCAGGGTGTTTAAAAACTTAAGCGCTCATGACATCAGAGAGTCTGTGGAAGTGTTTAAGAAAGAGATTGAAAAGGCCCAGATTGTCATGTTCCCAGGCGGTTTTTCCGCCGGAGATGAGCCGGAAGGTTCTGCGAAGTTTTTCGCCACGGTGTTCCGAAACCAGGTGATCAAGGAGGAGATTGAAAAGCTGTTAAATCAGAGGGATGGTTTGATGCTGGGAATCTGCAACGGCTTTCAGGCGTTAATCAAGCTGGGATTAGTTCCAGAGGGGAGAATTGTAGAGCAGCATGAGGATTCTCCGACTCTGACCATGAATCACATAGGACGCCATATCTCGAAAATGGTTTACATCAAAGTAGTGACCAATAAGTCTCCGTGGCTGCAGAAGGCTTTGCCTGGCGGAGTGTACTGTAATCCGGCCTCCCACGGCGAGGGACGGTTTGTGGCCAATGAAGCGTGGCTGAAAAAGCTTTTTGAAAACGGACAGGTGGCCACTCAGTATGTAGACGATAAGGGGAATCCTACCATGGACGAGTTTTGGAATCCCAATGGGTCCTATCTGGCCATTGAAGGCATTACCAGCCCAGACGGACGGATTTTGGGGAAAATGGCTCATTCAGAGCGCCGGGGTCAGGCTGTGGCTATGAATATTTATGGGGAACAAGATTTAAAGATTTTTGAGAGCGGAGTGGAATATTTTAAATAAGTAAGATGATGTTGAAAACAGGGGCCGCCCCACGGAAAATGATAAAGTTTTCCGTGGGATGGCTCCTGTTTTTGTCGAAATTTGACAAACTTTGTTGAACTTCTCCTGATTCTGTGCTAAATTAACAATCAGGCTTACTGGAAAAAAATGGAAATCATTTCCCAAAAGGAGAGTTCATGGTTCGAAAATATTTAGACGAAACGGTATATGAAGCGCTGCAGAAACGGTTTGACTTTATTTTTCAGGAATTTGACAATATTTATATCTCTTTTTCTGGCGGAAAGGACAGCGGACTTTTATTAAACCTGCTTTTGGATTACCGGAAACAACATGCTCCCGATCGGGTAATCGGAGTGTTTCACCAGGATTTTGAGGCTCAATATACCTTGACTACAGAATATGTAGAACGGACTTTTGACAGACTGGAAAAGGAGGACAAGACAGAGCTTTACTGGGTCTGTCTTCCCATGGCGACCAGAACGGCTCTGAGCAATTACGAAATGTATTGGTATCCGTGGGATGATAAGAAAAAAGAGCTGTGGGTCAGGCAGATGCCAGACAGGGATTATGTGATTCATTTAGACAATAATTGTGTTACTACCTACCGTTATCGAATGCACCAGGAGGACTTGGCAAAACAGTTTGGAAGATGGTACAGATTATCCCATCAAGATCAAAAAACCATTTGTCTTTTGGGAATACGGGCCAATGAGTCCCTGCAGCGGTACAGTGGTTTTATAAATATCCAATATGGTTATAAGGGAAAATGCTGGATCAGTAGACAGTTTAAAGAAGTATGGTGCGCTTCCCCGCTGTATGACTGGTCAATCAATGATGTATGGCACGCCAACGCCCTGTTTCAGTATGATTATAACAAGCTTTATGATCTATACTATAAGGCCGGACTTACGGTATCCCAGATGCGGGTGGCTTCTCCTTTTAATGACTATTCGAAAGATTCTCTTAATCTCTATCGGGTAATCGATCCGGCCATATGGGTAAAACTGGTAGGCAGAGTACAGGGGGCGAACTTTACCAGCATATATGGGCGGACCAAAGCCATGGGATATCGAAATATTTCTCTTCCAGAAGGCCATACCTGGAAATCTTATACCATGTTTTTACTGGACACACTCCCTACCAGAGTCCGCAACAATTATGTGAAAAAGTTTAATGCCTCTATCCATTTCTGGCACAGAGTGGGAGGAGGCTTGGATGAGGAAACGATTTTGGAACTGGAAAACCAAGGGTATCAGATTCGAAGAAACGGAGTTTCCAATTATACGCGAAGAAAAAAAGCCCGTATTGTTTTTGAGGGGAAAATTCCCGACAACACGGACAATATTAAATCTACAAAAGATATTCCCAGCTGGAAACGAATGTGTTACTGCATTTTGAAAAATGATCATAACTGCCGATTTATGGGATTTGGATTAAGCAGAGAAAAGCAGCAGCAGATCGAGCACATACGGGAAAAATACAAAAGTCTGGAGGATGAAGACAATGGATTATAAAAGCCCTGTTTATCATGTGATTGCAGTGCCTATTGAAAAAATAGAACCGAATACTTATAATCCAAACGCGGTAGCGCCTCCGGAAATGAAGCTTCTATATGAAAGCATCCGGCTGGACGGGTATACCATGCCAATAGTATGCTATTATTCAAAGGATGAAGATGTTTATATCATCGTAGATGGATTTCACCGCTACCGGGTCATGAAAGAGCACCAGGATATTTATGACAGGGAAGGAGGAATGCTTCCTGTTTCGGTGATCGATAAGCCAATCGACCAAAGAATGGCCAGCACCATCCGGCACAATCGTGCCAGAGGAAGTCATGACGTGGAATTGATGAGCAACATCGTAAAAGAGCTTCATGAACTGGGACGGTCTGACGCCTGGATTTCCAAACATCTGGGCATGGATAAAGATGAGATTTTGAGACTGAAGCAGATTACTGGACTGGCCGCTTTGTTTAAAGATATCAAATTTGGAAAAGCCTGGCAGCCCATGGAAGAGGAAGAATAAAGAATCATACATAGTTTTAAGAAAAATGGTAACGATACTCCTGTAATCTATTAATCTATTTTGCAACAATGGATGAAAATAAGTTTCAGGAGGAACGAGACATGACGAAATTAGACTGTAACGTAACGAACTGCCTTCACAATTCTGAGAACTGCTGCTGCAAACAGGCGATTATTGTAGACGGAAGCAAGGCAAAAGACGCCTGTGAGACCTGCTGCGGAAGCTTTGATGAGAAAAAAGACGGAGCATTCCACAACCTGTTTAAAACACCAGAAACCCGCCTTGAGGTTGACTGTGAGGCAGTAAACTGTGTTTATAATGAACAACGCCACTGTCAGGCAGAACACATCGGAATTGCAGGCGACGGAGCGTCCGACGCCAGCCATACAGAATGCGCCACCTTCCAAATGCGGTAAATTCACGGTTGGGAAGATAGGGCGTAAATAAGCAAAAAGAGCCGCTTTGGAGTGGCTGTAAAACCTCTTTGGAAGTTTTACAGTCACTCCAAAGCTTTTATAACACACCTGGCAGCTTTCCTCCATTCTAAAAACCTCTTGATGCTTCATACATATTGTGATAGGATACTTAAGTCATACAATATATGGAAGGAAAGGGAAGAAAGACATGGAACTGGAAGAGTGGCTGGGGAAAGAGAACCAGTTGGGGATCGACATCTGGAATAAGAAATATAAAGATGGGAACGAGAATTTTGAGCAGTGGCTGGAGAGAATCAGCGATGGAAATCAAGAGATTGCTCAGTTAATTCGGGAAAGAAAATTCCTTTTTGGCGGGAGAATTTTGTCTAACAGAGGGCTGGAGAATCTGGGCAGAAAGGTGAGTCTGTCTAACTGCTATGTAGTGGAACCGCCGGAGGATAACATAGAGAGCATTTTTGAATGTGCGAAAAAGCTGGCCAGGACTTACAGCTATGGCGGAGGCTGCGGGGTGGATATTTCCAGATTGAGCCCCAGAGGAGCCAGGATTAACAATGCGGCTAAGGCTACCAGCGGCGCAGTGTCTTTTATGGAACTGTATGCGCTGGTGACAGAACTCATTGGACAGAATGGACGGAGAGGAGCTCTGATGATCTCCATTGACTGCTCCCATCCAGATGTGATGGAGTTTGTGGATTTAAAGACCGATTTAACTAAGGTGACAAAGGCCAATATTTCCGTGAGAATCACCAGGGAATTTATGGAGGCAGTGAAAAACAATGAGGACTTTGAGCTGTTCTATAAAAGAGAGGCCACAAACGAGGAAATCCGCACAAAGGTAAATGCCAGAAAGCTGTTTCACCATATTGCAAAGGTGAACTGGGACTATGCGGAGCCAGGGGCGCTTTTCTGGGACAGAGTGAAGGAGTGGAATCTTCTGAGCAACACAGCGGAATTTTCCTATGCAGGAGTTAATCCATGTGCGGAGGAGCCTCTTCCGGCAGGTGGAAGCTGCCTTTTAGGAAGCATCAATCTGGCGGAGTTTGTGAAAGAACCTTTTACGGAACTGGCTTCTTTTGATTATGAGGGATTTAAGGCCTGCGTCAAGGCGGCGGTGAAGGCGCTGAATGAGGTTTTGGAAGAAGGACTTCCGCTACATCCCTTAAAAGAGCAGCAGGACAGCGTAGCAGATTGGCGTCAGATTGGCTTGGGAATCATGGGACTGGCGGATATGATGATCAAGCTGGGAGTAACGTATGGCTCCCAGGAAGCGTTGGAACTGAGCCACAAGATAGGCTTTGCCATGGCGGATACAGCCATTGGGGCTTCGGCTTTGCTTGCAAAACAGCTTGGGCCTTATCCCAAATGTTCCATAGATGATATTGTGGAGACTCCGTATTTCAAAGTCAACACGTCAGAGGCCACGGTAGAGCTGGTGAGAAAATATGGATTGAGAAATTCTCAGCTTCTGACCATCGCGCCCACAGGGACGTTGTCTACCATGCTAGGAATCTCTGGTGGAATTGAACCCATTTATGCAAACTATTATGAGAGAAAAACAGAGTCTCTTCATGGCAGTGATGTTTATTATAAGGTCTATACCAAAATTGTGGACCAGTTTATGAAAGATCACAAGATTGCAGACGACAGAGATCTGCCAGAATATTTTGTGACTGCAATGACTTTGGAGTATCATGAGAGAATCGACATGCAGGCGGCATGGCAGACTCATATTGACGCCTCCATCAGCTCAACCGTCAATGTGCCTATGCAGTTTACGGTGGAGGAGACACAGAATTTGTATCTCTATGCCTATGAAATGGGATTAAAGGGCATCACCATTTTTAGAGACGGCTGCAAGAGGCTTTCCATTCTTTCCACAGACAATTCGCAGACTGCAAAGGCAGGAAACGGACTGGAGCGGGGAGAGATTATTCTGGTGACAGACGATGTTGTGGGAAAGAAACGTAAGCTCATTACTGGCTGCGGCAGTCTTCACTGCATCGCCTTATTTGACCCTGACACGGGAGATTTGTTAGAAACGTATTTAAGCAAGGGCTCTACAGGCGGGTGCAATAACTTTATGATTGGTCTTTCCCGCATGATTTCCATCAGTGCAAGAGGCGGCGTGGATATTTACACCATAATTGACCAGCTAAATTCCACAGGTTCCTGTCCTTCTTATACGGTTCGTAAGGCTACAAAGGGAGACACCAGCAAGGGAGCATGTTGTCCGATGGCAGTAGGGAATGCGCTTTTGGATATGTACCATGAGGTCCAGGAGGAGATTGCTCAGGGCAAAAAGGAAGAAAAGCCTATGGCCAAGAAGATTGAGAAGCCTAAGACGGTCAATCTGAAAAAGGACAAGCCTACATGCCCGGAATGCGGGGAATTTCTGGTGTTTGAAGGCGGCTGCAATGTGTGCAAAAGCTGTGGATGGAGTAAGTGCATGTGAATTCAGGCGGCTGAATATTATGAAGTAAAAACGATATGAAACAAAAAAGAGCCTTGGAGATTCATTCCCCAAGGCCCTTTGGCATTATTTTGTTCCAAAGATTCGGTCTCCGGCGTCTCCAAGACCAGGACAGATATAAGCGTCTTCATTCAGCTCCCGATCCAGATGCCCTATATAGATTTGAATGTCAGGATGGGCCTCCTTTAGTCGTTTCAGTCCTTCTGGCGCAGCGATGATGCACATGAACTTGATGGTTTTTCCGCCGTGCTGTTTGATAAAATCAATGGCAGCCACAGCGGAGCCGCCTGTAGCCAGCATAGGATCTGTGACCACAATGGTCCTCTGGTCGATGGGGTCTGGCAGTTTGCAGTAATATTCGTGAGGCTCATGAGTGGTCTCATCCCGATATAATCCAATGTGGCCCACCTTTGCTGAAGGAGCTAAAGACAGGATTCCATTTACCATGCCCAGTCCAGCTCTGAGAATGGGGACAACAGCTAATTTTTTGCCTGCAACCATAGGGGTCATGCAGGTCTCAATAGGAGTCTCCACCTGGACTTCTTTTAAGGGAAGGTCCCGAAGGGCCTCATATCCCATAAGCATGGCAATTTCTTCAATCAGGGACCGGAATTCATTGGTTCCTGTGTTTTTGTCTCGAAGCAGGGAGATTTTATGCTGGATCAGGGGATGGTCAAGAATCGTTACATTTTCCATAGGGCAGTCTTCCTTTCTTTATAGTATCTGATTTATTTTACCAAATTCAGACAGAAACATCAAGGCAGGTGGTGGATTTTGCAGAGAAATGTGGTATACTACTAAACGCGGCAGTCACTCCAGAAAGGTCTACAGACTGCCGTGTGTATTATAAAGAGGAGGATATAGAACATGAAGGTGCTGTTATTAAATGGAAGTCCCAGAGTAAATGGGAATACGGCGATTGCACTTAAGGAGATGGAGAAGATTTTTCAGGCAGAAGAGGTGGATACAGAGTTACTGTGTGTGGGCAATCAGAATATTCGCGGGTGTGTGGCGTGTAACTCATGCAGGCAGAGAGGAAAGTGTGTGTTTGATGATGTGGTGAATGAAATTGCGCCTAAATTTCAGGCTTGCGACGGACTGGTTATAGGCAGCCCTGTTTATTATGCTTCGGCAAATGCCACTTTGGTGGCTCTTTTGACCAGGTTGTTTTACAGTACAAGCTTTGATAAAACTATGAAGGTAGGGGCCAGCGTGGTTTGTGCCAGAAGAGGCGGACTTTCCGCCGCTTTTGATGAGCTAAATAAGTTTTTCACAATCAGCGGTATGCCAATAGCCTCCAGCCAGTACTGGAACAGTATTCATGGAAGAGAGGCAGGACAGGCGGCTCAGGACGTGGAAGGGCTTCAGACTATGCGCACATTGGCCAGGAATATGACGTTTTTGATGAAAAGCATCGCTCTTGGAAAGGAAGCTTATGGGATTCCAAAACGAGAGCCGGCTGCGCCGATGAATTTTATCCGGTAGAAAATAGAAAGAGCAGATCGTTATGATACAGACATTGACAGATACGAAAATGATGTTTCGTGATAGGACTTTTTTAAAGAAAGCATTAAATATTGCCTTTCCTGTGGCTATGCAGGGAATGCTGAACACGGTGGTAAACCTGGTGGACAATTTGATGATTGGAAGTCTGGGCCCCATTGCCATCGCTTCTGTAGGGCTTGCAAATAAAGTCTTTTTTGTGTTTACTTTGTTGGTTTTCGGTGTGGTCAGCGGTTCCGGCGTGCTGGCGGCTCAGT
Source organism: uncultured Hungatella sp. (assembly GCA_910579515.1). Taxonomy (GTDB): domain Bacteria; phylum Bacillota; class Clostridia; order Lachnospirales; family Lachnospiraceae; genus UBA3402. Next base: position 12,527 of record CAJTUV010000050.1, read on the forward strand.
ATTGGGGGACAAAGGATTTAAAAAATATTCGTAAGGTGCTGGGGATTGCCCTTTTGATCTCTCTGACAGGAGCCGTCCTGTTTCTGCTTCCCGCCAGATTTTGGCCTGAGTTTATGATGCGGATTTTTACCACCAGTGAGGCAAGTATTGAGATGGGGGCTGCATATCTGGCGGTGGCAGCCATTTCTTATCCCTTTACCGGAGTTTCCAATACGTATGTGGCTATGCTTCGGGCAGTGAATCGGGTGAAGGGACCTGTGATCATCAGCTGCGTTGCCATTGTGGTGAATATTGTGTTCAACTACATCTTTATTTTTGGAAAAATGGGTGCTCCCGCTTTGGGTGTTGTGGGAGCGGCTTTGGCTACTTTGATCGCAAGAGTGGTGGAGACCTGTCTGCTTCTTTGCGTGGTATATCTGGGAAAGACACCCCTTGCATGTAGATTTGGGGAGTTGTTTGGGTATACGAAAGAATTTGTGAAGAAGTTTTTTAAAACCGCCGCGCCTGTTATCTGCAACGAGTTTGTCTGGGGCCTGGGCATCACCATTTATTCTATGGCTTACGGGCGGATGGGAGACGAGGCGGTGGCGGCTATCACCATCGCTACCACGATTCAGGATATTGCAGTGGTTTTATTCCAAGGCTTAAGCGCAGCCACAGCCGTAATTCTTGGCAATGAGATGGGAGCCGGAAAACTGAAACGGGCGGAAGTTTATGCAAAGTATTTTTTTATTCTTCAGTTTCTTTTAACCATATTTGCGGCTCTTTTGATTGTAGCGTTGAGATGGTGGATTATCGGCTTTTACCAGCCTGGAATTTCTGACGAGGTGGCGATGTCTGTGAACCGCTGTCTTTTGGTATTTGCATTGTTTACTCCATTTAAGATGTTTAATTTTGTCAATGTGGTCGGTGTGCTCAGAAGCGGCGGAGATACGCTGATGTGTCTGTTTATTGACACCAGCGGGGTCTGGTTTATCGGGATTCCACTGGCCTTTCTCGGCGGTTTGGCTTTGAGACAGCCAATTCACATTGTGTATGGCATGGTGATGCTGGAGGAGGTTTATAAGGCGATTGTAGGGTATTTCAGATACAGACAAAAGAAATGGCTGAAAAATCTGAACAGTTGACAATCTATGGTTTTTGGCGTATACTGAACTTGTTACTATTATATTATTTACAATAGCTATTTTTATAATAGTTAGAGGGAGGTAACCATGGATAAGCAAACCTATTTGAAAAAGTTTTCTTATGCTGTGCGCTGGAGGCTGTCAAAACAAGAGGCGGACGAAGTGTTAGCGGACTACGAAGAACTATTCTCCCAGGCTCCAAGGGAAGATGACGACTTGTTAATACAGAAATTAGGCGCGCCGTCTCAGGCGGCCCGGCTTCTTACAGATTCTAAATCGTACCGCCAATTTTTGGCAGTGTTTAGCTGCATGGCCTTTTGTCTTTTGCTGCCTGAGTTTTGGCTGCTGCGGTCAAGGTTTCATCAATCTTTTGAGGAAGGAATGACAGTACTTCTTGTGGCAGGCATGTCAGTCGCGGTCAGTTGGTTTCGTCCACATCAGAGAGCGGATAAAAAATCGCCGTTTCCAAAGGGGCTTCTGCCTGCTCTGTCAGGTTTGGCAATGATTACTATTACGGCCATTTTCATACTGTTAAGTCTGGCTGTAGGAGCCTGGAAATTTTTAGAGCCGTCCAGTTATGGCAGAGTGGCACACGCTGTCTTGGGATTTTCAGGCATGGCTGCAACAATTACTGGATTTTTTGGACTTGTAAAAGCGAGAATGTCCGATTACCGATGGCGTGCTCTTTATGTTATGGGACTTCTGGTATTGGCGGAATGTGTTTTGGCAACGGCTGTTTTAGTCAGCATGGATTTAAGGGTTTCTTCTGATTGGTGGGTTTCTTATGGGGTCAGGTTAAGTCTTCTTGGTCTTGTGGGATTAGCAGGCGTGGGGGCATCCTTATGTTAAAAAAAGACTTAATTGAATTATGTCTGCTCCATGTGTTATCCACAGAGGATTTATACGGATATGAAATTCTGCGCCGCATTCACGAAAGTTTTCCAGGCACACAGGAGAGCGGCGTTTATGCTCTGTTGCGTGGTTTATGCAAGGAAGGCTGTACAAAACAATATGAAGGGGCAACTTCCGACGGTCCCACAAGAAAATATTATCAGATTACCAAAGCCGGAATAGAGAAGCGGAACGGTCTGCTTGACGAATGGCGCCGGCTTCGCGATACCCTTTCGGCATTAGGGGTTGAGTAGGTAAAAAACAGAGGCTTTCGACAAGAAACCTACTTGTCAGATAAAACCATTGATGATAGAATGAAAAAGGTGAAAAAACAGATAGAAAAAGCAGAATAGAAAAGGAGCGTTATGACATGTCAGGACATTCAAAATTTGCCAATATTAAGCATAAAAAGGAACGAAATGATGCAGCAAAGGGAAAGATTTTCACAGTCATCGGACGTGAGATCGCAGTTGCTGTGAAAGAAGGCGGACCAGATCCAGCCAACAACAGCAAGCTTCGTGATGTGATTGCCAAGGCCAAGGCAAACAACATGCCCAATGATACCATTGACAGAGGAATTAAAAAGGCGGCCGGAGACGCCAATTCTGTGAATTATGAGGTGCTGACCTACGAAGGATATGGACCAAACGGCGTTGCAATTATTGTGGATACGTTAACGGACAATAAGAACCGGACGGCTGCGAATGTGCGAAGCGCTTTCACTAAGGGCGGCGGCAATGTAGGCGCTCAGGGAAGCGTATCCTACATGTTTGACAAAAAGGGCCAGATTATCATTGACAAGGAAGAGTGCGAGATGGACCCGGACGAGCTGATGATGGCGGCATTGGATGCAGGAGCCGAGGATTTTTCTGAGGAGGAGGACAGTTACGAGGTTTATACATTGCCAGAGGATTTCAGTACAGTCAGAGAGACGCTGGAGAAGATGGGCATCCCGATGCTTCAGGCAGATGTGACCATGATTCCTCAGACCTGGACCGAGCTGACGGACGAGGAAGCGGTTAAGAAGATGAACCGGATTCTGGATCTTTTGGATGCGGACGACGACGTTCAGGCTGTTTACCATAACTGGGACGAGTGACGGTACTCAAATTGAGGAAAGGAAGAGGAGGATATGTATATAACTTGTTTGGATTTAGAAGGTGTTCTGGTTCCTGAAATCTGGATTGCATTTTCAGAGGCAAGCGGGATACCGGAATTAAAGAGGACCACCAGAGATGAGCCGGATTATGAGAAACTGATGAACTGGCGTCTTGGAATTTTAAGAGAGCATCATTTGGGATTAAAGGAGATTCAGGAAACCATAGCCACCATTGATCCCTTACCAGGGGCAAAAGAGTTTTTGGATGAACTCCGTTCCTTTACTCAGGTGATTATTATCAGTGATACCTTTACCCAGTTTGCAGCTCCTCTGATGAAGAAACTGGGCTGGCCTACCATCTTTTGCAATACCCTGGAGGTAGGAGAAACGGGGGAGATCACAGGTTTTCGTATGCGCACGGAGCAGTCTAAGCTGGCGACCGTAAAGGCGTTACAGTCGATTGGTTATGAGACCATTGCCAGTGGGGACAGCTACAATGATTTGGGGATGATAAACGCCAGCAAAGCCGGATTTTTGTTCCGCAGCACAGACAAGATTAAGGCAGACTACCCAAATCTTCCGGCTTTTGAAGAGTATAAAGACTTGATGGCCGCCATAAAAAAGGTCATGAGAGTTTAAAAGCAATCCCTTCCCTATTTCAGCAAGATGTGCTAAAATGCCTTTGATGCCATATGAACAGAAAGGATGCACATGGCAAATAGGAAGGTTTATCTTGTTGATACAGAGAATGTAGGAACTGCGTGGAAGGATTTACTTCCCCAGCGTAATGGCAAGGATCTGATTATTCTCTTTTTTACAGAGAACTCTCCCGGAATTTCTTATTATGACTTGGACACGATTCGTCAGTATCCAGATTCCTTTGAGATGATTGAGTGCGTAACCGGAAAAAACGGTTTGGATTTTCAGCTGGTCTCCTATTTAGGCTATCTGATAAAATCTGCACCGAAAACGGATTATATCATTGTGACAAATGACACTGGATACGACGCGGTGGTGAAGTTTTGGAATCAGCGGGAACTGTCTGTAATAAGGAAGACAAAGTCAGAGCTAATTGCGAAAGAGCAAAAGGAAAATTCTCAGGAAGAAGTAAAAGGAATGCTAAAGAACCTGCTGCCAGAGGAAAATTCAGATGAAGAAATGGTAGAGGAGGTTTACCGACTGCTTTGCGATTACAGTGTAAAGCAGCTTCAAGAGCTGTATCAGGCTCTTCAGAAAGAATTTGGCCATGAGCAGGGAACTGCAATTTATAGACAACTAAAACCAGACATCAGGGTAATTTATAAAAAAATACCGAAGTAGAAATAGGCATATGGCATCCAGAAAAAACAGGGATAATCTTCGATTTTAGAAGATAGTCCCTGTTTTTTAGTCGTATTACATAACCTTTTATCAAACTTATGATCTCAAAACATTCCTTATATTCCATAAGGCGCCTGCCGCATTCTTCCAGTTCCTCATAAAGCTTCTGGATCTTTGGTTTATGCTTCCCAGCCAGACAAACGTGAAGTATAAAAAGAAGATAGGGATGTTTATGAAAAAGGTTGGGATATTTGAGGATGGGAGAGTAGCGAAAGGGTGGTAGTTTTGATAGAAAATACGACGTAAAACTGTACTGAAAAAGAACGACTGGTTTTATATATGTAAAGTAGTACCTTGAAAATTTTATACTTATATCGGTATCTGGCATAGAAAGACAGGCGGCTTGTAAAATCTATTTTCCCATGATAAGATAGGATACAAACTGATTTTGTCAAGATTAGTTGACACATTTTCCTCAAGGATTTTGTAACCTATGCTGCTTCTTTCAGGGAATCATAGTATTGCTGTCGTTTAACCATAGGAGGAAGCCCTCCGTTGGCAGAGCAGATTCTTCGGTTATTCCAGTAGCTGATGAAATATCTCCAGATAATCGTCCTGAGTTCATCTGTGGTCATTTTTTCCGTATCATAACGGTCATACAGCAGTTCTGATTTCATCCTTGCCCACATACTTTCACAGCGGGCATTATCGTGACATCTTCCGCCTGCACTGTTCATACTTTGCTGTATGCCGTACTGCCGGACCGCTTCGCGGTAAAGCTGGCTGGTGTACTGGCTCCCTCTGTCACTATGGATAATGGCTCCACGAATACCGGGGTACGCATTAAAAGTATTTTCCAGTGTCTGAACACATAACGGTGCCTTCATGTTGGTATCCATTGCCAGACCGACCACGCTGGAATCAAAACAGTCAAAAACAGCAGAAACATACAGTTTTCCATCACTGGCTTTGATCTCTGTTATATCTGTAACACATTTTGTCAGCGGCTCCTCTGCATGGAAATCACGTTTTAACAGATCGTCTGATTTTCTGGCTTCCCTGTCCGCTTTTGTGATTCCGTTTGGCTTGCGTCTGGGATGATGACTGATTCCGATCTTTTCCATAATACGGTAAACAGTGCGTTCACTGGGAATATTCACATTTTCTGGCTGCTTCAATGTCAATGCCTGATACATGCGGATACGGCCATAAGTATCATTGCATTCATCTTCCATGAGAATCTCTTTCATGGCATCCGCCAGTGGCTGATATTTCCATGGGCAGTCTTTGTTTGCAAGATACTGGTAAAATCCTTGTCTGCTGACATGCAGGACTCTGCAGAAAAAAGCGATATCCCCTTTTAATTCGCCGTCTTTCGTTTTTAATGCAATAAACTTCATTCTTTCGTTTTTGCTGACTTCAGACGGCTCGCGGCGAAAAAAGCGCTGGCTTCCTCCAGAAAATCGTTTTCTTTTTTCAGACGGCGGATTTCCTTTTCCTGTTCCTTAACCTGCTGGCGGAGCTGAAGGAGTTCCTCGTTAAGCGTCATAGCGCTTTGTGGAGTCTGTGAACCAGCTCCAAGGTCAAGATTGCCAAGACGGTTAGCCCGTACCCAGCCATACATGGTGTTTTTGGGGACTCCCAGTTCTTTAGCAGCTTTAGCTTGTCCGATTTCTTTAGCGAGCTTCACTGCCTGTACTTTGTATTCGTGGTCATATTGTCTGTTTTCTGCCATTTTGTTCACTCCTTATTCTCTTGATTATATCTCAAATCCTTGAGAATGGGGTGTCAACTTTTTTTAGAATCTTTCCGAAGTTAGTTGAAATAAAGCTTTTATCAAATGGTAAAACATGGT
>CAJTUV010000051.1 GCA_910579515.1 uncultured Hungatella sp.
AGCCTATTACAAGGCTTAGAGGTACGTTTTCGATTACTGATGTGTCAAACACCCGAGATAGGAGATGATATAATCAACAGGAGGCTGTTCCATATTCGAAAAAGGAGAAAAACAACATGAAGAAAACATTATTTGCGAACCAAGTCAGAGCTACCACATCACAATATGACGAACATCCAGAGATATGGAACTATACGAAAAGATCGCGGAACGAATTATATGATGACAGTGCCGAGAACGGTGACGGATTTGGGATTTGGCAGTGACTGGGGATTTTGGCTGCAAAATTGAAAACCTCAAAGTTATTTCATGACTTTTGGGACGCCCTTAGTTAAGGATAGGATTATGGAACATAAAGGAACAAAGACGATAGAGACAGAACGATTACTCTTGAGAGTGTTTCGTTTGGATGATATAGAGGCGGCTTTTAAAAATTGGACTTCTGATTCTAGGGTCACGGAATTTCTGCGCTGGCCGACGCATACGGATATTTCCATGACAGAAAGAATCATTAAGGAATGGATTCAGGAAAGTGATAATCCAGATTTTTATCAGTGGGCAATCGTTTTAAAAGAGATTAATGAGCCTATAGGTACTATCAGTGTTGTGGGCAAAAATGAGTCGTTAAATATTCTTCATATTGGATACTGTATAGGAAGCAAATGGTGGAATCGAGGAATTACAAGTGAAGCGCTTTCTGCGATTCTTCCATATTTGTTTGAGGAAGTTGGAGTAAATCGGATAGAATCGCAGCATGATCCCAACAATCCATATTCTGGAAGCGTAATGAAAAAGTGCGGATTGACATATGAAGGTACATTGCGCCAGGCAGATTTTAATAACAAAGGAATCGTGGACGCCTGTGTCTATAGTATATTAAAATCGGAATGGAAATATAGATAAAAAATGTGCTGCTAATTGGCGTCTGATTTTTTATCTTTGAAAAACATCGCTATGCAAATGAGCATCAAAACTGCTTCAACGACAGGCTGCGCTGCAATTACGCCATTCAGTTTCCAAATGTAATTCAATAGGATTACCCCGGGGATAAACAGCACTGCATTTCTTAAAACAGTAATGGTTAACGATTTTATGGCTTTTCCTAATGCCTGGAAGTAACTTGTCATGGTATTGATAATGCCAAGGGCAGGAGCTGACAGGCAGAGGATTTTCAAAAAGTATCCAGTCTGTTCTATCAAGACCTCATCTTCCAGGAAAATAGCGGCAAGCGGCTTTCCAAAAAATACAAAGACCGCAGTAAAGACTGCCCCCATGCCAATTCCATATAGCATGGTATTCTTCACAATATCAAACAGTTTCTTTTTTTCATTTCCACCGTAGCAATAGCCCACCAAAGGCGCGACGCCCTGGGATAATCCTACGGACAATAAGATGGGAATCATATCAAGTTTATATGCAATTCCATAAGAGGCTACGGCGTCAGACCCATAAATACTGATATAGTTGTTAAGTACAATATTAGAAACACTCATGAGTACGGTAATGAGCGCGCCAGGGATCCCAATACTTACGACGTTGCGGACCATTGTGACATTTGGTGAGAAGCGCTTTGGTGACAATGGCACTAATTGATTTCCTTTGTGACTTTGCTGAATCATGCAAAAAATGTAATAGATCGTTGCGAAAACAAATCCTAAAGAGGTTGCAAGAGCGGCTCCTGCTGTTCCCCAGCCTAAGATCGCTATGAAAACATAGTCTAATACAATATTGATTACATTTCCAAGCACCAATCCAAAAGTGCTTTCTTTTATCAGACCAACGGAACGAAACAGATGAACAAATCCATTTGCCAGCATAATAAAAGGAGCGCCTATAAAGATCCATTTCAAATAATCGCAGGTATAAGCAAGATTGTCTGCATCAGCACCAGATATTTCTGCCAGCGGCTGTAAAAATGCCAGACCTAAAATAAGTGTGAGAATACCTGCAGTCACCATGGCATATACACAAAAATTCAGAGTTGCGCCAGCTTCTTTTCTCTTTTCTTCTCCTAAAAGTCTGGCGATGACGCTGCTGCCTCCCATTCCAAAGATGCAGGCAATCGACATGATAATGAGCAGGATTGGTGCGCACAATGTTACTGCTGCAATCGTTGCCGGTTCTTTTGTCAGTGAAACAAAAAATGTGTCGGCAATGTTATAAATAAGTGTTGTAAGCTGTCCCAGCATAGCAGGCAATCCTACTCTCATAATTGCTTTGGAAATATTTTTTTCTTCAAAAACGGATGTCATACGTTTCCCTCTCCCTTGAATTTTTTTTCATTATAATGTAAAATCAGACAAAGAAACATGACATATGTCCTGATTGGAGGGGATTTTTTGGAAAGAATCTATGATAAAAAGAAGATTGCAGGCTGTATTTCGAAAAGTAAGCGGCGGAAAGCGTGATTTGTATTACATTTTCTATTGAAAAATATAGGGAAGTACTGCTGTCTAATCACAAGTTTCTGGAGATGATTTGTTACAGCCTTTCAGCCAAAATCGGAACAATGACCACCATTGATGCTGTCCCTGCATCCCTTACAGAACGGGTGATGTCTTACATAAATTATAAATGTGAGGATAAAACCTTAAAAGGAATGGAGCAGGCGGCTTTTCATCTTCACTGCAGTACAAGGCAGCTTCAAAGAATTTTAAATCAAAGTGAAAAGGCCGGATTGGTAAAAAAACTGGGAAAGGGGACATATCAGTTAATGTAAAGCCAAGCTATGGGCAAAGCGGATTTTTTTGATTTCTTCTGCCATGCTTGATAATCCAGTCTTGTGCTTTGCTCTGTCCGGTTTTCTTCCACTGTGAGATTATAAAATCTGCTTTTTCTGGAGCATCTTTATAGAGGTCGTTGAGATTATTTCCCACGCTTTTTTGGACAAATTTTTCTGGATCGTCTTTTAGGTTTGTGAGAAGGCGGGCATATCTGTCAAATTCCTCCAGTGCCACGAGGGATTTTTGTGCCCAGGGCAGCCGTGTTCTTACGCCTTCACTAGCCAGACGCCGGACATGGACATTTTCATCTTTTGTCCATGAAATCAATTCTTCCATCACTTCATTAGGATGTTCTTTAAGCAAAGGCCGGATGGCGTACTCGCCGGTGAATCTTTTTGTCAATTCTTTTAAAAAGGAAAGGGAGAGACGCCAGTCTTTGTTTCCGTTTCGTTCCACATACCTGCCAATGGGCCACAGCCACCAGCCAAAGGTAAACATTCCTTCTGACCGTGTCAATTCTGGCCCCAAAATTTGAAAAAAGGCTTCCAGTTTTTTGGAGTAATCGTCAGTCATGCTTCTTTCCATAGCGTCTACAATACAATCCAGCCGCGCAAATAGTTCCTTGTCTTCTAATTGGCCCGTCAGGGCGCGGGTGAAGGTTTCTTCATCAAAATCTGGAATTACGGAACGGATTTTTTCAGAAAATTCTAAAATGTAATCGTCATTATAATAGTCTTTGTGCTTCATCTTTTTCGCTCCTTGAAATAATATAAATACTGTAACATACGAATGGTCTGTGTGTCAATTTACGAAGGTCAAGAGGATTATTTAGTGGATAATGCTTTACAAAACAGAGCGGCAGAGGGATAATAGAAAAAAGGAGGCAGTCAGATGGGATTTTGGATTTTTATGCTGATCACTGATTTACTTATACCGACTACTATGATGGTTTTTGGAAAGCTGTTTATGAAAAAGGCGCCTGACTCCATCAATCCTGTTTTTGGATACCGAACTGCTATGTCTATGAAAAATAAGGAAACTTGGGAATTTGCTCATCAATATTGCGGCAGGTTGTGGTGGATTTGGGGAGTCGCTATGGCTTTTACCACCGTGGTCTTATTTCTGCTTCTTCTGGGGAGCGATACGGATGTGATTGGAACAGCAGGCGGTATCTTATGTTTTCTCCAGTTCCTTCCATTGATTGGCGTCATTCTTCCTACTGAGAAAGCCTTAAGAAAAAACTTTGACAAGGACGGCAGCCGGATTAACGATTAAGGAAAAATTGTCTGTGCAGGTATCCAGTTCTTTTAAATTATCCTTTGCGTATTGAAAAACGGGCCCATCCATGGTAATATAAGATAGGTTTATATTAAGAAGTTCATGGAAGCAAAAAAGATGGAGAGGAACAGGTTATGAAAAAGAATAAGTTAGCAGTTTTGGTTTTGGCGTCTATGATGAGTTTATCATTATCACTACTTTCCTATGCGGAAGAAGGTCAGTCCGCACGTTGGGCAGGTTCCGGAGACAGATGGCAGGTATCTGATAACAACGGCGGTTTTATTAAGAACTGCTGGTTTCAGGATGATGTGACGAATCACTGGTATGTGCTGGGGGCGGAAGACGGCAGCGTGATGTACAGCGGCCTTATTACAGATGAAAGCACTGGAAAGTCCTATCTTTTAAACACGAATCACGATGGGACTTTCGGAAAAATGCTGACAGTAGACGGGACGTATAACATTAATGGAAAAGATGTTTCTATCACGTTTAATCAGGCTCACGATGGATCTTTTGGAGCTATTACATCCGGTCTGGAAGAAGTGAGAAATACGGGAGTTAATGAAAAAAAGCTGGATAAGATACCAACAGACGAGGCAAAGCCAGCGACTCCGTCACCACGCGCTACGCAAAATAAAAGTACTTCCCCTCAGGTAAGCACAGGAAGTGGTAATAACAGGCAAGTAGGCGACATGGTGCGGGAACAATTAGTAAATGCATTAAAGAATCCAAAACTTTTGTCAAAAGACGACTTGAGATTTGACAAGAATGGCAATGGCATCATAGATGGTGAAGAAATAGACGTTTATATTTTATATAACGGCGATGCTTCCGCCTATGAAAGAGATAATCAGAACTAGGCAGAAGCCTCAAATTGACAAGAGAAAACAAAATAGCGGGGGAGCTTGTGTGACAGGCTGAGAGGAAGGTAAACCTTCGACCCTTGAACCTGATGCGGATAATGCCGCCGGAGGAAGCTGCGATCTCAGCTGTTTTACACATGGCTTATAAGCTTTTTCGGGTGGCATGGCGCACATGCCGCCTGTTTTTTTACAATTTTAAAAGGAGCTTATATCATGTTTGGGAAAATGTTATTTCATGTACGGCAAAAATCTCCATTAATTCACAATATTACCAACTATGTCACAGTTAACGACTGCGCCAATATGCTGCTGGCCTGCGGCGCCTCTCCCATTATGGCGGACGATGTAGAAGAGGCGGCAGAGATTACAGCCATCTGTCAGGGATTGAACTTAAATATTGGCACCTTGAATCATAATACCATTCCGGCTATGATTGCTGCAGGCAGGCGGGCAGTTGAGATGGGGCGTCCGGTGGTTTTGGACCCAGTGGGAGCAGGAGCCTCTGCGTTTAGGACAGAGACGGCGCTTCAACTGATGAAGGAGCTTCGGATTACGGTTATCAGAGGAAACATTTCCGAAATCAAAACGCTGGCTAAAGGCAGCGGCGTTACCAGAGGCGTGGATGCGGCAAAAACAGACATGGTGACAGAAGAAAATGTGAAGGAGGCGGCGGCCTTTGTCAAAGAGTTTGCCAGACAAAGCGGCGTCATAGCGGCTGTCACTGGAGAGATTGACTTGGTGACAGACGGGGAGAAGACCTATGTGATTCGAAACGGTCATTCTATGATGAGCTCGGTTACGGGAACAGGCTGTCAGCTTTCCGCCCTGACAGCGGCTTTTGTGGCGGCGAATCAGAGCACACCTCTTGAGGCAGCTGCGGCTTCTGTCTGTGCCATGGGACTGTGTGGAGAGATTGGCTATAACCGAATGAAAGCGTTAGACGGCAATTCCTCTTACCGGAATTACGTGATAGATGCCATGTATCGCCTGACGCCAGAGGAATTGAGGAGAGGAGCAAAGTATGAAGTGTGTGAAAGCGGCCATGGAGTTGTATGCAGTGACAGACAGGGCGTGGACAGGAAAACAGAGTCTGTATGAGCAGGTGGAGGCGGCCCTGAGAGGGGGAGTTACCTGTGTGCAGCTTCGGGAAAAGAACTTGGAGAGAGCGGCGTTTCGTAAGGAAGCGATGGAATTGTGCACTTTGTGTAAACGGTATGGAGTGCCCTTTATTGTCAATGACGATGTAGAGATTGCCATGACCTGCGGGGCGGACGGCATCCATGTCGGACAGGAGGATATGGCGGCCGGTGAGGTGCGGCGTCTTGTTGGAAATGAAATGATTTTAGGAGTATCGGTCCATTCAGCAGAGGAAGCCAGAGAAGCGGTAAGAGCCGGAGCCGACTATTTGGGAGCCGGAGCAGTCTTTTCTACTGCGACAAAGACGGATGCAGACGCAATGTCAAGAGAAACCCTGGAGGAGATTTGCAGTGCTGTAGGAGTGCCGGTTGTGGCGATCGGTGGAATTAATGAAGACAATGTTCTCAGGCTTGCAGGAAGCGGAGTGATGGGAGCGGCAATCGTCTCAGCTGTTTTTTCTGCTCCCGATATTGAGGCGGCGTGCAGAAGGCTCAGGAAAAAGACAGAGAAAATGGTGAGATCTGAATGAAAAGGATTTTTTATGTGCCATTGACGGCAGCTCCTTATAAACAAAACAAGACCTACATAGAAATTCAGCCTCAGTCTCCACAACTGGCAGGAATCGTTCGCTGCTTTTGGGGAAGCAATAGCCCATACTTGAATACGGAATCGGTTTTCTCTGAAACCATGGTAATTCCAGATACCTGCGTGGATATTATTTATCAGATTGACTATACGGAAAATATCATCACAGGCAAATTCTGCGGAATCAATGACGCCAGTTTTGTGGCCTGTGAGAAGACAAAGCCAGGACACCTGGTTTCTGTATTTGCGATTCGGTTTTACGCCTGGTCTGTTTTTGGATTTTCTGAAGATTCTCTGAAAGGCACGATAAATGGCTGCTATGATGTACAGTCCAGGTTTTACTGGCTAGACAAAGTGTTAAGGCAGCAGCTTTTTGAAAAACACTCGTTGAAGGAACGAAGCCGTCTGACAGAGGAATGGTTTCTAAAGAAGCTTGTTTCACTCAGAGAGAATCCAACCATCGATTCTGCTGTGGCGCAGATTCTTATGCAGAAAGGCGCTTTAACCGCCAACAGGCTGGCAGAGGAATGCTTTCTCAGCAGCCGGCAGATGGAACGATTATTTCATGAGTATATTGGAATTACCCCAAAAAAGCTTTGTAGTCTTGTTCGTTATCAGTGTCTGTGGAATGAGATTATAAGAAATCCCAGGTTTTCTATATTAGACGGGGTCTGCAAATATGGTTTTACAGACCAGTCCCATCTCATAAGGGAATTTAAGCGTTATCATGCCATGGATATTCACAAAGCAGTCCAATACGCCCGCGACAATGTCGAAAATATACAATACATGATTGGCAAATCGTGATAGGATGAAGGAAAACGATTCATAAAGGAGAGGACATGTTATGAATTATTCTGAATTGAGTGTTTGCGGAACGGATTGTAAGGCGTGCTATTGTTTTGGAAGTATGTGCACAGGTTGTCATGCCTGTTCTGGAAAGGTTTTTCATGTGCCAGAAGGGAAAGCCTGCGCTATTTATGACTGCGTGGTGAATGGCAAGGGACTAAAAGACTGCGGAGCGTGCAGCGCCGCCCCCTGTGATATCTGGAGAAATACGAGAGACCCCAAGTATTCGGATGAAGAATTTGAGGAGAATATAAAGCAGCGCATGGATGCATTGAAAAAGAGATAATGTAAAAGTTTAACCCCTTTGAGCGGTTTGCCAAAAGGGGTTCTTTTTTATTGTAAAATTCGGAAATCTCGTTTCCGTTTCTTTTTGTATATGGTATACTTAAATCTACTGTTGCGATTGTACTGCTGAACTTGAGGGATAAAAATTTATGAAACTATCATCTTTTCTATACTTTGCCCAATTTGGAGCAAAGACCATACTGCTTCGAAAAAAAGATCCCATTCTGGGAACAGTCATATTGACCGACAAATGTAATTTAACATGTAAACACTGCTCTGTAAACAATATCACTGCAATCGTACATCCCTATCTGCAGATCAAAAAAGAGATGGAGCTTTTGTATGAGATGGGAGTGCGGATTTTATTTTTCTGCGGTGGAGAGACGTTTCTGTGGAAGGATGGTCAAAAGAGCCTTCGGGATTTAGTTATTGAAGCGAAACAGATGGGATTTCTGATTGTAAATGTGGTGACAAACGGTACATTTCCGATTGATCTGTCGGAGGCGGACTTAATTCTTTTGAGTCTGGATGGAGACAGAGAGAGGCATAATGCGATCCGAGGCGATACTTACGATACGATTATGGAAAATGTCAGAAGGGCTTCCTCAGACAATATCTGTTTTTATATGGCGATCAATCAGATCAACAAACATACTATTCAACATGTGTGTCAAAGTGCAAAAGACATGCCAAATGTAAGGGCAGTCTCTTTTAATTTTCACACCCCTTATCCAGATACGAAAAATCTGGCGCTGAATCGGGAGGAAAAGAGAGAGTGCTGCAATGTGATCGCACAGATGATGAAAGAGGGAGCGCCGATTTTTAACTTGAAAAGCGCGTTTCCATACTTAATTGACAATCGCTTTCCCACGCCCTGTCATCAGTGTGTGGTAATTGAAAATGGAATGATAAGCGTCTGTGGGCGCTGTATTGATGTGCCCGGATTGTGTGAAAACTGCGGGTATTTTTTTGTTGCAGAATACACCCTGCTGTTTGGCGGAAATTTAAAAGTGATTTTGGAGATGCTGGGCACGTATCTGCGATTTCTATGAGGAGGGGCTATGGGCGTAATGACAAGCTTGACAAGGATGTGGCTGACCCGTTCCACGAAACCTTTTGTTTTTACAAAGGAGTTTGACGAGATACTTCCCTTTCAGGAGTGCGCTGGGCTGGGGCTGTATGTCCATATTCCGTTTTGCAAAACCATCTGTAATTTCTGTCCTTATTGTAAAGAGGTATATTCGAAGGAAACGTGCGACCGTTATATAGATGCTCTGATAAAGGAAATCCACATGATAGGGAGACAGGGAAAGGGAAAGAAAACGGTTACCAGCCTGTATTTTGGCGGAGGCACTCCGGCTCTTATAGCCGGCCGTTTAAAGGAAATCATAGATGCGCTTTGCCAGTATTTTACCATTACAGAGGGCGTCGGTGTGGAATTGCATCCAGATAATGTGACGGTTCCTCTGTTAAAGACGCTAAGAAATGCCCAAGTGACGAAAATCAGTATTGGGATTCAGTCCTTTCAGAAAAAATATCAGACGCTTTTGGGACGGAAGGCTGTAGAGATTTCAGCCATGTCAAAGGCTCTGAACGAGGTTGCGTTTGACACAGTGTCTATGGATTTTATCTTTGCTCTGCCCGGACAGACCTTTGAGGATTTAAAAGCAGATATTGACACTGCCTTTTTGTACGGAGCCAATCATATTGCAGTATACCCATTTATTGATTTTACGTTTACCAAAAGCGCAGTGAGCCCAATGAGAAAGAAAGAGAAACAAAAACTGATGGATGATGTGACAAGGTATTGCCTGAAAAAAGGATACAGCCGCACATCAATCTGGACGTTTTCCAGTGAAAAACAGGCTGGATATTCCTCCATGACCAGGGAGCATTTTCTTGGATTTGGTTGTTCTGCAACCACCCTTTTGCGAAAGCAATTTAAAATCAACACGTTTTCTGTAGAGGAATATTGCCGCCGGATTGACGGGGGACAGCTTCCGACGTCGCTTTCTCTTCGCTTTTCTCTACGTCAGAGGATGGTCTACTATTTGTTTTGGACTGCATACAGCATGAGAGTAGATGGGAGAGGTTTCGAGGCGTTTTTTGGGATGCCGCTTGAAAAGGCATATGGGCTGGAGCTTTGGCTTTTACGGATTTTGGGATTTGTGACAAAGAAGGGAACTTGTTACAGCATGACCTTAAGAGGAGCTTTTTATTACCATTATTATGAGAATTTTTATACCTTATCCTATATAGACAAGATGTGGAGAATTATGGGCAGGCAGGCGTTTCCAGAGAGGATAGAGCTATGACAAAGGTTTGGCTTTCTAAGACCATTTTCTCAAGTATTAGTTGACTTTGTCTGGAAAACCTAGTATTATAACTAATAAATAAAATATCACTGATAAGAAATACTTATTAGTATAACTTCTAATCTAATTATTTTTAATTATAACAAGGATAAAGGAGAACCTACTATGGCAAAGGTTGGAATTGTGATGGGAAGTGATTCGGATATGCCCGTTATGGCTCAGGCGGCGGACGTTCTGGAGAAGTTAGGGGTGGAGTTTGAGATGACGATTATTTCTGCCCACAGGGAACCGGATATCTTTTTTAACTATGCAAAGTCTCTGGAGGAGAAAGGAGTTAAAGTGGTGATTGCAGGCGCGGGCAAGGCGGCCCATCTTCCCGGTATGTGCGCGGCCCTGTTCCCCATGCCGGTGATCGGTATTCCCATGAAAACTTCCGATCTAGGCGGCGTGGATTCTCTTTATTCGATTGTCCAGATGCCTTCTGGGATTCCGGTTGCGACGGTAGCTATTAATGGTGGAACCAATGCAGGAATTTTGGCTGCAAAAATCCTGGCCACCTCAGATTCAGAGCTTTTGGAGCGCTTAAAGGCATACGCCAAGTCTTTAAAGGAGAGCGTGGAGACAAAAGCCAAGAAGCTAGATCAGATTGGCTATCATGAATATTTAGCGCAGATGAACAAGTAAATGTACTCTTGGAATCTCTTTTGCACCTGCCTTTGTGGCTGATTTTCCGTCATATGCACATCTGACAAAAAATCATCTCACAAAATCAGGCATAAAGAGACTTCGAGAGTACATAGTAAAACCTAAGGAGGATAAAAATGGATTATAAAAATGCCGGAGTCGATATTGAGGCTGGATACGAGTCCGTTAAATTGATGAAGAAACATGTGATGGATACCATGAGGCCAGAAGTTTTGGGAGGAATCGGCGGTTTTTCTGGTGCATTTTCCCTGGAGAAAATCAAGGGTATGGAACATCCGGTGCTTCTGTCTGGCACAGACGGAGTGGGAACCAAGTTAAAACTGGCTTTTCTTATGGACAAACATGATACGGTTGGAATCGACTGTGTGGCAATGTGCGTCAACGACGTGGCCTGCGCAGGGGGAGAGCCTTTGTTCTTTTTAGATTACATAGCCTGCGGCAAAAATGTACCGGAAAAGATTGCCACCATCGTAAGCGGCGTGGCCGAAGGGTGTAAGCAGTCTGGCGCCGCGTTGGTTGGCGGTGAAACAGCAGAGATGCCTGGCTTTTATCCAGAGGAGGAGTACGATCTGGCAGGCTTTGCTGTGGGAGTGGTGGATAAGGCGGATTTGATTGACGGAAAAGATTTAAAGGCAGGGGACGTGCTTATTGGAATGGCTTCCTCTGGCGTTCACAGCAACGGATTCTCTTTGGTGAGGAAGGTATTTGAAAAGGAACTTACCAGGGAAGGCTTAGAAACGTATTACCCAGAGCTTCAAAAAACATTGGGAGAGGCTCTTCTTGCCCCCACAAAGATTTATGTGAAGCCTTTAAAAGATTTGAAAGCGGGAGGCGTAAAGGTGAAGGCGTGCAGCCACATCACAGGCGGCGGGTTCTATGAAAATGTGCCTCGTATGTTAAAGGAAGGAACAGAGGCTGTGATTGAGAAAGACAGCTATGAGGTTCCTGCCATTTTCCGCCTTTTGGCTCAAAAAGGACAGATTGAAGAGAAGATGATGTACAATACCTACAACATGGGCATTGGGATGATTTTGGCTGTGGATGAGGCGGATGCGAAAAAAGCCATGGAGATAATCAGGCAGTCCGGTGAGACACCTTACCAAATCGGCTTTATCAGAGAAGGGGAAAAAGGGGTGACCTTATGCTGAGAGTAGGAGTTTTGGTGTCCGGCGGCGGGACGAATCTCCAGGCTATTCTTGACGGCATGGACAACAAAACCATTACCAATGCAAGAGTAGAGGTTGTTATCAGCAATAACCCAGGGGCCTATGCTCTGGAGCGGGCAAGAAACCATGGGATTGCAGCAGAGTGTCTGTCTCCAAAGGAGTTTGACGACAGGGAGGCTTTTAATAAGGCTCTTGTGGAGAAAATAGATTCTTACTGCCTGGATTTGATTGTTCTTGCCGGCTATCTGGTGAAGATACCAGAAATCATGATCGAAAAATACAGAAATAAAATCATAAACATTCACCCTTCTCTCATCCCTTCCTTCTGCGGCGTGGGATATTATGGACTAAAGGTCCATGAAGCGGCCCTGGAAAGAGGAGTAAAGCTGACGGGAGCCACAGTTCATTTTGTGGACGAGGGGATGGATTCAGGACCTATTTTGCTGCAGAAGGCAGTAGAGGTGAAGGCAGGGGACACGCCCCAGCTTCTTCAGAAACGGGTGATGGAGCAGGCGGAGTGGAAGATTCTGCCACAAGCCATTAACATGATAGCAAACGGATTATCAGAATAAGGAGACGGCATGAAAATTTTAATCGTTGGCAGCGGCGGAAGAGAGCACGCCATTGCCTGGAAAGTATCACAAAGTAAAAAGGTTACGAAACTCTACTGCGCTCCTGGAAACGCCGGAATTTCCAAGGTGGCGGAGTGTGTCCCCATTGGAGCCATGGAGTTTGACAAATTGGCAGAGTTTGCCAAGGAAAAGGAAATTGATTTGACGGTTATCGGCATGGATGATCCTCTGGTGGCAGGGATTGTGGATGTGTTTGAGGCCAAAGGGCTTCGTGTTTTCGGGCCAAGAAAGAATGCGGCTATTTTGGAAGGATCTAAGGCGTTTGCCAAGAACCTGATGAAGAAGTACCATATTCCCACAGCGGCTTATGAAACTTTTACGGACCCCCAGGCCGCTCTGGATTATCTGAAGACTGGGAAGTTTCCTATGGTGTTAAAGGCGGATGGCTTAGCCCTTGGAAAAGGGGTTTTGATCTGCCAGACAAAAGAAGAGGCAGAAGAGGGCGTAAAGACTCTTATGCTGGACAAGAAATTTGGTTCTGCTGGAAATGAGATTGTGATTGAGGAGTTTATGACAGGCAGAGAGGTTTCTGTGCTTTCCTTTGTGGATGGAAATGTGGTAAAGATTATGAGCTCCGCCCAGGACCATAAACGGGCGAAGGATGGGGATTTGGGATTAAACACAGGGGGTATGGGGAATTTCTCACCAAGTCCGTTCTATACAGAAGAGATTGACGCTTTTTGCCAGAAATACATTTACCAGCCCACTGTGGATGCGATGAAGGCAGAAGGCAGACCTTTTAAGGGAGTGATATTTTTTGGACTTATGCTGACTGAGGAAGGACCAAAAGTTTTGGAATACAACGCCAGATTCGGAGATCCAGAGGCTCAGGTGGTGCTCCCAAGACTGGAAAACGATATTGTTGAGGTGTTTGAAGCCTGTGTGGACGGAACGCTAAATCAGGTGGATTTAAGGTTTGACAATGAGAAGGCTACGGTCTGCGTCATTCTGGCCTCAGACGGGTATCCGGTAGAATATAAGAAGGGATTTCCCATTGAGGGGCTGGAACGTTTTGAGGAAAAGGAAGGATATTATGTGTTCCACTCAGGGACTAAATGGGACAGCGAAGGCAGGATTGTGACAAACGGCGGTCGTGTCTTAGGGGTGACTGCGACAGGAGCCACTTTAAAGGATGCCAGAGAGAAGGCTTATGAGGCCACAGAGTGGGTGAAATTTGAGAATAAGTATATGCGGCATGATATTGGAAAGGCGATTGACGAGGCAGAAACATAAAGTAGGACCTTGAGATTGAAAGCAGGGGAGGAGAGAGACTCCTCCCCTGTACGCTATTAAATGCACTTATAACCCACAATGGTAACGGTCCCTTTTCCCGGATATCGTTTTATTTTATATTTTCTGGGAAAAGCTTCAATCAGGCTGGGGAGTTTTGTAAACCCATAAGTTCTGACGTCAAAATCGGGCTTGGCTCTTTTTATAAATTGTCCGGCCGAGCTTACGTTTACATAACCTTCGTCGTCCTGATATTTATCAAAGGCGATTTTTAAAAGCTTATGGATTTCTTTATCTACGGTTTTGGTTCCTGCCTGTTCGTGAGAAGGGTCAGAATCGCTGTTATCATTTTTTTCCACAGGTTCCTGGATTTTTCCAGAGATATTTTCCAGAAATACAAACTCGTCACAACTGTTTCGGAAGGATTCGGGAGTCTTTTTTTCTCCGACGCCCATAACATAAACGCCGGATTCGTGGAGGCTGATTGCGAGGGGAGTGTAATCGCTGTCGCTTGCAACGATAACAAAGGCGTCATAGATTTCTTTATGTAACAGATTGATGGCATCAATGACAAGAGCGATATCGGTTGCATTTTTTCCTGATACATAATCGAATTGCTGCTCTGCTTTGATTGCCAGCCGCTTTAGTTCGCTTTCCCAGTTTTTCAGCGCTTCTTTTTTCCAGTTTCCATAGGCCCTTTTTACCACCACGCGCCCATGAACCGATACTTCCTGCATGACGTCTTCCAGTTTCGACAGCTGAGTGTTGTCTGCATCAATTAACATTACGATCTTTTCTAAGTTTTCCATAATTTACCTCTTTGATCTTTGTACGTTTATCTTACCATATCCTGCCTTTTTTGAAAAGTAATAGGAGAAAATTATCAGCGCCTTTTTTATTCCCATAAATCCCCCGTTCATTCCTTTTTACTGAAGAATAAACCTGTTTTGTCGATGTAATACGAAAGGTTCTAAATTAAATTCGAGGTGAAGACATTTGAATATAGCAGTTGTCGATGATGAAAAAGAGGTTCGATATTATCTGAAAAAACAAATTATGGAACAAAAAGCGGACCATTCCATCTATCTGTATGCTGCAGGAGAGGAGTTCCTGTCTTCAGAGGAAAACTTTGACATTGTATTTCTTGATATACAGATGAAGGGAATAGACGGCATAGAGACAGCAAGGGTTCTTAGAAAACAGCACAAGGACATGATACTCATATTCATTACAGGGAGAAAAGAATATGTGTTTCAGGCATTTGACGTTATGGCCTTTCACTATCTGGTAAAACCCATAGAAGAAACGAGATTTGCAGAGGTCTTTCATCGTGCTGTACAGGAGGCGGTGAGACGCCAAAAAAGAGCAGGAAGACAGCTTTTTGTCAAGACAAAAGACAGAAGCGTTACCATGGAAGCAGACCGTATTGTGTATATTGAGAGTATGTTAAAAAAGGTGCGGATTCGCACCACAGAGGGAATGGTAGAGGCCTATGGCTCGATTAAGGAGCTGGAGAGGCAGCTTGGGCAGGGATTTTATCGCTGTCACAGAGCATACCTGGTAAATATGGCTTATATTACAGAGTATAATTTTGATACCATCACCCTGGCGGGAGGTCAAAAAGTATATCTGTCGAAACACAAACACAATGAATTTGTAAAAGTTTATATGAAGTTTTTGCGGAGTGGAGGTGTGCTGCTTGGGACAGATTTATGTACCGACAATTTTACAGATTCTGATTGATTTTTTTGAGGGGTGTTTTCTCTGGAAATTTTATGGGGAGTTTTTGGAAAGACGGTTTCAGGAAAAACAGAAATGGGAGTTTGGAATTATGGTTTTGTATGTGCTGTTTCAGAATGGAAAAAAACTCCTTTTGCCCACAGATTATGGGGCGTTTCAGGCGTTGGCAAATCTGTTTTTTAGTTTTTTGTTTTTGTATTTTTTGGGAAAATGTTTTTATAAGCACAATCCTGTCATCCTTGTTTTTGTGGCGGTCAGTTTTTTGGCAATTCACGAGGTAAGTCGGATCATCAGGCTGGTTATTCCATATGCGGCCAATATCGTAATCCTTTTGTTTTGTTGGTGCAGGGAGAAAGGATGGAGAATTTCTGAAAAGAGTGCTGAAGCGTTTATAAAAATCGTTTTAGATCTGATGTGGCTTTTGGGATATGGGATACGAATTGGGTTTATGTGGCTTTCTTTAAACAGTATTTCCAAAAATTTTTATGAAAGAGAATTTGTGGAGGCACAGGAGATCCGGTTTCTTTTGATTCCCAGTCTGACAAGTCTTTGTGTGACCGCACTGCTGAACACGATAATGTTTCGCACTGTGGAAGGCTTATCTGAATTTTTATTTGACCTTTATCCGTTTTTACGTTTCTTTATTTTAGTCATCCTATTTTTGATGGTGCTTTCCATATTGTATGGGGTGAAACTGTTTCAGGACATGATTTCTCTGAACAAAGAGAGAAAGTGCCACAGCGTTTTGGAAAAACAGATGGAAATTATGATGGAATATTCTGAGGAAGAGAAAAGGATTCAATCGGAAGTTTGCAGTATAAAACACGATTTAAGAAATACTCTTGCTGTCATAAGCCAGATTGCAGGAAGGGAGGAAACAGACGGGGCGGTAAGCGATTATTTATTGGGGCTTAAAGAGGCTGTAAACAGACTGGAGTATCAATTTGAGACAGGAAATTTTGTAGTCGATGTCCTGCTGAATCTAAAATATAAGGATGCCATTGAGAGAATCCCAGATTTAACCGTAGATGCAGAAGAATTTTTCTTTCCACAGGACTTAAAGATTTCCAGCTATGACATAGGAATTATTGTTGGAAATGCCCTGGACAATGGAATTGAGGCGTGTGAAAGGCTGAAGGAACAAGATCCTCAAGAGAAGGCATATATAAAGCTTATCACTTACCAAAAACGCCAGATGTTTTTTATGGAAATAGAAAACAGTTTTTGTGGGGAACTTCTCACGAAAAAAACGTCGGAATTTCCTGTGACAGACAAAAAGGATAAAAGCGTTCATGGAATAGGACTTGCCAATATCAAGCGGGCTGTAAAACTGTATCACGGCGCTGTGGAATGGGAGGTGAAGGGAAGAGTTTTTTTGTTGGCAGTGATGTTGCAAAATCAATCTATTTAGAAAAGGAAAGGGGTAATAAGATGAGGATTCACAATTTTTTGAGCAGTGACACTGCCTTCTTTGGAGCGGGATTATCCAGGAATAGCAGACAGCAAAAGGTAGAGAACCTGATGAATCAGAAACAGTCTCTTCTGGAGAGAAAAAATGAGTTATTAAGCCAGACCAGTGAGAGCGAGAAAGATAAAAAATTGATTCAAAATATTTTGGATACTTATGAAGAGCAGATAAAAAGTCTGGATCAGCAGATATCAAAGGAAATGATGTCCCAGCCTGAGAAAAAAGAGGAAAGACCAAAGACGAAGTCGGATCTGGAACGGGAAAAGATTACAGATTTAGTCACCTTGTCCTCGACTTTTACTAAGACAAAGGCTGTTCGCGCTGCACAGACTCAGGTGGAGGGTGAGGCAAGAGTGCTGGAAAGCGAGATAAAAACGGATAAAGGGCGTTTAGGGGATTCTGAGGGTATTGCAAAAAAAGAGGAAAGATTGGTGCAGTTAAAGCAGAGAGCCACAAAAATTGCCTCTGAGGCTGGTGCTATAGCGAAAGAGGTAATAGAGGAGGCGAAAAAGGAAGAAGAATCAACAGAACAATCGGATTTCCCAGAGAGAAAATAATGGACTTTGTGTGGCCTCTGTGATATACTTAATGAAAGATGAACTAAAAGATACAGATTACAGAAGAAAAAAGCAGAAGATAAAATATAAGGGTGCAGAGTCTGTCAGACGGCACCCTTTCATCATACAAAAGAGACCGTGAGGAGTTTGGCATAATGGAAAAGAGAAGGGAGGAACCGTATGTTAGATGAAAGGGATTTGGCTATTCTAAAAAATACGATGGAATCTGTATTAAATGAGCGCTTGGCAAAGTCAGAGACAGCGATTTTGGAAAAAGTGGATGAGCGTTTGGCGAAATCAGAGACAGCGATTTTGGAAAAAGTGGATGAACGCCTGGCAAAGTCAGAGACGACGATTCTGGAAAAAGTAGATGAGCGCTTGGCGAAATCAGAAAATCTTATTTTGGAAGAGATGGAGCGGACAAGAAGTATTTTGGAAAATCGAATAGACAAGGTTGAGAGAGAGGTAGATGGATTAAAACAATATTATAGAATTACAAAATCCGAGAATGATAATGCGATGCTGTTGTTAAAATTGATTGAACAGTTATCGAAAAGAGTTGAGGAATTGGAGAGAAAAATTGCATAATCCGCAAAAAGGGGAAGCATATGAAACAGAGAGGCTTCCCTTTTTTATATTGGGTTATTGTTGACTGGGCAGCCAGTCCTTAATTGCTCAGTAAATTGTAACAATACTTAGAGTATAATTATCATTGGCAGAAATAAAGGGAAGAGAGCGAAACCTCTTC
>CAJTUV010000052.1 GCA_910579515.1 uncultured Hungatella sp.
AATTTCTTTTGATTTTTTCAATTATCTACTTGACTTTTAATAGTTGGTCTTTCTGAATGCCGCAGCCCATGACCTGAGTCATGGTCATGCCTGTAATACCCAGGTTATTTAAGGCCTTTTTCAGGCTTTCAAAGCGCGACAGTTTTGCTATGATGACTACCTTGTAGATGCCAGTAGAAGAAGCGGCTATGGGCGCTTTTACAACTGGAACCGCAGCATTTTTCTGGAAGTCGGAACTGGTAGCATAGTCGTCGTTTCCTAAGTCTGTGTTTTCATTGATTTCCATAGTCATGGTGTTGGAAATATCCATGATGGAGAAGCCTGCATAGGCAGAGGGAAGGCCGTGTTCAGTGGCATCCAGGCCCACGATCTCTTCTTCCTGAGAAACGCGGAGGCCAAAGACCGCTTTGATTGCCAAAAATGTGAGGAAAATGGTGACACCAGTGTAAGCAATAATCGAAATCATGCCCACAACTTGAATGCCGAGAAGCTGAAAGCCGCCGCCATAGAATAATCCGGTTCCTGCAATCTGATTTGCACCATAGGAGACGCCGTCACCAAAGCCTCTTGCAAAGGCAGGAGCAGTATCCGTTGCGAACAATCCTACAGCCACAGTTCCCCAGATACCATTCATCATGTGAACAGCGACAGCGCCTACAGGGTCGTCTATATGTAGTTTTTGATCCAGAAACCATACACCGAATACCACAAGGAGACCAGCTACAGAACCGATAACAATAGAACCCAGGGCATCTGTGACGTCGCAGGAGGCAGTAATGGCTACCAGGCCTGCAAGAGAAGCGTTTAAACACATAGAGATATCAGGTTTGCCATATTTTATCCAGGTAAAGGTCATACAGACCACAGTTGCAATGGCTGGCGCAATGGTAGTGGTGACAAAGATAGAGCCAAGTTCCGCAACGGAGACAGCAGCTGCGCCATTAAACCCATACCAGCCTAACCATAGAATAAACACGCCCAGAGCACCAATCGGAAGGTTATGGCCTGGAAAGGCGTTTACTTTTGTTACCTTACCGCTTTTATTCCTGGAAAATTTGCCGATGCGGGGCCCCAGCATCCATGCGCCAATGAGAGCGCAGATACCGCCTACCATATGGATACAGGTGGAACCGGCGAAATCATGAAAGCCCATCTGGGCCAGCCATCCGCCTCCCCATACCCAATGAGCTTCAATGGGGTAGATAAGGCCGGAGATTACCGCAGAGTATACGCAGTAGGACAGAAATCGGGTTCGTTCTGCCATTGCGCCAGAAACGATCGTAGCTGTGGTGGCACAGAACACCAGGTTGAACACAAAGTTGGACCAGTCAAAGCTCTCATAGGCTGTGAAAATATCAAATCCAGGCTTTCCCAGGAGTCCTAACAAATCTTCTCCCAGAAGCAGGGAAAAACCGATAATGATAAACATTACAGTGCCGATGCAGAAATCCATCAGATTTTTCATAATGATATTCCCTGCGTTTTTTGCTCTGGTGAATCCTGTTTCTACCATAGCAAAACCAGCCTGCATCCAGAAAACCAGGGCTGCGCCGATTAAAAACCATACGCCAAAGATACTGCTGTTTACAAATTCCGTAAATTCTATTGACATCGTCATTTCCTCTTTTCTTTTTTATGATCTGGTAATGAGAAAGGCGCCTTCCTTTTTAGGAAGCGCGCCTTTGCACTGACCAGGTGGTTATACATAAAACAGTATCTCGGAATAGCTGGGATAAGGAAGCGCATCTGCAGGAAGCAGGACTTCCATTGCGTCTGCCAGGCTGCGGACAGCGTCCATGTCGGCAAGAATCGTCTCATGATAAAATTTTGAGGCAGCCAGCGGATCGGTCATAGATTCAGCCGCAGCAGTATCGTTTTCCAGTTTTTCCTCCAGAACGGAAATCTTTTCATAGCCTTCTGAGAGCTTGGTGATCAGAGCAAGCTCTCTGGTACAGGAAAGATTTACGACGTTCTTTCTGTCTGCCACTGTGCAGGCAACCTTGTCTGCATAAGCTAAAAGAGCAGGAAGGAAATCCCGGCGGATCATGTCTGACAGAGTTTTGGCTTCAATATGAAGGGTTTTAGAGTAGTTCTCCAGAAGAATTTCATATCTGGAAGTAATCTCGGTCTCTGTAAAGATATGATGTAAAATAAACAGATCTTTATTTTTCTGGTCAATAAAGCATGGAAGGGCTTCAGGGGTGGATTTCAGATTCGGAAGACCCCGTTTTGCAGCCTCTTTTACCCATTCTTCAGAATAACCGTTGCCGTTAAAGATGATTTTTTTGTGCGTTTTCAGTGTATCTTTCACAAGTGTGTGGACAGCTTCTTCCATCTTGTCAGAGGATACGTCTTGCAAGGCCTCATAAAACTGCCTTAAAGACTCTGCCACAGCGGTGTTTAAGACCACGTTAGGGCCTGCAATGGAGAGAGAGGAACCCAGCATCCGAAATTCAAATTTATTGCCGGTGAAGGCAAAGGGAGAGGTACGGTTGCGGTCTGTGGTGTCCTTGGAGAAATGGGGCAGCACGGCGGTATTGATGTTTATTTGTTCCGCCACAGGCTTTTTGAAAAATTCATCTTTTTCAATGGACTCTAAAACTGCGGTGAGTTCGTCGCCAAGGAAGATAGAGACAATGGCCGGAGGAGCCTCGTTAGCGCCCAGGCGGTGATCATTGCCGGGAGTGGCCACAGACAGTCTCATCAGGTCAGCGTATTCGTCCACAGCCTTAATAACAGCGACTAAAAATACAAGAAATTGAATATTTTTTTCAGGTGTGTCGCCTGGAGCCAGCAGATTTTCTCCAGTATTGGTGGTCATAGACCAGTTGTTATGTTTGCCGGAACCATTGATGCCCTCAAAGGGCTTTTCATGGAGCAGACAGACCAAATCATGTTTATCTGCCAGCCGCTTCATCATCTCCATGGTAAGCTGGTTGTGATCTACAGCCACGTTTGCAGTAGAAAAGACTGGCGCCAGCTCGTGCTGGGCAGGGGCCACTTCGTTGTGTTTGGTCTTTGCCGGAATCCCCAGTTTCCACAGCTCTTCGTCCAGTTCATGCATGAAAGCGGCTACCCTGGGCTTTAAAGAACCGAAATAGTGATCTTCCATTTCCTGACCTTTAGGCGGTTTGGCGCCAAGAAGAGTTCTTCCGGTAAAGATTAAGTCACGGCGTTTGGCATAATCCTCTTTTTTGATGAGAAAATATTCCTGTTCAGGTCCTACGGTGGTGGACACGCTGGTAACCTCTGTTTTTCCAAGCAGATGTAAAACCTTGACGGCCTCCAGATTCAGGGCTTCCATGGAGCGCAGAAGAGGTGTCTTCTTATCCAGGGCTTCTCCGCTGTAAGAGCAGAAAGCAGTAGGGATGTACAAGGTTTTATCTTTTACAAAGGCTGGTGAAGTAGGGTCCCAGTCTGTGTAGCCTCTGGCTTCAAAAGTGGCGCGGAGGCCGCCAGAGGGGAACGAGGAGGCATCAGGCTCGCCTTTTACCAGCTCTCTTCCAGAAAATTCCATGAGAACTTCTCCGTCTGGAGTTGGAGAGATAAAACTGTCATGTTTTTCCGCAGTAAAGCCAGTCATAGGCTGGAACCAGTGGGTGAAGTGCGTGGCCCCCTGTTCTACCGCCCATTCCTTCATTGCAACTGCAACGGAATTGGCTACGTCAAGCTCCAGATGAGTGCCATTTTCAATGGTCTTGCGCAACGCCTTGTAGACGTCTTTTGGAAGCTTTTTTTTCATGACCTTGTCATTAAATACGAGACTTCCATAGATTTCCGGTATGTTCTTTGCCATAAGGTAAATCTCCTTTCATACAAAGATTGAAAAAACAGTAAAGGCGCCTCGGACAGGAAAGTCCAAAGCGCCTTTGCTCTACGGACGGTAGTTTACTAAAAAAGATTTTGATTGTCAATCCCTAAATTAAAAAAATTTACTCTTGGCAAAAACTGGTTGACAAGTCCGTGGGCAGGGGAGTATAGTACATAGCAAAAAGGCAAAGGCGTCTTGGGTATTCGTACTCAGAGACGCCTTTTTTTAGTTTAACTGGCAGGATTTGGAGGTTTGCTATGAGTATACATGAAGAGTGTGGAATATTGGGGATTATGGGGACTTCGGGAATGCAGGTGGCTCATATGGCATATTATGGTTTGTATGCTTTACAGCATCGGGGCCAGGAAAGCTGCGGCATGGTGATCAATGATGACGGCGTGTTCTTTTCCCACAAGGATTTGGGACTGGTCAGCCAGGTGTTTTCGGCAGACGCCCTTTCCAGGCTTCCAAGAGGAGGTATGGCTGTAGGACATGTGCGGTATGGGACCACAGGGGAAACAAGCCGCCGGAACTGTCAACCCATTGAGGTGAACCATCAGAAGGGAAAAATGGCCCTTGCCCATAACGGAAACTTAAGCAACGCAGCCAGTTTGCGCAGTCAGCTTGAGCTGTCAGGGGCAATTTTTCACACCACAAGCGATACGGAAATTATCTCATATATTGTGACAAGAGAGCGTTTGAAAGCGCCCTCTATTGAAGAGGCGCTTAACAGAGCTATGGAATCTCTGGAGGGTGCTTATTCTTTGATTCTCATGTCTGCCCAGAAGCTGATTGGAGCCAGAGATCCCTTTGGCTTTCGGCCTCTTTGCTATGGAAGGACGTCTGAGGGAGTCTATGTATTGGCTTCGGAAAGCTGTGCTTTAAAAGCCATTGGCGCCAAGTTTATTCGGGATGTGGAGCCTGGAGAGATTTTGGTATTTGGTCCTGACGGTGTGATTTCGAACAGGGATCACTGTAAAAAGAAGCCAGAGAAGCTATGCGTGTTTGAATACATTTATTTTGCCAGGCCGGACTCCGTTTTGGATGGTACTTCGGTCCATGAGGCGCGGATACGGGCTGGGAAAGTTTTGGCAAAACGATATCCGACACAGGCAGACCTTGTGATCGGCGTGCCGGATTCCGGTTTGGATGCAGCCTTGGGTTTTAGTATGGAATCCCAAATTCCTTATGGAATCGGCCTGATTAAAAACAAATATATTGGAAGAACTTTTATTTCACCTGGACAGGATATGAGACTGGACCAGGTGAGGATAAAATTAAGCGCGATTGAGGAATCTGTGAGAGAAAAACGAATCGTTTTGGTGGATGATTCGATTGTCAGAGGGACCACAAGCGGGCGGATAGTAAATTTGCTTCGGGAGGCTGGAGCCAGGGAAATTCATATGCGCATCTCCGCGCCGCCGTTTCTTCATCCCTGCTATTATGGAACAGATATTGACTCCAGTGAGAATTTGATTGCCTGCAGACACAGTGTGGAGGAAATCGCAGAAATTATCGGCGCAGACAGTTTAGGATATCTTCCTGTGTCAGAGCTTTCGGTTTTGACTGGAAACTGCGGGTACTGCAGCGCATGTTTTGATGGGGATTATCCTACGGCTGTCCCTGACGATACCAGGAAAGACCGGTTTGAGAAGAGGCTTTCAGAAAAAAGGACTTTATAGAAAGGAAGCAAATGGCATGAGATTTTCCAGAAAACTTGTTTTAGAGGATGGACAGGTCTATGAAGGATATGGTTTTGGAGACATGAGGGAACGGGTTTGTGAGCTGGTTTTTAATACTTCTATGACAGGGTATCAGGAGATATTTTCTGACCCTTCTTATACGGACCAGGGGGTGGTGATGACATACCCTCTTATTGGAAATTATGGCATGGCTGGGGA
The DNA here is from genome assembly GCA_910579515.1 of uncultured Hungatella sp. Classification (GTDB taxonomy): domain Bacteria; phylum Bacillota; class Clostridia; order Lachnospirales; family Lachnospiraceae; genus UBA3402. The sequence continues at coordinate 5,713 of CAJTUV010000052.1, forward strand.
GGATTATGAGACAGAAGTTCCAACCATGGGGGCTATGATTGTCCGAGAATACAACGACGAACCTTCCAATTTCCGAAGTGCAGCGACTCTTTCGGAGAAAATGAAACAGTTTGGAATTCCCGGGATTTGCGGCATTGACACCAGAAAACTGACACGCTCGATTCGGGATTCTGGCAGCAGACTTGGGCTGATTACAGATGCCAAGACTTCCCTGGAAGATGCAAAAACGAGACTGAGAGAGTATAAAATTCCTCATGACGCTGTTTCCAGAGTCAGCTGTAAAAGGATTTGGACTGCTTCTGGAGAAGAAAAGCGGTATCATGTAATTGCCATTGACTGTGGGATGAAGAGGAATATTGTGCGCGCTTTTAATAAGCATGGCTGTAAGGTTACGGTTGTACCGTGGAATACAGGGGTATCAGAAATAGAAGATTTAAAGCCGGACGGCATTTTTTTGTCCAATGGGCCGGGAAATCCTGTAGATGTACAGGAAGTGATTGAAGTAATCAAAAAACTGAGAGGCAGCTATCCGATGTTTGGCATCTGCCTTGGCCATCAGTTGATTTGTCTGGCTTATGGAGCGAAAACATATAAATTAAAGTTTGGGCACAGAGGCGGCAATCATCCTGTCAGAAATCTGAGTACAGGGAAAATTGAGATTACTTCCCAGAACCATTCTTATGCGGTGGAAGAACAGAGCCTGAAAGGGACAAGGCTTACGACGACTCATGTGAATCTTCTGGATGGGACAGTGGAGGGTGTGGCATGTGAAGAGGACAGGGTGTTTGGCGTTCAATACCATCCGGAAAGCGCTCCGGGACCTCAGGACAGCGATTATTTATTTGACTGCTTTCTAAAACAAATGGAGGAGGGAAGGGAACATGCCTAAGAGAACAGATATCAAAAAGATTCTTGTCATTGGCTCAGGCCCCATTGTTATTGGACAGGCGGCAGAGTTTGACTATGCAGGAACTCAGGCGTGCCTGGCTTTAAAGGAAGAAGGGTATGAGGTTATTTTATGCAACTCCAATCCTGCCACCATTATGACAGACACATCCATTGCAGATAAGGTGTATATGGAGCCTTTGACTTTGGAATTTATGGCCAAGATTGTCCGTTATGAGCGGCCGGACGCCATTTTGCCTGGAATCGGCGGTCAGACAGGTCTGAATCTGGCCATTGAGCTGGAAAAGAAAGGGGTTCTCGCTGAATGCCAGACAAAGCTGTTAGGGACGAAGCGGGAAAGCATCGAGCAGGCAGAGGATCGGGAATTATTTAAAGAACTGTGTGAACGGTTAGGAGAGCCGGTTCTGCCTTCTGATATTGCCGGATCTGTGGAGGAGGGACTGGTGATTGCAGAAAGAATCGGTTATCCGGTGATTCTCCGCCCTGCGTTTACTCTGGGAGGAACTGGGGGAGGATTCGCGAAGAATCAGGAAGAGCTGAGGAGCCTGATGAGAAACGCATTGTCCCTTTCTCCTGTAAGTCAGGTGTTGATTGAGAAAAGCATCAAAGGATATAAGGAAATCGAATATGAAGTGATACGGGACAAAAACGACACGGCTATCACCATCTGCAATATGGAAAATCTGGACCCAGTGGGGATTCACACGGGAGATTCCATAGTGGTGTGCCCCTCCCAGACTTTGACCAACCGGGAATATCAGATGTTAAGGGACAGCGCCTTAAAGATGATCAGGGCTTTACAGATAGAAGGCGGCTGTAACGTACAGTTTGCCTTAGACCCAGAATCCCTCCAATACTATCTGATTGAGGTGAATCCCAGAGTATCCCGCTCTTCTGCCCTGGCTTCAAAAGCCAGCGGTTATCCCATCGCCAGGGTATCTGCAAAAATTGGGGTGGGCATGACATTAGACGAGATTCCCATTGCCAACACACCCGCTTGTTTTGAACCGGCCCTGGATTATGTGGTGACGAAAATGCCTCGTTTTCCTTTTGACAAATTTACGGATGCAGACCATTCGCTCAGCACGCAGATGAAAGCCACCGGCGAGGTCATGAGCGTTGGCAGGACATTGGAAGAAAGCTTATTAAAGGCAGTCCGTTCTCTGGAAATCGGTCTTTCTCATTTGCATAGCCATAAGTTTGACGATTACACAGAAGCAGAGCTTCTTGCTTGTGTCAGAAATGGAGAGGACGACAGGATCTATGCCATTGCCCAGCTTTTCCGCCTGGGAACGGAGATGGAAAAAATAAGAGAGGTTTCTTCGATCGACTCCTTTTTTCTGTCTAAGATAAAAAACATAGTGAAGTTGGAACAGAGGCTGAAGAAAAATCCCAAAGATATCCAGTGTTTATATGAGGCGAAACGAAAGGGATTTTCCGATAAGGCCATTGGGGATTTGTGGAAAATGGAGGAAGAAGAGATAGTTTGTCTCAGAAAGAAAGAGAATATCCGGCCAGTATATAAAATGATTGACACCTGCTCTTCAGAGTTTGACAGCTATATTCCGTATTTTTACTCCACCTATGAAGAAGAAAACGAGTCTGTGGTCTCTGACAAGAAAAAAATCATTGTTTTGGGTTCTGGTCCGATTCGAATCGGGCAGGGAGTGGAATTTGACTATTCTACAGTTCATGCGGTAAAGACGATTCGGGAAGCTGGATACGAGGCGGTTGTTATTAATAATAATCCGGAAACCGTATCTACGGATTACACTTGCTCTGATAAGTTGTATTTTGAGCCTCTTTGTACAGAGGACGTGATGAATGTGATTGATCTGGAAAAACCAGAAGGAGTTATTGTGACGTTGGGAGGACAGACGGCTATTAACCTGGCAGAGTCTTTGCAGCGGTTTGGGGTTAACATGATTGGAACAGACTGCAGCGCCATTGAGAGGGCGGAGAACAGAGAGGAATTTGAAAAACTGCTGATTTCTCTTAAAATTCCCCAGCCAAATGGCTGCGCAGTTACGGATATAGAAGAAGGCATTGCCGCAGCAGCCAGAATCGGCTATCCGGTTTTAGTTCGCCCCAGTTTTGTCCTGGGGGGAAGGGCCATGGAAATTGTGGCAAAGGAGGAGCAGCTTCGCCATTACCTGAAAAACGCCGTGGAGGTGAATGAAGAAAAACCCGTGTTGGTTGATGCATATATTCGGGGCAAGGAGGTGGAGGTGGATGCAATCTGCGATGGAAAGCAGGTGTTTGTTCCTGGGATTATGGAATTGGTGGAGCGGACAGGCATCCATTCTGGAGATTCCATCAGCGTCTATCCGTCCTATAGCCTCTCTCACAAGGTTAAAGAAAAAATTCTTTCGTATACCAAGAAATTAGGGCTGGGAATCGGCATTGTGGGCCTGTTTAACATCCAGTTTATTGTGGACCCAAACGAGAATGTCTATATTATAGAAGTAAATCCCCGTTCTTCCCGGACGGTTCCGTTTCTTTCCAAGGCCACCGGTTACAGCCTTGCGGACATGGCTACTCTTGTTATGATGGGAAAAAGTCTTGCCGACCAGGGAATAAAGGAAGTTTATCCAGAGGAAAGAAAGCGGTATTACGTCAAGGCTCCGGCTTTTTCTTTTGCAAAATTGGAAGGGATGGACGCCTATCTTTCCCCTGAGATGAAGTCTACCGGAGAGGCGATTGGCTATGATGAAAAGCTTCATCGGGCCATGTATAAGGCGCTGATTGCCTCAGGGCTCCGCCTGAAAAACTATGGGACCGTCGTCGTCACTTTGGCAGATGAGGATAAGGAGGAGGCCCTGCCTCTGATTCGGCGTTTCTATGATATGGGATTTAACATAGAAGCTACGATTGGGACGGCTCTCTTTTTAAAGGAACATCAGATCCGAACCAGGATCCGCCGTAAACTCAGCGAGGGAAGCGAGGAAATTCTGGATTCTATCCGGGCTGGATATGTCAGCTATGTCATAAATACACGGGCGATTCTGTCAGGGATTCACTATGAAGACGGTGCCGCCATCCGTCAGTGCGCCACGCAGAATCATGTCACTATGCTGACAAATCTTGATACCGTAAAGGTGCTTTTGGATGTGCTGGAGGAAGTTACCATAGGAATCTCAAGAATTGATGAGGAGGAAAGAGCATGTTTGAAAAAATAGAAAAACAGGGTTTGTATCATCCGGAATTTGAACATGATAACTGTGGTATTGGGGCCGTAGTAAATATCAACGGAGAGGCTTCCCACCAGATTGTGGACGATGCTTTAAAAATCGTGGAAAATTTAGAGCACAGAGCCGGAAAGGATGCATTGGGGAAAACTGGAGACGGCGTGGGAATCCTTACCCAGATTCCCCACCGCTTTTTTGTAAAAGAATGCTGTGAACTGGGAATCCAACTGGGAGCACCCAGGACCTATGGGGTGGGAAGTTTTTTCTTTCCCCAGAATGAACTGAAGCGAAGTCAGGCAAAAAAGATGTTTGAGATCATTGTGGAAAAAGAGGGCCTTCGGTTTCTGGGATGGAGAGATGTGCCGGATAATCCGGATATTTTAGGGGAGAAGGCCAGAGACTGTATGCCCTATATTGCTCAGGCCTTTGTGGAAAAGCCTGAGGAGATTTCAGAAGGGATTGATTTTGACAGGAAGCTTTATGTAGTCCGCCGGGTTTTTGAACAGTCCAACGCCAATACGTATGTGCCGTCTCTGTCCAGCAGGACCATTGTTTATAAAGGAATGTTTCTTGTAGGACAGCTCCGCATTTTTTTTACAGATTTGCAGAGTACAGACTATGAGTCTGCCATTGCGATTGTTCACTCCAGATTTTCCACCAATACCAATCCCAGTTGGGAAAGGGCTCATCCGAACAGGCTTATCGTCCATAATGGAGAGATTAATACCATCAAGGGAAATGTGGATAAGATGCTTGCCAGGGAGGAGACTATGGAGACGGTCCTGCTTTCCCCAGATGATTTTAGTAAGGTTCTTCCGGTGATCAACACATCGGGCTCGGATTCTTCTATGCTGGATAATGCTCTGGAATTTTTTATGATGAGCGGACTGGATCTGCCTCTTGCTGCAATGATGATGATACCGGAACCGTGGTCCTACAATGATATGATTTCCCAGGAAGGGAAGGATTTTTTCCAGTATTATGCAACGATGATGGAGCCCTGGGACGGGCCTGCCTCCATTCTGTTTTCTGACGGAGATATTTTGGGAGCCATTCTTGACAGAAACGGACTTCGCCCCTCTCGCTACTATATTATGGACGACGGCCGCCTGATTCTTTCTTCCGAGGTGGGGATCCTGGATTTGGAAGAAGAACGGATTGTAAAAAAGGAACGTCTCCATCCGGGAAAGCTTCTTTTGGTAGACACGGTCAGCGGAGTGGTGAGGACAGATAAGGAGATAAAGGAAAGCTATGCATTAAGGGAGCCTTATGGAGAGTGGCTGGATTCCAATATGGTTACGCTTTCGGAGCTTAAGATTCCCAACAGAAAGGTTCCCGATTTTACTCCAGAGGAGCGGGCCAGACTTCAGAAAGCTTTTGGATATAATTATGAGGAATATCGGAATGGAATCTGCTCTATGGCGTTAAATGGAAGCGAGGCAGTGGGCGCTATGGGTGTGGACACGCCTCTGGCAGTGCTGTCTGAGGAGTATCAGCCTCTGTTTTATTATTTTAAACAGCTTTTTGCTCAAGTGACCAACCCGCCTATCGATGCGGTTCGGGAAAAAATCGTCACAAGTACTGCTGTATATGTGGGGAAAAATGGAAACTTGCTGGAGGAGAAGCCAGAAAACTGCCAGGTGTTAAAGTTGGAGCAGCCGGTTTTGTCTGATCTGGATATGCTGAAAATAAAATATATGAAGAAACCTGGATTTCAGGTGGCAGTCATTCCCATTATCTTTTATAAAAGCACTCCTGTGGAGCGGGTGCTGGACCGGCTGTTTGTGGAAGTGGACAAAGCCTACAAACAGGGAGCCAATATTTTGATCCTGTCGGACAGGGGCGTGGATGAAAACCATGTGGCCCTTCCCTCTCTTCTTGCCGTTGCCGCTGTACATAAACATTTGGTGCAGACAAAGAAATGTACTGCCATGTCCCTGATTCTGGAGTCTGGCGAGCCGCGGGAGGTTCATCACTTTGCCACCCTTTTGGGATATGGAGCCAGCGCGGTTAACCCATATCTGGCCCACGCCACGATTGGTCAGTTGGTGAACGAAGGATTGGTAAATAAAGATTATTATGCGGCTGTGGCAGATTACGACAATGCCATTTTACAAGGGATTGTGAAGATTGCTTCTAAAATGGGAATCTCTACCATTCAATCCTACCAGGGAAGCAAGATATTTGAGGCTTTGGGCATTGGGGAGGAGGTAATTGATAAGTATTTTACAGGAACTGTAAGCCGGATCGGAGGAATCTCTTTGCAGGATATTGCAGAGCAGACGGATCAGGAGCACAGCAGGGCCTTTGACCCTCTGGGACTGACAACGGATTTGAACTTTACTTCTATGGGACGCCACAAAATGCGGGCTCAGGGGGAGACTCACCGATATAATCCGTCAACCATTCATCTTTTGCAGCAGGCGGTTCGTGAGGGAGACTACGAAATATTTCAAGAATACACCAGACAGATTGATGACGAGAGTACAGGCTATCTGCGAAGTCTGATGGAGTTTGACTATCCAGAACAGGGGATAGATATTTCTCAGGTTGAAAGCGTGGAAAGCATTGTCAGACGTTTTAAGACAGGCGCCATGTCTTATGGTTCGATTTCGGAAGAAGCTCACGAGACGTTGGCCCTTGCCATGAATCATCTTCATGGAAAGTCAAACTCAGGGGAAGGGGGAGAAAGCGAGGAGCGTCTGGAATCTGCGGGAACAAAGAATGACAGAAGCTCTGCCATTAAGCAGGTGGCATCCGGACGTTTCGGGGTGACCAGCCGCTACTTAGTTAGCGCAAAGGAGATTCAGATTAAGATGGCTCAGGGTGCAAAGCCAGGGGAAGGCGGTCACCTTCCGGCGAAAAAAGTCTATCCCTGGATCGCAAAGACCAGACATTCTACACCTGGAGTCAGTCTGATTTCGCCGCCGCCTCATCATGATATTTATTCGATTGAGGATTTGGCCCAGCTTATTTACGATTTGAAAAATGCAAATAAACATGCCAGAATTTCCGTGAAGCTGGTGTCTGAGGCTGGGGTGGGAACCGTGGCTGCAGGCGTGGCTAAGGCTGGAGCCCAGGTGATTTTGGTCTCAGGGTATGATGGGGGAACAGGGGCTGCTCCCTTAAGCTCGATTCACAATGCAGGGCTTCCCTGGGAGCTGGGGCTGGCGGAAACCCATCAGACTTTGCTTGCCAATGGACTGCGAAACAGGGTGATGATTGAAGCAGACGGAAAGCTGATGAGCGGACGGGATGTGGCGATTGCGGCGTTGCTGGGGGCAGAGGAATTTGGGTTTGCCACAGCCCCTTTGGTGGCGCTGGGATGTGTGATGATGCGAGTCTGCAATCTGGACACTTGTCCTATGGGAATCGCCACTCAAAATCCAGAACTGAGAAAAAGGTTTGAAGGAAAGCCGGAGTATGTGGAAAAATTCATGATTTTTATTGCCAGGCAGCTTCGGGAGTATATGGCGCGTCTGGGATTTAAGACCGTGGAGGAAATGGTTGGGCGCGCCGATCTTCTGAAGAAGAAGGAAGGGAGAAAGGGCAATGGCGCCAAGGTGGATTTAAGCAGGATTCTGATGGACAACCGAGAATTTATGAGAGAAACCAGTGTGTTTGATCCTGAGTGCGTTTATGACTTTAAATTGGAAGAAACCAAGGACGAGGCAGTTCTCTTAAAAAAGAAGGAAATTTTTGCCGCTGTTTCAAAAGGAATGAAGAAAGAGGTGGACATAAAATTAAATAACACAGACCGGACGTTTGGCACACTTCTTGGAGCGGAGATTACGAGAAGGCATCCAAAAGGACTGAAAGAAGACACGATAGTGATTCACTGTACGGGTGCAGGCGGTCAAAGCTTTGGGGCTTTTATTCCTAAGGGTCTGACTCTGGAACTGACAGGAGACAGCAATGATTATTTTGGCAAGGGACTGTCTGGCGGAAAACTGATCGTAAAGGCTCCTGACCATGCAGCTTATGTTCCAGAGGAAAATGTGATCATTGGAAATGTGGCCTTTTATGGCGCAACCAGCGGCGAGGCATATATTGCTGGACGGGCAGGGGAACGGTTCTGTGTTCGCAATTCCGGCGTTACTGCAGTGGTGGAAGGTGTGGGAGAGCATGGGTGTGAGTATATGACTGGTGGCCGCGTGGTGATTTTAGGGCCGACAGATAAGAACTTTGCAGCAGGAATGTCTGGAGGTGTGGCCTATGTGTTGGATGAACAGAGCTGCCTGTATAAAAATCTTAATAAAGAGATGGTTCTGATGGAAAAGGTGGAGAGCAAATATGAACAGGAGGAGCTGCGAAATCTGATTGAAAATCATGTAAAGGCCACAGGCTCTCGGGCAGGCAGGAGGGTCCTTGAAGATTTTCGGGCGTATCTGCCGAAATTTAAAAAGATTATTCCTAAGGATTATAAGGAACTTTCTATTCTGGCCAGTCGGTATGAAGAAGTTGGCATGACCAGGGAAGAAGCGCAGATAGAGGCGTTTTATGAGAGTATACGGGAAAAATAATGGATGTGACAAAAGGAGAATCGTATGGGAAAATCAACAGGATTTTTGGAATATGACAGACAAGTGGGAAAAGAGATTCCTGTCTTTGAAAGAATAAAAAATTTCCATGAGTTTCATACCTGTTTGTCTCTGGAGGAACAACGTTTACAGGGAGCGCGCTGCATGGACTGTGGAATCCCTTTCTGCCAGTCAGGGGCCATGATAGGCGGCATGGCCAGCGGCTGCCCGCTCCATAATCTGGTTCCGGAGATAAATGATTTGGTGTACCACGGGAATTTTGAGCAGGCTTATGTTCGTTTGACCAGCACCAACTGTTTTCCAGAGTTTACCTCTCGGGTATGTCCGGCCCTCTGTGAAGCAGCCTGTACCTGCGGCCTTCATGGAGAACCGGTGGCGACAAAGGAAAATGAGAAAGCAGTTATAGAATACGCTTTTGAAAAGGGACTGGTCCATTCGGAAAAGCCCAGGGTCCGGACAGGAAAAAAGGTGGCGGTTATCGGAAGCGGCCCAGCCGGGCTTGCCTGTGCTATGCAGTTGAATAAAAGGGGCCATCTGGTGACTGTGTATGAGAGAAATGATAAGGCAGGAGGGCTTCTGCGTTATGGAATTCCCAATATGAAGCTGGAAAAGTCTGTCATAGACCGGAGAATCCGGTTCATGGAGGAGTCTGGAATTCAATTTGTATACAACACAGATGTGGGAAGAAAGCTGACAGGGAAGGAATTGTTAGAGCAGTATGACAGAGTGGTCCTGGCCTGCGGAGCCTCTCATCCCAGGGATATCCAGGCGCCGGGAAGAGAAGCAGAGGGAATCTGGTTTGCCGTGGATTTTCTGTCACAGGTGACTAAAAAGATGTCAGACAACAATTTTTCAAAGCCGCCCTATGAAATGGCAAAAAATAAGCATGTGATAGTAATTGGCGGCGGGGACACAGGAAATGATTGTGTGGGAACCGTGCTTCGTCTGGGGGCTAAAAGCGTGGTACAGCTTGAACTTCTGCCTGCACCTCCAGACGTGAGACAGAAGTCTAACCCGTGGCCGGAGTGGGCAAAGGTGAAACGGACGGATTATGGGCAGGAGGAGGCCGCAGTCGTATACGGCTGCGATCCTCGCAGGTATCAGACTACGGTACAGGAGTTTATCAAAGACCAGGAGGGTCATGTAAAGGCAGTTCGTACTGTAAGAATGGTTCGTGAGGCAGCAGCAATGGTTTCCCAGGCGGGGACAGAGGAGGAGTTGCCGGCAGATTTAGTACTGATTGCCGCAGGTTTTCTGGGCAGCGAGGCATATGTGGCAGACACTTTTGATGTGGCTTTTGATGAGAGGAGCAATGTAAAAACAGAGAAAGGCAGTTTTGCTACTGCTGTGGAACGGGTTTTTACAACAGGAGATATGCACAGAGGACAGTCTCTTGTGGTGTGGGCGATTGCTGAGGGGAGAGCGGCTGCCAAGGCGGTGGACGAATCTTTGATGGGGTATACAAATTTGTAAATGGTACTGCCAGCGCTGGTTATGAAAGGAGCTGATAAAACCGGAAGCGAGGGAAAGTGAGCTTTTGATTGGTCCTGCAGATATTACCAGGAAAACGGTATTGGCAATGAGCTGGACAAGGAAGAGAAGGCGTTGTGAGGCATACTAGAGCGTTGCACTAATTTGTGAGTAAATTATACAGTTAAAGAAACGCCTTTATAAGTCCACTTAATGAAAACCCTAATCCCCCAGCTATGCTGGGGAGAATGGAGTGAGCAGGGGCGTTACGGATATTAATAAAAAGCCTCCTATGATAAAATGAGTAAGGTGTCGCAAGCCAAACTCAAAAGAATAGGAGGCGGTCCTAAATGGACAAGAAAAGTTTATCACATACTGCATGGAAATGCCAGTACCATATTGTATTTATCCCCAAATACAAGAAGAAAAAGTTATATGGCCAGGTGAGGGCTGATATAAGGGATATCATAAAAACATTGTGCAGTTATAAAAATGTGGAGATAGTAGAAGGAGCAGTATGTGTGGATCATATACATCTATGTGTAAGTATTCCGCCCAAGCTGAGTATATCAAGCTTTATGGGATATTTGAAGGGTCGGAGTACGCTGATGATCTATAACAGACATCCAGAATTACAAAGCAAATGGAATAAAGCATTCTGGGCAAGAGGGTATTATGTAGCAACCATAGGCAATTTAACAGAAGAAGCAATAAAGAAATATATACAGGAACAAACAAAAGAGTCACGAAAAGAAGAAAGAGACGGAGCCGCATTCTAAGCGGTGGCCAGTAAAAGAGCTTGTGATACCCGCCTTTCAAGCGAGCAGTAACCAAGGCCCTTTGGAGGGCCTCCATCAACTCCCCCAGTTGAACTGGGGGGTGACTGCTGTACCGAATCATAGCTTTCCAGAGAGCGGGCCGAGCTGGCAGCGGCCCAGTCAGGAACAAAATGAGGAGAGCTGACAACCGGAAGTCTGACTGAATAGAATGTGTTCAAGATACTTGGAGTCTAGCGATTCCTGGATGGCGCCTTCTCTTTAAAAGAGAAGGGAATCCGGTAGTTTTTGCAGACGTTTTTTCCTGCAAGAAGATGAGCCGCCCGAACTGTTGTATTGAAATGGAAAAAAATGTAGAAATTTTTAAAAAAGTTGTTGACAATTAGAAAATGATTTGGTATTATAATTCTCGCCTCACAGA
>CAJTUV010000053.1:0-735 GCA_910579515.1 uncultured Hungatella sp.
GGAAGCAAGGAGAGGAAGACATATCTGACAGACAGCGCAAAATTTTATTTGCGCCGTTATTTACAATTAAGGGAGCAGATAGGATTGGAAAGCCAGCCGTTATTTGTGACTTTGGATGAACCTCATAGTCGTCTTACGGTAGCAGGGGTACAGTATATGCTGCGTCAATTAGGCCAGCGGGCTGGGGTTAAAAATGTCCATCCGCACAGGTTTAGAAGGACAATAGCGACGGACTTATTAGCCAGGGGAATGAAGATAGAGGAAGTAAAAGAGTTTTTGGGGCATGAAAAACTTGATACGACGATGATTTACTGTACTGTTAAAGACGAAAATGTGCAGGCGGCGCATCGTAAGTACGCATAGTATAGGCAGATAAATGCTTTTTTAAGCGGGCGAAGGCGGTCGCTTTATTAAGTTTACCCTGTTATAAATTAAAATGCAAGAAAAGGCTATAAGGAAGTCAGAATAGCAACTAAGTAATATTAGTGATCATATTGAATATTGGGGAGGTGTGGAAGATATTGAGATTAAAGCAAACACATGGACATCATGTAAAAGATTTATAACATTGCCCAAAGGACAATATCTTTTGTGTTGGCATGTAAAAGTAGGCCCTTCAAGTATAAAAACTGAGGTATGTGCTGTAGTAAAATCTAACCCTAGCTCTCCCGTTATCGAATTATGGAATTCGTTTAGTTCAATGGAATACTATGAGAAAATTCATTCTTCGTCATA
>CAJTUV010000053.1:742-16692 GCA_910579515.1 uncultured Hungatella sp.
CAAAATATTGCTATAATGCCCATATATTTTATCATTATAGCAATATAACCGTACTGTATGGAAATAATTGTCTGTTTTGTCACTTATTGGACGCAATACAAAAACATGTCCAGAAGAAGTATTTTCTCCAAGTGTCCAAAGAACTGTATCCGCAAAGTCGACATGACCATCTTTAAGAAAGATCACTTCTGTGAATTGAAAAATGTATCTATCTGCAATCTTAAAACATATCACTTTGCCAGCATCGCTTTTTATCCAATCTGGATTAGGTGTCAAGGAAATTACTTTGGTAGTTGAGAAATCACTATTTAATTGAGTGGTAAGGAAGGCTAAAAGGTCGGAATGAAAAGATTTGTTGTCAGACGTAAGAAGATGTGCTATACTCCAGATACGGAAAGTCAGAGAGCCAAGGCGGCTTACCCTCTCTTTTAGGGAGGACTAACCCTCCCAACGGAAGAAAGGAGGGATTGCCAATGTATGTTACATATGAGGATTTAATCCAAATTGGAATATTCATTTGCGCCCTTATTGGACTGTGTTATACAGTCTTCAAGGGAAAAAAATAGCCGCCACTACCGCAAATAGTGACGGCTGGCCTCGTAGGAGGTTAAGCTAACCATTATTTGAGGGTAGGCCGCTTCTCTGGCTTTCCCTTGTATAGATAATATAACATATTTGAAATATGGTTTCAAGAACTTTTTGTGTAGCCAGACAAAAGATCCTCTTAATCTACAATGAAAGTGGAAGGAGAACTTCTTCGTTATATTCATTAACTTAAAAAGCCGAGGCTTTGGTTTGCTGGACAAAGGCCAACTCTACTCTCCGGAAATCCATAGCGCCCTCCAAGCACACGTTCTTTTAAATTGTCCTCTGACTATTCCTATCAAGCTTTCTTTTTTGATGCCTCCAACAACAAAAATTTCCAAAAACTGCTTTTCCGCTTCTTCGCTGTTTTCCTCCCTTATCGCCCGAAGCTCTCTTCCAATTTCCGCCAGTTCTTTCTGTTCCTCAGGTAGCTCCTCCTCCGAGGCAGAATACAGCCAGTCCATGACAGCAAGTTCCCAGGCGTCGTCCAGTCGGCTGCGGCCCATCATGTCGGCGGTGTAAGGATAGTCTTCATCTTCGTACTGCAACGTTCTTTCCTCATCGGTCTTAAACCTTCCCATCCAGTTGTACTCATAATATCCAGGTTCGTCACACCACACTCCATATACCGGTTCATCAAACACAAGGCCGTCAAGCCTCGCCAGATCCCCTGTGAGAAACAAAAGCCTGTAAAAAGCCTTCCATTATTTATCCTAAAAGGCAAATCCACACCGCTTAGTTTTTTGTCCAGACAGACATTGGTCACACAGAGCTGCTCCCCCTCTCGTCTTAGAACACATTTCATAAGCTCTTTGGGGCCTTCCTTCCATCCCATCGGCCACCAATGTTTTATGATCCATTTCCTTCATAACATCCACCGGCCCTGGCACATATTTTTTAAGTACCCTCTCTAAGCGTCCCCTCTGGCCCACGATGCCATGCTCCCGAAAATCTCCAGTAATAGAGAATGCTTTTCCCTGAAACCCTGATGTAAAACATATAGGAATCCAATGCAGAGTGATCCACATAGAGTGGAAGGACCTTGATGCCAGAAACGGGTGTGATCCATTTTCTGGCTCCATAAGTACGCATTCGTTCCACCACAGGAAGTCCTTTTTTCCCTGTCCCACTGTCCATATAAGGAACAAGGATCCGCAGAATATCTTTCGCCATAGGACCGATATACATGGGAACGTCGTCAGGGATCTCCTTAAAAAGGCCAAAGTGATCGCCATGGTAATGAGTAAATAAAACCTCGCTCTTTCCGGCAGAGCCAAAAACCTTTTGGAACATCTCCGAGTCTTTTATTCCGGCGTTTTGGTCCGTCCCCGGCAGATTCGCCCCGAAATCTATGAGGATACGGCTCTCTCCCGTGCTAATCTGGGTACATCAGCCGCCGATCTGGCTGCTGCCCCGGTGGATCATAATCTCCGCCATAATTTTGTTCCTCCCCTTCGTAAATGTATTCATACAGCAAACCTTCAAACACCCAGCAGGCAGGGGCAGGTCAACCGTTTTCGATGTAAAAAATCTTTTCATCCTCCAACCGCATACAGGCCAGCCTTGCTTCTGGATTGTTCTCCCTGAACCCGTAACCGCAGTCTAAATCATAGAAAGTACAGTCCGCCTTTTCATTATAAACGCGATATCCCCTTCCATGATTAAAAGGAATCCATTTTAGACTTCCCGATTCTCCTGGGACAGCTTCCTCATGACAAACCTTTTTCCGGTCACAGACTCCTGCACCACCCACAAACCGCCTTTTGCGCCAAGAGTCTGTATCTTCCTGTAACATGACAGCTTATTCGTAGATAAATCGTGATTCTCGTTCATTGAATTTTCTCCTGTTCTTCATTAATATCCGCTTCATATGGAGATTCTAACATAAACTGCTCATAGAAAACGACAAATATATGACGTGTCAGAGAACTTGAATCATTTACACATCCTAATCTGTGTGTTTAATAGGATCTTTGCGGTAAATGGAACGAGAAAAATGTGCCTGTCTAAATGGAAATTGTCACCGACTGTTCCAACCGCATCGGAACCTTGGAAGAAACTTCCCTGCTTTACAACACCCTTCCTGCCGAAGTAGAAGAAAAAGCAAACGAGTTAAACCAGCCCCAGCTGCGCATATGGGAGCTTCTGTCTATTGCCCGTCTTACCAAGCTGGGAGAAGCTTTAAGCAAACTGCCAGGCTGCCAGGTATTGGGAACTCTGGGCTGGGCTGTGGATATTATACTGCAGTCTTTAAAAGAACCTATCACCCAAGAAGAGTACCAAAAGCTGATGAATATCTGCAATGGCCTTTATGATTTCGGAGATTCTCAGGAATTTTATGCTGGTGGTGAGATTCAAGTCCCGGGCGGCGCTCCCTTCCAGGTCTTTGACCTAAACGGAATGATGGGGGTACATTTGGAAGTAAACGGTTACATTGACAACCATCTGCGCTTATTGAACGCCTTAAGCCAGGGAAAAGAACCCCCCGAGGCAGAAATGTTCGTGCTAGGCTGTACTCTCCTGCCCGATTACTATGTCCGTACAGGCACAGTTAATCTGGAAAACCACCCCAAGATTCAAGCAGAGCTGGAGCGCATCTGGGATGACTACGATTTCGTCTGCTCCAGTCCAACCTGGATCCAGACAGCTGAGCGGATAAGAAACTATAAGTCTCTGGATCTTCTACAATAATAAGAGAACTTATGGTATGCGGGGAGTCTTTTGCTCCCCGCTAAACTCCTTTACTACCAAAACCCCCACCGGCCCCAGCAAAACTCCCAACACCCCAAACAGCTGCAAGCCCACATAAACCGAAATCAAGGTCTCCAAAGGCGATAGCCCCACCCTGTCTCCCATCATCTTGGCTTCCAGAATCTCTCTCATAAAATAGCAGATCAGATAAAGTCCGAAAATCCCTAACCCCCGAAGCCACAGCCCTCTCATACAAGTAATAAGGGCCCATGGAAGCAAAACGGTCCCCGTACCAAAAATCGGAAGAGCGTCCAAAATCCCAATGGCGATTCCCGCCAGAATACTGTAGGGATTTCCCATAAGAAAAAATCCCACCGTACAAACTCCCATTGTCAGAACCATAATCAGTCCCTGAGTTCGCACATAAGCATTTCCCACAATCCGAAGGAGCCTCCCGATTCTGGCAAACTCCTGATGAAATACGGACTGTTGGATTCTCACTCTCCACATATCCAATTCCTGTATAAACAGCATAACGCCAATGGCAAACAAAACCGTAATAATACAGCAGCCAATACAGCATTTGGCAATCAGAAGCGAATTTCCCATCAGATAGGGCATCACTCCCGCTTTGATTGTATCCATAAAATTCACAATCATCTCCTGCATAAGATGAACCATAGAATTTTCCTTCAAACCAAAAGAGCCTTCCATCTCATGACAGACCCCAGTCAGACAAACGTCAATTTTTTCAATCCAATACGGAAACCGTTCTGACAAAAGACACAGCTCCCGATACAACTTTCTGCTTCCGGTATACGCTCCAAATCCCAAGAGCAAAAACAAGATTCCCAGTTCCACAATCCCCACTGCTCCGGCTCCAATTCCATACCGCTTTCCCCGCCATCTCACCTGGAGTCTTTCAGAAATCCAGCAGGCAGACGGTTTTAACAAAACTGCAGCCACGCTGGCAAACAAAAAAGGCGCCACCAAAGGCAGCATATAGCGAAATACCCCATATACTGCCAAAGCCACGCCTGAAATTCTGATTGCTTTTCTAAATTTTTCATTTTCCCGCACTTAAATATGCCCTCCCTCCAACACCCTGTTTTCAGTGTTCGTTACTGTTCACGGGATGGGGG
This sequence comes from uncultured Hungatella sp., assembly GCA_910579515.1. Classification (GTDB taxonomy): domain Bacteria; phylum Bacillota; class Clostridia; order Lachnospirales; family Lachnospiraceae; genus UBA3402. Next base: position 5,161 of record CAJTUV010000053.1, read on the forward strand.
TATCTTCTTGTCCGGCTACGCTGTACAAGAGACATCGGGCATTTACCCGATGTGGAAAACTGGGCGAAAACAGTTTTTCAAGCGAGCTTGACATCTGTTTTCGCCCAATTTTCCACGCCCCGTAAACTGTAACCAGTATTTGCATATTCCAGGCGGATTATTCGCAGTCACTCCTGTGCGGTCACTCTCCCATAGGAACTCCCAGCCACACAAACCCATAAGCCGGAATGGTAATCATCTCTCCCTTTTTCACAATCTGGCCAGTCAACAAATCTTCCCCGCCATACACACAGTTAATCTGTTTTTCCTGCCAGTTAAAGTTAAAGATTCCCTCAATCCGCTCCGTCTTGCCTGTGCGGACGATTCCCAAAAGTCCATGATCTTCAAAATTACACGTCTCTGCCTGAGCCTCGCCGCCAAAAGCTTCATGGCTGCTCCGAAGCGTCTCCAGCTTTTGAAGCCCGTCAAACATCTTCTGCTGAACTGTGCCTTCCTTCTCAATCTCCTTTACCAAGTCCCACTTAAACTGTCCCCTATGGAGATAGCGGGAGTCCTCCACCTTATCAGGATCTTCCTTGTAGGTGTAATCATTCACCTGTCCAATCTCATCCCCACTGTAAATCATTGGTATTCCAGACTGGAACAGCATAAAGGCGTGAAGCATGAGATCCAGCCGGATAGCCTGCTCCATTCCTGCCTCGTCCTTACAAAAGCCTGCCTTTTCCACACCGCACATAGAGGCTGCAGTACCGCAGAACCTGGCGTCCTTAGACACAGGGTCATTGTTGTACAACTCCCCTCTGCTGAAACTCTCTTTAAGAGTTCCGGTAAAGAAATCGTTCAGATACTGCTTGTGGGAAACCTGGCTCATTCCCCAACTCTCCAAGGTGTCATAATCCAGTCCCCATCCGATGTCGTCATGACACCGCAGATAATTCAAAAACGTATACGTTTTGGGAAGTCCATAGACGACGTCCATCTGCTTCTTCAAAAGCCTGGTATCCTGAACCGCCACTGTATGCCAGATGGTGGCCATGGTTGTCACATTGTAAAGCATATGGCACTCCGGCTTCTCTACAGTTCCAAAATAGGGGGCTACCTTTGCGGGCTCCATCACCACCTCGCCCAAAAGCAAAATACCTGGACACACAATCTCCCCAATCATTCTCATCATACGGACAATGGTATGTACCTGTTTTAAATTCCGACAGCTGGTTCCAAGCTCCTTCCAGATATAAGGCACTGCATCAATTCGAATCACATCGATCCCTATATTTGCCATGAATAGGAAATTGTACATCATCTCATGGAAAACCAGAGGATTTCTGTAATCCAGATCCCACTGATACGGATAAAATGTGGTCATCACCCATTTGCCCAAGTCAGGCAGCCAGGTAAAGTTACCCGGGGCTGTGGTCGGGAAAACCTGCGGCACCGTCTTCTCATACTGATCAGGAATGTCCCGGTTGTCATAGAAGAAATACCGATCCTGAAACTCCTTCTCTCCCGCTCTCGCTCTTTTTGCCCACTCATGGTCCTCAGATGTATGATTCATGACAAAATCCAGACACAAGCTGATCCCCTGCTTGTGGCACTGACCAGCCAGATCCTCCAGATCCTTTACAGTTCCCAGCTCCTTTTGAACCTTCCGAAAATCCGCCACTGCATAGCCGCCGTCAGAACGTCCCTTGGGAGACTCCATCAGGGGCATAAGATGGAGATAATTGACGCCGCAGGAATTTAAATAATCCAGATGCTTTTTCACACCCTTTAAATTTTCGGCAAACTGGCCTGTGTACATCATCATGCCCAGCATATCATTGCCCTTAAACCACTCTGGATTCTCCTCTCTCTCCAAATCCAGTTTCCGCAAAGCTGCCTTCCTCTCGCCATACATCTCCTTCATGGTCTCGCACAGCTTCTCAAACATTTCCTGTGAATTATAAAGCTCCATGTAGAGCCACTTCAATTCGTCTACATGCTTTGCAAACCGCTTCTCATAAATCTGCTCGTTCTTTCCCATAAAACCGCTCCTTTTTCGCAGACAGACTACTGCCTGCCTTATACTTCCACCAGATAAAACTGATAGGACAAATACTCTCCCTGAGCCTGAGGAACCGGAAGCCCGCCGTACATCAGAGCCGCCCCAGTATACGTTCTTCCTGACTTCTCCTCCCTGTATTTCTTCTCAGGAGCCAGCCCTGCAGCCTTGATGTAAGAGGTTACCGGATTCCCGTGTGTTTCCAGCATCACCAGGTTGATCAGGGTTTTCTTTTTATCTTCGCTGACAAACTGCCAGGCCGCCAAATCTCTCCGCTTAGTCACATCGGTGAGACGGTAATAATCCCCATTGTGGATTAAATCCCAGTACTTATGATAATCCTTAATCTGTAACTTTATGACTTCCTTTTCTTCCTCTGTCAATTTGCACAGATCCAACTCATAGCCAAAGCTTCCCGCCATAGCCACCACCCCTCTGGTTTGCAGAGAAGTAATCCGGCCATTCTGGTGATTCGGCGTGGCGGACACATGAGACCCTACAGATGACACAGGGTATCCAAAAGAGGTTCCATATTGAATGGAAATGCGGTCAATGGCGTCTGTGTTGTCGCTGCCCCAGATCTGAGGACTGTAATATAACATACCAGCATCAAACCGGCCGCCGCCGCCGCAGCAGCCCTCTAAAAGAAGATCCGGATAATTTACATGGAGCCTCTCCAGAAAATCATACAATCCCAGCATATACCGATACAAAACCTCGCCCTGGTTTTTTGCGGCCGTTGTGGCGGAATACACATCCGCAATACTCCGGTTCATGTCCCACTTCATATACTCAATATTGGCATTGTCCAGAATCAGGGAAATCTGTCTGTAAATATGGTCCACCACCTCTGGTCTGGAAAAGTCCAGAACCAACTGAGAACGGCTCCGAATCGGCTTTCTTCCCGGAATGGCAAAAGCCCAGTCTGGATGGGTTCTGTAAAGGTCGCTGTCCTCTGATACCATCTCCGGCTCCACCCAAAGGCCAAACTTCAGCCCCAGACCGTTAATCCGGTCCACTAAAGACTTTAAAGGACCTCCTACCTTCTTTTCATTTACCTCCCAGTCCCCAAGTCCAGAATAGTCTGTATCTCTTTTTCCAAACCACCCGTCATCCAGAACCAGCATTTCAATGCCCAATTCTCTGGCATGTTTGCCGATCTCATAAATCTTGTCGCCTGTAAAATCAAAATAGGTGGCTTCCCAGTTGTTGACAAGCACTGGTCTTGGAATCGTTTTATATTTCCCGCGGCACAGATGATAGCGGTACAATTTGTGATATTGGCGTGACAGAGCCCCCAGGCCCTCAGCGCTGTAAGCCAGAACCACCTCTGGCGCAAAAAATGTCTGGCCTGGTTTTAATTCAAAACAGAACCGCTCCTCCTGGAGTCCCATAGAAACCCGCACCTGATTATACTGGTCCTTTGCCACTTCCGCCTTAAAACTTCCGCTGTAAACAAAAGAAAGACCGTAGCATTCCCCATTGGTTTCTGTAGTGTCCGGCGCTGTCAGAATCATAAAAGGATTGTACTGATGGCTGGAAGCTCCTCTGCGGCTTCCAATCACCTGGGAACCATGAACCACCGGAACCCGCTGCATGGTTCTCTCCATGGCATGCCGCCCATAAAAAGAAATCCACTCATAATCTCCCTGAAGAAAATCCAGACAGGCGCTCTGCACCTTTCCCAGCCAAATCGCCTCCTGTCCCTGATTTTTAAGCTCCACTGCACGGGTAATCACATCATACTCGGGCATAACCCCATAATACAGAGTCACCTTAAGACCGCTTTTGTCGTCTGTCATATAGATTTTCAGAGTCTGCGCCTCATCCTTTTCCCCATAAACCGCAGGAAGGCCAGGGAGCTTATATTTTCCCTCTTCAATCTCATATCCCTGATACCGCAGATCGCTTCCAAAGCTGCCGTCCTTCATTTGGGTTTCCAAACATGGAGAACGAAAATCCCCGTTTCCCCACACCGGATACTCCTGAGGCAGAGCATCCATGGAATATGTCCGGTCCCTGTCCACGTCATAAGGATTACCAGAAAATCCCCTGTCATAATACGTCAGAAGATACTCCATGTTCTCCCCTGTTCTCTTTCCATAGTATAGGTGAAGAAGAAAGCCAAAGGCGTCCACCTTCATCTGATACACACTGCCTCTAGTCTCCAAAGTAAATAATCTAGTCGGTTCTTCATAATGTACTGCCATACGCTGTTTCCTCCAACAAAAACATAAAACTTATAATTGCCAAGGCCAACACAAATTGACCTTGGCAATCTACTAATAGCATAAATTTCCAATTTCTGCAAGATGATAACAAGATTTTATTTTCCACCTGTCATGGCGATACCTTCGATGAACTGTTTCTGGAATACCAAATAAAGGATTACCATTGGAACCATGGCCAAAACAGAACCAGCCATCAAAACCGGATAATTTGTAGTAAACTGGCCTCTCAAGGTAGAAAGTCCTGCTGACAAGGTCATTTTTTTCAAATCCGTATTGGCGATCAAAGGCCACATCAAATCTGCATAGGCGAACACAGCCGTGAAAATGGTAAGAGCCGCCATAGAAGATTTGGTAAGAGGCATCATAACCTTTGTAAAGGTCTGCCACTTGTTACAGCCGTCGAGATAAGCAGCCTCTCCCACCTCGTCAGGAATTCCCATATAGGACTGACGCAGGAAAAAGGTTCCAAAAGCACTTACCACACCTGGGAATACCAGGGCGAACATACTGTTGGTCAAGCCAACTTTTGCCAACATCTGATACTGAGGAATAACAAAAATCTGAGATGGCAGCATCATCTGTACCAAAACAATGGTAAACAGAGCGTTTTTGCCCTTAAAATCCAGCTTGGAAAATGCAAACCCAGCCGCTGAAGAGAACGCTACTGCGCAAAGCACACGGAAGATAATGAGCAGCGTGGTGTTTATGTACAGATTGACAAACGGCAGGCTGGTCAGAGCGTTTTTATAATTATCCACCAGCCAGTTCTTTGGCAAAATTGTCGGCGGAATCTGCACGCTTTCACCGGCGGATTTGAAACTGGTCAGAACCATCCACAAAAATGGGAAAATCATCAGCACAGCTCCGGCGGTAAGAAACACATATACTAAGATTTTGTTTCTTCTATAGTTTTTCTCTAAAGAATCCATGAATTTCCCTCCTTATACTTCGTAATTAACCCATTTTTTCTGTCCCCAGAACTGGAAGGCAGTCACTACACCGATGAGAAGCACAGTCCAAACAACGATAGCGGAAGCATATCCTCTGTTACCTGCCACAAACGCCTCGCGGTAATACAAATACATCAGAGACTGAGCGCTGGTGATGGCTGGGTTGGCAGTGTCGATCATCATGTAAATCAAATCATACACCTTCAGAGAAGACATGAGACGCATAATCATAACTACAAACAAGGTAGGAGACACCATAGGCAGCGTAATCTGGAAAAACTGCTGAATCTTTGTAGCGCCGTCTAAGCTGGCAGCCTCATAGTAGCTCTTGGAAATGTTCTGGATTCCTGACAAAAGCAGCACTGCGTCGTAACCAACTGCACTCCAGATTGCCACAACTGCACAGGCCGGAAGCACCAGTGCCGTGTTGGTCAGCCAGTTTACCTTAGTACCGATAATCTGGTTGATGATACCATACTCTGCGTTGAAAATCCACTTCCAAACCATTGCGATTGCCGCCGGAGCTACAACCATAGGCAGGAAATAGATTGCACGGTAAGCAGTCTTTCCTGTAATCTTGGCGTTTAACAAAACTGCAGTAACCAGGGATAAAAAGATTCCCAGCGGCACGGTCAGGATACAAAAGTAAATCGAGTTCCAAGTCGCCTTCCAAAATTCCTTGTTAGAAAACATCTGAGTATAGTTTCCAACTCCTGAAAGTTCAAAATATCCAAACGGATGTGTGGTGGAAAAACTTAAAACCACTGTCTGAACAAAAGGCCACACATTCAATACAAGAAGTCCGATGATGGTAGGCGCTACCAAAAGGTAACCCCACTTGGCATCTTCTGTTAACCATTTTTTCTTTTCCATTTTGCCCTCCTTCTCACCATTACGGCGCTTTTGCTTCGTCAACCTGCTTCTGCATTGCCTCTAACCCCTGATCTATGGTCAGCTCTCCGCTGTATATCTTTAGCAGGATATCAGTGACCTGAGTCTTCCAGTTGGGTCTGCTGGCATTGTTGACACTCTGAACGCCATATGGGAACATATCCACACATTTTTGAACATTCAGCTTATAGCCAAATTTGTCAAATGCGCTAATCCAGCTGTCCTCCAAACCATTGTAGGCCGGAATCGCAGCACCTGACTGTCCCTGTATTCTCTGTCCCTCTTCGGAGCCTGCAAACTTTAAGAAATCAAGAGCATACTCTAAGTTCTTTCCTCTGGCTCCTGTAGCATAGCAAAGGCCGTTGGAAATGGTAGCTCTTCCATCGCCATTAATTGGGTCCGGACACATAGGCAGAACCGCCACATCCCATTTTCCTTCCAGCTCTTTGTTATTCTCCATTATAGACATTAAGCTCCAGTTTCCTTCCAGATACATAGCTCCCTGCTCAGAGATAAAAGCTGTTCCCGGGTTGGTCTCTGCAAAGTAATTCTGATCTGGACACCATGGTTCCTTCTGAAGATTGATATAAAATTCCATGCCCTTCTTTGTTGCCGGTTCCGTAAAGCAGGACTTGGTTTTGTCTTCATTTAAAATTCGTCCGCCTGCCTGATACACAAAATTCCAGTAACCAAGCTGATCGTCAGCATAAGCCAGATACCCATATTTTCCGGTCTTATCATGAATCTGGGCAGAAGCTTCGCATAAGGTATCCCAGGTCCAAGTTTCATCTGGATATGCCACGCCTGCTGCATCAAACATTTCTTTATTATAAACCAGACAAATCGTATCTTTATCCTTCGGCACTCCGTACATCTTTCCATCACTTCCCTTTGCGTTATCTAAGGAAACTTCAGAAAAGTGCTCTGTGTAGAAATTAGGGTCTACATCGTCGTAAAGGTTGGTCACATCCGCCAGCATACCATAATCTGCATACTTTAAAATCTGATTGGTATGCATCCAGAAAATGTCTGGAAGCTGATTAGACTCAGCCGCTGCATCTAACTTGGTCCAATACTCATCCCAGCTTGTTACCTGCAATTCGATTGATACATTTGGATTTTGAGCCATATACGCATCCACAACAGACTGCATTCCGGCTCTCTGAGCGGTATCCCAAATCTGGAATGATAGTTTTACCTTACCGTCTGCTGTCCTGCCAGAACCCTGGCATCCGCTTAGGGAAGCAACTGCCAATCCCAGGGACAGCCCTAAAGCAATTCCCTTTTTCATTGTTTTTCGCATAATTTTCCCCCTGTCCTTTTTAGATATTTTTCGAGAATCTCTGTTTGTTGCATGACCGCGGCTTATTTCTTTCAACAAAATGATATCATTTGAAGACTCTGTCGTAAATATAATGGTTTTGCCAATCATATGCCAAAATGCTAGATTTTTAATCTCAGCTTGAAATCCACTCTCATTTTGGTATATAATAACAGAAGTTACTCTTGTTACATGTGGAATTTAACGGATTTTTGTTTGATATGTTCTGGATTTTTCAACAAACTCACGGAAGGAGTCTGCCATTTATGAGCAATGTGCTGTTTTCAGTCTTTCCTAATGAACGGTTCGTTGACCTTGGATTATATCAATATGGGTGGGAACAGTGTGCCCCGCTCCACTCTTACGGACCATATGTCAGGAATCACTATCTATTTCATTTTGTTATTTCCGGAACCGGAACTCTAGTTTCTACAGATTTTAATGATCAGACCCACACGTACCAACTGAAAAGCGGAGAAGGATTTATGATTTTCCCCAAACAGGTTACTTCCTATTTTGCAGATGAAAAACATCCTTGGGAATACACCTGGCTGGAGTTTGACGGTCTCAGGGTAAAAGAAGCCCTGGAACTGGCTGGACTGACAGTCTCCTCTCCGATCTACCACACAAACTCCAGAGATTTAAGCCAGGAGCTGAAAAAGGAGATGCTCTACATTACCAATCACTCCCACCTTCCTCCGATTCACCTCATTGGCCATTTGTACCTGTTTTTAGACTATCTAACCCGTTCCTCCTCAAGCCAAAAACAGCTGCAAAGCGGCAGGCTTCAGGATTTCTACGTCAGAGAAGCATTATCTTTTATTGAGCAAAATTTTCAGAATGAAATCTCTGTCGAAGACATCGCCGCTTTTTGCAATTTAAACCGCAGCTACTTTGGAAAAATTTTTAAAGATGCCGTTGGAAAAAATCCGCAGGAATTTCTCATTCATTACCGCATGACAAAAGCCGCCGAACTTCTCAAACTGACAGAGCTTTCGATTGGAGATATCAGCAACGCAGTAGGATATCCCAGCCAGCTCCACTTTTCCAGAGCCTTTAAAAATGTTTACGGGATCTCTCCAAGACTTTGGAGAACAGAAAATAAAGTTGTTCTTTAAACACAGGAAGGGGCCTTTCGGCCCCCTATTCCATCTTCAGTTCCTTACACGGCTGAACCATGGACTCAACTGTTTCCTGATTTGTACTTCCTTTGTACAGTAATCATTATATACAGTTTTCTTTCTCTTATGTAACCAGTTATTCCCATTCTCTTATCTGGTGATCACATATTCCGCGATTCCAGGCAGCGTGCGGATGTCCTCGTCTCCATACACATGAAGCGTCATAACCTTTCCCATGCCAAATCCCATAACGCCAAGCAGCGATTTTGCATCCACCACGCAGCTTCCACATTGCAGATCTGCATGATAGGGATACTTTTCCATCTTATTGACAAAATTCACAATATCTGTTTTATCTTTCAATAGTATATCCTGCTTGTTCATAACGTTCCTCCTTCTTCCATCATTATTTTCTTTCTTCATAGTTTTAGTCTTGCCAATTTTAAATACCGTTAATCTGTTTTTTAAAAAATCTTTGAAAAATCTCACCTTCCGGCTCCATCTGAAAAGTCAAAGGTTTTTTTGTCTTTGGATGGAGAAAAGAAAGCTCACAGGCAGACAACGCAATCGACTTCTGGCCGGCAAATTTCGAATTATACCGATGATCTCCCCATAAAGGCAGGCCGCGGCCTGCAAACTGGACCCTGATTTGATGATGTCGTCCGGTAATCAGCCAAATTTTTACCAAGGTCAACAACTCTTCTTCCTTAAAAGTATCCACAACCTGATAACGCAATTCTGCACGTTTCGCCCCGCTTATCCCCTTTTCCACAATCCTCGACATATTTTTCCCTGTGTCCTTCAACAAATAATCCACAAAGTTATCCACATTATCCACAGGTTTTCCGCAAACGACGGCCATATACATTTTCTGCATTTGATTCTCTTTTACCTGCCTGCTCAAAAGGGATGCAGCCTCCTTCGTCTTTGCATATACCATAATGCCGCCTACTGGCTTGTCTAATCTGTGGATAACTCCCACATAAGGCTCTTCCTTCTTTGTTGATAAGTGATGGATATGTTTTTTTATCTCACTGACCAAATCCGGCGAAAACGAGTGCGTTTCCTGGGACTCCATTCCCACTGGTTTCTTTACAACTATAAGTTCCTGATCCTCATAAAAAATGTTTAACATAATGTTTCTCCAAAAATATTTTTATTTTCCTTGCATTTTTTGCTCCATTGATGTATAGTATATAAAAAGATTACACATAGTTTTTAATACTACATACAATAATATTACCATCTCATAAAGGAGGATAAACTATGACAAATTTTCGTATCAAAGACCCGGGAAGTGCAATCACTCATTTTATCGGCGCGGTTTTTTCTGCTTTTGCCGCCACGCCCCTGCTCCTAAAGTCCTATAGAGATACGGGAAACTTTTCCTTAACATCCCTGTCCCTGGCTGTTTTTATTATCAGCATGTTTCTTTTATATGCTGCCAGCACCACCTACCACACCTTCGATATATCGCCCAAAATCAATAAGGTGCTTCGCAAGATTGACCATATGATGATTTTTATATTGATTGCCGGAACCTATACCCCTGTGTGCATGGTTGTGTTAGGAGACCGGACCGGATGGATGCTTCTGGCTCTTGTCTGGACAATCGCCATTGTGGGCATCACCATCAAAGCTTGCTGGATTACCTGTCCTAAGTGGTTTTCTTCTATTCTCTATATTGCCATGGGCTGGGTTTGCATTTTGGCTTTTAGTAAAATCGTCAAGGCTCTTCCCTCCGCCGCTTTTGGATGGCTGTTGACCGGAGGCGTCATCTACACGGTTGGAGGCGTCATTTACGCGTTAAAACTGCCGATTTTTAATTCCAAACATCAAAACTTCGGTTCCCATGAAATTTTCCATCTGTTTGTTATGGGAGGAAGTTTGTGCCACTACATTATGATGTATCAGTTTGTGGCTTAACCAAATAGGAGGTAAGCGATTATTCGCCTACCTCCTGTTTCTTACTCTGCCTTTGTATCGCCGTCATTCACTTCTGACTCCACAGACTTTCTGCTGGTGCTCCAAACAGAATTTTCCGTTCCAATCTGTCCCAGGCTTTTTGTATCCTCTTCATTTTCAAATAAAGGTCTCAGCTCTTTCTCGTCCGCCCTCTCGTCTTTGGGAATATATTTTTTAAAAATCGCCTCAAGAATATAGGAATTTACAAATGCTATAAGCGGAACTCCGAAAAGCATAAGCTGGGGAACCACTGTAAATGTTAGAAAAATCATTCCTGCAGCAATGGCAATCATGGCAATCGTATGAAAAATGTGCCGGATGGACATGAAAAACGCATTAAAAATCGTCCTCTTTACAGTATTATAAAATCTGGCCTGAAGGGGAAACACATAGGTAAACATGGCCAGCCAGATAAACAGCATAGCCAAAAAAGCGGTAGCCAAAACTGTGCGAAACGTAGAGGAAGTGGTAAGAACCGTAGCCACAAAATAGACGTCGAAACCTAAGATCAGACCAATGACTAGAAACAGCATCCAAATGATTGTGGCCTGCTTAAAATTTTCCTTAAATGATTTAAAAAAGGACCGAATCGTATATCCGTCATCATCCCGAACCAGCCTCAGAGTGACATAATACATCGCCGTGGTAGCGGCTCCAACCGTCACAATGGGAATACAACAAATCACCCACAGGATATGTATAATCAACAAATCCCAAAATTTGCCTATAAAACGCCATATAGGGTTGTCATAATTAAATAAGCCTGACAGCATAGAAAAACCTCTTTCCTTCATCTGTTTTTTGTACCCTCAAAAGACAAGGGTATCATTGTTTATTATATCGGAAGAAAGGAAAAAAATCAATTTATCCTGAGTATTTCATAGAAAATTAATAATATGGTGATTTGCAAAACTAAATTCCCCCTCCTTCTTCTAATCGTGGATGTAAGAAAAGCTTCTCCTATTTTTTAGTAAAAGTGATCGTTGTATCATTGAGTTCCAAACTAAGATAA
>CAJTUV010000054.1 GCA_910579515.1 uncultured Hungatella sp.
GGTCTCGGGCTGGCGATAAAGACGCCCGCGAGAAAAGAGGATGAACGCAGGAATACCTTGCAGAGCTTGTGGGGCGTACGTTCCACACGATTATGAATATCGAGAACAAAGGGCAGTATCCGAGTTTTGGTGTTTTCGTCAAACTCGTCAGCATGTTTGATATTTCCGTGGATCAGTTCATACACAGTGACAGCGGGAATAAAGAAAGCCTTTGCCGCAAGCATATTGATGTGCTGCTTAACACCATGAATGAGAAGGAGCTTGTTGTCATGGAGGCAACAGCCGAAGGCTTGAAAAAAGCCAGAGAAACGGAGGTTTCCGAGTAGGGGCCTCCGTTTTTGAGGCGTTTATCGCAGGTTCCGCTAAATGGCAAGCAGGGCAACTGTAGCCACAGTTGCTATTTTTGACGTTCCAGCCTTCCGGTCAGAACGCAAAAATCTGCTTGTTGGGGAGGTCTCCGCTGCCGCTCCGGTCGGTGCTGGACGTGCGCCACCGGCGCACAGCACCCCCAAACCCGGCTTCGGGCCAACTTGGCCCGAAATGTCAGCGTCGCTTTGCTCCTTATTTTCACACCTCCTAACGCTCCTGTTCCTTCTTCCTGCCCGGCTCCACATAGCCCAGCAGATAATCAATGTTTGCCTTTGCCGCCGTGACTTCCCGCATTTCTTCCTTCACTTTTCGGTACTCGGCATAGAGCTTCTTTTTCTTCTCCACAAGCTCCCGGCTTTCCTCTTTGAGCTCGTCCATTTTAGGGGGCTTTGCCCCGTCCAGTATCCGTTTGAAGTCGGCGCAGGCCGCCCGGTAAAGCTCAATGTCGGCCTCATGCTCCGCAAGGAATCTGCGGCTGTATTTCCGGGCCTTGTATTCCTGGAACACTGGCCGGGTCCTGGCATACTGCACCGTGGCAGCCTTCAATTCCCTGTTGGTCTGGAGTGCGGCCTCGGTACTCTTAATCTGGCCGGACAGCGTGTGGAAATGCTCCGTGGTTTCTGCCGCTTTCTTTTCCAGCTGTTCATACTCCATCAAATTATTTTCCTGCAAAAAGGCCAGGGCGGCGGCCATCTGCTTCAGTTTGAAAACCTTGGCCCACCGCTCATACCCCGGCCCCTTCCCTTGGAGCTTAGATTGAATGTCGATAATCAGGTTGACCCTATGGCTGTGCTGGCCCGTGCCTGTTCGGGAGCCAGACAGCGCCGCCTCTATATCCTTCTGGCCGTAGCCCTTCCCCAGCGTGGAGGAACGCAGACGGGTAAACCGTTCCTGGCCGGGAGCCCGGAAGCTGATTGCGCCCCGCTGCTGTTTTACCTCATAGCCGGACTGCTCCATGAGGGAGAGAAAGGCAGTAAGGTCGGAGGGCTGTTTTTCAAGGGCCGCGTCAATGGCGGCGCACAGCTTCTGCTGGAAGGTAAGCGGCCTTTCCCGACCCTTGGCCCATTCCCCATAGTTCTTATATTTCCCCTGGCTTTTCATCTTCGGCTGCTTCACCACAGAGAGGCCGTTTTCCAGACAGAGGGTGTCGGACAGCCGCCCGAGGGCACGGCCGGAGCCGAGGAAGTCCCGGTATTTATGGGTGCAGTCAAGGGTGGTGGAATTGTAATAAATGTGGTTATGGATATGAGCCTTGTCCGTGTGGGTGGTGACGATGAACTGGTGCCTTCCCTTCGTCCACCGCATAGCCAGCTCATAGCCGATACGGTTGGCCTCCTCCGGCGCGATCTCCCCGGGGAGGAAGGACTGGCGTATCTGGTAGCACAGCACATCCTTGTCTGTTCCCTGCTCCCGGCCTATGGCGGCTTTGTACCTGCTTTTCCACAAGAGAAATTCAGCGTCTACCGTGGCAGGGTCACATTCATAGGCAGAGATATATTTTCCTTCCTCTGTCTTGACCGGGTTCTTTCCGTAGTCGGTACAGTCCTTTATGGACTGCGCTATGGATAGTCCCTGCGTGGTCTTGCGTTTCATCAGTCGTGTGGTCGCTATGGTCCATCCCTCCTTCCGGCTTCGGGCCAAGTTGGCCTGAGATAATATTGCATAGTTGGAATGTACAAGTTATAATAAAATAAATACATTATGGAGGTATGAGATGTTGAAATTGCTTAATTCTATGGATTTTACTGTTGCTGTAGCATCCAATTCTATGACTATCGAGCAAGATATGACATTTATCAAAGCTGCTTTGCTTTACTCCGATACTATTACGTTGGTAAGTCCAGTTGCATCTACATATATCGAACTTACTGATAATGCTAATAAGAAAAATGAAAAAGCATTATATAATTTAATGCAGAAAGTCATACCATTTTGCCAAAAAGCAGATCCTATATTTTGTGAGAATATTAATCAAACACTTGACCAATTTAGTTCTATATTATACAGTAAGCAATATCGTTCAATTCCACTACCGTTAAAGTATAACATTAAAAAGGCGCTCCTTGAATTTAGTACCGGAATAGAATCTGTGTTGATACAAAATCTTGGTGAAGAAAATTGTAATTCTTTGAAAAAATTAGTTGAGTCTAAAAAAGTAAGATTATATGATTTTAAGAGTTCATTTGCTAATGATGATGATTATGTTTATGAATTTTACAACATATTAAAAAAATCCGTTAGTAACTCATCGACCTTTCCATTGTTTGATGATCTGTCCAATAACTTGATAAAATCAGCAATAGAGGAGAAAATTATTACCCTTAATAAAAGTAGTGAGTTTGAGGCGAAACATGCAAAATTAGCAGGTAATTTACTTATTGCTTTACCTTCCTTTGAATTTGCAACAACAGATGAAATATTAGATATTCGCAAGGAACTAGAAAAGCCTCTAGTACGTTTTAGAAGCAAATTACTCGCTTATGATGCTGAAATACAGTCTATGCCTTGGGATGAAGAATTTCAATTTGAATGTATAAAACTTTATCAACAAGAAGTGGCACCAGCAGTTTTAGAAATTGATGAATTAACAAAAGAATCATCTTTTATAAAAAATCTAGGATATAGTTTTTTGACGGATAAATCTGCACTTGAAAAAACCGGGAAAATATTTATTACTGTAGCAATGGCGGGAATTATATCAGCATTTACTGATGTACTGTCACGTGGACAAACTTTGGCTGCAGCAGGTGGGGCATATACAATTTCTAAGGTGGCGACAGCATATAAAGAGTATGAAAAAAATCAGCATGATATTATGAAAAAGGATATGTATTTTTATTATCGAGCTGGGAAGCTTCTTGAAAAACGTACAAAATAAAAAGTGATAAGCGTTAATAAGGAGAGGTATAGTCTACAAAGGACCATACCTCTTCAATTTATTTCCCCACCAGCGCCGCCAGCTCCTTCAATATCCCGGACAGCTGCCCCCACAGCTTTTCATAGTCTTCTTTCAGCCCGTCTATCTCCTCAGGGTACAGCCCGTAGGTGTGGGCGTGGACGGCTATCTGGTTTAAGTTGTTGGAGCACCGCCGCTGCAAAGAGACCAGATCCCGGACGGGCGCAAGGTCCACATGGAGGATATAGCCGTTTATGGCCATCTTCCGCATATAGGCTCCGGCGTTGGAGATGTCGGCCTCGGCCATACGCCCGTGTATCTGGGCCAGCTCGTCCGCCGTCACCATCACGTTCAGGTGCCTGTCCCGTTTCCTCCCTGCCGTCAGCGTTCCTCCCGTTCCCGGCTCCGTTTCAGGGCAGGCGGCTCCTTCACTCTGTCAAGCTCTTTTTCCTCCGGCCTCTGGGGGAGGGGCGAAGGCGGAAGGTTGTTCAGTATGCCGTCCAGCATGTTCCCATTCTGTTCTTCGGTAAGCTCCGCAGTCAATAAGGGATTGTCTCTCCTGTTCATAGGTCCTCCTCGTTTGTCTCTATGGCAGTTCCCTCCTTCCGGCCTCGGGTCAGGTTGGCCCGAAGCTCCGGTTGTTACGAAATACCCCCATAAACCGGGCCGGAAGGTATTAGGATACCTTTGCCCGGAAAACAGGGTCAGGACCCATTGGAATCCCGGGCTTTCGGCAGGTCCAAATCGTAACGCCCCTGCCCGGGGGTTGAGCGTTTCTTCCTCATGCGCTCCCGGCTCCTGCGGCGGCCCTTCCTCACAGACGGCCTTTTCCAGCACCGGGGCCAGCGGGAGGACATTCTCACGGAAATAACGGCAGAAAGAGCCCGTCCAGCCTTTCCCCAGCATGTAGCATGGACAGTCCAATGGAAGGCAGGCCAGCTTTAAGGGCGGCGCTTCCTTTGTTTCCTCCCACGTCGGGATTGCTGTTTCCTATCCGTTTATATCTGTTTTCTCCGGGTCGGGGAATGACGGCCCCGCCCTGATAGTCATAGCCCGCCGCATGGATGGCGGCGAGAGTCTCTTCGGATACCTTCTGGAAAAGAAGAGGGTCTGTGTCGGCCGCGAAGGCCAGCATGTCCCTCTCGTTAAATTCCTCCGGGAGCTTCCCGTAAAAGGCTGGGCGCGTGTCCCCGTTTCCGTCTGTTTTATAGCGGCGGGGTGCCCGTTCCGGCATGGCATCCCGCCTTTCCTGCTTCGGGCCAGGTTGGCCCGGAGCAATAAAAAACCGCCAGCGTCAGCCAGCGGTTCCATCGTTACTATATTTTGTTTTATCCTTCGTTGTCATTCTGCGGCAGATCAGGAAACAGAATCCGAAGATAATCCCGTCTGCCGTAGAGAACACGGTCAATGTACACATCCTGCCCATTCACACGGTAGAAAACCATGTAATTTCCACTGGTGAGAAATCGGTAGTCGCTTTCTATATCTGTCACAGCGGACAGCGGAGCGCCGATTTCTGAAAAATTTTCCAGTTCATCAACAGTGTCCATGATTTTGTTTACGGTGTTTTCAGCGGCTTGCGGATTACATAATTCAAAGGTAATATACTCCCAGATTTCGTCCAGGTCGTTCTGGGCTTCCGGGGAGTAGTGGATGTTATTCTTCATTTGCCTTTGCCCGGAAATGTGCTCTCACATCCGAGGACGAAAGCCATCCCTTTTCCTCTCCAGATTTTTTTCCTTTTGCAAGTTCGCCCATGAGTTTCAGGGTCGCCCGTGTTCTTTCATAGTCCTGCATGTCAATGATTGCATAGCGCCCGCGTCCGTTTTTGGTGAGAAAGACCGGTGCGCCCACAGATACGTCACGGAGCACATCACTGTAATTCCTCAAATCAGAGATTGGTTTGATATTCGGCATAATCACATTCTCCTTTCCTGCCCTTAGTATACCCTGATTTGATGTAAAATTCAACAGCATATTTTACAACAGTATTTTAGTGAGCGCCCCATATAGATTTTGAGAGGCTCCCGGTCTTGGCCTGTCCTTCTTCTGGCAAAGTGAGTAAATGCAGTTATGCTATGAGACGGAAACAACCGTTTCCTCATATTTAAAAACCTTTAAATCCGGGGCTTTCCGGCTTGTCCACTCATAAATCCCTTTGATGTGTTCCCATGTTACATCGTGGCTGGGCATACCGCCTGCTCTCCCACCAAGGACTTCTTTGCCTTTTAACTTTTCCCAGGAAAACGAGGGATCGGGCTCTCTTCCAACCAGGAAATTGCCAGCCCTCTGGGTCAGCTGGGCAAAATTGACCGCATAGTCCTGAGAGCCGTTGGCGTAAGTATAAATGCTGGCCTCAGACCCCATAAATCCAATATCCGCATCGCCAGATACTAATGCAGTCATCACTTTATCTGCTCCGGCGCCATTTACTAAAGTTAGATCAAGTCCTTCATCTTTGAAGTAACCAAGTTCGATTGCTACATATTGAGGCGCATAGAAAATAGAATGGGCTACTTCATTTAGGGTAACAGGGGTTAATTTTGCTGTGCCCGAGTCTTTTTCACATCCACATAAGAGAGAGGAAAGACAGGCAATAGAAAGTAAAAAAGAAAGAATTTTTTTCATAAAGTTCTCCTGCTATGGGTTTGGATATGGTTTATAGTATTGAAGGCCAGAACGGAAGGTGCTTGTTTGATGAGAAATTTTATGTATTCTTAAGGGTTCCGGGTATAGACTTTACAAAGTTAATGTGTTACTATAAAAGCAATCATGAATATTTTGGAATAAAAGGGGATTGTAACATGAATAAGAAGATAAAAACAGAAGCGGTAGATCATCTGTTTGAAGCAATTCTTACATTAAAAAACTCAGAAGAATGTTATTCTTTCTTTGAGGATGTCTGCACGGTGAACGAGCTGTTATCCTTATCTCAAAGATATGAAGTGGCCAAGATGCTGAGGGAGAGAAAAACCTATTTGGAAATTGCAGAAAAAACGGGAGCCTCGACTGCGACGATCAGCAGGGTAAACCGTTCTTTGAATTACGGAAGCGATGGATACGATATGGTGTTTGGGCGGCTGCAAAAGGGACAGGAGCAGGTGGAACCATAATAAAATAGAAAGATCAGGGAGCGGTTTTAACAGCGCCGCTCCCTGTAAGGATTCAGACAAAGTTATTTCTATTTTTTCTTTTTCCCATCAGAAGTCCTTTCTTCTCGA
This sequence comes from uncultured Hungatella sp., assembly GCA_910579515.1. Taxonomy (GTDB): domain Bacteria; phylum Bacillota; class Clostridia; order Lachnospirales; family Lachnospiraceae; genus UBA3402. The sequence continues at coordinate 6,487 of CAJTUV010000054.1, forward strand.
ATCTGATCAATGAGCAGCTCCATAGTCTGCTTTTTTAAATAGACGTCAAATCCCAAGGCACAAATGAAAGCAAACAACTGAAGGTACTCCCGATCCTCCTCTTCCTGTTCTGTGAATACAGTCTGGACTGCACGGAATTTGCGGATCAAATCTTCTTTCAGCTGTTTCATCTGGTCTTTTTCCTGAGAAAAAATCTGCTCATAGATGTCCTGGAGAGAAAGCTCAGAGTGATCCATAAAGTGTTCTTCTGTAATGGGCTGAAACAAGGTTTCTATGTCGGAAAAAGCCAAAAAATTTTTGAAATAATAGATATAAATCAAAAGAAGCATGTGCTCCCTGGTGTATTTCTTTTTGATAGGGGGAGGAAGCAGGTTGTTCTTTGCATAGTTGTTAATCATGGTCTTTGTAAGAACCTTGTCATCAGGATAGCGCTTCGATTTTTTCAGGTGTTCATCCATAAATGTGGTCACCTGATCCATATACAAGTCAATATTTGGAATCTGCTCCGGCTTAACATAGTCCAGGCTGTCAAGACGGGCAAAAATTCCCCGTAATTTTTCATTATTGTTTTTCATAATTTCACCTCTGGTCATATTATATAGTATTAAAAACTAGATGACAAGAGGGGATTTGCATCATTTGTTATAAAGATGATATGTCTGAACAGTAATATGCATAGACTGTTTTTGTAGTAGTATTGCGAGGAGAATGAAAAGGTATGAAGAACGATTACTATAAATACCTGCCAGGCAGGAAACCGTCTCTGTTATCTCTCAATGATTATGTACTCCATGACAGTATCGCAGGGGGGCAGGTTTATGGATATGCCAATAAAAAAGGAAAAGAGATTTATTCTACAGAAGTTTTGATTAAAAAAACAGAGGAATCTTTTGAAGAATATGATCATAAAAGCTTTCCAGACGTGATAATGTACTTAAGACAAAAAGTTTCTGGCAGTCCAGAGGAGTTAAGAAGGGTAAAGGAGATTCTGGATCAGACTGCCGCAGGACTGGCGGCTGTTTTTTGCAGTCTTTACACAGGAGCAGAGAAAAGCAGACAGGCCAACCATCTGACAGAGCACGACTGGGAGTTCTGGAAAACGTGTTCCAGAATTTTTCTTGTGGGAAAGCTGGCCAAAGGCAAGCTGGGACAGTTTTTGGAAGAGGGTATCAAAGAGCATTTACAACTGCTTGGTATGAATCATTTTTCGGTTCAGTGTTTTGATAATCCTAAAGTGAATACAATTTCCCTGTTAGGATGCGCTCAGATGGGTCTTGCTGATAAAGAGATTGTGTATGTATTTGACTTTGGAAATACGGCTGTAAAATGTGGGAGAGCGCATTTAACGCCGAACGGTTACGAGATTAAAGAGCAGCCGGCAATGATACACCAGGACTACCGTCAGATGAGCGATACGATTGAGACCGCAAAAGAAATACATAATCAGATTGTCTTAGCAGTCCTAAAGACAATCCAATGGCATCAAGAGGATTGTTCAGCCTATGAGGTGAGCTTATGTATGGCAAATAATTTGATTGATAATGAGATTGCAGACAGGGGTAGCTACCGCAGTTTGCGACTTTTAGCACCCTGCTATGGAGAGTATTTGCAGCAGTATTTAGAACAGGAAACCGGAAAAAAGTTTGAAGTTCACATTATGAATGATGCGCAGGCAGTTGCTAATCTGTTTCGGGAATGGTCGCCAAAGGCGGCGGTTGTGACGTTAGGCACCCACATGGGAATCGCATACCCATAGAAACGTATTTTTTCATTGAAATATTTCTTGACATTCTGTATAATAAACAAAGCAAAGAATGTCAGATAAGATTTATGTTGAAAATAGAGAAGGAGGAGAACAGTATGAGATATGAGATGAGACCGCAGGGAGTGTGCCCAAGTAAGATTAGTTTTGATTTAGAGGGAAATGTGGTCACCAACATTCAATTTACCAACGGCTGCAACGGCAATTTAAAGGCCATCAGCAAAGTGGTGGACGGCATGACTGTGGAGCAGATTGAGGGATTTTTCAGGGGAAATACTTGTGGAATGAAGCAGACCTCTTGTGCAGATCAGCTGGCTAAATGTGTGCGGCAGGCATATGAGGAGTCCAAATAGGATACATAAAATCATAAAAGCCGTCTGGTGGAGAAGCGTCACTTGACAATTCTTTTCCATCAGACGGCTTTTTAGCACAAATTCGCTTGTAAAGAAATGGTGTGAGGAAAAGCGATAATGAGGATAGAATGGGGACGAAGATGGGAACTTACGATTTGTTGAATCCGATGCAAAAAGAGGCAGTGTTTCATACGGACGGGCCTCTTTTAGTACTGGCAGGGGCCGGATCTGGAAAGACCAGAGTACTGACTCACAGGATTGCATATTTAATTGAAGAAAAACAGGTGAATCCATGGAATATTATGGCAATTACGTTTACCAATAAAGCGGCGGGAGAAATGCGGGAGCGTGTAGACAGGCAGATAGAACACGGCGCCAGCAGCGTATGGGTCAGCACGTTTCACTCTTCCTGCGTCAGAATCCTGCGCAGACATATTGAATTTTTGGGATATGAGACTAATTTTACCATCTATGACAGCGACGACCAGAAGACTTTGATAAAACAGGTTTACAAGGCGTTAAATATAGACAATCGGATGTATAAAGAGCGAGCGGTGATGAGTCAGATCTCCAGTGCAAAGGACGAGCTGATTTCACCAGAGGATTTCATGATCCAGGCAGAGGGAGACTATTATAAAAAGAAGGTGGCGGAGGTTTATCTGGAGTATCAGAGCCGTTTGAAAAAGAATAATGCTCTGGATTTTGATGATCTGATTGTGAAAACCGTAGAATTGTTTTGCACTCAGCCGGAGGTGCTTTCTTACTATCAGGAACGGTTTCGCTACATTATGGTGGACGAGTATCAGGATACCAATACAGCTCAGTTTGAGCTGATCCGCCTTTTGGCCTCCAAATATAAAAATCTTTGTGTTGTAGGGGATGACGACCAGTCAATCTATAAATTCAGAGGGGCGAATATTGGAAATATTCTCCATTTTGAAGAAGCGTTTCCAGGTGCAAAAGTGGTAAAGCTGGAAGAAAACTATCGTTCCACTCAAAACATTTTGGACGCCGCCAATTCTGTGATTCGAAATAACAAGAGGAGAAAAGCAAAAACTTTGTGGACAGCCAATGGGGAAGGAGACAAGATTTGTTTCCGCCAGTTTGACCAGGCGTACGAGGAGGCAGACTATATTGTAAAGGATATACTGGCCAGAGGATATGCTTATGAAGACTGTGTGGTACTGTATCGAACCAACGCCCAGTCCCGCCTTTTGGAGGAAAAATGTATCGCTTACAATGTTCCGTATCGTTTGGTAGGCGGAGTAAATTTTTATCAGAGAAGAGAAATAAAGGATATTCTTGCATATTTAAAAACCATTGCTAATGGAAGAGACGATTTGGCGGCAGAGCGAATTGTAAACGTGCCTAAAAGAGGAATCGGCGCGGCCTCAATGTCAAAAGTGATTGTGTTTGCATCTGCCAATCAATACAGTCTCTATGACGCTATGGCCAGGGCTAGAGTCATTCCGGGACTTGGGAAAGCGGCGGAGAAAATAGGGAAGTTTACTGATCTAATTGAGAGTTTCCGACAAAGGGTTCAGGATGAGGCCTACTCTATTCGCCAGTTGATTGAAGATGTGCTGGAGGAAACGGGATATCAGAAGGAGCTTGAGGACGAAGAGGAGACAGAGGGACAAAGCCGTCTGGCCAATATTGAGGAATTGATGAACAAAGCGGTCAGCTATTGTGAAAATGAAGAAGATCCTACGTTAGATGGTTTTTTGGAGGAAGTGGCATTGGTGGCTGATATAGACCAGCTGGATCCTTCTGAGAGCAGAGTGACTCTTATGACGCTCCACAGTGCCAAGGGATTGGAGTATGAGCATGTATATTTAAGCGGTATGGAGGACGGATTATTCCCTAATTATATGGCTATCTCATCTGAGGACTGGGAGGCGTTGGAAGAGGAGCGGAGATTATGTTATGTAGGGATCACCAGAGCGAAAAAGCATTTAACATTAACAAGCGCCCGCATCAGAATGATTCGGGGAGAAACCAGGTATTGTAAGAACAGCCGTTTTGTAGAGGAAATTCCAGAGGAACTTTTAGTCGCCAGCCGTTTAGAACCAAGGCTTTCTGGCGGAAATGGAAAACAGCGTTTGGAGGAGCTGGTAACATCAAGCGATCTTCCCTGGAATCAAAAATCAAAAGTAAACACGGTAAATCCTTATGCCTCAAGAGCGCCTCAGACTTCAGGCGGGAATCCTGGGTTTGGAAAGGCATTTTCTGTGGAAAAGGGAAACTTGAACTATCAGGCAGGCGACAGAGTAAGACACATAAAATTTGGACTGGGTGTGGTTCAGGAGATTAAAGACGGCCCTAAGGATTATGAAGTGACCGTTTGCTTTGACACAGCAGGTGTGAAACGAATGTTTGCTTCATTTGCCAGACTGGAAAAGGAATAAATTTTTCGTAAATAATAAAAAATAGGATAGTAAAATTATCAAAAGAATGGTATACTAATAGCATATGGAAAGTCAACCGAAAAGGAAGGTGCGTGGTGATATGAACAAATTTGATATGATGAGTAAAGACGCAATGAACCGTATGGAGGAGATTATGAATTCTACCAGATTAAACGAATTTCTTCACAGAAAAGAAGAAGAAGACAAGAAAAAAAATGTGATTCTTTGGGTACTGGCTATTTTAGGCGCAGTGGCGGCAGTGGCAGCAATCGCTTATGGAGTATATCGTTTCTTTACACCGGATTATCTGGATGATTTTGAGGATGACTTCGAAGACGATTTCGACGATGACTTCCTGGAAGAAGATGAGAAGGAAGAAGAGGCAGAGAAGGAAGAATAGGAGTAAAGCTGAGGCGTGTCTCATAAAGAGGCACGCTTTTTTGGTAAAAATAAAAAGGAGAGAAAAGGAAGACAGGGAAGATGAAAAAAGGTGAGGCGTATATTGGCATTGTGGAAAGAATGGAGTTCCCGAACAAGGGGATTGTTTTTATAGATGGGGAAAAGGCAGTTGTGAAAAATGCGCTTCCTGGGCAGGAGGTGCATTTTGTAGTAAACAAAAAAAGAAACGGAATCTGCGAAGGCCGTCTTCTTAAGGTAAGCAGAGAGTCAGAATTGGAAAAAGAGAAGAACCGCTGCCCTCATTTCGGTATTTGCGGTGGATGTGTGTCTCAAAGCATCCCTTATGAGGAACAGCTGAAGATAAAAGAAAAGCAGGTGAAGGATCTGATTGACAGGGTATGTCGGGACTATGAGTTTGAGGGAATCAAAAGGAGCCCAATCCATGAGGGATATCGAGGGAAAATGGAGTTTTCTTTTGGCGACGAGTATAAAGGGGGACCTTTGGCTCTGGGACTGCATCAAAGAGGTAGTTTTCATGATATAGTAAATGTGGATGGATGTCGGATTGTCCATGAAGATTTTCGAAAAATATTGACAGTGACCAGAGAATATTTTCAGGAGGAAGGGGTAGGGTTTTACCGAAAAAAGACCCATGAGGGATATTTGCGTCACCTGCTGGTGCGCCGCGCTGCGAAGACAGGGGACATTTTGGTGGCTTTGGTGACTTCTGGACAGGTGGAAGGCTTAAATAAACGCGGCTGTTTGAATGAGGGAGAGGGAGTGGAAAGAGAAAACCAATCAGATGGAAGCCAGAAAGAGGCAGCGCTGCTGGAAGGCTGGAAGAAACGTCTTTTATCTCTTTCTCTGGACGGAATGTATGGGGGGATCCTCCATATCCGTAATGACAGCCTGGCGGATGTGGTACAGAGCGATAAGACGACGATTCTCTACGGGCAGGATTATTTTTATGAAGAATTGCTGGGGCTGCGATTTAAGATAACTCCGTTTTCCTTTTTTCAGACAAACTCATTGGGAGCGGAGGTTTTGTATGAAACTGTGAGAGGATATGTAGGGGATACGAAAGACAAGGTGGTCTTTGATTTATATAGCGGGACCGGAACCATCGCTCAAGTTCTGGCTCCTGTGGCGAAGAAGGTTGTGGGAGTGGAAATTGTGGAGGAAGCAGTGGAGGCAGCCAGAGAGAATGCTGTCAGGAATGGTTTGGAAAACTGTGAATTTATTGCCGGCGATGTCTTGAAGGTTGTGGGAGGTCTGGAGGAAAAGCCGGATTTGATTGTGCTGGACCCGCCAAGGGAAGGGATCCATCCCAAGGCGTTGGGGAAGATTATTGATTTTGGGGTTGAGCGGATGGTGTATATTTCTTGTAAGATTACCAGTCTCGTGAGGGATTTGGCGGTGCTGCAGGAGAATGGGTACGTGGTTGAAAAGGTGCGGGCAGTGGATATGTTTCCTTCGACGGGGCATGTGGAGACGGTATGTTTATTGTCCAAACTTCATTCAGACCAACATATCGAGGTTGAGCTTCAGATGGACGAGCTTGATTTGACGGTTGCGGAGAGTAAGGCAACCTACGAGGAAATTAAGGATTATGTGTTGGAGCATAGTGGATTGAAAGTCAGCAGTTTATATATCGCACAGGTAAAAGAAAAATGTGGAATTATCGAGAGGGTGAACTATAATCTTCCAAAATCAGAAAATTCCAGACAGCCGAAATGTCCGCCAGAGAAAGAAGCGGCGATAAGGGAGGCGTTGGAATATTTTCGTATGATTTGATGGGAGCAATAGCACTTTATTTTCGATTGCTATTTTAGAAATATAGAAGCAATCTGAATTTGTATATAAAGCGATTGTGAACGAGGAAAAATGGAAAGGATTTATGGTATGAGAAATAGGGAAAATAAAAGCATAAACAAACTTACAAAAGTAATATATTTTGATGAAAGTTCGGTTACTGACTATATTCAGATAATTGAGGGAGGACAACTTATCAAAACCACGGAATTACTAAGTGGAGATACAGATAGTGGAGAAGCTAAAGTAAGTGCGGAAGCATCTATTGGTATAAGTAGTTTATTTAAGAATTTAATTGGACTTGGGGCAAAAGCTCAAATGGAATCAAATTTAGAAACATCTTTTAAAAGCGAAGAATTAATAAAAACAATATTGCAGAATACAATTCTGACTGATTTTTTGGATATAGTTGAAAATGAAGAATCTCATATTGTGGTGTTTGATGATATTAAAATAAAGGTGATAAAAGATTCTCTTAGTTATGTTATTATGATTGCTCCATATATGAAGATGTTTAAAGGAGAAGGTTTAAATCTCAACACGGATTTGGATTTAAGTATTGATATTGTTAATATGGATGACAGTATAAAACTTGCAAAAGGGTATTTTGAATTTGAGGGAATTGTTGAAAATGATTCTGTAATACTCCGATTTAATATAGAGAGTTTTAAAAATAATTACAAAATATCGGATTTGCTAAAAATGGATTTGACCATTTATGCAGTACCAGTAGGAAAGGTTGAACGGAAAAATATTTCTATTGTTTCTGAAATAAATGCTGCTACGGCAGAGGAAGTTTCTTATGATAATCCAACATATGGTGAAGATGAGGGAGATGAAGAAGTTACTTCTAGGGATTTGTTAACGGTTTTCGATGTACTTTTAGCAGGAGTGGCACAGCATGAATAATAAAATTTATATTTTTATTGGTTCAAAAAAAGATTTTGAGAGTTTTCTTGATGAGAAAATTGCTGCGGATGAGGATATAACATATTTTATGGATTTGATAAAAGATTACAATGCAAATCTTCGTCAGCAACATGCATATTTACATGGGATAATAGATGTAAAAAATCTCATTGTCCATGCAGATGACTATGCTTCGGTATTTGAACATGTAATTCAAAATTTTATTTCTATTGTGACAACTAACCATGATGTTGATACCACTTTTTTGCATAATCCACCAAAGAGGGTAATAGAATCCTTGCAAGCATCGTATGCTGAAAATATTGAATATGAATATACAAAATATCGCAATATTGATAGAGATGTTTTAAAAGAAATATGGCAAAATATTAATACAAATATTATCGGGCAGGAAAAGGCAAAAAAAACAGTTGTTTCAAATTTGTTTCGGTTATGCAATCCATTACAGAAGAAACCAGTTGTTATTATGTTTCTGGGAGATTCTGGGATTGGAAAGACAGAAACAGCAAAAGTAATAAGTAGGGTTTTAGGAGGAAGATTACTTAGAGTTCAATTTTCTATGATGCAGACTATGGAAGGATATAATTACGTTTTTGGTTCAGAACATTCAAAGAGTAGTTTGGCAAAAGATTTAATGTCCCGTGAATCCAATGTTGTGCTTATAGATGAATTTGATAAGGTCAATCCTAATTTCTACAATGCCTTTTATCAGATGTTCGATGAAGGAGTATATATTGATACGAACTATAAAGTGGATTTATCCAGATGTATTATTATATGTACATCAAATTTTATGTCAGAAAAAGAAGTAATTAAGAGTATGGGGATGCCGATTTTCTCACGTTTTGATGATGCAATAATGTTTGAATATCTTTCAATTTCTGAAAAAGAAATTATTTTAGATAATATTTACAATTCTTACTTACAGAATTTTTCGGAGGAGGAAAAACAGATAGTAAAAGACACTAATATATATCAGTGGCATAAAGAGAATCTGCATCGTTTTAAAAATGTTAGAATTATAAAAAGTAGAGTGGAAAAAGCCATAAATGATTTATTAGTTGATAAGGTGATTATAGAATGATGATGAATGTGTTACCCCTGCTGTATAATGTTTATACTGTTATATGATAGAATATTATTATAACAGAAATATGAAGGACGGTGATATGAATGAGAGAAAAGAAAAATCATTTATATGTAGACAGCCAAGAACGGAGCATTTTATTACATAGCCTTGTGGAGCTGAAAAACCAGCTCATTCAGCAGGGCAGATATACAGACTGCGTTGACGAATTGATATTTAAGGTCGTAAACGCACCAGTAAAGAGAATGAAAATTGAATATGTCTAAGGCACATTACGAAGCCGCTTATTCTTATTGAGTTTTTAAGAGTAAGCGGCTTTTTTGCGTTCTCTGGTACTCTTACATAGCCACCTTGACAAAGTGGCTAAATTTATGCGAAAGGAGGACGCACCTATGTCAAATTGCAAAGTAATCGCTTTAACCAACCAGAAAGGCGGTGTCGGCAAGACCACTACGGCGGTCAATCTGGGCGTAGCTCTGGCACAGCAGGGCAAAAAGGTACTGCTCATTGATGCCGATGCACAGGCAAATTTAACCATGTCGCTCGGTTACAGCCGACCAGACGACTTGCCCGATACGCTCTCGACCATCATGCAGGACATCATTGATGATAAATCCGTCGATGTTTCCAGAAGCATCCTGCACCATGACGAGGGCGTTGACCTGCTCCCATCCAACATTGAACTGTCGGGACTGGAAGTAAGGCTGATTAACGCCATAAGCCGTGAAAGCGTACTGAAAACCTGCATCAATGAGGTAAAAAAGAAGTACGACACGGTTCTCGTGGATTGTATGCCGAGCTTGGGTATGCTGACAATCAACGCTCTTGCGGCTGCTGACAGCGTGGTTATCCCGACACAGCCCCATTATCTTTCCGCCAAAGGCTTAGAG
>CAJTUV010000055.1 GCA_910579515.1 uncultured Hungatella sp.
TACAGAAGCCGTTTTCTGCTTATGCAGGAGCGGCTTTTGTATATGGAGCCAGTACGAGAGGCGTCGCATATACTGTTTAGGGAAGAGCCAAGTAGTATTTTAAGGAGGAGCATTATGGGAGTGATTCAGGATAAGGTGACGCCAGAATTTAAAAAGTGGGTAGGTTATTGTGAGAAAAACTCACAATCCCAGATTGGTTTATATGATAATCCTGAAGATTATAAAAAAAATGCTGGAAGAGGCAACTATACGGTATTTGCAGATTTATATCAAAAAAAGACAGGCATTAATGTTCAGGGACAGCCTTGGTGCGACAGCTTTTTTGACACGATTTTTGTTCACCTGTTTGGAGTGGCTAAGGCTAAAAAGCTGTTGGGAGGTTTTTCTGCATACACGCCAACTTCTGCTGACTATTATAAACAGATGGGGAGATACTTTAAAGAACCAAAAGAAGGAGACCAGATCTTTTTCCATAATGACACACGAATTTATCATACAGGATATGTCTATAGTGTAAAAAATGGTATTGTCTATACTGTGGAGGGCAACACCAGCTCGGATAAAATGCTGGAAAATGAAGGAGGATGTGTTGCGTATAAACAGTATCCGGTGGGATGGTCCAGCGGAAGGAAACGGATTGACGGATATGGACGGCCGGATTATTCCATAGTAGAAACGTATCAGGAAGGTTTTATACTGGCTGCAGATGGAAAGAGATGGTGGTATCAATACAAAGACGGTTCCTTCGCTTCTGATGGCTGGGCATATTTGACAGAACAGACAGGAGGATCTTCAGGCTGGTATCTGTTTGATGCAAAGGGATATATGCTGACAGGATATCAGACCGCCCCTGATGGAAAGAAATATTTCCTGTGTCCAGAAGGGATTCATGAGGGGCAGTGTATGGTTACAGATCATAAGGGCGAACTGATGATTGCTGAATATGATACAGCGGCTAATCAGTACTTGGTAAGCTAAACCATTTTTAAAATAGGCTGCGTGTAAAAGCGCGGTCTGTTTTATTTCCAAAAACTGTTTGATTTCTCAATTCATAAATGATAGAATAATAAATTCAGAAGGTATGAGGTAAAACATATGAAGAAAGCGCACCCGTTCATTTGGACCAGTATCGTCGTCCTTTACATTAGTTTTATTTTTTTCAATTCCTTAACACCTGCCGTACAGTCGTCGAAGCAAAGCGGTACAGTGCTGTCTATGGTGTTGACGATGGTTCGCTCCATTGGGCTGAATGGAGCCTGGATTACAGAGCATTTAATTCGCAAGTCGGCACATTTTGCAGAGTACTCTCTCCTTGGCATGTTGTTGTGGAAATGTTTTCAGAGCTATAAGCTTCAAGGGAAAATATGGATTCTTGTGCAGGCATGGATGACAATATTGATTCCTCTGACAGACGAGACGTTACAGTTATTTACAGAAGGCAGGTCAGGGCAGATCAGCGACGTGTGGCTGGACGTCTCAGGGATGATTGCAGGAAGTCTTTTTATTATGGGATGTTGGTACTTATTGCACAGAAAGCGGGACGGACAGAAAAGATGAGCAGAAATATCAAAATGATATTGCAGTACGACGGAAGCCGCTATAATGGCTGGCAGAAGCAGGGAAATACACCGAATACGATCCAAGAAAAAATAGAACAGGTTTTGGAGAGGATGACTGGAAAAACGGTGGAGGTCCATGGATCGGGAAGAACGGATGCGGGCGTTCACGCAACAGGACAGGTGGCGAATGCCCATCTGGAGACAGGACTTACAACAGAAGAAATTAAGGAGTATCTAAATCAGTATCTGCCAGAAGACATTTTAGTGCAAAAGACAGAGGAAATGCAGGGGCGGTTTCACAGCCGGTTAAATGCTAGGGAAAAGATTTATACATATCGGGTGGATATGGCAGCAAAAAGCAGTGTGTTTGAGCGAAAATATGTATTTACATTAGGAGAAAGTCTGGCAGTGGATTGGATGAGAGAGGCTGCAAAAATTTTATGCGGAACTCATGATTTTAAAAGTTTTTGTGTTGGGAGAACAGGGAAAAAGACGACAGTGCGCACGCTTTATGAAATAGAGATAAATTCTTCGGGCACGATTGTGGAAATGCGGTTTCGGGGAAATGGATTTCTCTATAATATGGTGCGGATTCTGGCAGGAACTTTGATTGAAGTAGGCCAGGGAAAACGAGAGGCGCATACAATGTCTCAGATTTTAGAGGCAAAAGACAGAAAAAAGGCTGGCTTTACAGCGCCGGCCAAAGGACTGTTTTTGACAGAAGTTTTTTATTCCTGATGTTGTGATAAAGGGAAGAGCGGAGAATAGAATGACAGAATTTCTTGTAAAAAAATTTGTTAAAAATTATGAGAATACTGGGGATGGGAAGGTCAGAACATCCTATGGCATGTTGGCCAGTCTGGTTGGAATTGGGTGTAATATGCTCTTATTTCTGGCGAAACTGATTACAGGAATTTTGATCAACAGTATTTCTGTTATGGCGGATGCATTTAACAATCTATCGGATGCGGCCTCCTCCATTATTGGATTTGTGGGAGTGAAAATGGCTGGGAAGCCGGCAGATCAGGACCATCCGTTTGGCCACGGACGGATTGAATATATTGCAGGATTCATCGTAGCGTTTTTGGTGATTGAGGTGGGATTTTCGCTATTTAAAACTTCTTTTGGAAAGATTCGCAATCCAGAGAACATGACATTTCATCTGACTTCCGTGGTAATTCTTCTTTTGTCCATTGGAGTGAAATTGTGGCTGGGATTGTTTAACAGGACTTTGGGGAAACGAATTCAGTCTACTGTGATGATGGCCACAGCGGCGGACTCCTTAGGAGATGTAGCCACTACCTCTGCTACGATTCTTTCCATTCTGGTTTTTGGTTTCTTTGGGTGGAATATTGACGGAATCATTGGTTTGGTTGTCTCTGTGGTTGTCATGATTGCAGGAGTAAATATTGCAAGGGACACATTGGAACCTTTGATTGGCCAGGCTATTGACCCAAAAGTTTACAGGGAATTAACGGAGTTTGTGGAACAGTATGACGGGATTGTAGGAAGTCATGATTTAATTGTCCATAATTATGGGCCTTCCAAAAGCATGGCCTCAATTCATGCGGAAGTGCCAAGCCATCAAAATATAGAAGTGAGCCATGAGATTGTCGACAAGATAGAACGGGACTGTCTGAAGAAGCTAGGGATTTTTTTGGTGATTCATATGGACCCAGTGGAAACCCATAATGAAAAGACAGCGGCGTTAAAGGAACAGGTGGGAGAAATCTTAGGCCGGCTTGATTCCAGGCTGCAGTTTCATGATTTTCGAATTGTGAACGGCACAGATAAGGTGAATTTGATTTTTGATTTAGTAGTGCCCAGAGAGTATAATTCTTCTATGCGGGATACAATAAGGAATAAGATTTCGGAGGAAGTGCAGAAATGGGATTCCAGATATGATTGTGTCATAACTGTGGAGAATAGTTATTGTGCAGAGAATCCGGAATCAATCTGACGGTTGATGGGGAAGAACTATGTGGGATAACAAAGAAGAAAGCCGGTCGGAGTATGACCGGCTTTTAGCGTTAATGAAAGAAGGAGATAGAAACGCTTTTCATTGTTTCTATAAAGAGACGGCAAAAAGTGTTTATGGCTATGCGTTATCTATTTTAAAGAATCCTCAGGACGCAGAGGAGGCTATGCAGGATACTTATCTGACTGCGTGGGAGCAGGCAGGGAAATATCAGTCTGATGGAAAACCGATGGCCTGGATTTTTACAATCACAAAGAATCTCTGTTATATGAGACTTCGGCGACAGACAAATTGGAGCGGAGTCAGTTTGGAAGAGTTAAAGGAGCAGGAAAGCGGATGGGAGCCTGGACAGCTATGCGACGACATTGAACTGGCCCCGGAAAAGCAGGTTCTTTTAGAGGCTTTGAAGTCTCTGAAAGAAGAGGAACGCAGCATTGTGCTTCTTCATGACGCCAGCGGAATGAAGCATCGGGAGATTGCAGAGCTTTTGCAGATGCCTCTTCCCACAGTCTTGTCTAAATACCGCAGAGCGTTGAAAAAGTTATGTGGAAAAGTAGGAAAAAGTGATTGACAAAAAGGTCTTTTTAGGGAATAATATACTTTGTTATGTCAGCACTTTATTATGCTACCATGCTACTACAATAAAACGGAGAGATAAAGGGAGGAACATGGAAATGGTTAACCAAATAAAATGCGGAATGGGAAAAAGAATTTCAGCCGGAGTCTTGGCTGTTACGATTGGGATGGCGCTGTTCGGATGCAGTGGGAAACAGACTCAGGGGGGAAGCGCTGCAAATCGCTTGGAACAGATCAAACAGAAAGGCTACATTGAGGTGGTGACAGAGCCCTATTTTGCTCCCAATGAATTTATTGATTCCACCAAGACAGGGGATGATCAATATGTAGGGGCAGACATTGAGCTGGCCAAATATATTGCGGATAAGCTGGGGGTGGAGGCACATATTATTCCTCTGGAGTTTTCGGCAGTGTTAAGCAGTATTACGGAGGGAAAGTATGATCTGGCAATCTCAGCCCTGGCTTATACGCCGGAGCGGGCGGAGGCTATGACCTTGTCTAAAGGATATTATTTTGCAGAGAATGAGGGGTATGGTTTTTTGGTCCGCCAGGAGGACGTGGATAAGTATCCAGATACCGCCTCTTATGAGAATGCAGTGGTGGTGTGTCAGAGCGGATCTCTTCAGGAGGCGTATGTCACCTCTCAAATTCCTAAGTGCAAGGAGATCAAAAGAGTGTCTGCTACCACAGATGGTTTTTTGATGGTTCAAGAGGGGAAAGCGGATGCGGCCGCTACCTATATCGGCACCGCCAAGCTGTATGCGGAGGCGAATCCGGGAGTGACCATTGCCAATAACTTCCGCTTTGTGGTGGATCAGAGCACGGAAGGGACCAGGATTGGCATGCCAAAGGATGAGCCGGAACTGGAAAACGCCATCAACGAAATCATTGACGAGCTGCTGGAATCCGGACAGTTTGAGCAATGGATGGAGGAATACAGCGAGTACGCCAGGAGCCTGGGAATCGAATAAAGGCTGTATAAAGAAGAAAGGTAATTGGCATTATGATTGAGAGCATGATAAAAATCTGGGCAAAGTATGATTATGTGTTTATCAACGGCCTTTTTGGAACTTTGTGGCTGGCTGTAGTCACAGTATTTTTGGGAACCATTTTAGGGACCTTGATTGCCATGCTGCGCATGTCCAGATTCAAGTTTTTTTACGCATTGACCAGCGCCTACATAGAGGTTTTGAGAGGAACACCCAGTTTATTGCAGCTCTATTTTTTCTGGCTGATTCTGCCTAAGCTGCTTCCGATCAGTGTGTCGGACACAGCCTGTATTGTGGTGGCACTGATTGTCAACAGCAGTGCTTATGTGGCAGAAATTATCAGAGCAGGGATTCAGGCTGTGGATAAGGGACAGACAGAGGCTGCGAAAAGCCTGGGACTTTCCAATGCAAATACTATGCGGTATGTGATTCTGCCTCAGGCAGTGAAGAATATTCTTCCAGCCCTGTGCAATGAGTTTATTATCATGGTGAAGGAGACCTCCTTGGCTTCTGTATTTTTTGTGGGCGAGCTGATGACGGCCTATAAGACGGTACAGTCTACCACATTTCTGGCGGTTCCGACCTTGACGATTGTGGGTATCATTTACTTTGTGGTAAACTTTGTATTGTCGAAACTTCTGAAGGCGTTTGAGAGGAGGCTGCAGGAAAGTGACTGAGGCAGAGCAGGGAAGAGAGATTATTCGAGTAGAAAACCTTTGTAAAGGGTTTGGAGAACTGAAGGTTTTAAAAAATATAAATCAGCATGTAAATTTCGGGGAAGTGGTGTCTATCATTGGCCCCAGCGGCAGTGGAAAAAGCACTTTTTTGCGCTGCTTAAATTTATTGGAGCAGCCTGACAGCGGAAAAATTTGGTTTGAGGGCGTGGACATTACAGATAAGAGAATTGACATTGACAAGCATCGCCAGAAAATGGGGATGGTGTTTCAGCATTTTAACGTATTTCCCAATCTGAAGGTGCTTGAGAATATTACCTTGGCGCCTGTGCTTGAGAAAAAGATTCCCAAGGCTCAGGCTGTGGCCCAGGCAGAGGAGCTGCTTAAAAAAGTTGGGCTGTTTGACAAAAGGGATGAGTATCCCAGAAAATTGTCAGGAGGTCAGAAACAGAGATTGGCCATTGTACGGGCTCTGGCTATGGAACCAGACGTGATCTTGTTTGACGAGCCTACCAGTGCGTTGGATCCAGAGATGGTGAAAGATGTACTAGATGTGATCAAAGGATTGGCGGAAAGCGGCATGACGATCGTTATTGTGACTCATGAGATGGGATTTGCCAGAGAGGTAAGTGACAGAGTGCTTTTTATGGATGACGGGGATATTCAGGAGGAAGGAACGCCAGAACAGATTTTTGATCATCCAGAGAATCCAAGAACCATAGAATTTCTTAGTAAGGTATTGTGAGTGTTTACATACAGGTTAAATCAGGGGAAAGGACAGGAAAATCAGAAGTGAAAGATTTGGAGTTTATCGAGAAGGTGGTAAAGGAAAAAGAGGATTTGATTGTGGAAGCCAATGACAAGATATGGGGCTATGCAGAGCTGCCTTATGAGGAAACGAAGTCAGCAGAGCTTCTCTGCAAAATCCTGGAGGAAGAAGGCTTTTCTGTAGAGAAAGGCGTGGCCCAAATTCCCACAGCTTTTGTAGGACGGTTTGAATACGGGACAGGCGGTCCGGTGATGGGGATTTTGGGGGAGTATGACGCTTTGGCAATTTTAAGCCAGAAGGCAGGTTGCAGCGTAAAATCGCCAGTGACTCCTGGAGCGCCGGGCCATGGTTGTGGCCATTGCTGTCTTGGTACGGGAGCTTTGGCTGGAGCTTTGGCTGTAAAGGCGTATCTGGAGGAATACAAAAAGGCAGGGACGATTCTCTACTATGGATGCGCGGCTGAGGAAGGTGCTGGCGCAAAGCAGTTTATGGCCAGGGCAGGTTTGTTTGAGGGAGTGGATTTTGTATATACCTGGCATCCGTCAGATAGAAATGAAGTGCAGAATACGTGCAATGTGGCTATTATGGGAGCAAATTTTGAGTTTTTCGGGAGGACGTCCCATGCAGGGGGAAGCCCTCATCTTGGAAGAAGCGCGCTGGATGCGGCGGAGCTGATGAGTGTGGGAGTCAATTATCTGCGGGAGCATATGATTGATAAGGCAAGAATCCATTATGCTTATGTGGATGCAGGAGGAACTTCTCCCAATGTGGTACAGGACCACTCCCTAGTGAAGTATGAGGTTCGGGCCCCGAAGGTTTCTCAGATGAAGGAACTGTTTGAACGGGTGGTCAAGGTGGCAAAGGGCGCTGCCATGATGACGGAGACCAGGGTGGAATACGAGATTACTATGGCGTTTTCTGACTATGTTCCCAACGACGCTATGGCTAAACTTGCCACAGAGTGTATGATGGAGGTAGGAGCGCCTGATTGGACGGAGGAGGATTTTAGACTGGCCAAGGAGTTCCTAAACTCCTATGATTCGGATACATTGACTTCTATTCGGGGAGAGATTGAGGCGGATTATGGAACAGAGTGGCTGGCGGAGATTCTTGAATGGCCTCTTGATACGGAGATTCATCCCTATACGACAGGACCACATGAGTATACCTCTGGCTCTACGGACGTGGGAGATGTGGGGTATGCAGTGCCTACGTTAAATTTGAATGTGGCAACGTGTTGTATCGGCAATGTGGGCCATACTTGGCAGATGACGGCTCAGTCGGGCAGTGTGTTGGGACATAAAGGGCTTTTGACTGCGGCTAAGATGCTGGCTTTGTGTGTGGTCAGGACCATGGAATCGCCTGAGACAATGAAGGCAGCCAAAAAGGAGTATGTGAGAAGAACTGGCGGAATCTATCAATGTCCTCTGCCAGCACAGGTGGAGCCGCCGGTGGGGAGGTATTAACTGTATCAGTTCAAACGGCAGGGAATTTAACATGAGTTTGAGGCATCAAGGTTGTTTGCAGGCCTAAATTTATGTTATCCACCCTGCTGTGCGAACGATTTCTATTAAATAGAAAAACTCTCAAAAAAATACAAAAAAGAGGTTGACGGATTTAAGAGGATGTGGTATTATAAATCTCGTCGCTGAGACAAGCAGAAACAAGAGATTGGGCTATCGCCAAATGGTAAGGCAACGGACTCTGACTCCGTCATTTTCAAGGTTCGAATCCTTGTAGCCCAGCTGGAAAAGAGCATTGGAACTTGATTTTGTCAGGTACAAGGCTCTTTTTTATTACCTGCAGAAATCTTTTCTCAATAGATATTTCCAAATATTAACACAAAAAATAATTTTTAATATACATAATTGCCAAAATGTGGTATGATACTTATGTATGAGGAGGACATGGGGTCATGTCTGAAACTATAAACGATATGAGAGGAGCAAAAAACTATGAAACTTTGCAAAGCAAGTTTGAATGAAGCAGGCTGGAAGCAGGCTGGCGTAAAGGTACCGGGGTTCGATGTTAACAAGATGGTGGCAAAGACAGAAGAAAGTCCGGTGTGGGTACACTTTGGAGCCGGAAATATTTTCCGTGGATTTATTGCGGTTTTACAGCAGCGCCTGTTAGAGCAAGGCTTAGCAGAAAGCGGAATTATTGCATCCGATACGTTTGATTACGATATCATTGATAAGATCTATACTCCATTTGACAATATGACCATGATGGTCAGCCTAAATCCTGACGGTTCCATGGACAGAGAGATCGTGGCAAGCGTGGCAAAAGGCGTAAAGGCCAATATGGAAGATGAAGAAGAGTATGGATATTTAAAGAAAGTCTTTAGAAATCCGTCTCTTCAGATGCTGAGCTTTACTATTACAGAAAAGGGATACGCTTTGGCAAATCTTCAGGGTGAATTTTTGCCGGTAGTGAAAGCAGACATTGAGGCTGGTCCAACCAAGGCTCACCATGCCATGAGCATTGTGACCGCTCTTTTACTGGAGCGATTCCAGGCAGGGGCTACTCCGATTGCGGTAGTCAGCATGGATAACTGCAGTCATAACGGAGAGAAATTAAAGAGCAGTATCGTAACTGTGGCCAATGAGTGGCTGAAGAAGGGGCATGTCAGCACAGAGTTCGTAGCTTGGCTTGAGGACGAGAATAAAGTGTCCTTCCCATGGAGCATGATTGACAAGATCACTCCAAGACCTGCTGAAGTGGTAGAGAAGGCATTAGAGGCAGACGGAATTGAGGAGATGGCTCCGATTATTACCAGCCGCAATACGTATATTGCTCCGTTCGTTAACGCAGAAGTTCCTCAGTATCTGGTTGTAGAGGATCGTTTCCCTAACGGCCGTCCGGCTCTTGATAAAGCAGGCGTTTATATGACAGATCGTGATACTGTAAATATGACAGAGCGCATGAAGGTTACGACTTGTCTGAATCCTCTTCACACAGCTCTGGCGGTTTACGGTTGTTTGCTGGGATACAACAGCATTGCTTCTGAAATGAAAGATGAAGACCTGAAGAAACTGGTTGAGACGATTGGCTACAAAGAGGGAATGCCTGTGGTGACGGATCCTGGTATTTTAAGCCCTATGGACTTTATCCACGAGGTTATTGACCGTCGTCTTCCGAATCCATTCATTCCGGATATGCCTCAGAGAATTGCAACAGATACCAGCCAGAAGATTCCGATTCGCTTTGGCGAGACCATCAAATCCTATGTTGCAAGTTCAGAGCTGGATGTTCATTCCCTGACCGCTATCCCGCTGGCTATTGCAGGATGGCTGCGCTACCTGATGGCTGTAGATGATGAAGGAAAAGAGATGAGCGTCAGCAGCGATCCGATGCTGGCAGAATTACAGAAGCAGATGGAAGGAATTACATTAGGAAATCCAGACAGCTGTGAGGGCAAACTGGCTCCGATTCTGTCTAATCCAGTATTATTTGGTTCCAATCTTGTGGAAGTGGGACTGGCTGAGAAGATTGAGGGCATGTTCCGTCAGTTAATCGCCGGACCAGGCGCTGTACGCAAGACTCTGCATGAGTATATGAAGTAAAAATGAGAAAGACGGCTGTCTCCTTTTGGGGATAGCCGTTTTATAATCAGGGTAAAAAGAGAAGGTTACGATATAGGGAAAACTTACATTCGTATTTACGAATACAAAACGCATATGTGAATATTGACAAAAGGAGAATAGATTTTTAGCTAAATGACTATGGAAACTGTACAATAAGACCTTATTTTTTTCCAGTTTTACCCTTTACTTCAAAAAGAATTATGTTATACTAAATACAGACCGCTGGCGGCCTTTTCTTTGTGTGTAGAATTATGTTTTGGCCGGCAAATCAAAGATAGGAAAAGGTGGCAGAACAGGATAAGAACCAGTGGTAAAAAACAAGTAGTCAATTCTACAAATTGAGGAGGAATACTTTATGGCAAACAAGTGGGTTTATTTGTTTAGCGAGGGAAACGCCAACATGAGAAACCTGTTAGGCGGTAAGGGAGCTAACCTGGCAGAAATGACCAATTTAGGGCTTCCGGTTCCCCAGGGATTTACTATCACCACAGAAGCTTGTACTCAGTATTATGAGGATGGCAAGAAGATTAATGATGAGATCATGACTCAGATCATGGAATACATCGGCAAAATGGAAGAGATCACCGGTAAGAAATTTGGCGACAGAGAGAATCCATTATTAGTATCTGTTCGTTCAGGTGCGAGAGCTTCCATGCCTGGTATGATGGATACAATTCTGAATCTGGGATTGAATGAAGAGGTGGTAGAGGTTCTGGCTAAAAAGTCCGGTAATCCTCGCTGGGCATGGGACTGCTACAGAAGATTTATTCAGATGTTCTCCGATGTAGTTATGGAAGTAGGCAAAAAGTACTTCGAAGAGCTGATTGACAAGATGAAAAATGAAAAAGGCGTGACTCAGGATGTGGAGTTGACCGCAGATGATTTGAAAGAGTTGGCAGATCAGTTTAAGGCTGAATATAAAGAGAAAATCGGCGCAGATTTCCCAACAGATCCAAAGGAGCAGCTGATGGAAGCAATCAAGGCTGTTTTCCGTTCCTGGGACAACCCAAGAGCTAATGTATACCGCCGTGACAACGATATCCCATATTCCTGGGGTACTGCTGTAAATGTGCAGATGATGGCATTTGGAAACATGGGCGAGACCTCTGGTACAGGCGTTGCCTTTACCCGTGATCCAGCTACAGGTGAAAAGCATCTGATGGGCGAGTTTTTGATGAATGCTCAGGGAGAAGATGTGGTGGCAGGCGTTCGTACTCCTCAGAAGATTGATCAGTTAAAAGAGGTTATGCCAGAGGTTTATGAGCAGTTTGTAGGTATTTGTAATAAATTGGAAGATCACTACAGAGATATGCAGGATATGGAATTTACCATTGAGGACAAAAAGCTTTACATGCTTCAGACCCGTAATGGTAAGAGAACTGCAAAGGCTGCTTTGAAGATTGCATGTGATTTAGTAGACGAGGGGATGATCGACGAGAAGAAAGCTGTCTCCATGATTGACCCAAGAAACTTAGATACTCTGCTTCATCCTCAGTTTGACCAGGAGGCGTTGAAAAAAGCAGAGCCTATGGCAAAGGCTTTGGCTGCATCTCCAGGAGCTGCCTGCGGTAAGATTGTATTTACAGCAGAGGACGCAAAGGCATGGGCTGCCAAGGGTGAGAAGGTAGTTCTGGTTCGTCTGGAGACCTCTCCAGAAGACATTGAGGGTATGAAGGCTGCTCAGGGTATCCTGACAGTTCGCGGCGGTATGACAAGCCATGCGGCAGTAGTTGCCCGTGGAATGGGAACCTGCTGTGTATCCGGCTGTTCTGAGATTGCCATGGACGAAGCCAATAAGAAATTTGTTCTTGCAGGAAAAGAGTACCATGAGGGCGACTGGCTGTCTATCGACGGTTCTACCGGAAAGATTTATGATGGAATCATTCCGACTGTAGACGCTACCATTGCTGGTGAGTTCGGCAGAATCATGGGATGGGCAGACAAGTACAGAAAACTGAAGGTGAGAACCAATGCAGATACTCCCGCAGACGCTAAGAAAGCCAAGGAGTTAGGAGCAGAGGGTATCGGCCTTTGCCGTACAGAGCATATGTTCTTTGAGGGCAATCGTATTGACGCATTCCGAGAGATGATCTGTTCTGAGACAGTAGAGGAGAGAGAAGCAGCACTGGAGAAGATTCTTCCAGAGCAGCAGAGCGATTTTGAAAAGCTGTATGAGGCATTGGAAGGCAACCCAGTTACCATTCGCTTCCTGGATCCGCCTCTTCATGAGTTTGTTCCTACAGAGGAAGCAGATATTAAGAAGCTGGCAGACGCTCAAGGTAAGACTGTAGAGCAGATTAAGGTGATCTGTGATGCTCTGCATGAGTTCAACCCGATGATGGGCCATCGTGGATGCCGTCTGGCTGTGACTTATCCAGAGATTGCCAGAATGCAGACCAGAGCTGTTATCCGTGCAGCGATTAATGTGAAGAAGGCTCATGCTGACTGGAACGTATGTCCAGAGATTATGATTCCTCTTATCTGCGATATTAAGGAATTAAAGTTTGTTAAGAAGGTTGTGGTTGACACTGCAGATGCTGAGATTGCGGCAGCAGGTATGGAACTGAACTATGAAGTGGGTACTATGATTGAGATCCCAAGAGCAGCGCTGACTGCAGATGAGATTGCAAAAGAGGCTGAGTTCTTCTGCTTCGGAACCAACGACCTGACTCAGATGTGCTATGGCTTCTCTCGTGACGACGCTGGCAAGTTCCTGAATGCATATTATGACACTAAGATCTTTGAGAATGATCCATTTGCGAAGTTGGATCAGATTGGTGTTGGCAAGCTGATGGAGACTGCGATTAAGTTAGGTAAGCCGGTACGTCCAGAGCTTCATGTGGGTATCTGCGGCGAGCATGGCGGCGATCCGTCTTCTGTAGAGTTCTGCCATAAGATTGGGTTGGATTATGTGTCCTGTTCCCCATTCAGAGTTCCGATTGCAAGATTGGCGGCGGCACAGGCGGCTATATGCAATAGGGAGGGGAAGTAATCTATACTTCGATTTCACGATAGATTACGCTCAGGCACTGGCTTTTCGCAGGGCGAATGGTGATTATCTGCGAGAGGGGCAGTGGAAAGACCTCACGGTTGAAGTGTATATAATTTAAATAGGGAATCCCGTCTTTTATAAGGCGGGATTTTCTGATATACTGGCAATGTATATAGGTGATATATATTTTAATCAAATATATAAGAGAATGTGGTAGAATATTTTGCGTTCTAATTTGGGGACAGGGTGAAAACTGTATTATTTCGTGTTATTTTGTGCTGATTGTACCGTATTTTGTGGACAAGATGGGGGATTATGGACGAAATAACACTAGGCGGACGGGTGGAGTTTGTGACCTGGATTCGTGTAATGGACAAAATAATATTAGACAATATTAAATATTTGGAGGAAGCATGTCTAAAATTGATTTTTGGAATGATATAGAGGGTTTAGCTTCATTTATGATTGAAGGCGAAGAATATTCGGAGGATGGAGAAAAAGCAATAGTTCCAGTTGCTGTATTAAAGAAAACTGATATAGCAAGTTTTCCATATAATTTTGATATAGAAATATGCGAGTCACAATCTGAGTCGGCAATAGTTATTAAAATTCCAGCATATTTTAGGCGTGTTGGTGAGAATGAATTCCATATTTGGTATGAGGAATTAATTACGAGGAAATATTGGGATGGTGCAGTTGGATTAAAGCTATATATGGAAACAAAAAAAGGTAT
The DNA here is from genome assembly GCA_910579515.1 of uncultured Hungatella sp. Lineage (GTDB taxonomy): Bacteria > Bacillota > Clostridia > Lachnospirales > Lachnospiraceae > UBA3402. The sequence continues at coordinate 13,858 of CAJTUV010000055.1, forward strand.
TATAGAAGAACGTGCTAAGGAAATGGAGGATATCACATTAGATTATTACAATGATTATGGTGCCTATATTTCTTTACGGTATAGTGCAAATTTGAAAGTAGATTCTATGGAAAATCTTTTACTTGATGTAGAGCAGTTATATGAAGAAATAGAGGGAGCTACAGATATAGCATTAGGCTCTCCTTTTCAAAGAATTGATGGATGTGAGAAAGAAAGCGAATTTACAATAAAAATATTAGTGCCTCTTTTTAGAAAATTAGGATTTGTAAATGTAAAATATAATCATGGCAATAAGGAGTTTGGTAAAGATATTACTTTTGCAAGAAGAACGGAATTTGATGAATATGAGTATTATGGGGTACAAGTGAAATATGGAGATGTATCAGGTAGAGTGCATGGTGATATAAATGAGTTGATTGTGCAGGCGAAGGATGCCTTTTCAATGCCATTTTATGATGTATACTCACGGAATAAAGTAAGAGTAGCAAAGGTTATTATTGCTATTTCGGGTAAATTTACAATGAACGCAGTTGAAAAAATAATAGAGGGAATACAAGATTATCCTTTAAAGAATAATCTTATATTTCTTGATAAGGAAAAAATAGAAAACTTAATGAGTAAATACAGTAAGTTTTAAATACATAGCCGATTGATTTTTGAACTGCTCCCTGTCAAGTAGACAGTTAAAAAAATAAAATTTTTTACCTGC
>CAJTUV010000056.1 GCA_910579515.1 uncultured Hungatella sp.
AAAAACTACAAAATATAATCGGCGTTTTCTTACATTTTTAATTCGGCGTTGACAGCTTTGACAGAACTTGGAATCGGCGAGGCGTTGATTTCCATTCTCCAGGAGGACGGAACTCCATCCGTGGTTCGGAGGGCCAAAATTCTTCCGCCGCAGAGCATGATGGGGGCGATTGACCAGACGGTTAGGCAGAGAGAAATTGAAAATAGTTTTCTTCATACCAAATATGGAACTATGATTGATCGGGATTCTGCATTTGAATTTTTCCAAAGAAAGTTTAAACAGCTCGCTCAGGAAGAGGAGGAAAGAAAAGAAGAGGAAGAAAAGAAGAAGGCAGAGGAGAAGGCTGCCAGGGAAGCACAGAAAGAGGCAGAGCGTCAGGCAAAGGAGGAGGCGAAAGAAGCAGAAAGGAAGGCCAAAGAAGAAGCCAGAGAAGCAGAGAAGAAGGCAAAGGAAGAGGCCAGGGAAAAGGAAGCCGTCACCAGGGCCAGGAAACAGGCGGTGTCCAGCATGGCAAAAACTGCAGGCGGGACCATTGGAAGAGAAGTGGGAAATGAAATTGGAAAGAGTATCGGAGGAAGTTTTGGGAAACGGCTTGGAGGCAATTTAGGAGCCAGTATCGGAAGAGGGCTTTTGGGGACTCTTTTTGGAAAATAGTCCCCTCTATAGTTTGGTTAATCCGTTGTTTTTCCCATCCTTACAGTCACAATCCCGCATAGCGCAGCCAGCAACAGGCCTAATCCAATCTGCCAAGTAGAAAGACTGGCTGGGTCAGAGAGGGCTCCTGTGTTGTAGAAGATGGCAAAGGGAGAAGCAACAATCAGCCCAAGGATTGCGCAGTAGGTCTGCACGCCGTATCGCTGAAACAGGAAGGTAATCAGTTTGGCAATGAGGAAGATTCCAAGAAGCACGCCGATGCCAAAGGGAAATAAAAGGGCAAAGCCGTGAAGGAGTCCGTCCATGTCAAAAGCTTTTAAAGCGTCCAGAAAACGTTTTATGGTTTCAATGATTCCATAATAGTAGCCGAGAATCATCATCACAAGGGAGCCGCTGACTCCGGGAACTACCATGGTTGCAGAGGCAATTACACCAACAAGGAACAGGCAGACCAGGGTTTGGGCGTTAACGTCAAAGGTTCGGAGGACTTCCTCATCTGCATTTAACATAGGAAGAAACGCAGCGACAGAAAACAGAATTACAAAGGCCAGCACGCCGCTTATTCCGACGGAGGAGGAAGAGCGGCGCAGTTCTTTTTTTAAAGAGGCGGCCAGAAGCGGGATTCCTCCCAAAATCAAGCCGACAAAGGCCATAGCAGTGACAAAGGTGTGATGGCTTAACAAATATTCAATCACATAGGTAAAACCTACAATGCCTATACCACAGCCAAGAATCAAAGGAAACAACGTTTTGAAACTGGATTTCCAGTCTTTTAGTAAATTGGAGACTGCCGCGATTAATTTATCATAAATTCCCAGAGACACAGCCATGGTGCCGCCGCTGACTCCGGGAATGATGTTGGCGATGCCAATCAGAATCCCCTTTAAAATGTCCATAAAAAATGTCATATGTTTGTCCTCTTTTCTATAAATTCTACTAAGAAAACAGCCACAAGGAAATTTTGACCTTGTGGCTGTTAAAAGCAGATAATGGGAGTCGAACCCACCCCCTCAGCTTGGGAAGCTGATGTACTACCGATATACTATATCTGCGTGTTACTCTATTTAGTATAGCAGAAATCTTTAAAAATGCAAGTGGAAAAAGAAAAAAAGTTATATTTTGGAAAAAGCCTAAAAAATGTTAAAATTATATAATATTGGAGGAATGTAAGATTTTTGTTATATTTTGTCAGAAAAACGTCGATAATATTAGTGTATTGGTAAGGTCTTACCAGGTAAAATCTGTTATAATAAGTTCAATATTTAAGATTGTATAATTATTACAGGGAAAGGGGCGGATATTTCTATGAAAATTACAAAAATTTTGAGGAATCTGTTAATTTTGATGATGGTAGTAGCGATCTGCTCCGGCGGCGTTGTGGTAGGGAAGGGATATGCAGTATATCTGGCCGCTATTCAGGAGACGAGCTTGTCTGATATGGTGGCTTCCATTCAGTCCAAGGAAACCTACACCGAGTATGAAGAGCTTCCAGAGGTTTACGTTCAGGCGGTAGTCTCTGTGGAAGATAAACGGTTTTATCGGCATATGGGAGTTGATGTGATAGCCATAGGAAGAGCGGTGCTTAGGGACATTCAGGCAGGCGCTTTTGTGGAAGGCGGAAGCACGATCACCCAGCAGCTTGCAAAGAACATGTACTTTGGACAGGAAAAGGAATTGATTCGGAAAGTGGCTGAGGTTTTTGTGGCTTTAGATTTGGAGCGCAGCTATAGCAAAGAAGACATTTTTGAGCTGTATGTAAACACAATTTACTTTGGAGACGGATATTATGACGTGGGTTCTGCAAGCAATGGATATTTTGGAAAGATTCCAGAGGAGATGACAGATTATGAAAGTACGCTGCTTGCAGGGATTCCAAATGCACCGTCCAGGTATGCGCCGACAAAAAATCCTGACTTAGCAGCCAAGCGGCAATTACAGGTTTTAAGACGGATGAAAGCATGCGGATATTTCTCTGAGGAAGAGGCGGAAACAGTGGCGGAGACCGTAGAGGCTCAACTGCTTTTATTTCAGCAGTAAGATTTAGAAAGGATAAAAGGGATTAGATACAAAGCCTTCGAAATGCGAAAGGCTTTGTATCTTTTTATTTTGTCATTTTATGCACTTTACTGAAACCAATCTAATCCAGAAAGATATCTCACACAGGTCTCCAAATCGTTTTCCAGATTATCTTTTAAGATTCCTTCAATTCCCAGGGTTCCCTGATAATGAATTTCCTGAAGTTTTTTCAAATAGTTTTCAAATGAGATGCATCCAAGTCCCGGAAAATAGCGGTTGTTGTCAGACAGATGAAGATTATGGAAATGGGATTGACACTCTGACAACATCTTAAGAGGACAGCGTTCTTCTATATTCATATGGAAAGTATCGGGCAGGATGGAGAGCATTTTGCCCTGAACTCTTTGTATGATTTGAAGAGTTTCCTCCAGAGAGTTTGCCACCTGAGATTCATAACGGTTCGTGGCTTCTAACAGAATGGGAACCTCATAGGGTCTGGCAAATTCATCCAGCTTTGCCAAAGACTCTTCCAGATAGCGGGACGCATCGTGACAAGGGGTGTGAGGATTATTTTTCATATAACCGATGATGATTCCACAGTGAAATTGAGCCGCATAACCAATATTGGCCATACAGCCTTCCAGGCTTTTTTGACGGAGCAGTTTGTCCTCAGAGGACAGGGAAAAGTGGTGAGCCACAGCGTAGGCTCCGGTGGCTATATAGGTGATATCCAATCCATGGTTTTCTAAAAGACCTTGAAGTTCTCTGGCAGGGAGACTGTCTAAGTCTGGAAGATTAAGCTCTATCCCATAGAAACCATAAAAGGAAAGCAGGTCTAACAGCCTGGTAAAATCAGGCAGACAGGCAGAGCCTTTATAGGTGCATTGGAGCGTGAAGGGATATTTACTGGTTTTAAAACTGTTTTTTAACATGACTTCTCCTTATACAAAAACAATGTATACATTAATAAAAAAATAATATATCTAACAATATACACGATATTTTTCAAAAATTCAATATCAATATGAAATAATATACAATAAATTGTGAAACAATCGGATATGTATACATAAAAAATATACAAAAGTATATTGACAAGGAAAAAACATATGCTATAATAAGGCTAAGCAGCACAAAATCTAATAAGCCAAGGGAGGGCTCAAGATGAAATTGATGAAGCGGGTAATTGCAGCAGCATTAGCAGTATCTATGACCGTGTCTTTATCTGCATGTGGAGGCGGCAGCGCGCCAGCAGATGAGACTACAAAAGCAGCAGAGCAAAAGCAGGAGACAGAGGCTGCCAAGGGAGAGACCAAAGCAGATCAGGCAGCAGGGGGAGAGGAAGTCACCCTTCGTTTTTCCTGGTGGGGCGGCGACTCCAGACATGAGGCGACCCAGAAGGCGGTTGACGCATTTATGGCTAAGTACCCGAATATTAAGGTAGAATGTGAGTACGGAGCATGGGACGGATGGACAGAGAAGTGCGCTACCCAGTTAAACGGCGGTACGGCTCCAGATCTTATGCAGGTCAACTGGAACTGGCTGTATCAGTTTTCAGGAGACGGATCTGCATTTGCAGATATTAATGCTTTGTCAGCCATTGATTTAAGTGGTTTTCCCAAAAATATCGTGGATCAGTGCGTGGTAGGAGGCAAGCTTCAGGCAGTTCCTATCAGTACTACAGGAAAGTGCTTTTTCTGGAATAAGACTACTTTTGAAAATGCTGGTCTTGAGGTTCCAAAAACCATTGACGATCTGATGAATGCAGGAGCAGTTTTTGCAGAAAAGCTGGGAGATGACAGTTACCCTCTGGCTATGTACCAGTATGAAAGAATGCTGCTTATGCTGTATTACCTGGAATCCAAATACGGCAAGGAGTGGGTAGTGGACGGCGCAGTAAATTACACAGTCGATGAGGTGAAAGAGGGCCTTGACTGGATCTGCTCTCTGGAGGATAAGCATGTGCTTCCTAAGATTGAATTGCTTTTAGGAGACGGCGCAACCATTCTGGAGAAGAATACCAAGTGGGCGAACGGAAAGTATGCAGGCTTTTATGAGTGGGATTCTGCAAACGCGAAGTTCCAGGAAGCTTTAGAGCCTGGTCAGGAGTTTGTGTTAGGCGAGTTCCTTACTGGAATTGGCGATTATGAGGCAGGACTTACAAAGATTTCTCAGTGCTTCGCCATCACAGAGGCTTCTGAGCATAAGGAAGAGGCAGCCCTTTTGTTAAACTTTTTGATGAACGAGCCTGAAGGCGTAGAGATTATGTCCACAGAGAGAGGAATTGTGGTTAATGAGACTGCAAGCAAGATTCTCGTGGAAAAGGATTTGTTAAAAGGTCTGACCTATGAGGCGAATCAGGCGGTTTTAAAGGTTGCAAACTTTACCTTTGATCCTAACTTTGAAAATTCAGAGTTAAAGGACACCACTGGCGTTTACTATGAAGTGTTTGAAAACATCAGTGCAGACCATAACGCCACAGGCGAGATGGCGCAGTATCTGGTTGATGAGATTGAGCGGGTACAGATGGAGAATCCATACTAAAATAAAGCGCAGCGAATCAGACGGGCATGTGAAACTTTTCTACTGGGTTGCACATGCCCTTTTTAAAAAGGAGGGCCATATGGTATTGGAACAATATTTTAAGGATTATTTGACTGCTTTTGCAAAGGATGATAAACCACTGTGGAATTATGAGGCAGGAGTGACGCTTTTAGGGGCTCAGTGGCTTTATGAGGTCACAGAGGACCCCTTTTATAAAGATCGGATTGTAGAGTTTATGGACCATCATATTATGGAAGATGGGACGATTCGTTATCTGGATACCAATGAATTGAATCTGGACAAGATCAACTCAGGAAAAATTCTGTTTTTCTTGTATGAACAGACGGGACAGGAACGATATAAAAAGGCGTTGGATACTTTGATTGACATGCTTCATCGTCACCCAAGAACTTCTACAGGAAATTTCTGGCATAAAACCATTTATCCCTATCAGATATGGCTGGATGGGCTTTACATGGCGTTGCCCCTGTACATGGAGTATGAAACCAAGTATAATGGAAACGAAAATTACAACGATATTTATTCTCAGATGAAGAATGTAAGACGGCTTCTTTACAGCGAAAAGGATCATCTGTATTACCACGCTTATGATGAGAAGAAAGTGATGATCTGGGCGGATAAGGAGACTGGACTCTCCCATAATTTCTGGCTCCGCTCCATTGGGTGGCATCTGATGGCACTCATTGATCTGTATGAACTTTCCTCAGAGGAGGTTTTTGAGCAGCATAAGCAGTATGCCGTCTGGTTTAAGGAGGCTTTAAAGGGCGTTCTAAAATATCAGGATGCTGAGTCTGGGTTGTTCTGGCAGCTTATTGCTCTGCCTGAGGTGGAGGGGAATTATCTGGAGACATCAGGAAGCGCTATGATTGCCTACAGCATCTTAAAGGGATGCCGCCTGAAAGTTTTGCAGGCGGAGAAGTACCAGGCCGTCGGAGAGAGAATCCTTAAGGCTCTTCACGATCAAAAGATGGTCTGCATAGATGGGATCTGGCATTTGAAGGACATCTGCGAGGTGGCTGGCTTAGGACCAAAAGATGAGAGGGACGGAAGTGTGGAATATTATTTGTCAGAACCTATTGTGATGGATGAGGTGAAAGGCGTGGGCGCATTTATGATGGCATATGCGGAGCACCTGAAGTTAAAGGCGCTGAACGAGAAAGGAGCCTTACAATGAAACAGACGTCCTGGAGAAAGTTTTGGAAGGCAAACAATGGATATGCCTATTTGTCCATTTGGCTGATTGGATTTTTTGCTTTTAAGTTTTATCCTTTTTTGTCTTCTCTTTATTACAGCCTGACGAATTACAACCTGTTTAAAAGCGGGACTCAGTTTATAGGACTTCAGAATTATGAGTCGATTTTAAAGACTTCCAAGTATATGAAGGCTTTTGGAGTGACATTTAAATATGCGTTTATGACAGTGCCGTTAAAGCTGTTATTCGCTCTGTTTATCGCCTATATTCTGAATTTTAAACTGAAATTTATCAACATGTTTCGGACGATCTATTACATTCCTTCAATTCTGGGAGGTTCTATTTCGATTGCTGTCTTGTGGCAGTTTTTGTTCCAAAATGAAGGTCTGATCAACATGATTATCCGATTGTTTGGCGGTGACCCTATCAACTGGCTGGGGAGCAGCAAGTACGCGCTGTTTGTCATCTGTCTCTTGCGTGTGTGGCAGTTTGGGTCTGCCATGGTTATTTTCCTGGCTGCCTTAAAAGGGGTGCCAGAGGATTTATACGAGGCGGCTGCTATTGACGGAGCCAGTAAGTTTACCCAGTTTATGAAGATTACCATTCCTATGATTACTCCGGTGGTATTTTTCAACCTGATCACCCAGCTCTGCCAGGCGTTCCAGGAATTTAATGGTCCATTTGTCATCACCAACGGCGGGCCTCAGGGCTCCACCACATTGATTTCTATACTTATCTACCAGAATGCGTTTAAGACGTATAAGATGGGCCTGGCCAGCGCTATGGCGTGGATGCTGTTTTTGATTGTGGCAGTATTGACGGCGATTTCGTTTATCAGTCAGAAATACTGGGTTTATTATGGCGACGAGGAAAGGTAGGGGAGAAGAATGTCAAGACGTCAAAAGAATGCAATCAATCTGTTTTTCCGCTATTTTGTACTGATATTTATTGGAATCGGCATGATTTACCCTATGATCTGGATGATAGGTGCATCGTTTCGGGATAATAATGCGGAGATTTTTAGCTCCATTGGTTTTATTCCTAAAAATCCTACGCTCCAGGGTTATATTGACGGGTGGAATGCCACCAACTATTCCTATGGGCATTACATGATTAATACCTACAAGTTTGTGATTCCAAAGGTGATTGGTACGGTGATTTCAGCTACCGTCACAGCCTATGCCTTTACGCGGTTCCGTTTTAAGGGAAGGGGATTTTGGTATGGACTGATGCTGGCGACTTTATTTTTACCTCAGGTAGTTTTGAATGTTCCTCAGTTCTTGCTGTTTACGAAGATTGGCTGGGTTGACAGCTATCTGCCTTTGGTGATTCCAAGTTTTTTTGCCTGCGACACCTATTTTGTGTTCATGATGATTCAGTTTATGCGGTCCGTTCCCAAGGAGCTGGAGGAAGCAGCAGAGATTGACGGCTGCAATTCTTTTCAGAGGCTTCTGCTGGTCATGGTTCCCATGGTGCAGCCAGCGGTGGTATCCAGCGCATTATTCCAGTTTATGTGGTCTTCCAATGATTTTATGGGGCCCTTGATTTATATTAATTCTACAAGGAAGTTTCCAGCCGCTCTGGGTTTAAGGCTGTTTATGGATACGGAGACTGGTTTTCAGTGGAATAAGGTGCTGGCTCTGTCCATCATCACCATTCTGCCATCTCTTATTGTATTCTTTCTGGCTCAGGATCAATTTGTGGAGGGAATTTCCGCAGGCGGCGTAAAGGGATGATTTGAGGAGGAGATACTATGGAGTTTCAGGTTATTTTTACTGCATCCAGGCGATGTACTATTGAGCTTTTGCATGAGGGCGCCTATTTCACAGACCAGGAGTATGAGATCTGGGTGGACGGGAACATGGTCATGACCTCAAACAAGGTTGTTCAGACCATCAATGGATTAAAGCCGGATACCTGCTACCAGGTGGAGGTCCGCATGGGAGAGAAGCGGGCCGTAAAAGAAGTGAAAACCTGCTATGAGTACGTGACCTTAAACGTAAAAGACTTTGGAGCCAGAGGAGACGGAGTCCACGACGACACGGTATGTATTCAGGCTGCCATATTAAGCTGTCCAAAGAACAGCAGGGTATACCTGCCGAAAGGGGTGTATAAGGTATCGTCTCTGTTTTTAAAAAGCGACATGACCCTGGATTTTGGAGATGGGGCGGTGTTGTCTGCCTGGACAGAGAGGGAGAAATTTCCGATTCTGCCTGGGCTTGTTGAGAGCTATGACGAGACGGAGGAATATAATCTGGGCACATGGGAGGGAAATCCTCTGGAGATGTTTGGCAGTATTCTTACAGGCATCCACGTGAAGAATGTGGTTATCACAGGACAGGGAGTCATGGACGGAAACGCAGGCTTTGACAACTGGTGGAAGAATGACGGGAGAGAGAAGACGGGAGGCGCTTTCAGGCCTCGGATGATTTTCTTAAACCATTGTGAGAACGTTACGGTTCAGGGTCTGACCATTCAAAACAGCCCGGCCTGGAACCTTCATCCCTATTTTTCCAATAATACCCGCTGGATTGACATGAAGGTTTTCAATCCCAAGGTATCTCCCAACACAGACGGCATGGACCCAGAGTCTGTAAATGGTCTGGAAGTAGTGGGAGTGGAGTTCTCTTTGGGAGACGACTGCATTGCCATTAAGTCAGGAAAATATTATATGGGCCACAAGTATAAAACTGCCTCTCAGAATATTGAAATCCGTCAGTGTTACATGCGTCATGGCCACGGTTCTGTGACGCTGGGCAGCGAGATGGCTGCAGGCGTGAAGAATATGACTGTGCGGGACTGTATTTTCGAGGACACGGACAGAGGGCTGAGAGTTAAGACCAGGAGGGGCAGAGGAAACGATGCGGTGATTGACAACATCCTGTTTGAGAATATCAAGATGGAAGGGGTTTTGACGCCTTTTGTGGTCAACTCGTATTATTGGTGCTGTGATCCAGACGGCCATTCTGAGTATGTGAGGACTAAGGAGGCGCTTCCTGTAGACGAACGGACACCTTTTGTGAAAAAGCTGACTTTCAGAAACATTGAAGCTCACAACTGTCATGTGGCGGCAAGTTTTATCTACGGACTTCCAGAGGCAAAGATTGAAGAGGTTATCTTTGAAAATGTCCATGTGGATTTTGCCAAAGAGCCAGTTGCAGAGTATCCTGCAATGATGGCTGATATAGAGCCCTGTACCAGAAAAGGGATTTACATTAACAATGTCGCATGCCTGACCATGAAGAATGTGACAGTTGAGGGGGCCGACGGGGAGGCTAAGGAGATTTTGAATGTAGACGAAATCAGGTAAAAAGTGAAAACCACCAAAAAAAGTAAGATAACAAGAATGTAAGAGGGGCCGTTGCAAAATAGATGAATAATCATCTATGGAGCGACGGCTCCATTTTTGTACAAAAACAGAAAACCGACTCCGAAGAGTCCGCAATCCATGGTATAATAAGATATACCAAGTAGATTAATATACCGTAAAAATTATACCGAATTTGGCGAACCTTATCAACGGTTTTTGCCATTAAATTTGGAAGGTCTGATCCCTGATGATGAGTCTGTCCGACTGCTCAGCCACGAATTGGAGGAACTTGATTATCACTTGCTGTACCAGGCTTACTCTGCCAAAGGCAAAAATCCTGCGGTGGACCCTAAGACCATGTTCAAGATCCTGACCTATGCATACTCCCCAAACATTTATTCATCCAGAAAAATCGAAACGGCTTGCAGACGGGATATCAACTTTATGTGGTTCCTAGCCAGACAGAAGGCTCCTGACCACAGCACCATTGCTCGGTTTTGTGCACAGGGTTCCTTTCTGCTTCCTGCCAAGACCTCTTTTACCATATGGTCCACCGTCTGGGAAATGAAGGGGAATTATGAAAAGAAACTGTATTCATTGATGGGACCAAGCTGGAAGCTGCCGCCAATAAATAGTCGTCGGCATGGGCGGCATTTCCTGTTCCTAGTTCTGGATAGTCTTTTAATGGAATGACATGATCAGGCTTAGTATATTTTTCATCCAGCGTCAGGAGCCTGACCTGCTCTGTGGTAGCATCCTTTCCTAATACAAAAGGCGGAACTTATTATGGGATTTGTACAAATGCAAACAGTATAGGCATAGAGATGTGTATCCGTAATAAAGGAAATAAGTCAGACACCAGCAAAGACTGGTATTTTGAAGAAGCCACAGTGGAGTCTGCGATTGCATTAACAAAAGAGCTGATGGCCAAGTATCATGTCTTGGGGGGGAACATGTCATTCGTCACTATGATGTGGTTGGGAAAATTTGTCCTAATCCATATGTGTACAATACCGAAAAGCATGTCAACGCCGAATTAAAAATGTAAGAAAACGCCGATTATATTTTGTAGTTTTTC
>CAJTUV010000057.1 GCA_910579515.1 uncultured Hungatella sp.
ATAAATCTACATTTTTTCTTCGGCGTTTTCTTACATTTTATCATTGGCTCTAACAGTATAAATCCGCTTTAAACGGATAAAGGTCTCCCACGCCTGATTCCGGTCAGCCTCCATATCATCCCTGGCTGCGCCCTCATCAATCGAGTGGAAATCACAGTTCTGCTCACACCAGTCCACACACTTCTGCCAGGCCTCCCAGGCTTCCCGTTCCAGACGTTCATTTTCCTCATCCGCCTCATCATCCTCCCCATCACTCTCCACATAATGAATGATTGGGTCCGGGTGGCCGCCGCAATAGGTTTTCGTGTAGTCATAGGTCTTCTGATCCGAATGCTCAAAGTGGCCGTTGCCGTCCGTGGTAATCTCACTCTGGCACACGCTTAAAGTCTCAAATCCCCCTTCCGATGTAGCCACACTTTTACGAAACTGTTCTTCCTCCAGATTCGTTCCGTCAAGCTGGGAAAAATCAAACCGCTCCAGAATCTCAAAGGCAGAATCCTCCAGGGTCTTCCCCGTCTCATCGCACCGCTTTTCCAGTTCTATCTTATAATCCCGTTTAAAAGTCTCCTCATGAAGATACTGGGTATAAGGAATCTCATAGCTTCCATCCCCAGTCTCCGTATGGGTATTCCCCTTTCCAAAGGACAGCCATACCTCCCAGGTCTGCTGCTCCCCGGCCATAGTGATCATGGCCTGCTTTCCCTCCACCGCGCTGCCCTCTGTCCAGCCATCGGGATACCAGATCTTAAAGGTATTGGGCTTCACCCAGTATTTCGCGCCACCAGAACCCTCCTCAAAATGCCCCTTCACCAGACCAATATCCGGGTTTCCAGTGGTACAGATGAATGTCACCCCGCCTGTCTCCCTTGTAAAACTCCACCCTTCCGGCAGATCGTAGACTAAGGTAGACTGCCGCCAGTCAAAACCCTCACCATATTTCAATGAAATGGTGTAGGTTCCGTCATCATTCTGAGTCATCTCATGTACAGGAGCCGTACTCTTATATTTAGAGGCAAACGGCGGTACAGCCCCTTCCTCCACCGCTCCATTGGTCTGGTTAAAAAACTGCTCCAAGGCCCCTCTTGTCTGTGCCGCCAGAACCGGACTTTTCAGATTCGCCATAAGAACTTCCATCTGATTTCTGAAATCATCCAGCCCTGCCCAATTCCCGGACATAATCGCCCAGGTAGCACACTGGCCAAGGATATAATGGCCCTGCCCCACTTTTCCCATGTTACTCTGATATCCCTCAAAGTTTCCCGAAGAGGACAAGGCATACCACAAAATCTCCGCCTCCTCCCTGGTTAACCCAAGTGGCAGGTTATCCCCATCCAAATCCAGGTCATAGGTTACAAGAGTTCCTCCTGTCCCGGTACGCATAGACTTGTTTGGTTCCAGACAATAGCCAGGAGCCGGCCGGCCTCCCTCCACATTCGTCAAGCCATAGGGCCATAAACCCACCCGGTTATGGTTTTTTCCGTAGAAAGGAAAACTGGCCCCCGGCTTTAACAGGTTGCTGGAATCATAATAAGCAAAGCTGCTGCTTCCCTGTGTCTCCGCCCCAAAAGCAGAGATAGAACCTAAATCCAGACCCAAAAAAGGCTGAACCGTAAGAATCACTGCCAGTAAAAAGGCGATTCCACGTTTCAGCCTCTGAAAAAGATGATTAAATCGTGTCATATTTTCCCTCATTTCCAAAAGAAAAGGCACACCCACGTCCGCAGATGTGCCCAATCACTATATTTTATTTTTTGATTCCCCACTTCATGGAGTGGTTTAATTATATTTCGGATTCTGAATCTGAATCCCACAGTTTGCACAAGGCCGCCCTGTCTCCCGGTTTCCGAAGGTATTTTTATGCCCACAATACGGACATTCCGCCTTCTGCCTCCCAAGGTAAAAATCCGCAGAAGTCCCAATGGTAGAAGCATCAATCATCATGTCCTCTCCGTCCACATAAACCGCATTCCACATATGGGCTCCATCCTCCCGGATTCCACATTTCAGGCCCACCACATTAGCAAGCAGCTTATAGGTCCTGGCAAAACCAACACATTTTCCGGTTCCTGTAACAAGGATACTGTATGCCTCATCATCCGCCTGCATATATTTTCCCTCATGATAGACTGCCCTGCCTGTGATCTCCTCATAAACCTTCTTTGCCTTCTCATAATCACTGGCTCCATAGTCGAATCCGGTCAAAAACATGCAGACTTCCTCATATACGGCCTTATTCTTTTCGGAAAGCTCTGAAACAGGAGTAATTCCTCTGACCGCCGACATCACCAGAGTATCATTTACCCCGGCATAATCTGTTGTTTCATCAAAGATAAACGTCTGCCACTTCGGGTCATAAAAATACGGACAGTTATCATAAGGCGTCCTCACGTACCCTCCCGTAACCTGTCTCTCCGTCACCCAGCTTCCATCCGCACCTACCAGGTATCCGTCCGGCGTGGTAGTATCCGCCATCATAATCCCGTTCCCATCCAGATAATAATACACGCCCTGATCCAGAACCCACTCCGACCTGGCATAATTCCCGTCATCCTTCCGATAATGCCACCCCGAAGACGTCTCCTCAAAGGTTCCCGCAAGCACGGACATTGGACAGCCAAACACCAGCAGACATAAAACCACCAGACTCCATAATTTCCTTTTGTTCATGCAAAACACCTCCTTCTGTAATCATCATATCGAATCCGGTCATTCAATGTCGAGGGCATTTCAGATTTATTTTCTTACAGAAGTCTTAAGATTAAAAAGAGGAAAGCTCAACCCTCACAAGTTAAGACTTCCCTCTTTTCATCAAATACTATGCCTTTTCCTATCCCACTTCATGACAGGCTCACACCACATAATCTACTGCTCCACTTACTGGTTTTCCTTTCTCATTTCCTTAATCATCTCCACGACATCCTGTTCATCTCTCAGGCCGGCCTTCTCAGCCTCACCCCGGAACGCTTCCTGTGTCTCCTGCAAAATAGCCATAAACCCATCATCCAGCCACTTCCTATACCACATCGGGACATTCCGGGATACTTTTATGGCCTCACCATTTTTATATATAGCAAATCTCCTGAACTGTGCCGTATTGTCATATAACGCTGCCAGGTCACAGAATCCCAAAACCTTTTTCAGATTCCTTAGACTCTCCTCATACCGCCTGTCAACATCCTGGTCAGGAATTCCATGGCCTCCCATTTTTACCCGCTGGGCAATGCGCTGTTTAGCAATCTGCGAGGAATCCACTCCCACATAATGCATTTCGATCATATATCCGGCCTCTTTTGCCCTCTGTATGGTTTTTATAATTGAATGGCCACACAGGGTTGTCTCCTGATTAAAAGCAACCCCCTGCAATAAATAATCATTAAGACGGGCCACCGCGATTTTGCCCGCCTTCATCAAATCAGAAGTATTCCTCCAGTCCCCAAACTCCCGAAGAATCTCATCCGTGTTAATCCTGGGCATGCTGTTTTTATATCGGGTAGTCCGGTATAATGTGGATTTTCCGGCGCCATTTACTCCAGCATATAAAATATACCGCTTCATTTAGAACTCCTTCTGGGCAATGACTTCTCTCTGCTTCCTCTGCAGAATGAAATCACTTAACATTGAAAAGAACTCTCCCTCTTCCTCTGTCTCCGCATTCAGCACCAGTTCCATGGTTTCCTCTATATCCATATCCCTGCATGTATTGTATAATTTTTTTGCCGCCTCTATCCCGGACATAACTGCACCTCCTCATATCCAACAGCCATTCACCATACCACTTCTTAACCTATTATACACAAAACAGGGCCAAATGAAAAGTACCGGTTAACATGTTACTGCACCCACACCCCCTTCCCATCCACCTGATACCCGTCCGGCATCTTCCGGTTCACAAACATGGCTCCCCTGGTCCCGTCAGAAACCGTATTAAAATAATACCATTTCCCTTCAATCAGGTTCCACCCCGTAACCATGCGCCCCTTCGTCCCGTCACTCACAGGATTCAAGTAATACACATGCTTGTCCGTATCCGTAAACCACCCGGTTTCCATATACCCACGCTCATCAAAATGATACCACTCCAGCACGCCATTATAGCTTAACTGCTTCCAGCAGGCCTTCGGATAGCTTCCGTCCTGATACTGATACCACCAACCTGTAGAATCCTGCTTCCAGCTCCCCTGTGTCTGTCCCACAGCCCCCGGACCGCCTGACGCAGTTGACGATCCTCTATAAGAGCTGCCGGAACCTCTTCCGGAAGAACTCCCTCCGGAGCTTCCTCCTGAACTGCCTCCGGAAGAAGTACCAGGACGTGTGGTCTGGTCTGTCGTCTTAAACTCTACCTTCACCTTACACTGGGCCGTTTTCTGCCCGTCCTCCGTAGTCACCGTCACCACGGTCTCCCTGCTCCCGGCCGCCGTAGACAAGGCATAACGGTTCTTTGCCAGATTGGCAGCGTCCTTAGCCTCCAGATCCTGAATCCATTTGCCGTCCCGCTTAACCGTCACCATACCGTCTTCCGAAACCGCAGCCACCGTACTGTCCGCCACGCTGTATTTCACTGCCTTGTTCTGGGCCTCTGCCGGTGCCACCACAGCCCCGATCCTCTGAGCCCCTGTCACCTTATACTCAACCTTTGGACTGGTCCGGCTCCCGGTCAGAACCTTCTCCACAGAAAACTTCAATTCCGCCTGATTTACCGACACCTTCTCCACAGGAACCACCGTCCGGTCCACAGTCTTAAAAGACAGATTCACCGCGCACACTGCCTGCTTCTCCCCGTCTTTTGTCGTAACCGTCACATAAGACGACCGGCTGCCCGCCGCTTCCTGTTTCGCGTAAGGATTCTCCTTGTTCTTCTCCTTCTCCGCCTCAATCAGCTCCCCAATCCACTTGGCATTCTCCCTGGCGCTCACCATACCCTCCTGGTCCACACGCAGCACATCCGAATCCCCTGGGCTCCAAACTACTTCCTTATTATCCGCATACTCCGGTGAAATAGTTTCATACAACCGCCTGGAAGGAGTAACCGAATAACTCTCCTTCGGATTCCTCCGGTCCCCCTCCAGAGTTCTGGTAATCTCAAAAGCCAATTCCGCCTGGTCCATCTTCACATCCGCCACCGGAACCACCGTATCATCTGTGATCTTAAAATCCACCGTCACAAACGCACTGGCCCTTTTCTGCCCCGCCTCCGTTGTCACGGTCACTGTGGCATAATCCTTTGCTTCCGTAGTAATCCTCTTGGACGGATACAATTCCTGATTGGCCACCCCTGCCTTAATCAGTTCCTGAATCCATTTGGCCGACTGATTCACAGATACTTCCCCCTTCTCATCCACGCTGATAATATCCGTGGAAGAACCGTCCGTATCCTTCACATTCCAGACCACATTCTTATTAGCCGCCGAATCCGGAATAATGGCAGCAGTCAGCTTCTGTGGGTCCGTCACCTTCCAGCCGATCTGGGGATTCCACCGGGAACCGCTCCGAATCTGCTCCACCTCATAGACCAGCTCCCCCTTGTCCAACACCACGCCATTCGTCATGGCACGATACTGAGCTGAAATGGTAATGTTCTCCTCCGGCATGGTAAATGCCACCTCCGAAGCATTGGCAGGAATCAGCTCCTTCGTATCAAAATCATCCGCCGTCCACATCAAAGAATCCGGCACCAACTCGTAGTAAACCGGCGGCTCCGCCTCTCCCTGATTCACCGGGCTTGTATACACCAGAACCTTGGTCCCCACTGCCACTGCCCCAGGATTAGCCCAGTCAATCTCTTTAGCAAAGTTATTCTGCGCCTCCAAAATCGAAAGCTTCCCATGGTCAATGGCAGGAATAGACACCAGATATCCCCTTACCGGGTCCCCCGTCTTGCTTGGGGCCACATGGTGGACATTCTCTTTCCCAATTCCCAGAACCCCTTCCTCCAGCTCCTCATAAAAATACCGGCTGGTCTGCTTGGTAAATCCCCCCATCTGATAAAGGCTAAAATCCCTCTGGTTAGAATAATAAGCCCCAATATGGTGTTCCAGACGAATCTGGGGCGTCAGCTTGTTCCCAAACGGATTCAGGGAATACTTGTCCTCACTGTCCGTATACAGATAGGCCAGGTCATCCCCCAATTCCACCGTCCCACTCTCAATAAATCCCACAAACAGCCCCGCTGTCTTCAAGGTACTGGAAGTAGAAGCCCCAATGGTTCCCGCAAACCTCCCGTTCTTCACTTGGCCGCTCTGGAGCCTTCCAACCAAACCTCCGATGTAATCCGCAGAAGTGCTTCCCACCTTGCCTTCCACATAGGAGTTGTACACCTCCGTCTCATAAATATTTCCCGCAATACCCCCTACATACCCTTCCGAATACAGGGCGCTGTAGCTGTCCGTGGTATCACTGGTGCAGTCACTGATAAAAGAGCCCTGGGCCGACCCACAGATTCCCCCTGCAAATGCCTCCTGGCCCCCGCTGGTATCCGTACCTCCCAAAACTCCCGCTGTATTGGTACACTCCAGAATCGCGCTGTCATAGGCCTCCCCCACAACACCGCCCATAACGCCGGTTCCCCGGACCTGCCCCTTGACGCTGCAGTTTCGGATTGTGCTGTCATTACTTTCCCCGGCCAGAATCCCTGCCTTGCTGCGGGCGTTCACCTGTCCGTCCACCACCAGATTCTCAACCGTAGCCCCATGAAGGCTCCCAAAAAGCCCCGCATAATCCTGGGTCGTGTCACTGATCTTCAGATTATAAACCCGGTATCCCTGGCCGTCAAAATTCCCCTTAAACGGCTTCGGCTCCGAATCCCCCAGTTCTGTAAAATATCCAATGGGCAACCATGAGGCTGAATCACTCAAAGAAATATCCCTGGACAGGGCGAAATAGCACCCCTCATACCCGTCTACTTCCTCATTGGCCACGTTGTAGGCCAGGAGCTTTAAATCCTTGGCGGAGTTGATCTGGTAAGGGTTCTCCTTGGTCCCCTCCCCGTCAAAATGGTCGCTCATCTCCATGCCTCCCCAGATACTGGCCCTGCGAAGCGACATCACGGCATTGGAAGCCGTTGCCACCCGAAGCTCTGTCTCCGATTCCGTTTTCTCCGCCGCCTCTTTATAAGAACTGCCAAAAACAGCAGAACCAGGAATCCTCTCCCCTGTGCCATCCAAACTCTCCTTATCATCCGGTTCCCTTTCCAGTTCGCCACCCGACTCAGACTCCGCCTGGGAAGGCGTGGCAATCCTTACCGGTTTTTTCCACTCCGGACTTCTGCCGCTTTCCTTTTCCCATTCCCCTTCTCTGCTTTTGCCGCTATCACTATGCCCCGGCAGGCTGTCTGCCAAAATCCCATCCTGTCCCACATTCTCACCAGCATAGACACCACTTGTCCCTAAAACCAGTTCACTTCCGTACACAACACCATTTCCCGCGATTCCCACCGCTGAAAATACCGGGCTCATGCCCATAGCCGCAATTAACACCCAGGCCGGCACCGCCGCCTGATATCTTGTCCTCTTTTTCATCATATGCTCCTTTTACTTTCTATTTTTTATTTTCCTGCCCCAGATAACCCAGAAACCAGAATTTGTCCCGAAACACTCACAATCTTGGTGCCTCACACACTCACCCCATAACCCTCTATAGGCCGATTGTTCCACACCATTAGCACACTCTCAGTAATGTCCAGGCAATTCTTTCATACCAGGTTCTCAATAGGCAAGAAAATGAGCCGCCCTCAAAAGACAGCCCATTTCCTTCATCTATTATCATGTACCCCCGGACTCTTACGCCCGAAGGCTCACTCCTGCACTGCCACAAAAGCAGGCCGGTTCCCAATCCGTTCATTGGCCACCTGCTCCGGGGCCACTCTCCCGTCATAGGTCACCGCATAACACATCTTCCCGTCCCTGGCCGCCGGAGTCCTCAGCCAGTAGCCCATAACATGGCTTCCTGCCAGGGTAAAATTATCCGTCTCCGACCCGTTAATCTTCCACAGATAATTCCCATACCGAATTGCCTCCTCTAAAGACAGGCAAAACAACGTGTCCTCCGTTTTACTTCCCGGCTGCTTCCGTTTGGTAAACTTCCGCTCCGATATCATATAATCAGAACTTTTCCCTGCATAAGTATACCCGGCCGTAGTCTCTGCCCTGGCAATCCCCTCCGAATCCGCCAGCCCCTCCTTAAGCCAGCCTCTCAAGTCAGAAGCCTCCCAGCCATTGTGATTTTCGTCAAACACACTCTCATCACCGCCGATAATGGAATCACACAGAAACAAAGCCCCTGCCCTGTTCATCCCTGCGTCACAGTAGTTAGGGTCCACACACCGGAAGGTATAAGACTTCCCGTGAATCACCCTCTCCTGAGTATCCCCCTCATACCAGATCTTTCCCTGCCCGGTATCCGCCTTCTCTCTCCCAAGCACAAAAGCCGGACGGATTCCCACTTCGGTCAGAGAGACCCGGCTGGAAGCAATATGCCCGTTGTACTGCACCAGATACGCCTGGTTGGTAGTATTCTCCCGCTTGGAGCGTGTCCAGTAATACCTCATTCCCCTCCTTGGTGTCCATACCTTCCGGACAATCTCCTTATAAACCGGATTCTTCACCTCATCTATGGACAGACAGAACACCTTGTCCGAAACCGAATCCCCGGTCTCCGGCAGGTTCACCGCCGCAAGCTCCTCTGCCACGGAAAGAGTGTCGGCAAAATACTGGTTCAGCCAGGTCCTCACATCAGAGGTTCCATAATCATTGTTCGCCAATCCATACCGAACAGAAAGAGCATAAGGAATCACCTCATCCGCCACAAACAGATATCCGCCCTGATAATCCGAATCCAGGCAGGTAAACCCCATGGTCTCAAATCCATCGGAAAGCCCGGTCTCCACCTGCAGCCCGTCCCCTTTCCTGTACCGGTCTGCCTCCCTGGTCTCCGCATGAGCAGAAAACCCTAAAAGAAAACTGACCGCCGAACAGGTAAGAAAAACCGCCGCCAGCGCCTGCTTCCTTTTCATGCGTATCACCGGCCTCATGCCGTCTCCTCCGTATTTTCGACATCCTTATCCTCTGCCCTGGCTTTCCGTCTGCCGCCCCTGGCTCCCTTTGCCTTTTCGCTCTCACTCCCTTCCAGTCCTTCGGCCTCATCTTCCATGCCTGGCCCTTCTGTTCCCTGATCTTCTGTCCCTAATCCTTCAAGTTCCGCATCTTCCCATCCCGGTTCTCCCGTATTCTGGCCGCTGCCATATGCCACCGCTTCTCCGTCTCCACTGCTTTCCCCGGTCCCCAGTCCTTCCTCTCCGGATTCTTCCGCCACAGATACAAACCTGGCAAGGCACCGTCCCTTTTCATCCTCTCCAGGCATAAAGGACACGGTCTGACCGTCACGGAGCTTCTTAAATCCTTCCCTCTGAATCTCCGAATAATGGACGAAATAATCCATGCCCTCCTCATCCGTAATAAATCCGAAACCCTTTCTCACATCAAACCACTTTACAATTCCTCTCATTTCCATATGACAAGTTCTCCTCTCAAAAATTATTTTATTGTTAAATTTCGTTTTCTGCTTCACTGCACAGAAAAAGACAGATTTTCCAAACCCCATAAGTCCCGAAAAACCTGCCCTTTCCCTAATCTTATCCCCGCTTAATAATCCTGGTAATGATCCCTTCGGCCACCTCCCTCTCCTCATTGATCCTGGTCACCAGAAATCCCACTTCATCCCCCTGCCCAGGCAGACTTGCCGTGTTGCAGGAGTGGGCCACCGCATTGACCCGGCAGTTCAGGCAGAGAAAGAAGGTTCCCCGGTAAACATCTGTCACCTTCCCCACATACTTCCCCTGCTTCTTAAGCCGCATTAGGTTCTCCTTATTGACATTGGCCTTAGCTTCCCTGGCGCTGACCTCCACCTTCATGGCCTCAACCGAATCCCCGGAAATCTTCTTTACCATGACATTCACCACATCCCCTGTGGCAAACTTCTCATTGGCATCCGACAGCCATTCCCAGGTCATATCCCTAGCCTTTAAAGAACACTCAATGCCAAACACCTCCAGCCGGACCGCCTTGGGAGCCACGGCGATCACCCTGGCCTCCACCACACGCCCCGGCATGATCATAGGCGGTCCGTCCTGGGAAGGCAGATAGAACTGCTGCCGCTTCCGAAGCATAGCCTCCCTCCTGGAAGCCGCCACACTGCCGGTTCCCTCGTCCAGATCCCGGACAATAAAGTCCAGTTCCGCCCCCAGCATGTTGTTGGCAAGCCTGGTCTGCCGGTTCACCAGATCAGAGTTTTCCCTTCCGTCCCCTTCCAGGTTAATCATCATCTCCTCCATAGGAATCAGAACCCGGCAGCCTTTGTAGTAGATCACAGCCACCACCCAGCCGCCCTCCAGCCTCTCAATCCCGCTTAAAGGCCCGGACAGAATCTTCCTTGTCCTCTGGGCATTCATCAACTCATGCCACACCAGCTCATCCTGGTTCTTCGCCTCTGCCGCAGCGCCCCCTGCGTCCACAGTCAGAATCCCCGCCGGACGGCTCCTGGAGCGTACAACGCCTTCCTGCACTCCCACCGCCACACGGCTTTTACTTTCTTCCTTCATGGGCATACCACCTTTCTTTTTTTCATTCCGATTCCCCGGATTCTCCAAAAACTGCCTGAAAACAATCGAGTAGGAGGTAGGCGATTATTTCGTCTACCGACCTCTCACACCACCGTGCG
>CAJTUV010000058.1 GCA_910579515.1 uncultured Hungatella sp.
ATAATTTCTTTTGATTTTTTCAATTATCTACTTGACTTTTAATAGTTGGTCTTTCACAAACCTCCGAGGCCAAAAGCCCAAACAGCCCGCAGCCAATGATCACCACAAGAACGCTTATTTTGAAAAAAGCTGTCAAAACAAAGGCCATACCCATCACAATATACGCTATGGCATGTTTTTGGCACTGTTTATACATAGACCACAACGCCTTGACCATCAGGGCAAGAACCCCTGCCCGAATGCCGCTAAAAGCATATTGCACAACCTTTTTGTCCTGAAATTCCCGAAGCACAAAAGAAATCGCCAGTATGATAAAAAATGATGGAAGAATCACCCCTAACGTGGCAGAAAGTGCGCCCCAAAAACCGCACACTCTCCATCCTACGAAAGTGGCGGCATTGATTGCAATAGGCCCTGGCGTAGACTCTGCAATCGCTATGATTTCAAGAATATCCTCATCTGTAATCCACTTTTTCTCTTCTACAGCCTCTTTTTGAATCAGAGGAATCATCGCATATCCTCCGCCAAAGGTAAAGGCACCAATTTTCAGAAATGACAAGAAAAGCGTCCCGATTTTATTTGTTTTGTCCATATTTCAATCCTCCCTGACGCTATTATACGCTCCCTTTTGACAGAAATCAATTTCTACTCTGTTGTGACTTTGTCACAGAATAAAAAAATCTCCTTCTGTATACTATGTAAAAACAAGAGGAGATTTTATTTCATGAAAAAAAGAGCGGTTATTCAAAAAAAGAACTGCGTAGCCTGCGGCTGCTGTGTAAAGGTCTGCCCAAGATCCGCCATTTCCGTTCCCTTAGGAATCCATGCCGAAATAGATTATGGACTGTGCGTCGGATGTGGAAAATGTGTAAAAGAGTGTCCTGCGAGTATTATAACATTGGAGGTGACAGACTCATGAAGCAAAAAAAGAAATGGTATGATTTCCTTTGGATTGTATCCCTTACATACTTGATTTTAGGTTTCTTTAATATATTGTTTGCATGGCTTGGACTTCTCTGCTTCTTTATTCCGTTGATTATTTCCATAACAAAAGGAAACAAGGCCTACTGCAACAGGTACTGCGGCAGAGGCCAGTTATTTTCTGTCTTAGGCGGACGATTCGGCCTTTCCCGTAAAAAAGATATTCCGAAGTGGATGAAATCCGCCTGGTTCCGATATGGATTTTTGATTTTCTTTTTCATTATGTTCTTCCAAATGCTTTGGAATACCTTTCTGGTTTTTGAAGGAACAAGGGATTTAAAAGAAATCGTAACCTTATTGTGGACTTTCAAAATCCCTTGGCACTGGGCGTATCATGGAACCCTGTTTTCAAAAGGAGCGGCCCAGTTTGCCTTTGGCTTTTACAGCGTCATGCTTACTTCCACAGTCCTCGGCTTTCTTACTATGATTCTGTTTAAGCCTCGGTCCTGGTGTGTGTACTGCCCCATGGGCACCATGACTCAGCTCATTTGCAAAGCAAAAAATCATTCCCGTACTACCTTGCAGAAATAACTGCCAAGGTAGTACAATTCCCAGTGCCCTAAGACGACAACGTAGCAGATGGAAATTTAGACAAGCGAAAGGTGTGGTTAATTAGTGTGGGTTATACTAGCAAAACTCCAGCACTCTTCCATCCGTTTAAACGAATCGCCTGCCCCAGAAAGGATCTGATCCCGTTTCTCCTGGCCATCTTCCTTGTTGGCGGCATAATCTAACATGGTATTCTGAATTTGTTTCCATATGACGGACTTGTCAGAAGGATTTTTCCTTAGTTTCTCAAAAATTTCAGCCAAATCTTCCCCATACTGTTGTTCCTCTGCTTTCGTATGAACCGTACTTTCCGAAGAATTGTAAAACCTTTTTACCGCCCAAGCCATCTTCTCCACAGGATTTCCATATTCCTCCAGCACTTCCATATTATGTGCATAATAATCGTCCACTAATCCCTGAAATTCCTTTCGCAGCCCCTCGTCTTCAATAAATTTTTCTCCAAAAAGCTGAAGGGCTGCCGTAGAGGATTCCAGCTCCATTCTTGCCTCATAGGAATTGGGAAGGGTATAGCCTTTTCCTGAAACTCCAGAAGGTCCTTTTCCTGTCAGGTACTGGGCATTACTCAGACTATCCATTCCTTTTGTGATGGTACTCAGGATCGCCTCTGCCTCACGTGCCTTTTTATCGCTCATGCTGTCAAAAAAGCCGCTGTGATACAATTTCTCACTAAACACCAGATACTGGCTTCCTGTTTGTTTCCAGAAAGGCTCCTTGGACTGTGCAATTTTATCGTCCTGATAAAAACGGGTATATTCGATAAATTCTTTCTTTTCTCCTTTGATAAAACTTTTTGCTTCTTCTGAAACCGTAAAGGAATCACACGCCGCCCTCTTTACCCTGTTTACAGAAGCTGTCTTTTGTTCCTCTGTAAAGGTAATCGCATCCTGCTGCTCTTTTTTTCTTTCCACAAAAATCCCCTGATAGGCGTTTTGTCCGTTGACGATTTTCATAACCTCACCCCCTTGCCTCAAAGTGACTTTTTGATGATTCTTGCTCTAAAATACTGGGATCAAACGGTTTTCCATAGGTCCAGCTGGGATCCTTTTCTAAAATAATTTCTTTAATCCGCTCTGCCTCCTGGCTTATAATCTGTTCCAGCGTCCATGTGGCAGGAAGCCGCTGTTCTCCGGGCAGTGTTTTTGTATATTGTTTTATCAGATTGGAACGGTCATTCACATGCTCTGGACTTCCGTCTGTCATTCCATACCGTTTTACAAAATCCTCTCTGACCATACTCCGAATCTGATCTGCCACATCCTGATCCACAGGAATGATTCTCTGCCATTCAGACGGAGAGCGATTCGTAATATCCATCCATGGATCCTCGTAAGGATTTACATGTCCTGTCTGGGTCCCAAATCTAGTTTTTTCACTCTGCATATTCCAGTTTTCCACATAGCGCCGCGCTAGTGCCATAGCTGTCATGGATAGGTTCATCATCACACCCCCTACAAAAAGAGATTCAGCTCATAGTCTCCAGAGCTTCCAAAAAGCAAGTGAAGCTTCCCGCCATCTCCCTGCTCTAAGCTCTGCTGGAAACGGCTGATAGATTTCTCATATTTTCCATACATACAGTCCTCGCCTTTGATATTGGTATATTGGGACTGATCAAAAAAATGATTCCATTCATACCGAGCGGAATAATTTCCAGACTGTTTGTCAAACAAAGCCTGGGCCTGTTTCGCGCCTTTTGCAAAAGCCGCCATCATGTCTTTGGACTGTCTGTACTGGGACATGGTATATTGATAGACTGCTGATATCCTGTCTCTGTCAACGCTGGTCTTTAACTGGGTGGGAAATGCTTTCGCCCTTTCCTTGAGTCCCTGTTCCAAAATGTCTGTATAACCTTTTTTATAATTGTCAAAGGCGCTCAAAAGAAGCGTCTGCATATTGCGGCTCAGTTTCCCATGCTCTGCCAAGTATTCCGTTTTCATTCCCTGAACCGCCAAGTCAAGTCCTATGCGTTCCTCATTGTCTGACCAGAATGTTCCCTGTTCCTTCAGACGGCTCCTGCATTCTTGAGCATACACTCCGGCAGTTTCCAAATCGTGTAAGGTATATTCCCCTTCGGAATTATCCTTCACATCCTTGCCCGCCGCACTGCCATACGCTTCAAAGTCTTCTCGCAGACGAGCGGCCATATATCCGTCGTCCTGCCTCAGCCATCTGTCGGTATTATCGCCAAGCGCAGCATACGTCTCACTCTGTTTTAAATGTTTTTCGTATCCTGCGATTCGGTTATCAATCCCCTTTGACAGGCTGTCTTTAAGTTCCTTCTTTGTCCCTGAACCGCCAAATTCTTCATAAAATTCCCCGACAGAATCTGCATACGAATCCAAAAGCTCCTTTTTAGTCCTGTCCAGGATCTGGTTCAGCTTTTCCATCTGCTGCTCTTTTTCCTCGCCCACATAAGAATTTTCAATTCTGTCTTTTAATACAGCGTAACGTGAAGCAATATAGTCAACCTTTGTATTCAGATATCCGGCGTTCTCAAAACTGATCTCCATATGCCTGAAATCGGATTCCAGGCCCCGCCAGTCAATCTCATCGCCAATCCCCTCTTTTTCCACTTTCTGTCGGAAACTTTCCAATTCTTTCTCTGAAACTTTTCCTAAGAGAACAGAACGAGGATCGCCTTGAACCACCAGTTTTTTGTCCGTAATTTTCAAAGAATCACGATACTGTTTCATGTATTGATTCCACAAAGCATCATCTTCTGTATAATGAGATTTTGCTTCTATCCTGTCCTCCTCTTTACGAATAATGGCTCCTGGATCTGCCTCATACACAGACCGGTATTCAAAAGAGCTGTAAGCGCCTCCTCCCGCTTGTCTTAAGAGACCAAAAGCGCCTCCCGAAATTCCTCCAATTCCCATAGTAGTTGTTCTCCTCTCTGCAAAAAATCATTGTACTATAAAAATATCTTACATATAATATCGTCAATTTTGCAGATAAGATAATTTTTTCGGTAACTATTACAGCAATTTCTTTAGTTCCTCCGCCTCTTCTTTTGACAGCTTTTCTCCTCCGGTAAACGCTGCCACCAATCCACAGATGGAATTGTCAAAACATTCCTGCACCATCTTCCTTGTCCATTCCTGAATCAATTTTTCTTTGGTACAGAGCGCATAGTACAGATAATGAGGTGTGGCATGTTTATCGATGCCCACCAGCCCCATTTTCTGTAAGTGATTTAAATACGTATTTAAGGTCTGTTTTTTCCAGTTTTTATTCCATTCTTCATTGGCATACCGGATCAATTCTCTGAAAGGAAGCGGTTCTTTTACGCTCCAAAGAAGCTCCATAATTTCCATCTCTGTATTGGTCAAACCATAGTTTCTCTCCATGTCTCCCCCTATTTTATAACGTTGTTATTCTGGTATCTGTGTTTGCATTTGCTGTAGATCACTGCATTTTGTTCCTCTCCGTCTTTTATCTGTCCGCAAATGGAACATCGCAGCCCCTCATAGATTACGGTCTTACATCCGCCTTTTCCATCCTCTTGGTGTTCGTATCCCTTACCCTCACATATAAAGTCATGATTGCACAAAGTGGAAGTGGAAGCGGCGTATTTTTTATCTACTATGGTTCCATCTTCCCCCACCCAGTAATGGTCAGAAGGGATGCCTATGATTTCGTGTCCTCTATTCACATACCCGCACTTCGAACATTGGAGCGCTTCATAGACCATTCCTTCCTCAATCTCTCTAAAATCCACTTCATCATGCCTGTATAATGTTCCATTCAGACAGAATTCGTGTTCGCACAGCCTGGTTATCTCCTCCAAATACTCTATACTGCGGCATTCTCCATTTTTATCAATCCAGTCATAGTCCTCTGGAATATAGGCGGTATATCTGCACTCCGATCCTAACCACAGATGTCTCACTGTCTCAAGAAAAATCTCTGTCTTATTTATTTCCGGTTCGGTCTCCATACTTATGGCAACTCCAGGTCCGCCATAGGCAAAACCTGTAAAGACTCCAGTCAAACTAATGCAGATCATCATCAGGCCAGACAGAAGACAATGGTTCTTTCTGTTCTGCCTCATCTCCAAAATTCTTCGTTTCATCACTTTCTTTCCGCTTCCATGAAGCAGACCTGAAAAAAAGAAGGAGTTGTTTTCAGGATTTTTTTCTGTTGCCAATTCAATAAGCAGTCTTCCATACTCTTTTCGTGACTGTTCTCCCTCTCCTTTTATCACATCACTGTCACAGCACATTTCGCTTATATTCACAAGCTCATAAAACAGAAAATGACACAGCGGATTAAACCAATGAACCGCAAGTGCTGCAAACCCTAAAAACTTAACAAGCAGATCCCTGTTTCTGACATGAAGCAGTTCATGTTTCATCATGTATTCATCCGAATCACTGCAGATTGCCTTTTTTGAGGGAAACACTACCACCGGAGATAAAATCCCGATTACAATCGGCGACTTACAATAATCTGAATATACCAGCCGCACTTGCTGTTTTAAACCCAGCTCTTTTTTTATTTGATAAAATTCCTCCCGTTTTTCTGCTTTTGCTTCCTCCACGTTCTCAAGGCATCTCTTCCTTCCCCTCCAATATCGAAACAGATGGAACCAAACAGAGCATAATGCGGCCAATAGAAGAAGAAACGTGAAGAACATTTTCTTCTTTAATTCTTCTGAAAATATGATGGCGCCAAATTTCGTAAACGAAATGATTGAGCGTTCTATCTGAGGTCCTGGAAATAAGGCTCTTACCACTGGATTCATGCTGCGCATCCGGTTGAAGGCAACAAACTTGCAAAAATAGTATGGAAATGGAATCAAATAGAAAGCAACCGCCAGCTTTAGCACCAGATACCGCCATTTTATCGGAAAATACCTTTTAGCCAGCGGGTAGGTCAATAGGTACAGAATGACGATGATACTTCCAGACAAAGACATGGCCAGAATAAGACTTGGAATATACATGTTTATCGTCCCCGTTGTATTATATTTATTTAGTACAAATTATATCTCTGGGGAGGTGAGCTTGTCAAGATTGTTAAGCAATCATTTGCAACCGGATTCAGAATCCATCCTGTTTACATATCAGATTTTCTCAGCACAAACTGCTTGTCCTCATCCTGTACAATCTCTCCAATCTTCCGACCATACTTCAGACCTCTCTCTGCTGCAGCAAGTAAGGCAGTACTGCTTCTTGCATATCCCATGGTCCGAATCGCAGCTTTAAGCAGACCGTCTTTATCCAGCGCCCCCTGTTCCTTCAATGTAATGCAGACAGCATTTTTCAATTCCTGCTGACAAATTTCATCCACTGATCTCCTGTAATCACAATTTATATCGTTTCTGTAAACTATGTACTGATTTGGATCCTGATCTTTACGCCAGCAAAACTTCACCCCAGCCTGCTTATTTATTCTTGCAGAAACCTTTTTCAACGCTTTATCCGTCGCTTCTAAAGTCTGTGTACTGGCTCTTGCAATATTAAATGCCCGCAGCGTTTTCTTCATCAATCGGTCATACATAATTGGGGCCTCTGCATCAACAATCTGTTGTATCTTATCAGCAATCAATACCTGGTTTTCTTTCTTCACATAATCTGCTGTAGACAGGTCTGTTATTTCAACATCTGCAGAAATATATTCCTCTATGTGGTAATCCAACTCCACATGGTTCACCTGCACAAAGGTTTGTGTAATTTCACCTTTCCCTGAAGCCACTTTGACATCCATTGCAACAGAAATAGGGTTCTGTATCACAAAGGAATTTGAGTCTGCCCCAGGCGAATCATTTGGATACTGTTCCAGATAAATCTGATGTGCTGCTTTTTTCTTTTCATTAAGAAGCTCCATTAGTTTGGAAAGTTCCTTTTCCCGATTATCCCACCAATCCATCGTCCAGATTCGGTGCAGCTCCCAGCCCAGTCCCTTTAAGACACTAATCTGCGCCACTTCACGATCCTTTATATTGGAAGACTGACGATACGACTCTCCGTCCAGCATAATACACAATAAATACTCCTCAGGATTGCAGGGATTAATAACCGCAATATCAACCTTGAACTTTGAATGTCCTACCGCCTTCTGATACTCATATCCGTCATCTATTATTGCCTGACAGATATGCTCCATGATTCCCTGCTCCTTCTGCACTCTCGTTTCCACATATTCACCCTGAAGCCGCCCCTTCTCAACAAATTCCAGGAAATTCTTCAACGATTCAACACCTTTTGACTTTGTTCTCCTAAGATCAATCATATCTGCAGTCATGGTAGTAAATACCACCATCTCCAATCTTGCACGGGATACTGCAACATTCAGCCTTTTCCAGCCCCCATCCTTATTCAGAGGGCCAAAATTCAGCGACACCTTCCCGTCTGCATCCGGACCAAATGCAATGGAGAACAAAATGACATCACGCTCATCACCCTGCACATTCTCCAGATTTTTAACGAACATTGTTTCTTCCCCTGCATTCGCCCATCTGTCAAACGCAGCATCTTTCTGATACTCTTCCTGCAGCAAATCCTCAATCAAAGTCTGCTGACTGATATTAAACGTGATCACCCCTATGGTCTGGTTCTTCAGCTTCGGCTCCTCATATCTTCTTCGGATTTCTGCAACAATAGCCTTTGCTTCTCCTTCATTTACACGGCTTTTTCCACGGTCAAAATATCCGTCTGCCTTGATCAGGCTTACGCGCTTCTCCCTGTCGTTCACAGACGGGAAGGTAAGCATCGAATTCTCATAGAATTCCTGGTTGCTGAAAGCAATCAGACTTTCATGACGGCTTCGGTAATGCCAGTGCAGATATGCTGACGGCATACCTAACGCCAGGCAATCATCAAGAATACTGTCCAGATCTTCAATATCAAGATTATCTTCATCTATTGTATTCCCGGCGAAGAAACTGGTAGGTGGCATCTGGTTCGGATCACCTGCAATCACAGCATTTTTGCCTCTGGCCAACAAACCGACTGCCTTACATGTGGGAAGCTGTGAAGCCTCGTCAAAAATCACAATATCAAACTGATCATTCTCCGCCTTTAGGTACTGTGCTGCTTGTCAACGCCGAATTAAAAATGTAAGAAAACGCCGATTATATTTTGTAGTTTTTC
>CAJTUV010000059.1 GCA_910579515.1 uncultured Hungatella sp.
TTGTTTTCTTCGAAAGTCAGTTCTCCACTCCACAAGACGACATCACTATTTAATTAAGTGATTTCTTCCTAAAGCGTTAGCCGTCAAGTGTTAACTTGGCGGCTAATTAAAAATCGAAATAATGATATTTTAAAGGAATCGTCGAATATGTATTGACAAAATAGAACATATGTTCTAAAATATAAAGCATAAAAATGTGAC
Organism: uncultured Hungatella sp.; assembly: GCA_910579515.1. GTDB lineage: Bacteria > Bacillota > Clostridia > Lachnospirales > Lachnospiraceae > UBA3402. Next base: position 202 of record CAJTUV010000059.1, read on the forward strand.
TGTAAGATAAAATAATATACAAATTTTTATAGTTAGATTTGGTAAGATTTTCCAATCTGATATATGATATAATTAAAAAAATGTCGAATTGGAGAGTCTGCTATGATTATATATTTTTCAAAAGTCAACTTGGAATCAACAGAACTTTTAAAAATGTATCAGGAAAAAAGTTTTGTAGATATGAAAAAGAAAGTCTTACAATCTTTTGAAAGTGGAATAATTTATGAGATTGAGGATAGCTTTAAAACTAATACAGGAGAGGTGCGTTTTGTAAGAACAAATTATCGGTTGCTTGTAGGAAAGAAAACAGATGAATATGTGTCTGGGGTGATTTATAAATCTACAGTTTTATATTATAAAAAACTCAATGCAGTTACAGGAAGAGTAGAGCCGGATTCTATACCAACGATAGAAGATGTTAAATTTTATTTTGATGTAGATAAAGAGATCGTAGGTTTCCATACGAGACAGCGGTTTGGATATCAAGAGTTTAATACCGCTTTTGCTGGTATAATTAATATATGTATGGAAAAAAGCAATTCTCCAATGAGATTTTTTGCCTCACTTTATAATGAAGGAATGCAGATCAAGGAACTTAAACAAGAATTAAGGAATATAGGGAATATCAAGAGATTAGAATTTAATTTTAAATTGCCAAATCCTTCTGATGATGAAATGATAGATGATCTAAGTAATGGATTAACAGATACAGCGAAAATGATGAAAGAAGCAAATGCTCATGCAGTGAGTGTAATTTTTGATTCAGATGGTAAAGTTGGCTTAAATATTGATTCATGCGAAATACAGGATAAAATTGAGAAGGTAGGACATTTGACAAATGGGATTTCTGATATAGATGCAATAAAAAATGGATATGCTCGTGTCACTGCTACAGCAAGTAACGGAAAAAAATTTACAACGGAGGAACGCAAACCGATTAAAAGAGAGTTAATAAATGAGAAAAGTGAAGAATTTTTCTTAGCATGTAAAGATACTATAGCTAATATCTTTAGAAATGATTGGAAAAAAGGAGGAGATAGGATATGATAGAGCGAATTAAATCGTATAATAGATATAAAGATTACTATACTTTTTCCTGCATTGAAGTGAAAATAGCAACTATAATTACATTTATTTTAATGTTTTTCATATTTGGAGTACTAAATTTTTATGAGATTTTTAGTGTGGTTCAGGAAGATTTAAAACAAATCATCCTTGCGATCTTAGGGGGAGAATTTACGTTACTTGGGATGTCTCTCGCAGGTATGGCTATAATAACATCTTTAATTTCCCCGGACTTTTTGCATGCAATAGGCAAGGTAGATGATAATGATACAATAAATAGGGTATTGTCTCATTTTGAATTTTCGGCATTGAATCTGGGAATACAAATATCATATCTTCTTCTGGTATACTTTGCCTTTATTAGTACAATGGAGGTTTTAAATAAAATTCCTTTTATAATTTGTTCGACGTTAGTTTGTTACCATTTTTTTTTCAATCTTTTTTATATTATTTCGTTAATTGGAGAATGTATAAAGATTAACAAAATAAAAACTCAAAGTAGAGAAATAATTTCACTTGAAAAAACAATTTATGATATTGCAAATGAATTTCGAATAGATTTTATATTGGCAATATTGTTAAAAGAAAAGAATTTGAATAGAGAGCAGTTATTGAAAGAATTGTGTTCTATGATAGATAAATCTAATATATCTGATGGAGAAATAATAAAGGAGTATTTTAGGAATTATTATTGATACAGTAAATAGATACTTTTGAAGGATTATTATCTAAGCAGAATTAGATTAACATAATTATTTTTTAGAATGAATTCAACAGAGTTGGATGATCAAGGTTAGCTTCGCTGATTTTAATTGAGTGGGATTTTAGTTTTATATAATTATTTTTAGATGATAGAGACTCTTCACGGGTCTTTATTTTTTATATCAAAAATCAAAAAAGAAAAGGAGAAACTTATTATGAACAAAGAAAAATTAGTACTGACTGACGGTACGGAAATCGCCCTGGGATACAGCCTGGGAATTAATGAACTGCATGTCGTGGCAGAAAGTAAAAGAGCTGCCTGTACGCTGTGGGAACAACTAACAAAGGAAAACCTCAAGAAAGTCTCCGTTAAAAATGCGTCTGATATGACAGTAGGTGTTTACCAGGATATGGTGTTAGACCATATCGAGGGCAGGGATTGCGCGGATGAGACTGTACAACTGACGATAAGCCTGCGCAGTAAGACCACGGAGGAGGTTTTAATTGAGAGATTGGAGGCCGTGGAGTCAGGGCAGCATGCGCAGGACCAGGGCATTGATGACTTAGGGCAGGCAATCAGTGATATCATGGAAGGAGGTGCACAGTAATGGGAGCTTTTTACGGCAGGAAGATTAAATATGCTGAAATCAATCCTAAAACGGGGAAAGCTTGGACGCTGGAAGATGTACCATCTTACTGGCGGTCTAAGGTAACACAGTGGATGGGAGAAAACTAAGGGCCAGAGGGCTCTTTTTTCGTGCAAAGAAAGGAGATTTTTATGCAGAGAGTGAAAGCATTATTTATTACGGCATGGAGTGCGCTATTTAGTCTCTTGGGAATCCTTGCATTGCCAGTGGCGCTACTGGTTGTTGGCAATGTTACGGATTATATAACTGGTATTGCGGCCTCCCAATACAGAGAGGAGCAGGTAAGCAGCTACAAAGGGATCAGGGGTATCTACAAAAAGATAGGGATGTGGATCCTGATATTTATTGGATGGATGATGGATATGCTGATTGGATATACGGTCCAGTATATCGGCCTTAACATATCATTGCCTTATATCGTTGCTACCGTGGTGGCTGTCTGGTTAATCTGCAATGAGGTTATCTCCATCCTGGAAAATCTGATTGACATAGGTGTGGATATACCACCATTCTTAATGCCGCTTGCTAAGATGATAAAAGGGCAGGTAGAGGATAAGACAAAACTGGAGTAAAAAAGGATAGGCCTGGGGAATCCTCAGGCCTTTTAAAGTGGAGGAAATTATGGGAGTTATTCAGGAAAAAGTAACGCCGGAATTTAAAAGGTGGGTTGGATACTGTGAGAAGAATAAAAAGTCACAGATTGGTACATATGACAGCCCTGAAGATTATAAGAAAAATGCTGGAACAGGCAATTATACAGTATTTGCAGAGCTGTACAGGAGCAAGACTGGAATTAATGTCCAGGGCCAGCCTTGGTGTGACAGCTTTTTTGATACGGTTTTAATCCATCTTTTTGGCGTGGATAAGGCAAAAGCCTTGCTGGGCGGCTTCTCTGCATATACGCCAACTTCTGTTAACTATTATAAACAGATGGGAAGGTATCATAAAGCCCCCCAGGAAGGGGATCAGATATTTTTCCACAATGGCACGCGGATTTACCATACTGGATACGTTTATAGCGTCAAGGATGGCATTGTTTACACTGTGGAGGGAAATACCAGCTCAAATAAAATACTGGAAAACGAGGGCGGATGTGTGGCTTATAAACAGTATCCTTTAGGATGGTCCAGTGGAAAGAAACGGATTGATGGATACGGGAGGCCGGATTATAGCATAGTGGAAACGTATCAGGAAGGTTTTGTGCTGGCTGCAGACGGCAAACGCTGGTGGTATCAGTATAAGAATGGTTCCTATCCCTCTGATGGATGGGCATACTTGACAGAGCAGACATCTGGATCCTCTGGCTGGTATTTGTTTGATACAAAAGGGTATATGCTGACTGGATATCAGACCGCTCCTGATGGAAAGAAATATTTCCTTTGCCCTGAAGGAATCCATGAGGGCCAGTGTATGGTAACGAATGACCAAGGGAAGCTGATGATCGCAGAGTATGATGTAATGGCTAAGAAATATCTGCTAAATTGATCCATATAATAGAAGAGAGCGGTGGCAAGTTCCGCTCTCTTTCCTAATCCTCTAAGCATTATTGAATATGTTCTAGCACTCTGCCAATCTTAGTGAATTTCCTATAAAATAATGTTTGCTTCATCTAATCCATAAGCTATCATGCCTAGTAGTCGATAAATTAAGCTGCATAAGAAATGATTTGAGATTGTTACCGATATGGATTATGATATAAGCAACTGCACAAAGTGATTTTGATTGTATTTCACATATTTGTGTTGCAAAAATTTAAAATCTACGTTTTCATAAATGAGTAAATTTGAATAAAATAAAGAGTTTGATTGGAATGGAGAAGGCTGTGGACGTTGGCTCTTTAGGATTATTAGCATTGGTTCTTGCTGCTATTAGAGATTTTTTTGAATTTTCACCAAGGGGAACTTTAAAAATTTTGCTATTTTTTCTAATAAAAGCAATTTTCTACATAATACTAAGCGGAAAAACAAATATACGAATTTCAATAAGAATTATGATATATATGCTAATTATTATAATTGATGTACTCAAATGTATGATTGCTCTATATATCGTGAGGGACGGATATATAACCATATTTAATATGAATATTATTGATATGGTTATAACTGGAAAAGTATTCGAACTAATAATGTTTCCACTTATAGTTTTTGGGGCTTCAGAGGGACCCACGCTTTGGGCAATAGAAAATGGAACGGAATGGTTACTTTTTGGCGAAATCATATCTCTAATATTAGTAGGGATATGTTACTTTTTGATATATGTAATATTTAATGGATGGTAATTATAAATATCTTTTAATTATTTAAAAATGATAGTTTAATGGGATTTGGTATTGACATAGTATATGATGTGTACAATTAGAAAACGCACAAGGTTAAAATCATCTCAGATTTAACCATAGTGAACGCAGGGTTGAAAAAGGAAATTGTCTTGGAGTAAAAAAATGTGGTTTAATACGTCAAAGCAAGAGAGCATAGAAAAGCTAAACCAATAGCATAGGCGGTAGGATAACCTACCGCCTGTTCGTCTTATCTTTTACCCAATTAAGGTAGTGACTTGTTCTATTGTATCACCTAAATAAAATTAGAATATCCACAAAAGTAGTTATTTCCGTTAAAAAATTAAGTACTTACTATATGGAGAATAAAAAGGCATATTCCCCTAACGAAATTTTACTTCTTGATTCCTCCAAAATAGAAATTGATTTTGTTGCCAAGATACAAATTTTTCACTACCAATACTTAGTAATAGTTTTTACATGTTTTACCCTATGATTTAGAAATAATCTCTCCTATCTGGGTAACCATAGAAGAAATTGCTGCTACGCCATCAACAGAATTGCCCAATGGCCATTCTTTCAAGTCTAGTATAACAGTACAAAATGTTTCATGCTTCAACTTTTCAAGGTCATATTGTAATTGGTGTTGAGCTATACTAATTTCTTTTTGAGCCGCTATTTCCGCCAATAAAACTTCTTTTTTATCCTCCATTACCTGGAGCAAAATATCTTTTTGAGCTTCAAGGCGCTTTTCAGCTCTTCTAGGAAATAAAAAATTTCTGTCAAATACATTCCCATTGTCATAGCCTACAATACCCTTTACAGTATTAAACACTTCTGGTAAATAGTTTTGTGCCATAAAACTTCCTCCTCTAAATATAAAATTTTCAAAATAGGATTGACACACAGCTTACCATTCAGTATAATAAAACGTGTTGTGTGAAAGCAACAATGTAGCATAACTGATAGTAAGTTATTATAAAAAGCCACTATGCTTTGGACGGGTAATAGTGGTTTTTTATTGTTGTGTTTGTCCTATCTTGTATTTCGGAGTTTTAGTAAAAAAAATAATTGTAAAATAATACGAAATAATTTCCAAAATTTGCCATAAAATCCACAAATCTTATAATTACTGAGAGATACCTAATCTTTGGTTTTAATTGGGCATACATGAAAAATCCACCTATATTTTATGAATAGATACTCCATCTATACCCATCACATCACACAAAGTATCACACGATACCAGTTCAGCCTTTAATTTCAAGGGGTATCTTTGGGTTCGAGTCCCGTCTCGCGCTTTTTTAATTTCACGGGAAGTCTTGAAAACAGAGGGCTTCCTTATTTTTATGCCCTATTATACTGCATCATAGGATCTGCCTTGGACAGATAAAACTTATTTGGTCTTTAGGCGCCCTTTGTTTTTGTGGTATTATGAAAAAATAAGCGAAAACGGATTTGATTTACCCGAGGTTGCCCAAAAGCTAAAGAACTTTAGAAATGCCAAAACTGATACATGAGTAATTTTAGAACTATATCACAAAATAATGCTTGGATATTCAGATGAAAATATTGAAGATTTGCCTTGTGGAGAAAAGGATTGTTTGCTGATATTGTTAAGTTGGTTGATAGATATTCCATTATTAATTGCAATTTAATATAACTATAATTCAAGCCTGTTTATCACACCAGAGAAGCAGGCTTGTGTTATATCACTTTCTATTTGCTGGTGTTGGGTCATTTGTAAATCCACCTATATAATCTAAGGAAACATTGTAAAATTTTGCAAGTGTCACAGCTAATTCAAAAGGCAATTCTCTTTTACCAATTTCATAATTATGATAGGTTGTTTTTTGCATATGAAGTATATTTGCAAGTTCTCTTATTGTTAAATCTTTTGCAAAAAATGCGGTGCAGAAATACCAGAGAATTCCAGGCTTTGCCCAAATTGCGATACAGCGATTGGGAGGAACACGAAAAAGGCAGCAATAGGAGACGGCCTTAAGAACTCTTTTCAAACGGTTGCCTCTAACATTCAGGCACAACAACAGGGGACCAGTTATATGAAACCTTCTGCTTATCAAAAAATATTTGTTGAGCCGGACGAACAATTATTAGGAACACTGGGGAATGGGTATTTAGAGAGTATGCTTAATAAGAAAGTAAAAAAATGCCATGCTTTGTTGACAGATAAGAGAGTATATTTTCAAGGGACATTCTTTGATGGGAGAGGTAAAACCTTACAACAGGATATCATTGAGAAAATTGTAGATTTAGAAGATATTACAGGAACAGGATTTCGGTATAACAAACCATTTAGAATTCTTACTACTGTGATTATGCTAGTTATTTGGTGGTTATTAATAATATCTTTTGGCTATTATTATAGCCCTGTAGGATTGTTTGGTACTATTATTACAATACTAATCACAATTATCAAATACATAAAAAGCAGAAAGACTGATTTTATGTTAGAGTATGCAGGCGGCGCTATTCGCTTTAACGCAAGTATTATTGGCTTGTCTCATGTAAAGGATTTCAACATGCAGATACGCCGTGCAAAAGACCATGCAAAGGCAAAGGGGAAGTACTAAATGTATTGCAGTCACTTGGGGCAAAACTGGAACACCACTCTACATTTTGTTCTAAATGCGGAGCTGTACAGGCAATATCGCCACAAAGTAAGAGTGGCGCACCACTGTATCATCTTAGCATTACAAAAAAAGGAAATTTACAGAAACAAAGGGAATACGGCCACAGCTTTCTTGAGCAATTATTTAGGCATGGGATATTTAAGCCAACGCTCCTATCGAAAAACGCTGTTGTTCCTAATTGGTGGCACTGTATTGGAACTTACAAAATTTGTTTTGGATAAATTAACTGACCTTGTAGATAAAATAAATGATTATCTGAAATGGATTGACAGGTCAATTAGTCTGCCGGAATGGATGGGCTACACCGTCAATGTCTTAGCAATTCTGCGTCTTCTGCTTGGTGTGGTACTTTTCTTTTCCAAAAAGAAAGTGATAGAAATATCCTTTACCGATAAGCGAATATGTGTACCACAAAAGAGCATGTCGCAAAATGAATATAATATGCTCTATCAAACGATTAAGAGTGCCCGAAGCATGAAATAAAATGTACACAACGGGTAATTAAGGGATATTTCAAGAGGCTATCTGAAATATTCCTTTGTTCATTCTGTATGTAGTTTCTTTTGTTTGTAAATCCCCACTCTGCGAGTGCCTACGGTAAAGGGATTGACAAGCATCACAATGTCATTAACTTAAGGAATCTTTTGCATTTAAAGTTGTAGGAGATTCCTTTTTTCTGTATTTTTCTGTAAATTTGAAATAGGAAACCATAACCAGAGTAATGCCGGATATTTACTTAACAGTCTGATTTATAAAATCTTACGATATTATATACTTCATTAGGTCAGACATAATTGGGAAAAACAACTAGCAGCTTTAGGAGCTGCAGCCCCTAAAGCTTATTTGGCGGCCTCAATTACCTTGTAGTTAGTTTTTCATAGTTCGAAAAAAGAGCTAAAAAGTTTTGATAAATTTGAGTAAAAAAGATATTTTTCTCAAAAAGTATACTTTTTGAGAAAAGGGATTGCCTGGAGAGTAAAAGGGCCAGGCCATATATACCATAATAGGAGGAATAAAAATGCATAAAGAATTATTA
>CAJTUV010000060.1 GCA_910579515.1 uncultured Hungatella sp.
AAAAACGTTTCCCCTATATTTTGTCTTTTGGCAATCTGTTCCCTGATGCTCTTGTTTGCCAGTTCAACATAATCACTGCCCAGCATATCTTTTAATGTGACGGTTTTTCCTGTATTCAAGTCCAAATTGTAATACTTTGATTCGCTATAGGCACTCGTCCAGTTCTCCGTCCCCCTTACAACAAAGGAAAGATAATCGTCATTCTGTTGCTTTATCTCATAACCTACCATAATTTTTATATTATGTTCTGCCCATTCGTCGAGTGTTCCTCCTGTTTCCAAAAAAGCGGTTCTGTATTCTTCCGCCCGTAAAACCGCATCATCTGCGTACTGGCTGCACTGGTTAAGAATTTCCTGATTGATTGCATCTGCTGTGATTCCAGTATCCTCTGCAATCATCTCAATCGTCGGGATTTCCACTGACACTGCAATATCGTTCTTTTCTGTTTCATAAGAACGGAATGTCAGTATTCGAGCCACCCCTCCGATTATGGGAAGCTCTGCTGCTTCCTTTGCGAATACCGAACTTGTATTCAAAGCTGCTGTAAAAAGAATACATACCGCCGCTGCTGCTCCCATGCCGCGGATTACTCTTTTTAACCCGTATCTCTGACCGACAGTATGTTTCTTTGCCTGCTGTTTTCGTGATTTCATTATCTCCTGCTGTATCCGCTCATTAAGCTCCGCCGGAATAACAATGTCATCATATCTTTCTTTCATTTTCTCTAATCTGCCCATAAATCTGCCTCCTGAATATTTTCTTTTAATAGCTTTAAGCCCCGATAAAGTTTCGTTTTTACCGTATTCAGATTAAATCCGGTAATGCTGGATATTTCTTTCAATGACATTTCCTCAAAAAATCTGAGTTTTATGATTACCTGAATATCCATCTCCAGCTTTTCCAACTCCTGCTCGATATCACCTCCCTGCTCATACCCTTTTTCATAATACACCTCCTCCTGTTCCACAGTATCTGCGGTCAAAACAACTTTGCCGCGCTTTTTTAATACTGTTAAACATTCATTAATCAATATTTTATAAAACCATGTCTTGATTGCATCTGCATTTTTGATGTTCTCATGCGCTTCAAGCGCTTTGCAGATAGCACTTTGAACTGCATCAAGAGCGTCCTCCTGATGTCTGGTATAGCTATAAGCCACTCGGTAAAATCGGTCTTGATTTTCGAGAATATACTGAATCAGTTTCTCATATAATATTTGTTTCATTGCCGGCACGCACCTTTCCGTTTCATTCTTTTACTATATAGATTTTTTGGGATCTGAAAAGTTTCAAAAACAGAAAAATGTCGAAGTTATTTTTTTATAATTTCTATTATGCCCTGCCGACCATATGGTTACGGAACTGCGGAATGCTTTGATTTTACTGAGTTTGTTGATGTATCGCTTTGCACGGTTTTATTCTGGGGACCGAAAAGAAGACGGAGAAGTTTTTAAAAGTATGGAAAGCGTTGTTAAAACCCACAGGAGTCCATCTTCTTGGCATGAACAACCGGTTTGGCTTAAAATATTTTTGTGGGGACAAGGATCCTTACACGGGACGGAATTTTGCCCTGTCCGATCTGGACAATTCCAGACTGATCTACGCAGAGAATTATCTGCCCAATGAAGATTTATCCAATCGTTTATTTCCTACGTACTATTATCCTAATACAGTGTTTCTGGAGGAGGAAGCGGATGGAGAAAGACTCATGCGTTATGTCATACAGATAGGAGGAGTCAGGCCAGCTTTATTTAAAGTGGCTTCTCCACACAGACAGGGAAAAGTTTTTTGCAGAGATGGACTATTTCAGGGATATGATTTTGCAGTCTTCAGAGGTTGTGAGGCCTGACAGAGGGGGATGGAGAAGGAGCCATTCTGAAAAAGGGATACTTGGATATGGTGCCGTTAAACAGTTGAATACGTCAGAGGCAACCACAGTAAGAAACCGATAGAGGAAAGGAATAAACCCCTGTATATCTCAAAAAGGTTTATGAGATACCGGAAAGAGGAGGAGTGCTTGGGGTAATCGAAAGGTCCATTTCTCCCCATTTTATGAGCTTTCAGACTAAAAACTGTGAGAAAAGGGCAGTTGCGCTGAAGATTTACATAATCTTAGTGCAACTGCCCGCTGGTTTTAAATTTAAAGCTTAAATCCAAAGTATCTTACTGCGTTGTAATAGGAGATTCCCTCCACGATTTCCTTAAGGGACTTCATGTCTGCCGGATATTCTCCGTTCTCAACCCAGCCGCCGATAAGCTGGCACATGATTCTTCTGAAATACTCATGTCTGGTGTAGGACAAAAAGCTTCTGGAATCAGTCAGCATACCGATAAAGTTGCCAAGGCAGCCTAAGTTAGCCAGAGAGATCATCTGATCCGTCATGCCTGTCTTGTGATCGTTGAACCACCAGGCAGAACCCTGCTGAATCCGGCCTGCAACGCCCTGGCCCTGGAAGCAGCCGATGATGGTGCCGATAGAAGCGTTGTCGTTTGGATTTAAGGAATAGATGATGGTCTTTGGAATCTCATTGTTGCCGCTTAAGGCGTTGAGGAAATCTGCCATCTGTGCAGAAGGAGCATAGTCGTTGATGCAGTCGAAACCAGTGTCGGCGCCTAATTTGTTGTACATGAAAGCATTGTTGTCACGTTTGCATCCATAATGAAGCTGCATTACCCAATTCAAGCGGTTGTATTCTTTGGCTACGAACAGCATAAACGCAGTCTTGTACTTGGTCTGCTCTTCTTTTGTGAGAGTCTGACCTGCAAGTGCTTTTTTAAAGATTGCGTCAACCTCTGCATCATCGGCTGGAAGATACATGACATATTCCAGGCCATGGTCAGATACAGAACAGCCGTTGGCAGCGAAAAATGCCATACGATTTTTTAATGCCTCTTTCAAGGAAGCAAGATCAGTTACCTTTACGCCGCTGGCAGCAGACAGTTTGCCTATGTAATCGGCAAAGTCTGGCTTTTCAATGTTCATAGCCTTGTCAGGTCTCCAGGCAGGAAGAACCTGAACGTCAAAGGAATCGTCCTCTGCGATCTTTTTGTGCCACTCCAGAGAGTCGATGGGATCGTCAGTAGTGCAGATTAAGGTAACGTTGGACTGCTTGATAATGTTGCGTACAGTCATGGAATCCTGCTGTAATTTTTCATTGCAGAGATTCCAAACCTCTTCTGCAGTGTCGCCGTTTAAGTAACCTTCATAACCAAAGTAGGTCTTTAATTCCAGATGGCTCCAGTGATATAAGGGATTGCCAATCAGTTTTGGCATGGTCTCTGCCCATTTCTGGAATTTCTCTCTGTCGCTGGCATCGCCTGTGATATATTTTTCCTCTACACCGTTGGAGCGCATCTGACGCCATTTGTAATGGTCGCCGCCTAACCATACCTGAGTAATGTTCTCAAATTTGCGGTTTTCAGCGATTTCCTGTGGATTGATGTGGCAGTGGTAGTCTAAAACCGGAACCTGGGCTGCATAATCGTGATACAGGGTCTTTGCCATGTCTGTGGAAAGTAAGAAATCCTTGTCCATAAACTGTTTCATAGAAATAACTCCTCCTTGATTAAAAATTTGTGGTTTGTTTTTGTATAAAATCGGCGGCAATGGTGGTTTTCACCGGAACATTGCCTTTGCCGAACACACCCATAAGCGTATTGACCGTGGCAGTGCACAGAGCCTCTACTTTCGTATCAATAGAGGAAATCTCCGGATCGGTACAATAGGATAAAATAGAATTGTTATATCCGATAATGGAAAGCTGGTCTGGGATGGACAACTGTCTGGCATGGGCATATTTTACTGCGCCAACAGCCAGGGAATCATCCGAGGTCATGACAGCGTCAAACTTAAGCCCGGACTCAGAAAGGGAAAGCAACAGTTCCTTGGCCGCATGAAGGTTTTTGGCACACTGATAAATCAATTCTTTGCGGACTGAAAGTCCAAAAGCGGACAGCGCATCCTGATATCCCTGAAGTTTATTCATACCACTGTATGAGTGACTGGTGTATAGATATAAAATGTTTCTCCTGCCAGACTGAAGAAGTTTTTCGGCGGCCTGAAACATAGCCGCACGATCATCGCAGACTGTGCTGTAGATGCCAGGAGCATCCAGATAGCCGTTGACCAGCATAATGGGAAGTTCTTTGGCTGCATGAATGATATAAGCGTTATCCTTGTCTTTCATCTCAATAAACTTGGAGCCAGCTAAAATAACCGCATCCACCCGCTTGGACAACAGCAGTTCAAAATACTGACGCTTGGTGTCTAAAGAGGTTCCTGTGCAGCAGAGAATGGAATCGTATCCATTAGCGCGAAGCTCCCGCTCCAGAAAATAGATGGCGTTGGCCAGGTAGGAATCTGAGGAGTCGGAACACATGATCCCAATCGTCTTCATGGTATTAAGCCCTAATCCGCGGGCAAACACATTAGGAGTATACCCCAGTTCATTCATAACCTCCAAAACCCGAAGACGGGTCTTTTCACTGACATTGGGATTGCCGTTTAAGACGCGGGAAACAGTGGCAATGGACACACCAGCTCTTTCTGATACGTCATAAATATTCAAGTCATCACCTCATTGTTCTGTAAGCGCTTACAATCTGTCTTTTATTATAACTGGATTGTAAGAAAAATGCAAGGATTATTCGTTTGATTTTTCCTCTTATGTAGCGTAAACTAGAGATATGAGATCAGAGTTTCAGACTCTGGACCATTAGGACAAAAGAGGTATCAAATAAAAGGAGGTGCAGTATGTTTTATTTTTCAGACAGCTTTGTTTCACCCGTGGTCATATTGATTATCATCGCTGTGATTCTGGTTCTTCTTATTCTGGCCAGCGGTTATGTGAAGGCTCCGCCGGATCAGGCATTTATTGTGTCAGGACTTAAGAAGGAGAGTAAGGTTTTAATTGGGCGGGCCGGAATACGGATTCCGTTTTTTGAGCGTATGGACCGGCTGTACTTAGGACAGATGACAGTAGATATTAAGACAGAACAGTCTGTGCCTACCAATGATTTTATTAATGTAAACGTAGACGCCGTGGCCAAGGTAAGGATTTCCCCCACACCGGAGGGAATTAAGCTGGCGGCCAAGAACTTCCTGAACAAACAGGCAGTAGATATTACCAGAGATCTGCAGGATTCCCTTCAGGGAAATATGCGTGAGATTATCGGAACTCTTTCCTTAAAAGAGATCAACACTGACAGAGACTCCTTTTCTGACCAGGTGATGTCCAAGGCTTCCAAGGATATGGATAAATTGGGAATAGAGATTCTTTCCTGCAACATTCAGAACGTTACAGACGAGAACGGACTGATCAGGGACCTGGGAGCAGACAACACATCAAAGATCAAAAAGGATGCTGCCATTGCCAAGGCTCAGGCAGACAGGGATATCGCCATTGCCAAGGCAGAGGCAGACAAGGCGGCTAACGATGCCAGAGTTCTGGCTGAGACGGAGATTGCCCAAAAGAACAATGAGCTGGCTATCAGAAAGGCAGAGCTTCAAAAAGAGTCGGATACGAAGAAAGCAGAAGCAGATGCGGCTTATGAGATCCAGCGCCAGCAGCAGGAAAAGACGATTCAGACTGCTACAGTCAATGCTCAGATTGCCAAAGCAGAGAGGGAGGCAGAGCTGCGTAAGCAGGAGGTTGCCATTCAACAGCAGTCTCTGGAAGCTGAGATTAACAAGAAAGCGGATGCAGACCGCTACGCTGTAGAGCAGAAGGCAGCGGCAGAGCTGGCAAAGCGTCAGAGAGAGGCTGAGGCTAAGAAATATGAAATGGAGACCGAGGCCGAGGCCTTGAGAGCTCAGGCTGAGAAGGAAGCCGAGGCTATGAAGGCCAGGGCGGCAGCTTCCAGATATGCGGCAGAGCAGGAGGCAGCAGGCGTGGAAGCCAAGGGCGCGGCGGAAGCGGCGGCCATTCAGGCAAAGCTTCTGGCAGAGGCGGAAGGTATGGAAAAGAAGGCGGAGGCCTACAACAAGTACAACCATGCCGCAGTCATTGAGATGATGGTCAACATCATGCCTCAGATGGCGGCAGAGATTGCCAAACCGTTGTCTACCATTGATAAAGTTAATATTTACAGCGGCGGCGAAGGCGGATCTGGAGTAGGCCAGATTTCCGGCAATGCAGCCACAGTTATGCAGCAGGTGTTTGACACGATGTCAGAGGCTACAGGAGTTGATTTTAGAGAAATCTTAAAGGCCCAGACGTATGATGCTAAGGTAAATCATAATCTGAACCTGACAGGGATTCCTGATGGGACAAAGAAGGAAGAGTAAACAAAACATGGGCAATATCTCCAGAACCTTGTTAGCTGGAGATATTGCCAGTACTCCGCCCTGAAAACCCTTGTATAAATTTTCGAGGATATTTTTCTGAATGTGCGAGTCTGGAAAAATATCCTCGAAAATTTACACAGAAACTTCAAGGACGGAGTACTAGTGTACTGTCCAGATTATATTTGGCGAAACTTTGCAGGATAAATTTTCATCAGCAAGGCGGAGAAGGGAGGCGATGCGGTGGCATCGTTGACCGCCGACAACGCAGTCTGATGGAAATTTAGGCAAGGAGGTTTGCCTGAATATAATCCGGCCAGTACACTAGATAAGTTAAAGACTGGAAAATGGATGTATTATCTTTTATGTGTCTATCTTTATGGACCTTCAGAAGTTGTACCTGTATTGAAATCCTGCATTTGATTTGATACCTTAGTTTAAGAGAGAAACTGATCAAAGGTGAGAATTGCATACGTAAAAGGATGATGATTGTATGACAGAAAAAGAACTGATTCAAAAAAACATTGAAGAGTTTTCCAGGCTTCAGAAATACATGATTTTAACAGACGAAAAAACATCGGCTGCATATCTGGAGATGAAGGACAGGTATATCGAATTAAAAATTATATTGACGTCCTTTGGTATCAGCCTTACAGAGCTTGATAAAGTAAAAGAATAGCTCCAACGACGGACACATGAATGATAGATTATGTACTGGAAAGAAATGGGAGTAAGGGTGCTAAGTGTGAAGGGAAAGATGGTTGTGGAGGCGGCTGTCTGAACGAAGAATCTGATGTAACGTATGGAATTATCATACGGATACGTCAGATTTTTTTATTTTGAGACTTATATAAAGTGAACTAGAACTGAAATCTGACAAGAATTCATGGAAAAGATTTGAATTATGGCATAAAAAAGGATTCTCAAAAAGTGTACTTTTTGAGAATCCTTTTACTTATTTATTATAGCACAAAAAAATTTAGATTGCAATATTTAGAGAAAGATTCCAGAAATCTCTAGTGTAGGTTTACAATACATGTGTTACAACTGAATAATTAAAAAGACGGAAATAC
>CAJTUV010000061.1 GCA_910579515.1 uncultured Hungatella sp.
GCCTATTACAAGGCTTAGAGGTACGTTTTCGATTACTGATGTGTCAAACACCCGTGTATGTGAACTAATTGGTTTGTATAACATGGCGATACTCGCATTTTCCTCTACATAATTTAAAACAGTTGCAAAAGGGATCCTTTTTTTGTAGAATATAATATAGAGAGTACTATGAGCTGGTAGTAAGAAATGCAAATGAAGGGAACTATCATGAATAATTTTTTATATGCTATGACAGAATCCTTTGGAAGAATGCAAGAGAAAATCCATATGGTTTTAGAAAAGCCAACTTGTACAGAAAAAGATAAAAATGAATTGTTCCTGCATGTAGGAAACTGTGTGCATAGTATACTGGATTACGCTGAAAGAGTAAAAGTAGATGAAGAAGAAAAGAGGCTGTTATCAGCTTTTAGATATATAAATAATAGTTTGAAACATTCTGAAAAAGTTGTAGAAATAACAGAACAGCAAGGAGGGTTTTCATTTCCCACTTCTTTTCCTCTGACAATTCCCAGAAGAGAAGTAGTGTGGTCTGTTGTTGATAATGGATATATAGAAAATCAGAGGAGAAATTATAAAAAATTTCTTGCAGGAAAGAATGTAATTGAAACATGTGAGGAAATAATAAAAATTCTTGAGAAATACCATTTTTGAGCGTTGAATTTTTTGCTACTGTCTAAATATAGGATATAATTGGGGATTGCTGTATGATAAAAGAAATTGAGACGATTGAGGAATTTATAAAAGAATCATTTGAATTGCGAGAGGAAGCAGAATGTTATAATAAAGGATGGGAATCAACTCATCATCAAGCATTGGCTTTTAGAGGACAATCGAGCAAAGCATATGAGTTGCTTCCAGCTATTGGAAGGGGAAGGAAGTTTTCGTGTGATATTTCTATTTTAAATCAAGAGCGCAATCTAATAGAAATGGCGAAATATAAACTACCACATATTTTTAGGTCGGATTTACTTCCAATTGATTTATTGTCATTATTACAGCATTATGGGATACCTACAAGGTTATTGGATGTTACATCGAATCCGCTAGTTGCATTATATTTTGCTTCTTTTGATGATAGTATAGATGGAGAAGTGTTTGCTTTTGAATATAACGATAGTGATAAGACGAATTATCCAGTTATCAATGCAATAGCGGAAACATACAAATTTGCATTTGGAACGACCAGTCCGCTCTCATTATTTTTTAGAACAGTTATTAATCAACCTTATTTTAATGAGCAAAGGGGACAATTAGTTGATGAAACTGATGAACAAGGGGGAGGATGGATAAAAGAGTGTTGTGAAAAATTGATTTTTGTAAATGCAATAGAGCAGATCGAGAGACAGAAATTACAGCAAGGGTCTTACATACTTTTCCCGAATGAGATAGATGAATATGGGGATAATGATTTTTGCTTTCACAAGATAATAAAACCCATTGATAAGAATAACGAACAGATTAAAAAAGTATTAGTTATTAAGAAGGAAGGAAAATGTGAAATTCGTAAAAAACTGAACTTTTTAGGAATTTCAGAAGCAACTCTGTTTGCTGATAATATTGATATTATTTGCAAAAATATAGTAGATCAATGTAAGCAAATAAGAATTTAAAGGTGTATAGCAAATCATGATCGGAGGCCTTGGTATGGAAAATTTACAAGAAGTATTTGAGAAGATGATTCCAGGTTTTCAGACAATTTTTGGTAATGTACTGGAGAGAATTATTTTATATGGTTCCGTTGCAAGAGGAACACAGACGGTGGAATCGGATGTTGATATAGCGGTAATTGTCAGGAAATATACGGAAGATATGCATGACAAAATGATTGATCTTACGGTTGATCTGGAATTAGAATATAACAAGGTATTGTCGGTTTTGCTCATTGATTATGATAATTTCAGAGAGTGGGAGGACGTGCTTCCATTTTATAAAAATATGAAAAAGGATGGTATTATGTTATGGAGCGCCGCATAGTAGACTTATCGAAATATCGCTTTGGCTGCTGCCATGAGGCGTTAGAGGACGCAAAGATTATGTATGAAGCTGGCAGGTATAAAAATGCTCTTAATCGTGCATATTATTCTATTTTTCATGGAATGCGTGCGGTAAATGCCTTAGACGGGTTTGACAGCAGTAAGCATAGTGGAGTAATTGCACATTTTAATCAGAATTATGTAAAAGAAGGGATTTTCCCAAAAGAAACATCGAAGATAATCCGGCTGGCTTCTGAGAAAAGAGAGAGTGCGGATTATCTTGATTTTTATGTTGCCTCAAAGGATGAGGCTGAGGCGCAAATAGAAAGGGCAGAGACTTTTAGTAAGTGGATTGGGGATTATTTAAAAACAAAGCATGTCTTATAATGATAAAGAGTCGGTTAGAGATAGCCGGCTTTTTGATTTATCAGAGGAATATAGATAATATTTTTTTGTGGATATTGACATGGAAGATAGTGTGTGATATGTTAAATATAGAACGTATGTTTGCGATGGAGGATCGAAATGAAAAAGAAGTTATCAAAAAATTGGTTTCTGGCTATAATTTTTGCTCCTTTTTTTCTTATGATTTGTTTTCATATAGGGTTGGCACTAGGAGCGTATTCTGGTATTAATTTTAATGCTGATGATATTTCAACGAAAGACTGGTTTATGTTTGCGGGTAGCTATTTAGGCGGAGTAATGACATTGATTGGTGTAACAATTACAATTCGGCAGGAGAGAAGGAATCAGCGTTATGAGGATAGTTTAAGTAATATAGAACGGGAAAGAGAGCATTTGGGGGCAGCTATAAGTGGAATAAATACAATTATTCCCAAAACTATATATCAGAGATATATCAATCTTCCTGTTAAACCAGAGGAACGTAATTCATCGGATATAGCATTGATCATACAGTCAATTGATCAGGAACGGGAGGTTATTAACAAAATAAGGATGGAAGCAATATTTTTTACAGATATTTATGATTCGGCTTCATGCAAAATATGTAACAATGTCTGTAGTTTGAAAGAGATTCGTTTGGAATTTCAAAAAATATATGATGAAATCACTCTGCAATTATTTGATATATATATGAAAATAGAGAAATATATTACGGTAAATGAGAGCAGTATAGTAAATAAAAGATTGGTAGATAATTTTCGCCAAATGAATAAGATTTTACTAGAAGAAGGAAAATCTCCTATATATGATGAATTAACAATTAAAGAGTATGAGAGTAGGATTGTTGATGTACAACCCATGCAGGGGGAGATTCTACAAATATTAAAACAGATTTGTGATCTAAATCAAAGGGAGATTGTACAATTAACTGGTCTGGCAAAAGGTTACATTGCAGTAAAAAGGCAGAATGCAGAGAAAACTTGTTATTCCAAGACATGAAAAAATAGCTATAAACACTATATATAGAAAATTAAAATTGACAAACACAATATATAGTGTTACAATGAACATGACATTGATTTCTGTGTGTTCACAAGAACCACACCAAATGCTTTTGTTCCGGCAAAACGCCGGAAGTCAAAATTTCAGGCGAAAAGCCTACATATGTGCAAACCAGGCAGAAAGTCTGCCTGTTAAGTAAGGTATCAGAAATTTTTATGAGTTTCTGGTGCCTTATTTTTTTGCGCCTAAAAGAAAGGGGAGAAGAAATGGAATCAGAGAAATGGTTACAGGAGCTGTTTAACAAGCTCCGGGAACGTTTGGGAGAGGAGTACCAGGTGACAAAAGTAGATAAGCCGGCGCTGAACTCTGCGGGAAAAGTCCAGATCGGCATTGTGAAAAACGGGGAGCGTACTGGGATTCTCCTGAATTTGGGGCCAGGAAAGGTACAGCGGCTTAAGACTGGAATCGGCCTTAAGGAAGAGGCTGGTTTCCTTGTGGAAAGATACTTGGAAAAGCGGAGCGCACTGCGCAGGGAACTGCTGGCTGGCGAATGGTTTGAGAGGATGAAGGAACGGATCGTCTATGCTCTGGAACGAATGGAGGGAAATGAGGAGGCTCTAAAGCATATTCCCTGGGAGCCATACCTGGATATGGCAATCGTATTTTACCTTGTGGAGACACCGGGTGGGGATACCAATTACCGTGTGATCAGCAATCATGACCTGGAAGTGTGGAAGGTAAGCAAGGAGGAGATCTTTCAGATCGCCAAAGAAAATACACCCAGGCTTGGTGTGCCTCTACTCCTGACCCCGGAGGACGCGGTTGGGGAGAATAAAGAGGGAGAGGAAGAATCCTTAAAAGACATGGAAGGGTATCTGCTGAAACATACCTATAAGGGAGTGTCAGCCTTTGTTCTCACCAATCAGTATGGGCTTTATGGGGCTTCCGTGATTCTGTATGACGGCCTTTTGGAACGGATTGCCTGGGCATGGAGGGATGATGTCCTTGTGATTCCAAGCAGTATCAATGAGGTGATGATCCTTCCCGCCTGTGGAAGCACAAAAAGCATACAGCAGTGGAGGGAGATTGTTAAAGAAATGAATCAGGAGGAACCTGAAAACGAAATGGCACTGTCAGACAGTGTCTATTTTTATGACCATAAGGAAGGAAAGCTGTGTATTGCAACGGATGACTACAAGATGCTTTTTGATTAGAGAGGGTACTTTGGACATATTTCAAATCTTGGGATATGTCCTTGAAAAACCATATCAAACCAAAGAAAGGAAGGGAAAACGAATGAAGCGGGAAGCAAAATGGGAGAACCCTGGGAGAGACGGTCTGTCCATACAGGAGATCATGGAAATGTATGAGGATGGTTATGAGTTTGTTGTCCAGGCGGGCCATGTGGTTGCGGTGCTGGTGGACTTTTAAGCGGAGGGCATGGCATGAATTATCAGGATGATTTTTCGGTGGCTTTTCCGGAGAAGGAGGGATTCCTGGAGTTTTTGGATGAGATTGAGGAGCGCGGGTGCTGGAGAGTGTTTCCCACCAATGAGATTCAGGTGTTTTCTTTGGCGGAATCCCCGGAACTCTGCCGGGAGATTGAGGCAGAAAAAGAAGGGGCGGATATCTTACAGGACACCAGGGCCAACACGGGGCTTCTTTTAAAGGTGGGGGAGGAACATTATCCTTTAGGGGCAACGGCCATTAAGACTTTGGAGAACCGGGCCCGCATTTCCGGGTATGCCCTTCAGGATTTAGGCAGAGGGAAGCTGGCCAGGGTGTTAAATGACTGCCTGGAGGTGACAAAAGGAAATGCCCTGGTACGGATTCATGAGGGAAAGGCCAGGGCGGTCCACGGCGGGGACAAGAGCGATTATGCCGTGCTGCCTATGCCGGAATTGTTTGAGGCTTCGGCAATCCACATGGAGGAGCAGTATGAAAGGGTCCGGTTTCTTTTGGGGTATTTTGACCACTGGCTGGTGACGGCTTCCTGGGAGATTCAGGACAGGAGGCTCCTGGACACTTACCGGGATATGCTTTTGCAGTATGGACAGGTGGCGGACCCGGAGCTGTCGGCCCAGATTAAGGTGCATTCTTCTGATGTGGGAGTCAGTGGGGCCAACATTTTCTATTCCCTGCTTATGGGGAAGGAGAGAAGGCCGCTGGTTCTTGGGGACGCGCTGAGGCTGGAGCATTCCGGCGGGGCCAGTCTTGCGGATTTTTCACGGAATTTAAGCCAGGTGTTTGCCAGATACCGGGAGGCGGTGGAAGGGCTTTCGGGGCTGTTTTCGGAGTATCTGACCTACCCGGCAAATGTGATCGCAAGGGTGATGAAAAAGGCAGGTATCGGAGTGGGACTGACGGCCAAGACGGCGGAGCTTTTCAAGGCAGGCCACGGGTTTGGAGGCTGCAACGGATATGAGGTGTACTGTGGAATTTGTGAGTGCATATTTCTGGCTCAGAGCGAAGGGGCAGGCGTCCGGGCGCTGACGGATTTGGAGGAAAAGGTGTCACGGTGCCTTGCGTTTCCTTTTAAGGAGTATGACATTCCTGGGGAAGTCCGGTATTAAAGGGACAAGTGCAAAAGAAAGAAAAGGCAGAGTCAGGGAGTGCTGTGGCTGTTCGCAGGATTGGAACAGGTGCGGTTGCCTGACTCTGTCGGAAAGACCAACTATTAAAAGTCAAGTAGATAATTGAAAAAATCAAAAGAAATTAT
>CAJTUV010000062.1 GCA_910579515.1 uncultured Hungatella sp.
CCCATTTCAATATCGCCTACATTCAGTGCAACCAGCTCAGACACTCGAACACCTGTAGAATATAAGAATTCTACCATGGCACGGTCACGGAGATTGTTACAATTTAACCTTAGTGCCTCCAGCTCCTCTGCGGAAAATGGTTTCTTGATAACCTTTTCCACCTTTAGCAAGCCCACTTTTTTTACTGGATTGGTGTGTGCCAGTTCCTCGGTAATTAAAAAGTCCCAAAAGGAAGACAAATAGTGAAGCCTTGTCTGCATGGTAGACATTTTTATTCCCCTCTGCTCTCTCATAATGCCATAATAATACCTTAAATCCATACCTGTAATGTCCTCTATACGCTTACCAAGAAAATTAAGCATGTTTCGGATTTCCCTGGTGTACTGTCGCAACGTATTGTCCTGTCTGTTGATAGCCTTCTTGCTGGCTACAAACATCTTGATCTTGGCTGTATCTCCATCCATTCCTGAAGGTATAATGTCTGTGCATTGCTCCTGGATCTCCTTTCCATGGAAATGAATGTACAGGACATTCTTCAAATGTTCTAACTGCACTTCCTCCAAATGGGGCACCATCTCATTAATAACATTTTCTATTATCTTTTCTACCATAAAAATAAGCCCTCCTTCCACTTTCATTGTAGAATAAGAGGACCTTTTGTCTATACAAAAAGTTCTTGAAACTATATTTCAAATATGTTATATTATCTATACAAGGGAAAGCCAGAGAAGCGGCTTACCCTCAATATCTTATAACCAGACCTCTTACGAGGTCAGCCGTCACTATTGCTGGTAGTGGCGGCTATTTTTTTCCCTTGAAGACTGTATAACACAGTCCAATAAGGGCGCAAATGAATATTCCAATTTGGATTAAATCCTCATATGTAACATACATTGGCAATCCCTCCTTTCTTCCGTTGGGAGGGTTAGTCCTCCCTAAAAGAGAGGGTAAGCCGCCTTGGCTCTCTGACTTTCCGTATCTGGAGTATAGCACATCTTCTTACATCTGACAACAAATCTTTTCATTCCGACCTTTTAGCCTTCCTTACCACTCAATTAAATAGTTATTTTATTGTGTTTTCTTAATCTTTAGTCTACATCCAAATTATTCTATTTCCTAATTTCATAATATTTTCTGTTAATCGATCAAATGTTACAATTTTAGTATTGTGTCTTTCATATACGTTTTGTCCTCTAACCTCCACAGCCATTTTATTCATAAATTTTCTTCTGCTTACAACTAAATAATAAAATGTTCTATATGTAGGGATATCATGCCAAACTCCCTTAATCCAATATTTCTTATAAAATATTCGCGATTGCTATCAATCCACCTTTTCCAATCTTGTAATTGTGTTAATCCTCTTCTAACACTTTCGCTTTCCATATTCGCAGTACTAATTAAATATTCTGTATTAGGAGTTTCAAATTCGACTAAAATCAAACTATATCCACCCGACTCTTTACCGATCAACATATAATCAATTACGTAATCATTTCCTAACTTTTGTTCTGAAAATAAATATGTTTCCTTATGTCCAAAATTGTAATCCAAAAATATTGATCCTGGAATAAACCATTTTTTATTAGATTTAATATATCTCTGAACATCAACTTCATTTTTAGCATTAGAAATAATTAAATCAAATTCTATTGATTCTTTCTCAAAGTCTAGTTTTTATAATTCATTAAATAAAGACAGTGTTCTGCAAATATCATATTACTTTTACACTGTCTTTTACGATATTATTTTGACCCCAATTTTATTGATTTTAAATGATTTAGAACGGCCCAAAACAGCCTTTATAAGTTACTTTTTTTATTTATGTAAAGAAAAAATGCTTGAAAAATAAGCATTTTCAAGCATTTAATCAATGGAGCTGACGGGATTTGAACCCGTGTCCAAAAACCAATTCCCTGTTCTTCTACTATCATAGTCAGTCCTTTTTCATTCCCTCTGCCGCCCGAAGACTAACATTCTGACGGTTTTAGTAGCTTCATCATACGCCCACATGCTCAAAGCTTTGCACGTGTCGTTTCTCACATCGACGACGCCAGGTTCTTAATGTGTGAGTGCACTAAGGCTGACGGCTGCAATTAAGCAGCGTATGCTAAATTATCTTCAGCGTTTAATTTTAATTTTGCCATTTAACCCATCGCATGGGGATAGCTTCACCAGCTGCATGATCCCTGTCGAAACCAGTACAGCCCCTTACTGGAGTTTTGAAGTGTAATTATCCTAACACATTTTTACCACAATGTCAAACCATTATTTTAAGTCCCACCTGCATGTCTTCATATTCACATGGTTATCATCTTTAAATTCCACATGTTCTTTTAAAAGCAGATTCTTTTGTTCTCGAAAAAAAGGGGCCAGTCTGCCACAGTGATTTACTACCCGATGGCAGGGATAAGTTCCATAGTAATCGGCCATACTTAAAACCTTTCCCACAAGCCTTGCATTTCTACTCCTGCCAATAAGCTCTGCAATCTGTCCATAAGAGGCAACTTTTCCTTTAGGAATTTCCTCTACTACAGAAAGAATTTCATATATGAGCGATTCTGTAAGAACAGCCGCCATATGACTACCCCTTTCCCGATTTCTGATCCACGCCTACCGAAACGTCTGCTTAAACTCCCTCTCCGTCTCCCGACGCTGATCTTTTTTGGCAATATCATCCCGCTTATCATACAGCTTCTTGCCACGAGCCAGGCCGATTTCCACTTTTACCAGGCTCCCCTTAAAATAAACCTGGAGGGGAACCAGGGTAAATCCCTTCTCCTTTACTTTTGACGCCATCCTGTTAATCTCTGATTTATGGAGCAAAAGTTTCCTCACCCGAAGAGGGTCTTTATTAAAAATATTTCCCTTTTCATAAGGATTGATGTGCATACCATAAATATACACCTCCCCCTTATCAATACGAACAAATGCCTCCTTGATGCTGCATTTTCCCATACGGATAGATTTCACCTCTGTGCCAAACAATTCGATTCCTGTCTCATACTTATCCTCTATAAAATAATCATGGTATGCCTTTTTATTGTTGGCAACCAGTTTGATGGACTCTTTTCCCATACGAAATTCCTTCCCTTTTATCCTTCTGCCAGCTTAAAATCAACAGTTCTAGTCAGTTTGTCCGTGCCTGCCACCTCAACCAGAACCTTCTGGCCCAGTTTATACCTCTTCTTTGACAATTCTCCCACCAGCTCCATGTGTTCCTCATCAAAGATAAAATAATCCTCTGTCATGTCATTAACATGAACCAGTCCTTCCACTGTATTGGGGAGTTCCACATAAAGTCCCCAGTTTGTGACGCCGGAAATGGCCCCCATAAACTGCTGTCCAATAAACCTGGACATATATTCGCACTTCTTTAACTTATCGGTCTCCCTTTCCGCCTCGTCGGCCCTCCGCTCCATGGCAGAACACCGAACCGTCACCTCTGGCAGAATCCGCTCATAGTGCGAAATCCTCTTCTCTCCCAATCCCTGCTTTAAATTCTCCTTGATAATCCGGTGAATCTGAAGATCAGGGTAACGGCGGATCGGAGAAGTAAAATGGGTATAATAATTAGCCGCCAGGCCGAAATGTCCGGTGCAGATAACCGTATACTTAGCCTGTCTCATGGAACGCAGCGTCAGACGACTGATCAACGCCTCTTCTGGCGTTCCCTCTATCTTGTCCAGGAGTTTCTGAATCTCTTTGGGATGAACCTCTCCATTTTGTGTTTTTATAGAATATCCAAAATTGTTGATAAACGTTCCCAAACGCTTCATCTTCTCTGGTTCTGGAGTATCATGGGTTCTGTAGACAAAGGGCAGCTCCTGCCAGAAATAATCCTCGGCAATGGTTTCATTGGCCATCAGCATGAAATCCTCAATAATCTTGGTGGCCGCATTGCGCTCATAAGGTTTGATTTCCAGTGGTTTTCCCTTCTCGTCCAATAAAATCTTGCTTTCTGGAAACTCAAAATTGATGGAACCTCTCTTCTCCCGCCTTGCCCTGAGAATATCGGCCAGTTCCTTCATCAAGTCAAACATTTCCACAAAGTCTTTGTATTGCTCTATCACCTCCGGATCACGATTCGTCACTATAGCATTTACTGCCGTGTAAGTCATACGCCTGTCCACACAGATGACCGTCTCTGCAATCCGGTAATTGGTCACATTTCCTTTGCCATCGATTTCCATGATACAGCTTAAGGCCAGACGGTCCTCTCCTGCGTTGAGAGAACAGATACCATTGGATAATTTGTGGGGAAGCATAGGAATCACACGGTCAACCAGATAAACACTGGTCCCCCGCTTTAATGCCTCTGCATCCAAAGGCGATCCTTCCTGTACATAATGAGTCACGTCTGCAATATGAACTCCCAGAGTATAATGATTCTCGTCTTCCTTAGAAATAGAAATCGCATCATCTAAATCTTTGGCGTCTTCCCCGTCAATGGTCACAGTGGGAAGCTTACGCAGATCCAATCTTCCTTCCATCTCCCGCTTGTCCACAGTGTCCACCGTCCTGGACGCCTGCTTCATAACTTCTTCTGGAAATTCTTCTGGAAGATCATATGCCTTAATAATGGACAAAATGTCGGTTCCGGGGTCATTGACATGACCGATAATCTCTATAACGAGGCCTTCCGGCTTTTTTTGCTCTCCTCCAAAATCCGTTATCTGCACCACCACCTTATGCCCAGTGACGGCTCCCATGTCCATTCCCTGAGGAATAAAAATGTCTTGAGAAAGTTTCTGGTTGTCTGGAAGAACAAATCCAAAGCTTTTATTCTTCTGGTAAAAGCCAACCACAGTTTTGTTTGCATGTTCCAGAATCCGCACGACTGCTCCCTCTGGCCGCCTGCCGCTGTTTTCTGTCTCCACCACGATCTGAACCCTGTCCCCGTGCATAGCCCCGCCTGTTTTCTCTGCTGGTATATAAATGTCCTGCTCTCGGCCCTCAATAGTTACAAAACCAAAGCCTTTGGCGTGACCGCAAAAAATCCCAATGGGCGAAGACTCATCCGGCTTTCCGTATTTTCCTTTTTTGGAAATCCCTACTTTTCCCTCGGAAATTAAAATATCCAAAACTTCCTTTAATTCCTCTCTCTGGTGTTTGGGAATGTTTAAAAACACAGCCAGCTCCTTCAGCTTCATGGGAACATACGTCTTATCATTCACCAGATCTGTCAGCATCTCTTTTCTCTGTTTTAATAATTCTTCTGTCATTTTCCCTCCATTCTGCTTTTACCGTGTTCCCTGTCTGTGTAGAAAAAAACACCCTTGTTCCCAAGAGTGTCTGTTTCGTATCCTACCAGATTATATTCAACACCAAAGCCAGCAAAAGAATAGCAACTGCGGCGAACTTTGTAAACTTCTCCAAAGTGCCTTCCATAGAACGAGCTTTGTTTTTGCCCCAATAGCTGTCTGCCATACCACTGATGGAACCAAGACCTTGGGATTTCCCCTCCTGAAGCAATACAATCACGGTCAAAGCGATACATATAAAAACAAACACTACGGTTAATAATATCTTCAGCATGTTTTTTACACCTCCTAATAGTCAAACATCATAATTTTACCACACTTTTTCAGGAATTACAACCAAATTTTAAAATTTTCTTTCTATAGCTTGTAGGTTTACAATACATGTGTTACAACTGAATAATTAAAAAGACGGAAATACCG
>CAJTUV010000063.1 GCA_910579515.1 uncultured Hungatella sp.
AAATAGCCCGAGTTAGAAAAAGGCTGATTGTTTAAAACAAAGGCGTGTGGTATACTTCAGATAAAAGAGGGTTCTGAAACGAAAAGGAGGTTTCCCATGTATCTTGCAAAAGAAACACGTTATGACGCCATGAAATACAACCGCTGCGGAAAAAGCGGACTGCTTCTTCCTGCCGTATCTCTGGGGCTGTGGCACAATTTCGGCTCCAACGGAAAGTTTGACAATATGATGGATCTGTGCCTCACTGCTTTTGATCATGGCATTACTCATTTTGATTTAGCCAATAATTACGGCCCTGTTCCCGGAGCGGCGGAGGAAAATTTCGGAAAGATTTTAAAAAAGGGACTTGGCAATTACCGTGACGAACTGATTATCTCCACAAAGGCCGGATATGAGATGTGGCCGGGGCCTTATGGGAACTGGGGCAGCAAGAAATATCTGGTGGCCAGCTTAGACCAGAGTCTTCAAAGAATGGGGCTGGACTATGTAGACATCTTCTACCATCACAGGCCAGACCCTGACACTCCTTTAGAGGAAACCGCCAGGGCTTTGGACGGCATTGTGAAAAACGGAAAAGCCTTGTATATTGGCATATCCAATTACAACAAGGCACAAACCCAGACCATAGAAGCGATTTTCAGAGAATTGGGGACGCCGTTTATCATCAATCAGAAAAAATACTCCATGTTCGTGCGTGACATCGAAGAAGACGGCCTGAAAAGTTACGCAGCAGAACATGGCATTGGCATCATCGCATTTTGTCCGTTGGCCCAGGGCCTTTTGACAGACCGGTATTTAAACGGTATCCCAGAAAACAGCCGCATCCGGACTGACGGACGTTTCCTAAAGGAAGAGGCTGTCAATGCAAAAACCCTGGACAAAGTGCGGGCTTTAAATGGAATCGCCAAAGAAAGAGGTCAGAGCCTGGCTCAGATGGCACTGGCATGGATTCTTCGGGATAGGGACGTCGCCAGCGTATTAATCGGCGCCTCCAGGCCTTCCCAAATTCTTGATAATATCGGCATGATAAACAAAATGCAGTTTTCCAAAGAGGAGATGGAACGGATTGATTCTGTGCTGGAACAGAACGGCCCTCAATGAGACAAGGCAATGATTTCCAATGGTTTTCCAGGAAGCGGCAAAGCCCTTAAATCCACATAGCCCAGCCTGTGGTAAACATGCTGGGCTGTCTCATCTGACTGTTTTGACGTCATGACAAGTCTGTGGCCTTTCTGGCAATCTCAAAATGGAACATCTCATAATTCACTCTTAAATTATAATCAAGCCCCCGAAAATTTACGTCTCTTGGACAGCCTTCCTCCAGAATAGTCAGGTGATTGTTCTTCGCCTTGTCAAAAATCACGTTCCCATTGTAATGATTTTCCTTATCAATCAGGATAAAATCCAGCTCTAACACGGAGTCTCCCCAAAAGCCGGAAGACGGCATCTTCTCTAATTCCCGATTAAATTCTTCCAGATTTAAAATTTTCAGTGTGGTATCCGTATCTATCTTCATCTCACTGGATTTGGCGCCATCCAGGACATAGGAAAGTTTCTGGGGGATTTCTACAGAGAATATGGTATCAAAAGGAACATGGCTCCCATATTTCCTATTCCATCCTACAACGGCCTCCCCGCTCCAACGAACGAGCATGGTTTCGTCTTTTAATTCCAAAAATTCTATGGTTCCCTTCTGAACCTCTTCATGCTCCTGAACACAGAGGGTCCCTGCCTCCTCTTCATCATCGTTATATTCTTCTGTCCAGATAAACTTTTTTCCTATTAGCTCTTCAAATGCGCTGCAATGGGTGTTGAAGCCGTTATTATGGTATAGGTAAACAGACCTCATTTCGTATTCCACGTCTTTATCCTCTGTCTTGGCGTCCACTGACGGAAAAACCACCAGCTCCATATTTTCATAATGGGCTGACAGAGAGGCACAGGCGACGGGGTAGACGAGATCCTTTAATCGGAATTGGCCCTGGGAAACAGGCGGTAAATGGTGTAAAAATGACATGGAAGTCCCATCCTCCTATTCTCCAATACGAATCACAGCCTTGACGATATCTGCTTTATTGTTCACGCTGTAATCCATCGCTTTCTGCACCTCATCAAGGTCAAAAACGTCTGTCACAATCCCTTTCAGATTCACTTTACCTGCTGCAACCGCCTCAATCGCCATGGGATAGATATGACGGTAGCGAAATACGGTCTTAAAAGTCAGCTCTTTATCCAAAGCCAGGCTCATAGGAAGGGTCATTTCTCCACTCTTGCTGTAACCCACCAGCACGATTGTCGCACCCTTTTTCGCTATATGTATGGTTTGAACTGTGGTAATCTGAGTCCCTGCGGTTTCTACTACAAGGTCACAGCCTTTTCCTCCTGTCAGTTTCCTTACTTCCTCCACCACGTCTGCCATACTTGCGTTGATCACCTTGTCTGCTCCCAGCTCCAGCGCTTTCTCAAGTCGTTTCTCCATAATGTCAACTACATATACCCTGGATACGCCCATAGCCTTTAACGCCATCATTGTCACAAGACCGATACATCCCGCTCCCATCACCACTGCTGTCTGGCCTGCCCTTGCACCTCCCTGCATGGCTGCATGGAATCCGACAGCTAAAGGTTCAATCAAGGCCCCTTCCATGGTGCTCACATGATCTGGCAGTTTAAAACAAAGGTCTGCTTCATGGGCCACATACTCCTGGAATACTCCATCTACAGGAGGTGTTGCAAAAAATACTACATCTGGACAGAGATTGTAGTTCCCTGTCTTGCAAAACTCACAGTGCCCACAGGTCTTTCCCGGTTCCAGAGCCACTCGGTCGCCCACTTTCAGATTCTTTACATTTTTCCCCACTTCCACAACCGTCCCACCAGGCTCATGGCCAAGAACAAAAGGCGGCTTTACCACATAATCTCCGATGGCTCCCGTCTCATAATAATGCAGGTCGCTGCCGCAGATGCCCACATACTCTAATTTTACCAGCACCTCATTCTCTCTGGGTGTGGGAATCTCTCGCTCTTCAAATCCCATCTTGCCAATTCCCAGCATAACCGCAGTTTTCATCTTTCCTTCCATAAATAATTCCCCTTTCTCCGCAATAATAATTAACTTTATTAAATAGTTTTATTATGTATTACAATTATAGTCAGATTCCACGGTTTTGTCAATATCTTTAGCTTTAAGAAACACTCCTTTATCTTTTGCATAAATCTGTACAGTTTTAAATCCACAATGATAAAAAATTGTCTCTAGCTCTTTTTTGTTATAGATTTTCACATCTCCACTTTTTGAAAAGGGAATCCAAAATTTATTTGCAAAAAATCTGATTATGGCTCCAAAGTTAGGTTCAGCCAGATACACGATACCGTTTTTCTTTAAAATTCTCTTACATTCACTTACAAATCCCTGCGGATGATCAAAATGATGAAATGCGCAACATACCGTAATGATATCAACGCTTTCATCACTCCATTTTAGGGGATAGCATGGGCTCACCTCAAAATTCATATAAGGGTATCGCGCTTTTGCAGCATGAATCATGTTCTCTGATATATCAATTCCATTTGCTTGAATTTTAGCTTTTTTTGATAATTCTCTCAACAGAGTTCCGTTTCCACATGCAACATCAAGAACGATACTGCCCTCTCTCAAATCTATTGTATCAGATAGTTCCATAATATGAAATCTTGTATATTTTCCTTCCCTTGACGCATCATATTCCGATGCGATTTGATATCTCTTACCGCTCAAGTCATCCTGCCAGTCGATAGTCTGTTTGCAGTACTGCGAACTACAGGATTTGCTTTCCGTCCTAATTGTCAACGAATTACCTCGTAACGCAATCTGAGATATGAGCTTTCCAAAACTATACATTCCTGCAATTTTAACACGCCTAATTGTGATAATTCGCTTTCTGACAGCAAAGACTTTCCGTCAATCAGAGAAGAGGTGTCTTTACCACCAATTAATACAGGGGCTACAACTATATCAATATAATCTATCAGTTTTTCGCGAAGAAACAGTCCATTTAATGTACCACCGGTTTGTATCGTTATTTTCTCACAACTATATTCTGATTTAAGTTTTGTAAGAACATCTTTCAGAGATAGTTCATTTTGATATATGATATGGAGATTATCTCCTTGTATTTCAAATGCTGGATGATTTTTATTAGATGTAACTAGCACAAATTGTTTTGATAAAGCACAAAAATAACGTATGCCATGTTTCGTTAAATGCTTATTATCAATAATAACAAAGGACACAGGCGTTTTATTTAGCATCTCTTTTGTGTTTACACCGATTTTAGCTTGTACTCTTCCAGAATTAAGTGACCATAAATCTGTTGTTTGTTCTATTTCATAGTATTGATGTAATCCCTCTTTAACTCCTGCAATTTTAGGAAAATCCTTATCCACATCTAAATTGTCTGATGCGCCGGTGCTGATTTTGCCGTCAACAGACATTAACATAAATAATGTTGTAATAGTTCTGTCCATTTTCCCCTCTCAAACTTCAAATTATTGCATTCCATCTTGAATAAACGCAATTAACTTTTCTACAATCTTCCCTACAGCTATAACAATGGATGTAATTTGTTTCAAAGGTAGTTATTTGTTCTATTTCGTTTTTGGTGCTGACAGTTCATCATACATATCTCGAAACGAACCCATATTGACACCACAATCATTTTATCAAGAATCACTTCTATTTTCCACATATTTCACAGAAAATCATGCCATTTTCTTTACCATAGGCACAATTATTGTCAGTTTTTTCATACAATCCAGTGTCCTTATATATGTATAAAATTCAAATATATCTGTCGCACAAATTTACATGCGAACACTCGTCTAAATTGACTGTTCTTGTATTGTCATAAGGTATTC
Source organism: uncultured Hungatella sp. (assembly GCA_910579515.1). Taxonomy (GTDB): domain Bacteria; phylum Bacillota; class Clostridia; order Lachnospirales; family Lachnospiraceae; genus UBA3402. The sequence goes on from CAJTUV010000063.1 coordinate 4,897, forward strand.
CCGCTTTTCGTTCCACCGTAATCAGCAGTTCATAAATCCGTACATTTATAATCCGTTCAGCAAGCTCTTTTGATTCAATCAGGCGCATCAGCTCCTGTTCTAGTTCCAAAAACAACATTTTAAAATATTCCTGCTGCACTGGATTAACTTCCTCCAGAATCTGCGAAAAAGTCAAAGAATCCCAGCCTAACCGTTTTGCCAGCTGCATTCTGTGCTGATCCAGACCCCTGAGCTTCAAAATCCTGTCAACGCCGAATTAAAAATGTAAGAAAACGCCGATTATATTTTGTAGTTTTT
>CAJTUV010000064.1 GCA_910579515.1 uncultured Hungatella sp.
AAAAAAATTAATGGTATCCCCCTCCAGGCGGCAGAGGAAGATGCCATCTCCCAGATGGAGCCTCCCTTTTACGGGTTCTGGATCAGCGGTCAGGATGGCTTTGATATTTCCGTGGCGGCCTCCGGCGGTGTCTGGCTTAAGAATGACGGGGCGGTTTATTATGGCGATACGGATTTGTCTGTTTTATGGGAACAGATGGAAGGCAAGGATGAGGATACCTGGAATGCCCTGAATTTTCCCAATGTGGGGCGTTTATCGGCATACCATACGATCTTCCTTCTGAAAGCGGATGAGCAGACGGCAGAAGTCCCGGAGGGTCTGACTTTGACGGTGGAGGACATAGGGACAAGCGAGATTACGGTACGGATTACCAATAACAGCGGGGAGGAATTTTCCTACGGGGAATACTTTTCTATCCAGAAGCAGATAGACGGCCAGTGGTATACGGTACCGGTAAGGGCGGATAACGTGGGATTCCAGGATATCGCCCATATCCTTCCGAACGGGGAGAGCGCCAGCGAGACCTATAATCTGAATATTTACGGTACGCTGGAACCGGGAACGTACAGGCTTGTGGTGGAAACACTGAGCGCTGAGTTTCTGGTGGGGCATGGGAGGATGGCGGGAATAGAGGGGGAGTAAATGCTGTTAAAAACAGCATGGAGAAGGGATGCAACAGAAAATGGAAAGTCCTTAAATGAGGGACATTCGACATAGGATATATGTTGGATGTCCTGTTTTGATGGATAATTTCAACAATAAATATGAGAAAATATCTCACATATTGTTTACAAAATTAAAAAAATGAGTATAATAGATATTGAAAGACATATAAACTGGAGGGAAAAAGAGATGCTGTGCCAATTTACAGTGAAAAATTATAAAAGCATTCGGGATGAAATGACTTTTGATATGCAGGCAGCTGCTATTTCTGAACATGAAAATAATATAATTCGTGATAAAGATGGAGAATTGTTTTTGCCGATTTCTGCAATATATGGGCCAAATGGAGGTGGAAAGTCAAACGTATTGGAGGCAATGCATACGTTGGCTTCAAAAGTACTTCGTCCATTATATGCAACTGGTGATAAAGAGGAACGTATATTTCTTCAGAAAAGGCTGCTCATCGAACCTTTTGCATTCTCAAAAGAAACGAAAAGCCAGCCAACAGAGTTTGAAATTTTTTTCCGTACAGAAATTGCGGAGTATCGGTATAAACTCCATATCATGAAGGATGTTGTAAATTATGAAAGTTTGGACCGTGTAAAATTGGACACGGGACGACGTTCAGCGCTTTTCGAACGGGATACGGAAGAAATTTCTTTAAAAGGTGTATTTTCCAAACTGAAAGCTAGTGAGGACTTGTCCGCGACATTACCGTTGCTGTCTTATCTTGGGATCACTTATAAAAAAAATGAGGTAGTAAAAGATGTTCTGGATTGGTTTGAATACGGAATTGATTTTTTAAACTATGGTAATCCGATTGAAGAACTTCGTATGGCAGTATCAAATTCAGAGGATGTGAAGCAGCTTATGCTTGACATGATACAGGAAATGGATCTGGATATCGTGGATTTCCGTGTAGTTGAGGATGAAAATGACAGAATCGATGTGTATACAAAGCATTTGGTGGATGGCTATGAGACGGAGTTAAACTTACTGGAAGAATCCAGCGGGACAAGGAAATTATTTGGTTTAATGCCATTTATTGCCGGATGTTTACTTACGGGAACCGTTTTGGTTATTGATGAACTGGATGCAAAGATACATCCTGTTTTGCTGCGTCATATTATTATGATGTTTAATGATATGAGTATTAATAAAAAGAAAGCACAATTAATCTTCACATCCCATGATCTGTCTACAATGAACAATGAAGTGTTTCGAAGGGATGAAATCTGGTTCGTGGCAAAAGGGAATGCTCAAAACTCTAAATTGTATTCATTGGTGGAATTTAAGAACGAAAAAGGCGAATCTGTTCGTAAGGATGCCAAATTCGATAAGCAATATCTGGAAGGAAAATATGGCGCTGATCCGTATCTCAAAAGAATTATAGATTGGGGGAAGGTCAATGCCTAAAAAAGCCGGAATGGAGAAGTGGAAAAAGAAGCGCCGTCAGGAGTATCTGGAAATGAAGCAGTACAGATACTATATCTTCTGCGAGGGGCAGCAGACAGAACCTCTGTATTTTATGGGATTCAAAAAGCTGATTGAAGATAATCCGATTTATAAGGATATGGTTCTAATTGAAATAGAACCCTGTCAGGCAGAAACGATGCGAGTAATCGGAATGGCGGAAAGATATGTAAAGAAGAACAAAATCCAAAAGGGCCAGATTTGGTGCGTTTATGATAAAGACAGCTTTCCGGCAGATGATTTTAATGGTGTTGTCAATCGGGCAGAGAACTTAAATAAAGAAAGTTCTCAACTTCAATATCATACAGCATGGAGTAATGAATGTATTGAGTTCTGGTTTCTTTTGCATTTTGCATATTATACAGCGAATAATCACCGGGGGGAATACATAGCATTTCTGAATGATCAATTCAGGGAATTGGGGATTGGAAAATATCAGAAAAATATGAAAGATATTTTTGATATTTTGACGGAAAAAGGAAATCCAAAGCTGGCAATTCGATATGCCAAACGTATCATAAACGATGGTAAAAGTAAGACACCAGCAGAAATTGCGCCGGGAACGAAGGTGTATGAGTTGGTGGAAGAACTGGTTAAGTATTTGCCAGAGCATGTTGCACAGAGATTTAAGGAAGCTTGCAATTAAAGGGGGAGAGTATTTGGATACATCAGTAAAAAACAAAAAACTACGAACTTTGCCTTGGTATGCTTTACATGATATTGCAGTAAAAAAGGGAATAGAAGAAAAAGAAGTTAACGGAAAGGAAAAGAATACAATAATAGATAAGATATTATCTTATGGGATCCTTTCGGATGAGGAAATAGAGCAATATGTAAATGATTATATTTATGGTGACCGAGTAACGTTTACGTTATGGACATTTCAATCATCGTTGAAAGATTCAGATTATGGTATTGTTAATTCCCTGGAAAATGTGGAGGAGGAATATCTTTCTGTTTCTGGATATAGAAAATTAAAAATTTTATCTGTAAAAGAATATGAGGACCGTACAGAAGTTTTATATGTTTATAGCAAAGAATATACTTATGTTAATGAGGATGGGCAAAATGCCAGTGTATGGGAACAACATAGAGGATGCTTATGGATTGGAAAGGCATCAACATATCTTGCCTGCATTAGTAAACATGAGAAAATGACGGCTTTTATGACAAAATACATTGCTGATTTATTTGAAAACCCGGTAACACAAATAAAACCCCCAAAATCAGCAATTGACAAATGCACAAATTCTAAGGCCATAAGCAGAATTGTGTTGCAGGGAAAAGGTGGAGAGAAAACGATTGTGTCAAGAGCTGGGGGAATTACGCCTGATCAAGAAGAAGAGATTAGCAGAATTCGTTCTGAGAGAATTGATACATCTGGGAGTTTTATCTCGGCCATTACCGAGAATATTGATGCTACGATTAAATATAATGTTAGAAACGGCAGTATTGGAATTTATAAACATTTGCCAGCTTCTGTCCTGTTTGAGTGGTCTGAAAATTCGATTAAAATTATTTTGGAGGAAATTGAAAAATTAAAAGGGAAGCCAGCTGAAGAAATTTTTAAAGAAGTAGGACAGGAAATAAAATGGACAGGGGCAAGCGGAATTGAAATTACGCAACTGAATTGGTATTTGACACAAATTATAGCTTCTCTTGATAGAGACGAGTATGAGTTCCAGATTCCGGTAGATAAATTATCGGTATTGGATAATAGTAAATGGTTTATCAAGTTTCCGAGAATATATTGCAAAACTTGTGATTCTTATGAGGCTCCATATTGCACTGAATGTGGAACAGAGTTGAAGATGGGAAGGGGGATAATAAAAGAATGTGAGTGTGGGGCACCATTAAAAATTAAATGTGCGGATGGTCATGATACTTGTGAGATTGTAAATTGGTATGTTCCAAAATCTATATTGGTAAGTATGATCAATAAAAATATTCAGAAAATATTTAAAGACTATTCTTTAGAATATAATATCTGCATTGTAGGCGATATGGGATATATTGTTAATGGAACAGAGAATTTGCAAACAGAAGTTGAAATTCCATTTGCAACAATAGAATGCTTTAAACATGATTCAGTGGCCCTTACACATAGAGTAAAAGCTTATGCGGTAAATATGAATGAGAAATGTGGTTCTGGAACCTGTTCATATGCAAAAATTGAAAAATGTACTGAAAAT
>CAJTUV010000065.1 GCA_910579515.1 uncultured Hungatella sp.
GGAAACTGTTGCGGCTTGAATTAAAACGCAAAATCAACTAACTTCGGAAAGATTCTAGTTTAAAAACATACGTCATCCAATTTTTAGCCGGAACTTCTGGGCTTCTTTATCAGAATCCACTTTCTCTATCATAGCTCCCAATTTTCTCAATTTCTTTTCAAAATGTTCATATCCGCGCTGAATATAGCCGATCTCATCAACTACTGTATAACCGTCGGCCGCCAGCCCTGCGATTACAAGCGCCGCACCAGCACGAAGATCCGGTGCATTTACCTGAGCACTGGTAAATCCATTGACGCCGCTGATAACCGCCACATTGCCTTCCACTTTAATGTTGCCGCCCATGCGGGCCAGCTCATCTACATATTTAAAACGGTTCTCAAAAATACTTTCTGTTACAATACTGGTCCCCTCCGCCAACGCCAATGTGACCGTCATCTGCGGCTGCATATCTGTAGGAAAGCCCGGATAGGGAAGCGTATTAATATTGGTGTGATGCAGGCGTGGTTTCCCCACTACACGAACTGCATCATCAAATTCCACCACTTCACAGCCAATTTCTAATAATTTTGCAGAGATCGCTTCCAAATGTTTGGGAATCACATTTTTAACTGTAATATCGCCTCGGGTTGCAGCTGCAGCGCACATAAACGTACCTGCTTCTATCTGATCTGGAATAATGGAGTATTCTGTGCCATGAAGCTTATGAACTCCTCGGATTCGGATAATATCTGTGCCTGCTCCTTTTATATTAGCGCCCATGCTATTTAAAAAGTTAGCCACGTCTACCACATGAGGCTCTTTTGCCACATTTTCAATAGTAGTCTGACCTTCTGCAAGAGTAGCGGCCATCATAATATTAATCGTTGCGCCTACAGATACCTTGTCCAGATAAATATGGTTTCCCACCAGATCAATAGCATGAGCCAAAACAGCCCCGCGCTCGATTTGTACCTTGGCTCCTAATGCACGGAAGCCTTTAATATGCAGGTCGATGGGACGGCTTCCAATGTTACAGCCGCCTGGAAGGGGGACCTGAGCGCTTTTATATTTTCCAAGAAGAGCTCCAATAAAATAATAAGATGCGCGTATTCTGCGAATATAATCATCATCCACAGAAACTTCATGGATGTTGCTGGCGTTAATCTTTACGGTATGACGGTTAATTCGGTTTACAGTTGCTCCAATTTCCTGAATGGCTTCTAATAGTACGTTGATATCCCTTACATCTGGCAGGTTCTCAATAATAACATCTTCGTCTGTCATAATGGACGCTGCAAGAATACCAAGGGCTGCATTTTTCGCACCACTGATCGTCACTTCTCCTACCAGCGGATTGCCGCCTTTCATTACATACTGTTCCATACTGCACCTCTATATCAATATATTTTTGTAACAGTCCCAACTAAGGAGGCTGATGAGTTGTCCATACTGCTTATTGCCTATATGAACATTATACCATATCTTTCTAATTTGTAAAGAAAACGCCTGTTCTTCTTAATATATTAATTTTTTATTACAAAATTTATTCTGTTCTAACCGCACAGATGAAATCATTTCCCAGAGCTTCAAAGTAGGCAGAACCGTCGTTTAGACCCATTTTTTTCGTTTCATTAGTGGATGGATTAAAAATGGTCACATTATATTGGTCATATCCGCTTAAATAGACATAATTTCCGTCTTCTGTATAAGCAATTACAGGAATTCCCTGACCGATAAAATAAAGGACCTGGTTCAAAATACAGCCTCTTACATCCAGAACAAACAAATTCTCTCCGACCTGTCTGCCCTTTTCCAGTCCCTCAATATTCATAATTAGTTCACCGGCCGCTACTTGTGGATCACGAATGTTTCTTATTGTGTCCCGGTTAACGCGGTTCCACAATATTTTTTGATTTCCGTCTGTGACGAATCCCATTACTTCATAGGCCGCTTTTACAGCATCCGAAAAGTCTGTATAGATTCCCTGTAATTTTCCACGGCCATATGCTTTAAAAACCATATCTGTATTTTTATTTCGTCCTCCTAAATCCAGTTTTTCAGATGCATCGTACGTAAGCCTTCTGGTCATTGAGACCTTTACTGACCGGTTATTGACCTCCTTATCTAACTGTATAAAATATAACTTTCTCCGTATTTCCGAAGCAAACCAGCCTATCCCCTCCATATAAGATTCTGAAGAAGCCTCATTGCAGACAATGGTATCACTGTCATGATACACATATTCATGGCCATCCAGCCTCACCAGCCTGTCTAAGTGAACTCTGCCATCCTCCACAAAAACATTGGCGACATAGTAGCCGCTTTTTTCATATCTTGTTTGGACCTCTAAATCATGATTCACAATCTCTATTGCATACATTGGCAGCTCTCTCTTTCTGCCATTCATAATCCACATGTCGTCAGAATGGGCCAGCCCATATACAAAATCTCTTTGTACAAAGCCCAAGATTCTTAATAAAGAACCATCTGAAGTTTTTATTTCTTGTTTCGTTCCTGACGACATATCAAATACATGGATTAAATCCGAAGCCATTCCGTTTTTCATTTCCTGCCAGGCCAGGCGGGACTTGTCTCCGCTGATTGCATAACCGCCTTCCGCCAAATTGTCCGCCACAACAATATATTCTTTACTGTATAAATCAATGCCAAAAACAGTATTATCCTGATACAGATACAGCATTCCTCTGCCATTGTAAAAACTGAGTGTTTCCACATCCTGTCTGATTCTGTCAAAAGATTTTGTAGAATCAATAAAAAAGCGCTCATCTACATTTCCGTCATAGGAATAGCTATAAAGGCCAATCCCCTGGTATCCCTCATGATTACCTCTGTTCATGTAACCATACACCATAAACTCCAGATTTCCATTATCCTCCACAGATAAGATCTTAATTCCATGCTGTCTGAAGTCGCTGCGGCCGCTGTCATCGGTTCCGTCTCGGAAGGTAAATACTTTTGTCGCCTGATTTTCTGTCTGGTCAAACCACCATAGCGCCCTGTTAAACACAAATGCCAAATAGCGTCCATTATCGCTCTTAAGCTGGGTCACTGTGCTGTCATTTCCAATGCCTAACAAAATTCTCCTTCCATAATATAATTCCCTTCCTCCAGAAAAAACCTGATTGGTCTCCCTGTTAAAATCCATCAGATAGATACGCTTTTCACTCCATTTCATGGTATAATAGTCTTCCACGTCATAAAGCTCTTCTTCTCCACTTTCAGAAATTCTGCGTACCTGGTAGATGACTCTGACCTGACCCATGATCCCATCCAGTTCTCGCAAATCCACCTGCATATCGCCTACTAATTCCATCTCAAGTCCCGCCCAAGTCAACTGGGAAAAGCTTGATTTGATAGTAACATTTCCCAGAGAAGAATTATCCGCTGTATCCGTTGTCTCTAAATAGGTCACCAAATCCGCCGCCTGTCTGCCTGAAAGAGTCTTTGTGGAAAAGGACCTGGCCAGTTCCACCATCGGCTGTCCATAATCATTTTCCGGATATAAAATCCTGGTATAATAATGGATACTTCCATGTTGTTCTGTTTCCAGCGTAATATGAAGAATATATTCACATCCGGCAACCAAAAGATTTTGAATCGGAAGAATAATCGTATCTTCTTCTTTTCCCGTGCTCCATGTCTCCACCTCTGTCCGTTCCACTAGCTGCTCCATATCCAGGCTTCGAATCTCATAGCAGATGTTATATAAACTGACGCCATATCCTTCCAAATATAGTTTTAACTGTCTGTCCTCTGGAAGCACAGTCAAAAAATCTCTGACCACATCGGAATCCATCTCCTGCCGGTACCCAATAAGGCGGTTTTTCTCCATCCCAAACAAGTCTGTATATACCACCGGAAGCGTCGGCGCCTCCATAGCGGTATATACAGTTTCTGACTGATTCATTCTATTTAAAGACGTAATAAAATAAACACCTACTGCTACCAGAAAAATTCCGGCCAGGATGGTGATTCTCTTTAATATTTTATTCATAAAGTACTTCCTTCTATTCGTTTCGCTGTAGTTTCTTTTTATACATTGTAAATGGTAACCAAAAAAACTACAACTTAATCTTTTCTAAATTTCTGTATCAACATCTTCCAGTCCTGCAGCGGCGGTTTTGCATTTCGTTCATGAAAAGAATCTGAATAATATCCTGAAGCCATCTTGGCTTCGGACTTGGCGGCGGCCCCCATGGCGGTGGACCGGACGGCGGGCGGTTCGGACCTGGCGGCGGACCATATGGCGGACGGTTTGGACCTGGCGGCGGACCATATGGCGGGCGGTTTGGGCCTGG
>CAJTUV010000066.1 GCA_910579515.1 uncultured Hungatella sp.
CCCCCTGCATGTCTCCCCGTGTTTTGGCAAAGGCAACCGCCTGCTTCAGTGCCTGCTCTGTCGCGTCGAGGGTGGCGTCCGCCAGGTTTTCATTTGCGCCTGCCAGATATTGGACTGCCGCGGCTTCGGTGGTGATGCTGTTGATGGTATGGATGGCATTCCTGGCAAGCTGGATCTGCATCTCGTTGAGCTTTGCTTTGCCGAGGCTCTCGAGGGCCGCTTCCTCGTCCCCGTAGGCGGCAAGAAGCTTGAAATCCGCATCCAGAATGTCCTGTGCCTGGTCGAGGGAGATTCTGCCGTGCCGGTTGTAGGTCTCGCGGGCATCCCTGACCGCCTTCAGCTTGGACTGGTATTTATCCATCTCGGAGTTCAGATCGGAGAGGATGTCTTTTTCGGCTTCTTTGGAGGATTTATCAGCAGAGCTGGCTCCTGTGCCCGTTCCGGAATCCTGTGGTTTTATCCGGGTGATTTCTGCCTTGGTTTTTTCTTTTAATCCTTCCTTTATCTGGTGTGCAATATTGGCGGCAGGATCATAGCTTCCGCCATGGGCATAGGGGTCCACACCGCCTGCGGTTGCGCTTCCTAAAGAAGATGCTGCAATACCGGCTACTGCCGCCAGATTATATAATTCTTCAATCTGTGAGCTTAAGTTCAGCCCCTGTTCATTCAGCGCGATTTCCTGTGCAATAAGCCCGGCAATCGCACTTTGGGCGAAGCCTTCTGCCTCAGCTTCTCTTAACAGGCTCTGTATTTTTTCTTCTGTAAAGGAAGTGGTATCTTTTATAATAGAAGAAAGGTTCTGGTTTTGCAGGTATAATTCGGCTTCCTGGTTTTTTAGTTTTTCTTCCACAAGCACAGCCGCGTTTGTTACCCCGATGGATTCTAACTGCGAAATAACATATTTTTTCTGGGAACTGGTACAGTCTCCCAGAGTCAGCTTCATATCAAGGTAATTGCTTATCAGGTCTTTAGTTATGGCTTCTGCCTGCGCCTGCGTAGTGGAGGAAGATCCCAATGCGGTTACAAAATCATCATAGCCCTTCACATCCCCGAATTCATCCGATAATTCCTCCAAGGATTTGGCGTCGACGGGCACAGACACTCCTTTGGACAGGTTATCGGAAAACTTCTGGTATACATTCATAACAGAGGAAAGGTCTTCCGTCAGTTTGGTAAAGGATTTTGTGCTGAAGGCCGGAAGCTTCAGGGGTTTTGCAAAAACAGCCTTCTCTTGTACATATCCAAGCCTTACTAAGCTGTCAATCAGTTCCTCTACGGATACTTCCGCAGACTTTTTTAACTTTTCAAATGATTCATTTTCTTTCGTCTGGTTGAATGCTTCTAAATCTAAGTTCGTGAAGCCTTTCAGATTTTCGGCCAGCGCTTTCAGGCTGTCGTCATTCTGCAGACGCTGGTTAAAGTCAAATAACTTTGTATCAGCTTCGTCAAAGACTTCCTGGACAACGGAACGATATTCTTCCCAATCTTCACCATTTAACTCATCCTGAATGGACTGCAGATTCTGTCTTGCCCTGGCAACATTTTTATCATTATAGGGATCTTCGCTTTTCAGGACAGCTTCGTTATATGCTTCCACAGCTTCGGTCGCTTTATGGAAGGCCTGGGCTTTTCCTCCTTCTCCGTCATCTGCGGCAATTTCTGACAGCAGTGCTGTTTTATAGATTTCTCCGTAGTCATCAATAATGGATTTTGCACTATTTAAGGATTTAGAGGAGACATCAAGGATATCATCAAAAATATGTTCATCCTCGAATTCCTTTGCCTTTTCACGGACATCATTTTCAAATGCATTAATGGTGTCGTAAGCGGATTGAGGGTCAGCCTCTAAATGAATAGAGAACAGGGTGCCGTCTGAAAGATCGTCTGACAGTCTGACGCCCTGGGCTTCGTATTTTTCCGCAATTTCTTTCAGCGCCTTTCCTTCCTCGGAAAATGACACAATACCGGTATAACTGAGATTGTAGTGGTCTTTGCCGGTCATCTTTTCTTTGGCAGTTCTGATGCCTTTTTCATTTTCATTAAGATAAGCCTGGGCAGCCTCCTTACCATATGCTTTAATGGCGGTGGTCTGATCCTTGTAGGCATCCGTGACCAGGTTAATTCTGCCGTATTCGTCGCCATACTTATCATTTAATTCTGTTTGGAGCTCCAGGATCTGTTTTTTAATCTCATAAGTTTTTTCCTCATCCCCTCTTGCTTCGGCAAGAGCGTCATGCAGCTGCTTATATTTGGATGCATAGTCATCGATGGATAAGGAAGTTTCTTTGTAAGCTTCAGTGGCCCTCTCTGTTTCCTGCCGGATTTCCTCAAGATGCTTCTTATAATAGGAATATGCGGCAATTGCGACGCCGGTCAATGCCACACCGGCTAACGCGAGGGCCTGAAACGGATTGCTCATTGCCCATTGGATATTTAATACAATCTGTTCTTTGATGGCAATAGCCATGGCTTTCATACGGGCAATTAGCTGGGGGAAAATGGCTTTTTGGGCATTCATGCTGATCAGGACACCGGTTCTCATTCCGATTTCCTGTGCTTGTGCCTGGGTCAGCTTACCGCTTGCTACCGCTTCCTGGAGCTTTTTGGCAGTCAGTTTGACGGTTTGTGTTTCTTCTGCTCCCGCAGCTGCAGAAAGTCCGAGAGAAGCCATGGCGGCGTTGATATCGGCATCGGTTCCTAATACCGTCTGCAGGGTCTGCTGGGCTTGCGCAGCAGTTAAGGACTGCTTTGCCTTTAGTAATCCTGCGTCTGCCATCGCCTGATACTGATCGGCTGCAGTCATCCCGTTTGCGGCCAATACACGCTGAATCTGTGCGTTTGCGAGTCCTTGTGTAGAGAGCAGGAGTGCCGCCTGTGAGGAATCTACATCACTAAGGGCCTGTGCATATAGCTGGGCTTCTCCGGTGTCAAACAGAACATCTCTGAACTGTGGCTGCAGCGCGCTGTAACGGGATTGGATGTCGTTGATTTGGGTGATGTGGGATTGGAGATTTTCTGGCTCAAAGCCTTTAAATGAAATAAGCTGTTTTCCTGTTAAACCAGGATAATCAAAATTTGTTTTTTCTAAAGTGACAATAGACTTTCGTACATCATCTATTTGCATTTTGAAGGATGCTATTTTCTGTTTATAAGATTGAATATTATCTAACAACGTGTTACTATAAGTAAAATGTGAAAGGAGTATTTATAATGGGAAAGAAAAAAATAAATTACGTATTAGAGGGGAAAGGAAAAGGGCAGTGTATTAGTAAAACCACGTTGATGTCAGGTAGAGAATATATTGATGTAATAGCAACGGGTTCATTAATAAAGGAGCAAATTTCCTCATATCAGGTTCTAGACGAGAATAATGTCAATTCATCCGAATACTCATTTCTAAAAGGCGCATTGGGAGTGGCCTTGCTTGGAGGAGTTGGAGCTGTTGCAGGCATAGGAGGTAAGAAGAAATCCTCCAAAGAATATCTCATCGCCATTGAATGGAAAGACGGAAAGAAGTCTTTGATTCTGCTTGATGATGAGTATTATAAGGTGTTTGTTAAAAGTATGTTTTAAAGGACAGGAGGTATGTTGATTCCCAGTCAGCATATCTCTTTTTATATTCAATCTCACTCTATGCTGCTTCTTGGAGTTCCCTCCTTGCTGGTCTGGCTACCGGCGAGCATAGACTGCCGTATGCTTTATATACACGGCAGAAATTGGACTGTCTTTCTGAATCTTATTTCTAAGACCCTGTGCCTTACAGTCTCTGCGCCTTCACCCTCGTTCAACGTAGGAGGGCAGGATTCCAGCCCTGCCCTGAGGGCCTTACATTCCCTCAGCTTGGTTCCGTGATTTCCCATCCTGTCCATGTTTTTTTCTGATCATGAACTGACTGGTCAGCGTTATTGGTTAGCATACAGTCAAATATTTTTTTTCTGCCTTTCGGCAACCGTCGCGCCTGCCGTTACCGGCTGCGCTGTGGTGGATATTAATAAGGGATTCCCGACGTATTACTTGGCT
>CAJTUV010000067.1 GCA_910579515.1 uncultured Hungatella sp.
AATCATAGAGGAATTCATGAGATTAGAAAATCCGCAGGAATATTTGGCGCTTACCATATAATTGGTATAAAATAAACATTATCTATTTTTAATTCCTTAATTCTTTCATATGCCAGCTCCAATTCATTTTTAACACATTTATTTCCCGGCGAGTTATCATAGATAATAACAGCATAATCGCTTTTACCCGTCATGTGTGCAATATCTTCTATTTTTCTTCCCAGCTTGTATATTCCTTTTAAACTTCTGACTACAAGCTTCTTGCCAAAATAAATCGCATCTAACAAATTTATTAAATGAAATCCGCCTTTATCATCTTCACAATATAAGTAAACCATAAGACTACCTCACAACATCCAAAAACTTATATTCTAAGGTAGCCTGGTTATTATTTATTTTCAGAGTAGCTACTTCACTTAGATCATAATCAATCTCCAGGTCTCGCCCAAAGAGGATATACTGATTCTTTTCATCGCAGTCTATAAATTTCGCAAAGTCAGGCCGCAGTCTGAGTACATCATTGGCTTGGTCAATAACAACGATGATCCCACTGCTTTCTCCTATAAAACATTTAATTGCTTCATAACTGTTATTATTTTTTACATTCTCATAACATACAGGATATACATTTTGTATGTCCTGATTATTTAACTGTTTCTATAAATATGTCTTTCCGGCCCCGGAATCCCCTTCTACAATGATTCTGCTTCCTCTCAAAGATAAGCATATATCTAATCCATCTTCTGATTTGAATTTTAAATCTTTATACCTTTCCATCCACCCCAATTAGAAATCTTCTCTGTCCATCTCCATATATTCCTGTTTGGCATCTAAAATATTGGTCACAACTTTATTTCCTACTTTTACTTTTATATTCTCCCTGTTTTCGCCAAAATCTTTATGTTCACAATAACAATTTATATCAATATCTTTTGCCATTACTGTTATCAGATAATTTATGGCATTTCCGCCACATGACGTAATATTAAAAATGTACTCTGTAATTTTCTCCGTCTTAATTGCATGATTGATGCATAATAATGTTTTACATCCTTCGGATAAGCAGCCGATTCCGATTGGCATATCAGAGAATTTCCCATAAATTGTACTGGCGTTAAGAAGGCTGCTGTTTTCTACTGCTTCCACAATCTTTATATCTGTCTCATCGAAAAACCTGGTAACCCTCTTTTTTATAAAATATTCATTCCAGGGAATTTTTATATTTAACAGTTTATGTGGAATGTTTCTTTCAGAATATAAACATAACATATCTTTTCCATCCTACCTTTCCTGGAATAAGCATGGCCTGCTTCCCATGTCAGTATAGCAAATTTTCAAAAAATTGTAACGATTTATTTTAAATAAGGTATATTTTCCAACTATTAGTTTACCACAATTAGACATGACAGAACAAGGGTAAAAAAGAAGATACCATGAGAAGAAGATACCGCTATAAAAAACTTCTTGTTTTTTTCGAAAGTACGCTGCTGTTATTGATAGAAACCTTACTCTCTGCCTGGGCCTGGTACGGTCATTACATGCATCATATTAAGTTATCCTTTTACCATAGAGGCAATTACGCGGTTAGCGGCAGCTACACCTTAATCCTGTTTCTGATTACCAAACTGTATGACGGATTCAAGCTGGGATATCTGCGGCTGATGGATGTGCTGTATTCCCAGATTCTGGCGCTCTTGTGCTCCAATGTGCTCATGTATATCCAGCTTTGCATCATCAGCAGGGATTATATGAACCCAATGCGGCTGGTTGAAATGACCTTTGTGGAACTGGCGGTGATTGTCGCCTGGGTGTTGCTATGGAGCTGGATTTATACCAGGATTTACCCGTCGAGGCAGATGCTGCTGATTTATGGAGGAAGGCCTCCTAAGAACCTAGTGGAGAAGCTTCATTCCAGAAAGGATAAGTACTGTGTCTATGAAATGGTTCCGGCCGTGAAAGGGCTCAGGGCAGTACTGGAGGGGATTGACCGTTATGAAAATGTAGTCCTGTGTGAGATGCCGCCGGAGGTTCAGAGCAGGATTGTGGAGTATTGTTTCCAGCATTCCATACGTTCCTACTTTTATTACTTCCTGTTTTCTGGCGTTGTTTGCTTTACAGACATTTGCCTGTGGGTTGATTTTAGACACACAGAATCAAAAGAGCCGTCAAAACTTTGAAATAGAGATGAATATCCAGATAAGCCCATATAGTTTTTCTTATTTTGACAGGAGTGATCGGCAGAGCAAATTTTATTATGCTTTCTTCAGCAGACTTAAGAGATAATTCTACTATATACTGATGGTAATAATTCACAAAATTAGCGCACTAATATTGTGAAAAAATATATAGTGCACTAAAATAAAAAATGTTAAACTACTCTAAAGGAGGAATTCGTCATGGCATACAATGAAAAGCAAATGCAATTTATAGCATGGCCCTCGTGAATCCCTTCGGGGCAAAGAAAATATCTTTTTTGTCAGGCGCCACCTGATACCTTGTCAACAGATACCCTTTTGTATCAAACAGATACCAGCCAGAGGTTTGCTCTGATCAAAAGTTCTTGAAACTGTATTCTAAATATGCTATATTAAATACACAAGGGAAAGCCAGAGAAGCGGCCTACCTTCAACAATGAGTGGTTTTAACCT
This sequence comes from uncultured Hungatella sp., assembly GCA_910579515.1. Lineage (GTDB taxonomy): Bacteria > Bacillota > Clostridia > Lachnospirales > Lachnospiraceae > UBA3402. The sequence continues at coordinate 2,649 of CAJTUV010000067.1, forward strand.
CTTATGAGGTCAGCCGTCACTATGGTGGTAGTGGCGGCTATTTTCTTCCCCTAAAGACTGTATGGCACAGTCCCACAAGGGTGCAAATGAATATTCCAATTTGGATTAAGTATGAAACCAGATAAGGACAAAACTCAAAAATTGTGTTTAAGACAGCAGACACAAATATGTGGAGTGACTATCATATCTGGAGGAAATAGAAAATGGCAAAATCATTATTTGAACAGTTAGGCGGCACATACCATGAAGAAAATGGGTATCTTATACCCGATTTGAGATTACCCACCGAAGAAGAACAGCCGATAGGCATATGGGGACAGAGACACTTAGAATATCTGAAGCATTACCGCAAGGTTACATACACCAATCTTCTCACAAGCGGCAAGCTGAATACATACCTTGCCGACATCGACAGACAAGCGCAGGAACGCTTTGAACGGCTCATAGGGGGCATGAAACAGGCGCAAGGCATAACGGAATGCCTAAAGGAAGAAAACGCCTTAGAATGGACAGGGCAGCTCAATAACATAAGGGCTTGTGCGAGGGAGATTGTGAACGTGGAAATCATATACGCATAAAGAGTTAAAATCAGAGGGTAGGGATGAATCTCTTACCCTCTTGTTTTTGGTTTGCCCAAATTGTGAAAGCATTGATAATACCAACGGAACAGCATATTTTGTATTTCGGATGGTAAAAACTTCTGCTATTTCTCATAAACGATATAAACTTCTATGAAATAGAATGTTGACAGAGTTTTATAAAATGTATATAATGACTGTATAAGCGAAATTAGTCAAATGGGAGGCGGTAAAGTGCCAAAGAGCTATTCAGAGCAGGAACGGGAATATATCAGAAAGCGGCTGAAAGAAGAAGCGGCAAAATGCCTTGCAAAGTATGGCGTCCGCCGCACGACAGTCGATGAAATCGTGAAACGGGTTAATATTCCAAAAGGAACTTTCTATCTCTTTTATAAATCAAAAGAATTACTTTTGTTTGAAGTTATTCAAGAACAGCAGGAAACTGTCAACCGCAAGCTGTATCAGACCATTTCTGGCATTGCGAATACAGAGTTGTCAGCGGAAAAGCTGACCGATGTGATATTTGAGTTCTATAAAATGACAGAGGAAATGCTGATTTTGAAATTGATTGATGTTAATGAAGTGGAATTGCTTGTGCGTAAGCTGCCACGGGAAATTGTGGAGGAGCATTTTCGGGACGATACAGATACGATTGAAAAAATGC
>CAJTUV010000068.1 GCA_910579515.1 uncultured Hungatella sp.
CGGCCCTTTCTCTGATATAGTAAATTAATTATAGAAGACGCCCCCGCCGGGGCTTCGTCAGAGGTGGAAACGTGTATTTAAAAGCATTGGAAATTCATTTCACCCCTTTGCAAGCAACAAAAACCCCAGTGTTTTCAATAGGTTCACAGCATAATGAAGCAATCGGAATTTTGTGAATTACACCACTTTTACACCACTTGGGGGTGCGGACATTTACTTGGACCTAAAAGCCTAAGCAATGCCATCTCAAATCAAAGGAAATCTTTGAACTTGCCCGCTTCCACGTCAATTTTCAACGTAGGAACAAACGCGTCATTTTCCACAATGGAAATGCTGGCAGTCGTATCGATGTAATGACCTGAAGTTGTTTCATAAATCTCAATTTCAATCTCATCATCGTTCTGATACGACATAAGCAGATCGATCAAATCTCCAGCTTTCATACTCTACCTCCATAATTATTATGCAGCCAGTCCAAGGCTTCTCCTGTATTCCAATGGACTCATCCAGCCAAGTGACTCTTTGATGCGGCATTCATTGTACCAGCGGATGTAGCCATCCAAAAGTCCAATAAATTCCTCTATGGAAACGTCTTTCCACCGCTTGCCGTAGAAGAATTCGTTTTTAAGTCGGCCAAAGAATCCTTCGCAGGCCGAATTGTCTGGGGAACATCCTTTTTTTGACATGGAACGGGTCAGTCCTGCTCCTTCCATCCGATCAATCCAGCCTGGCCAGCGATAATGAGAGCCTCGATCACTATGAACGACAGGGAGCTCACCGTTCCTCAGAAGAGATATCGCTTCATCTAACATCGTGTTTGCTAAATCGGCGCTTGGCGAGACTCCAATAGACCAGGATACAACCAGCCCGTCAAAGCAGTCAATGATTGGAGATAAATAGACCTTGCCGGCAGGAATGCTGAATTCAGTAATGTCGGTAAGCCATTTGGTATTGGGCGTTTCCGCATGGAAGTCTCGATTGACAAGGTTGGGGACCTCAGGACTTATTTCGCCGGCATAGGCGTTGTATTTCTTACGTTTTACGTAGAGAACCGCCAGCCCCTCCTCCTTCATCAGTCTGCGGACAACTTTCTCTGAAACTGGACGCCCACTTTTCTTCAGGCTTGCGTGAATACGGCGGTATCCATAACGTTTGTCCGCCGTGTGAAAGATAGTCTGTACTTCCGTGCGAAGCTCCTTGTATTTGTCTGGTTTGTGCAGACAGTTCTCTTGATAACAATAGCTGCTTTTTGACATATGCAGAACCGAGAGAAGTTCTTTTAGCCGATATTTATCTCTAAGGGCGTCAATCACTTCGGCCTTTTCTCGATTGTTTATTGCTTTTAGATTGACGCCCTGGGCTTTTTTTAGAAGTTCAGCCGCCTTTTCAAGAATGTCATATTCCAGCTGCGCCCGATAAAGCTTCTCGGCCAATGCGGCCTCCTGGGCTTGCAGATCCTCAATTCGCTTTTCCAAAGCGGCAACATCTTCTGACGCTGGATTTTTCCTTTTGGGCATGGCTGAATATCGCTCCTCGCCAAGCAGCTGCTTCTTCCATTTGTATAAGGACACGCGGCTTGCCCCGTGGGCGGCGGCAACCTCTTGCGCCGAACCCTGACGGGCACATAAGTCGATAACAGCCTGCTTCTTCTCTTTTTGAGGATATTCTACCATTGCTTTCCCGGATACGCAACGTTTTTCCCTGTCTGGAAACGTCTCATTCAGCCATCTGCGAAAAACAGTGGGACTTGGGTATCCCAAAGCCTTTGTGGTTTGAGCTGCGCACCGGCCATGTTCTGCGTAGTGTTTTAACGCGGCTTCTTTTTGTTCCTTACTATATTTTCCTGCACAACGATATCTCTGGTGCAGGTCTCTATCTTCTTCGTACTCCCTGGCCCATCTCTTGAGAGTATGCCGGTCTGGATAACCCAGTTCTCGGATTACTGCCGCTGCCCTATACCCATACTGGATATATAGTTCCACTGCTTTTTTCCGTTCTTCATAGCTATACATGCGGATACCTCCACCTCAGTTTGGTCCAGGTTTTCGTCCGCACCCCCATTTTGGTGCTTTTCCGGGTCGTATTCATCCGCGGTTTTGCCCAGTACGTCCAGCGGGTCGGGACGCTTTGCGTTCTGGGTGAGCGCCAGCCCGTTCAAATAATCGGCCAGGGGGTTCTTGCGGGTGCCCAGAGGAAGGAAGCGGCCAGACGATAAATCATACCGGCTGGCCTGGATGGTGCCGTTTGTGACGTGCCACGCCCGAGAAATGCGGCGGTAGAGCTGCACAGCGGAATCAATATCAGAGGCGGCGGGCATGATTGCTTTGTAATATGCCGCTGGCGAGTACACGGACGTTACGATGATGTAATCCGCCATTGCGATTTTGTCAAAATAGCGGGATTTGGTGGCGGTCTGGGTGTAGGGGTCGAGGAATTGGAGCAGTTCCTTGTACGTAAAGCCCTCTTTTGGCCGCAGCTCGTCCAGCAGGATAATGGGCTGGTCGAGGTAGCCCCCCATGGGGTCGTTTCCGGGGTGGGCAATGTAGAGCGGAAGCCCCATCTGCTGGGCGTAGAGCTTGCCCAGGCTGGTCTTTCCTGTGCCCTTTTCGCCGTACAGCCAGAGTATCTGGCAATCCCGGTTGCCCATGGCTTTGGCAATCCGTGCGTCATGATACATATTCCAGGCGTTCTTAAACTGGCTGGCGTTCTGGGAGTAGAGCTGAGGCGGAATGTGCTCCCAATAGTTGTAGGGCATGATTTCACCCGTTGCGCATTTCTCCACCAACTCATTGAGCATGGCTTCCTGTTGAGCGGCCTTGTTGCGCTTTTTCTCCGAGGCGCTTTCTTTGGCTAAAAACTCCTCCACATTGAAGTTTGCGACAAAACCGCTGGGGCTGTAATAAGTCTTATCCGGGCAATCCATGTGGGTGTAGTACCTCGCGCAGTAGTACATACCCCTTTTAGGCGAGGTTCCGTTGGGGTCGGACTTGATTTTTGACACCTTTTCGGTGGAAATGCCAAACCATTTTGCGACATTCCCATACTTCCAGCTCGTTTTCCCGAAGTGCATATAATGTCAGCGCCAATGCAATTTTGTAGTTTTTCGCCGAACAGAAAATGTCGAAAAATGGCGGGTAAAAGTGTACAGCCATTGCATAATTATACTTGCCGTTTTCGTCCGTCAAGCCTGAAACAAGCTGATAAAGCATGGCTTGACGGACTTCAAACCGGCAAGTTGGATGGTGGTTAAGGCTGTATAACACCTGTATGCTGTCCTGTTAAAAACGACACTCCATTCCGGCGAAAATCGACATTTTCAAATGGCGCTGACAGGTGTCAGCGCCAGTGATAAAATGAAAGAAAACGCCGAGGAAAAAATGTAGTTTTGTGGCGAAGGAGGAAAAAAAGAGATAGACTCCCAATAGGGCGAAAAAGAGCCCGGAAAGGGAGTCAGGACATGAAAGGAGCACAGTGGATGGATATCCGAAGCGACAGACAAAAAGGGCTGAACTATGTGGAGCTGGGACGGAAGTACCACATGGACCCACGGACAGCAAAGCGGTACGCGGAATCGCCGCAGAAGCCGGAGTACACATTGAGCGAACCCAAGCCAACAAAGATGGACCCGTACAAGCAGATCGTGGACGAATGGCTGGAGGAGGCGCCGTATTCAGCGCTGCGGATCCTGGAGAAG
>CAJTUV010000069.1 GCA_910579515.1 uncultured Hungatella sp.
ATCATAGAGGAATTCATGAGATTAGAAAATCCGCAGGAATATTTGGCGCTTACTCCTTATCAACGTAAAACTAATGGTTTTCAGGGGTTCTTTGATGGTTCGTGACATTAATATGACATTATTTTTCAGAGCCAGCATAGAGCCAGGGGCATGAAAGCCTGGTTGCCAATTCTGCAGATCTCTGTTATAATTCCCTCATGGAAGAGTACCCATGACAGGGTGGCAGCCTCCCGAGCCAATGAAACCGGCTTGCCGGAATACATAGGAAGGGAGGTGGCGCTTATGACGGCTTATGAGATCATCTCGATTTTCATAGGGATATTGGCTCTGCTGATGTCCTTTGGCAGCTTGATTGTGGCGTTGCTTGCCTTTCTCGACAGAGATAGGAAGAACAGGCGAAAAAAATAATGCCCCTCCTGTCTGGTCCACAGGAGAGGCGCCTCTCATTGAGAGGTAGATAGTCTATTCGGGAGCATCCGCTTTGGAGTGGGTGCTCTTTCTACGTTCATTATATACTATGAACCTGGATTTTGCAAGTATTAAAGAAATTTCGCTGGCAGCCCCCGGCTGGCAAGGAAATAGACTGGTAGGGTATAGATGGTGCTTGATTTGACAAAATAATCTATTTTAAGAGAGGAAAATGTGATGAAGATAAAATTATAACGATCAGTATTGATAGGCGCTGACATTGATAAAGAATGAAAACGAAGTTTATGGAGGGAATACAATGCTTGAAAATATACCGTCTCAATCAACCATGACTGAATTGCTCGGTCAATCTTTGTTTGAAGTTTGGCAAGAGTTATGTTCGGTTATTGATGAAAAATATGAAATGGATCGATTATGGAATACTGGTGGAAAGAATTGGATTTACGAGTATAAATATCGAAGAGGTGGAAAAACACTTTGTTGTCTATATGCGAAAAGTAATTGTGTGGGTTTCATGATTATTTTCGGAAAAGATGAAAGAACAAAATTTGAAGATATAAGAGATACGCTTTCTGCTGCTGTTTGTAGGCGGTATGATGAAGCAGAAACCTATCGTGATGGAAAATGGGTAATGTTTGAACCGACTAATACTGCTGAATTTGATGATTATATTAAGCTGCTGTCTATTAAAAGAAAACCGAACCGGAAATAACAATTCATCAAACTTGCCTTTCTGACTCAATAAAGGCCCAAACGACGTAATTTTATCTTACCTCAGTTTATCCAAAGCCTCGTTTTAAAAGTAGAGGTTCATTATATCGTTCTAAAAACGGGACAAGTTACTTTTGTCACAAAATGTCGTATTTTGCGTTATATATAAATGAACAAAATCAAAAGGAGGGGATAGATTTATGGATAAGGTATGTTATGCGATTATGCCTTACGGGGGCTCAGAACAAGTTATGATAGACAGGTTTAATACAGTCTATCAGCTATATATGATGATTCCCGCAATGGAGAAAGGATTTGTGGTAACACGGGAGGATATCCAGGCGCAGCCTGGAAGCATTACAACCAATATCATTCATCATTTGGCGGAATCAGAATTAGTGATTGCAGATCTGTCTAATGGTAATTGGAACGTTGCTTATGAGCTTGGAATCCGTCATGCAATGGTAAAAGGAAAAACGATTCTCCTTTGTGACGAAAAGACCGACCTGAAGTTTGATATTCGGGGGCTTAACGTGATCCGATATGATGGGGACAATCCTGCTGGGAATATGTTTTCCATCCAAGAGATGGTGCGTAAAGCAATTAGTTCCAGACTAAAGGTGCCAGCGAAAGCAGATAACTTGGTTCATGAAACCTTTCCTTTTGTGCACGAAAACCTGATTGATTACTTAAATAATGGAGAAGAAGATATTGCAAATGAACTTGCACAGACCAAAGCTGATTATGCAGCCCTGCAGGAAGAAAACGGGCGTTTGCGGGAAGAGCTGAAAAAAGCAGGACAGTCGCTTAAGGTCTCGGATGTACAGGAAAATATTGCTCTAAAAATTCAGGAAGCAATGAGTACGCTGCAATATTCGGGAGATAACGCTGTATTGAAGCTAAGACAGGCTTTTGCAGAACCGAATCCTGATTATTATGAGATTCAGAATATATTGCAGCAAACCCTGACAGAAGGCTATCTGACTGAGGGAAACTTCCGAAGTATGTATCATTTATTCCGTGGTCAGGAAGGGCAGCAACAGTTGACGAAACTAATCCTTGAGGTTGCAGAACAGCAGTATCCGGCCAGCCTGGATTTTAAGAGTTATTTGGCAGATACATATTCGGACAATTATAAGACGCAGGATAAAGCGATTCAATATGCCGATGAGGTATTGAATGTAAAAATTGTTGATGGAAAAAGGTACACAAGCTGTAAAAAAATTGACAGTGATCAGCTGATGGCCTGTTTAAATGCTTACATAGGAGTGAGACGTTTTGATATCATAGTTGAACTGATTCCACAGTTATTAAAACAGATTCCGGAGCATCGGGAGACGCTTTTGCGTAATCTTGCTACCTCATACAGAGAACTTGGCAATAATGAAGAGCAATTTCAAACGTTGAAAACCTTGTTGGAAGAGTTTCCCATGAATGATGTGAACCATTATCTTGTGTTTGGATATCTGCACAAATTGAATCAGGATCAACAGGCATTCTATCATCTGGAGCTTGCATCGGCTTTGGATCCAAATGACATTAATCATTTGCATTCACTAGCCGGAGCTATTTTTGATGAGCATTTTTGCCGATCAGAAAATGGTACGATGAAGACAACTTTACGAAAAGAGGATTGTGCGAAAGCGGCATTGCCATTTCTTATGCAGGCCATGATGGTTGAGGCGTCAAGCAGGTGCCTGCAAAGATGCAGAGATTTTATTTTGAGAAATGGGATTCGCAAGTATGAAGCAATCTTTGAACAGTGGATTAAAGATGGAATGAAACCGTGTGGGATTCCAGAATTGGACTATTACGGAATTGAGTATTTGTTACAACTCTCTGACCGTCTGGATGAGGATTTGTGTAATCAAATTTATATGTAAGAAAAATTTTATGGAGTTTTTCCAGGTAGAATATGGTCCTTAGAGTATAATTATCATTGGCAGAAATAAAGGGAAGAGAGCGAAACCTCTTCC
>CAJTUV010000070.1 GCA_910579515.1 uncultured Hungatella sp.
AGATGGGTTGAGACATGGGAAGTACATTCTTGGGGAGATTTGTTCCGTTACTATTCGGAGAGCGTAACAATTACTGCCATTGACGGAGAGACCATACATCTTGTTTTTGGGCCTGGGTATCCATTTATGCCAACAGGTACATACGTATTAAAGAAAAACGGGGATATTTATGAATATGATTCCTATATCGGAAGCGAAACAATAAACGGTCTCAACAGATTTGCAGAAAAAGTTCGTTTTGATGGAAATAAGGTTGAAGTGGGCTCCTACAATGCACATGAGGGCAGCGTAGTGCGCTATGAAATTTTTCAGTGCTGATTTTTTAGGCTTCTATAGACTTGAGTGAGGAAGGAATGAATGATGAAGAAAAAGTTTTTTGCATTGTCTTTGTGCTTTTTTATGATTTTTAGTTTTTGTCTTACGAGTCAGGCGGAACTTGTGTGGAGTCTGGCGACAGATACATCCGACAACCCTATTGACGAGATGAAAAATGGCCTGTGGCGCTGCTGGGGACAGGATTATCCGAATCTTGTGGGAGATGCCCAGGCTGTAAACCAGATTATGTCAAAACATAAAACCAGGCTTGATCTGATGTTTTACAATATGAATCTTCCGGCGGAATATACCATGACAGAGGTATATCGAACTTCAAATGGGAATGTTCAAATATTCCTTACAGATAAGAACAACGATATTTACCATGTACAGGTTAACGACAGCGGTATCCTTGATTACTACAATGCATCGAAGGTGATTCCGCCTACAGATAGCTATAAGAAACTTTATCCCGACAAAAAGTGGGAATGGTCCAATATCACCGGATATCTGGTTGGCACGGCTTCTCTGGCGGAAAATAAAAGTGTGCCGGGGAACGCTTTCCTTCCCCTTGCCAATATTCAGCTTACCACAGAGGTGAAAGTGGGAGAACAGTTAACAGATTGTCAGAACATCATCGCAGGACCTGAGGACAATACCTTGTATTCGTTTGCTAATTTCTGGTATAATGGCGCATTAAATGGAGAGTGGAGAAACAGCGTATTGAATGCCATCGCCGACTGCACTATGCCTGGGGATGCGGTTGCTGTTCAGAGAGTAACAGATCTGCAAAGTATTAATAATGTAGGACTTATGATACAGTATGTCAGATGGGACGGCCGTCTGTGCCAGAGTTATCTTATCAAGATTGATAGAGACTATGATAATACGGAGAGATGGAAACAGCGTTTTTCCGACAGCCAGATTATCACAAAGCCATATAGTTTTGTGGGTGCTGCGGAATTTACGGATTGGTCTTATTTACTGCCAAAAGGCTCCTATCGTCCGGAAAATGGAATCGTGGCCTATCCACGTATTGATTTGGATTTTCGAAAGAACGGCGACTCCAAATAATGGTAAAGATTTAGATATCTGAATAAGTCCATGATCAGTTATAAAATATAATTGATTATGGGCTTTTTCGATATAGAAGCTGACGGTTGAACTTCAAGGTCAGGAGAGCTCTGGGGTATAAATGGAAACACAGTTTGTGTTATGTCAGGTGCTCTGGTTTAGTTTTTTCAAGATTTCTAAAAGGTTTCGGGCTAAATCGGGAGACAGTTTTTCCGTTTCCTGATACAGCTTGTGGGAAGTAGTATAATGATTCTTTTCTTCATTAAAAAAATCCCTGGGGGTGATACCTAAGTAATCACAGATGTTGAAGAACTGTGTCAGTGAAGGGAGGGCTTTGCCGTTCTCGATTCGGTTGATATAGCTTACGTTTTGCCCCAGTTCTATGCTCATGGTTCGGGCGGAAATTCCTTTTTCCATTCTTAACTGAGTAAGTCTGGAGGAAAATTGTTTTGTGTCATACATGCAGCCTCTGCCTTTCTTTAGAGAAGGAAATCTATCATTTGGAATACAACAATTTTCTATTATTTTATCACGATAAAACAGTGGAAATACAATGTATAAAATGTTATATATGAAACAGTAGGGTTTTTAATATCTTATTGTCAGGGAGGCTTTCAATATTTGGTGTCACAGAAGATTGTTAGCGTTCTTAAGGGCGGTTCAGGCGATCAGGTGGATGGCAGCTATAGAAAGAAAATTTTAAAATTGTAGGTTTGTCAAACATTTGTTACACTGACCGCAGATAACCTTTCAGGACTT
>CAJTUV010000071.1:0-1357 GCA_910579515.1 uncultured Hungatella sp.
AGAGTTAAAAATCTGCGTGGATGATATTCCTGAGTTATATGAGAGAAGAATAGGAGACATTACGAATCCTGTTCTGACGGGGGCGAGCCTTGCTTTTGAATCAGATGTGATGCTTTTGACAAACATAGAGAATGACTTGTATATTTTGACAGACCAGGGATTTTTATTTGGTGAATTGTCTGATCAACAAGGGGTTTATGCGAAAAATGAGGAAGTGGTAAAAGTTTTAGAGGACCATGGCGTTAAAATGTGGAATCATTACAGCGTGAAAAAAAATGTCGATCTGCAGGCAATGGCAGAAGCAAATGGGCTGGAATTAAGTGAAGCAAAAGGATTATTGATAGAAGGTCCAGAGAGATCTCTTATTCATGGTCCATGGGTGACAGTATATAAAGGGAGACTCCAAGTTGACTATCGGATAAAATTATTGGACAGTATGGTGGAAACTGGTGAGATAGCCCAAATTCGTTTATCAGCGGAAGCGGGAAAGAGTATTCTTCAGGAAAAAACGATTAATAGAGAAGATTTCGATGAAAATGGTTTGTGTATAGCAACCTTAGAGCAAGGGATGCAGAGTAAGGATGGAGTGGAGTTTTTATTGTTTGCCAATGAAGGGACTGTGTTGGAAATAGAACAGATTACTTATGGGAAAAACAACCAGTAATGATAGTAAAAAAGTAAAAGTTTACACTACTAAGAAGCCAGGGAATCCCAATAAGTTCCTGACGTATCCTGTTGCTCTCGAATTATTGGTGTGATACGCAATTCCGGCTGAACAGACAGAAATGCTTTGGAGTATCACCATGGCGATACATGATATCATCATATGCACCTCCGTTGCCCGGATCGCCTTCAGGATATTTCTACGGCTCCATTCGATTTCCACCTGCTCCATCGGGCCCGGTTCCCTCGCCTTCTGGTAATAGCTGAGTTTTGGTATGTGCTTGGACCAGAAATGATAGCAGAACGCCCCGGTCTGCCGCTTCAACTTCTGGAACATGCATTCGATCCGGAAATGGTAACTGTACAGACGGATGATGGAAAGAGGCTTCAGTTCCAGGCTGGTGCCTGCCAGGCTGCTTTGGATCCCGTTTATTTCTACCAGGACAAAGTGCGATTCCTGGTACAGCTTTTGCCCTCAGCGCAGGTCAACGCTGTAATACCGTATGGTTTCCTCCTTCCCATAGAGTTCCATCTGCGTTTCCAGAAACTGCTCTTTGTGGGTATAAAACAGCTCTTTAAGATGGACCGCCGCTCCTTTTTTAGGGGGATGGTCCCTTCCCAGCCATGAGCAGTCTGGAGGCCGTCATGGAGACGTATGCTTAAAGGGACACAGGGCCATTTACCTGGATTTCCG
>CAJTUV010000071.1:1405-1856 GCA_910579515.1 uncultured Hungatella sp.
CGGATTCCTGAAAAAGTTTCTTAATGCCGGGCATGCGCCGTCCTTCCTTGGACTACTTAACCCCATCCCCTACAAGGATATGAAAGATCCCTTCTTTATTAAAGAAGGAAGCCGCCATTCACAGTACGGAATCAGCGGCGGCGGATCGTCTCCAGAGACCAGGAAGAGGCTCTGAAAAAGTGGATCATGGAAAGATAGCAGTCTGGAGAGAGAGCCAGGTCCCGGATGACGGAGGTAACCCCAAGTTTATCGGAATGGAGGATAAATCCTATGGTAATGGCAACAAACCAGCGGAAGGAAGCCTTGTGCGAAAAACAGGATTCAAACTGGCATAAAGCTTTATCAATAAAATTCAGCATAATTGTATGGTAAACCACCGAAAAATATGGTAGACTCATACACGGAATAACTCTTTTGGTGGTTTGTATCTTTCTTAAGTGTGGTAACTTAA